>NZ_JBFUCU010000005.1:0-377768 GCF_056405075.1 Mesorhizobium sp. P2_A12
CGGCTGACCGTGACCATGGAACTGAACCCCTCAGCGCCCCGCAAGGAACCATAGTCGACGCAGCAGGACAAATAAGACTAAGCCTGTCCCCGCAACCAAATCAACAAAACGCCCGTCAGGCCAAAAGCCGGCGGGCGTTGCGCGTTTGGGACGCCTTGCCGTCGATTCTCCCATCAATGTAAGTTGTCTCTGACGTTTCCATGCGGCGGAAATTGCCCATCTGTTGCAGCGTCCTGCAACAGGTCGCCGAATAGGCGTCACGCCATGATGCGGCCGCGCGATCGGTTTTTCTCGGCCGCCGCGAGCAAGTCGACGAAGGCGCGCACCTTGGCTGGCCGGAACCGGGCCGGCGGAAAGACGGCATGGATGCCGCCGGTGGGCAAGCTCCAGTCGGCAAACACCGGCACCAGCCGTCCCTCCGCGATATCGTCGCTGACGCTGTAGTCGGGAAATACGCCCAGTCCGATGCCGGCGAGCACGCAGGCATGGGCGGCGGGGCTCTTGTCGCACATGATGATCGGATTGAGTTCGGTCAGCACTGTTTCACCATCCCTGGTAAACAGCCATTGGCCGATGCCGCGCAATTGGGCGTTGCCGACCCAGGCCAGCGATCTTGCCTGGCGCGGGCTGACGTCGGGCGGCAGGCTTGCCGCGAAGGCGGGGCTCGCCACCACGGTCTGCCGTATCGTGCCCAGGCGACGCGCCTGGTTGGAGGAATCGGCTAGCCAGCCGACGCGGATGCCGAGATCGATCTGCTCCTCCACCAGATTGCTGACCGCGTCATCGAAGATCGCCTCGACGCGCATATGCGGATAGGCCTTCAGATAGGTGGCCATGACCGGGGCCACGATCTTGGTGCCATAGTCGAGTGGCGCGGTCAGCCTTAGTGTTCCGCTCGGCTCGACCGCTCCGTGCGAGATTTCGCCATAGGCCGCCTCAGCCTCGCGCAGGATGATCATCGCGCGATCATAGAAGAGGCGACCCTCTTCGGTCGGCGTGACGCGCCGTGTGGTGCGCTGAAGCAGCGTCGCGCCCAGTTCCTCCTCGAGCTTGCCGATCTGGTGACTGACGACGGCCTTGGCGACACCGAGCCGGTCAGCCGCTGCGGTGAACGAGCCGGTTTCCATCACCGTGGTGAAGTAGGCAAGACGATTGAGGTTCAGAAGTTCGGCCAAGGCGACAGCCTTTTGTCTGACTAGATCAGACAGTTTGTATTATTGGACGCTGTTTATCGCAAGGCTGTCGCCTGTCATGGATGCGCCAACACATTCGACCGGTCGATGGCCGGTCTTTCCGCACCAGGATGGCAGCGATCGTGAGCAATTCAGAAGTGACCTACCTCTTCGATCCCCTCTGCGGCTGGTGCTATGGCGCCACCCCGATGCTGGACAAGCTCTCGGCCCGCGGCGTGCGTGTCGAGCTGCTGCCGACCGGCCTGTTCTCGGGTGCGGGCGCGCGTCCGATGGATGAAGGTTTTGCCGCCCACGCCTGGGTGAACGATCAGCGCATCGAACGGCTCACCGGACAGAAGTTCACGCAGGCCTATCAGCACAACGTCCTCAATGTCCGCGGCACCTTGCTGGACTCCCACGCCGCCACACTCGGCATCAGTGCTGCCGGACTGGAAGATCCCTGCCGTAGGCTCTTCGCGCTGAAGGCGATCCAGCGGGCGCGCTATGTCGACGGCCGCGATATCGTGACGATCGACGGCGTTGCCGAGGTGCTCGCCGCCGCCGGCATGAGGGACGCCGGCGACCTGCTGAAGGCGCCGACGGAAGGCCTGATGACGGCCCACCGCGAGCTGGTCGGCCGTGGCCGCGCGCTGTTCCAGCGCCTGCATGCCGATGGTGTGCCTGCTCTGGCGGTCATCCGCAACGATGCGCCTCGGCTCATCGGTTCGAATGCATTGTTCGGCAGCTTCGACAACCTCGTCGCCCACATCGCGGCGTGATCCATCCACCAGCAATCTCCAACAAGGAAACGGAAAAAGACATGGCAAAAGTTGCTCTCATCGGCGCATCAGGCGCTGTCGGTTCGCGCCTTCTCAGGGAGCTCTCCGATCGCGGCCACACGGTCACCGGCATTGCCCGTAACCCGGAAAGGATCGCGGCGCTGCCGGGCGTGACAGCCAGGAAGGGCGATGTCTTCGACAAGGAAGGTCTCGCCAACCTGATCCGCGGCCATGATGTGGTGATCAGCGCCGTGCATTTTCTGGACAGTGACGCCGACGCGCTGATCGCTGCCGTGCGCGCCTCCGGGCTGAAGCGCTATCTCATTGTCGGCGGCGCCGGCAGTCTCGAAGTCGCGCCCGGCAAGCGTCTGGTCGATACGCCGGAATTCCCGGCGATCTACAAGGCTGAAGCGCAGAAGGGCGCCGACTTCCTGGACAGGCTGAAGACCGTCGGTGACCTCGACTGGACGTTCCTGTCGCCGTCCGCCATGTTCATTCCTGGCGAGCGCACCGGCCAATTCCGCCTCGGCAAGGACACGCTTCTTGCTTCGGACAAGGGCAGCAGCATTTCGTTCGAGGACTACGCCATCGTCATGGTCGACGAGATCGAAAAGCCGGCGCACGTCAGGCAGCGCTTCACCGTCGGCTACTGATCGAACGAAGGCTCAACCGATCCCGGCCGATGCCAGGCGCATCAAGGCTTCGCGGACATCGACACGCCGATAAGATTCGGTGACGACGCCGTCCTTTCTCAACTCTTGGCGGCGGCGTTCGACGAAGGCGCGTTCCTCGCTGGTCAAGTCGTGCTCGCGCTTGCGGAGCCAGTCTTGGTAGGACGGATCAACCTCCTTGACCGGCTTGGCAGCCGTCGAAACCGACGTGGGCCGGCTGTCGGTGTAGCGAGGCCGCAAGGCGCTGTTGGGATTGTATTCTGTTCGCTTGTCGTTGCCTGAAATGATCAGATCGGGATCCACTACGCGGCCCGACGGGCTATAGACGAATGCCGAAGCGATGCGGTCGAGCGCCGCATCGACTTCCTTCGGCCGATGCACGACCTCGCGCGGCTGGCGATCGGGAACGGCCAACCTGGTGATGCCGCGATCATTGATGGCGTCGAGAACCTCGCGGTGATCGCGCGAGGTGATGACCTCGCGCCGGGCAGGCCAGAAATCGTAGGGCGCGTGCGCACCGAAGCCCTTGCCGATGTGGAAGGCATAGATTTCCGGGTAGACGGTCAGTTCGGTGCGTCGGCTCGGCTTGACATCGTAGAACGAGGTGATGGCGATCTGCAGCAGATGGGTCGCGCCGATGCCACCAAGCGCATCGTCGATCACCAGGCCGAACCGGTCATGCGGGTTCCAGTCCGGCAAGGCCTGCGCGATCGACGCCGGCTTGCCGTCGATCTCGACGTCGAACATCTCGGCCCTCAGCAATGTCACGACATGCATTGTCGTCTCCCCTCAATGAGGCGTTGTCCGCCGATTCGCGCACCCGATCAGAGCAAGGAAGGGCCCGACTGTCATCTTGTCAGGCTTCTTTCGAACAGCGTCGGCGTTGCCGACGTCCTTCAGTTCGGTGAGGCGCGTCCAGCATCGTCTGCCTCCTGATCGCCGGCCCTGTTGGTCAGCGCGATGTGGCAGCAGCCGGAGCCGTGGCCCGGCGTCCAGGTGACGTTGTCGAAACGCACGCCCGTCGCCTCGAACAGGCCGCGGTCGAAGGCGCCGGCAATACGGCAGAGCGTGGCAAGTTTTTCATCGCCGACGCCGGCCTCGACCCAGGCATCCTTCAGCGGGCAGCGTTTGACCTTGAAGGCGATGCGGTTATCGTTTCGTTCGACATCGGTTGGATACATGCGGCCGCCGTCAGGGCTGATGGCCAGGAAGGCTTCGCCGATCGCGCGAGCATCGTTGGCGCCGAAGCTGGCGAAGGCGGCTGCGGCCACTTCCTTGCCGCGCTGTTGGATGGCGCGGATCATGATCGCTTCGGCTCGTTCCGGACCGAGCTCTCCCGTCAGTTCTTCGAGGAACAGACGATAGAGATCGGCGCGGTTGCGAAAGGCGGAATCGAGTTCGCGCGACAGCTTTTCGGCTCTGGCTTCGGGGTCGGTCATGTTGGGTCCTGATTTGCTGTTTGACCATGATCTTGTTCCGAAAACCGGATCCCACTTTTCGCCGGCGTGGTCCTTCGGTTCGGGGTCATGTTCGGGTCCTGTTCAATCTTGGCGCAGCCGCCACCAAAGCCTTGCCAATGGCAGATTGCGGCGCGTCGATGACGGTCCGGGCATCGCCGCTCTCGGCAATTTGGCCGGCTTCGAGGAGGACAACGCGGTGGGCGATCGCCCGGACGACGCCGAGATCATGTGAAATGAAGAGATAGGCGATCCGTTCCTGGCGTTGCAGGTCGAGCAACAATTCAAGGATCTGCTCACGCACCGAGACATCGAGCGCCGACACCGCTTCGTCGAGCACGATCAGCGACGGCTTTGTCGCGATGGCGCGAGCGATGGCGACGCGCTGCCGCTGGCCGCCGGAGATTTCATGGATGGCGCGCGGGGCGATATCAGCGGTCAGCCCGACGCGCTCCAGCAAGGCGGCGATGCGGCGCGGGCGCTCGGCGCGGGCGGCGATTCCATGGATACGCAAGGGGTCGTCGAGCACACGCGCCACCGTGGCGCGCGGGTTGAAGGCGGCAAGCGGGTCCTGGAACACCATCTGCAGGCGGGCGCGTCGCGCCCGGAGTGCTGCGCCACTCAAAGCCAGGAAATCATTGCCTTCGAATTCGATACGGCCTGCATCCGGTTCGATCAGCCGCAGCACCAGCCGCGCGATCGTCGATTTGCCGCTGCCGGACGGTCCTGCCAGCGCCAGCGTTTCGCCGGGGTCGATATGAAAGGAGACATCGTCGACGGCGGCAATGGTCTTGCCSCCGCGACGGTAGCTCTTGGTGAGGTTGGAAACCGTGAGCAAGCTCATGCGTCGAGCCCGGCTCGGTTGAGCAGCGGCGTCGCGTCGAGGCCTATATGGGCATCGAGCAGCGTACGCGTATAGGCTTGGGTTGGCGCACCAACGATCTGTGCCGTCATTCCGAGCTCGAGCAGTTCACCATGACGGAATACGGCAATCCGTTCGGCAAGCTCGGCCGCCAGCGCGATGTCGTGGCTGATGAACAGCAGCGTCATGCCGTCCTCGGCCACCAGCCGCCGGATCAAAGCGACGATCTCGGCCTGCACGATGGTGTCGAGCGCGCTGGTCGCCTCGTCGGCGATCAGCAATTTCGGACCCGCCGCAATCGCGGCGGCAATCGCCACTCGCTGCTTCTGGCCGCCGGAGAGTTGATGCGGGAAGGCCCGTAGGGCCGAGTCGGGGTCCGGCAGGCGAACGCGTTCAAGCAAGCTCTTTGCCTTCGCGTACGCCTGCGGCCATGTCAGGCCGAGATGGGTGTATGCCACTTCCGCGATCTGCTTGCCGACAGCCATGACGGGATCGAGGCTGGCGGACGGATCCTGGAAGACGAAGCCGATGTCTCGGCCGCCGAGGGGTGCCTTGGCACCAGAGGATGGCGACGATGGCAAAAGCCAGTCAATGCGGCCTTCGACCCTGGCAGACTGCGGCAACAGTCCGGCAATCGCCAATGCCAGCGTGCTCTTGCCCGAACCGCTTTCGCCGATGATGGCCAGGCGTTCACCAGCGACGATGTCGAGGTTGATAGTCTTCAGCACCGCAACCTCGTTGCCGTCGCGGCGGTAGGTCACCGTCAGGTCGCGGATAGAAATGAGCGTGGTCACGACAGGCCTCTTCTGACGGCTGTCGTCTCGATGACGCCTTCGCCGGCGAGATAGACGCCGAGCACGGTCAGCACCAGCGCTAGGCCCGGGACGATCGACAGGAAAGGTGCGGTGCGCAGCACGGCACGGCCTTCGGCGATCATGCCGCCCCAGGTGACGCGGTTGGGATCGCCCAGGCCAAGGAAGGACAAGGCTGCCTCGGTGAGGATCGCTGCGGCAACGATCACCGATGACATCGCCAGCACCGGCGGCAAGGCGTTGGGCAGCACCTCGCGAAAGGCGATCGCCAGCGGATGCATGCCGATGGCGCGGGCGCTGGCAACATAATCGCGCTCGCGAATGGAGAGGACTTCGGCGCGCGCCACACGCGCCGGTCCAGTCCAGGTGCCGAGCGCGATGGCAATCACGACGATGCCGAGCGACGGTCCGACGATGCTGACGAAGGCCAGCGCCAGCAGGAAGCTAGGCACGGTCTGGAAAGCGTCGGTGATGCGCATCAGCACCTCGTCGACGAGGCCGCCGGCAAAGCCGGCCAGCGTGCCAACGACAGAGCCGATGGCGAGCGCTGCCGCCGCTGCCGCGAGCCCGACGGCCAGCGAGGTGCGGGCGCCGTGGAACAACTCGGCCAGCACGTCGCGGCCGAGCCGGTCGGTGCCGAGCGGTAGCGACCAGTCCTGAAACGGCGGCAGCAGCGCTGGTCCGGCGATGGCTTGCGGGTCGCCGGGAAACAGCAGCGCTGCCGACAGCGCCATGGCAATCAGCGCCGCCAGGAGGACGGCGCCGGCGACAGCCTCGGGTGTGCGCAGAAAACGGCGGAGCGGGCTCATGCGCCGGCCTCGCCGGCGCCGACGCGCGGATCGAGAAAGGCATAGGCGATGTCGACGAGCAGGTTGATGACGATGACCAAGACGGCGCTGGTGAGGATAATCCCGAGCAGCAGCGGGGTATCCCGCGCGGCCACCGCTTCCTGCGCCAGCCGGCCGAGGCCGGGCACGGAAAAGACGCTTTCGATGACGACGCTGCCGCCAAGCATCTGCGCCGATTGCAGCCCGAGCATGGTGACCAGTGGCAAGAGTGCGTTGCGGGCGACGTGGGCGAGCACGATGCGGCGGCGCGACAACCCCCTGGCGCGGGCGGCCAGCACAAAATCCTGCCGCCAGACTTCGGCCATGCCGGCACGCATCATGCGCAGATAGAGTGCCAGATAGATTAAGCCCAGCGCCGAAACCGGCAGGACGAGGTGGATGGCGATGTCGGCGGCGCGGTCGAGGCCGGCCTTGTCGGACGCCAGGGTCTCGATACCGCCGATCGGCAACCAGCGCAGGTCGACGGCAAAGACGACGATCAGCACCAGGCCAAGCCAGAAACCCGGCACGGCATAGAGCGCCAGCGAGCCGATCGACAGAAAGCGGTCGCGGACGCTGCCCGGCCTTGCGCCGGCATAGATGCCGAGTGCCGAGCCCAGCCCAAAGGAGAGCGCGGTGGCGCTGACCATCAACAGCAGCGTGGTGGGCAGCCGCTCGAGGATCACGTCGCGGATCGGCCGGGAGAACGTCACCGACTGGCCGAGATCGAGATGCAGCAGCGCCCAGAGATAGTTGGCCAGCCGCGTCAGCTCCGACTGGTCGAGGCCCCAGCGATGACGCAGGAGTTCGATCATGCCGGCGTCGCCGCCGGTCGAGACGATGTAGGCGTCGACCGCATCGCCGGCTGCTGCTTCGAGCAGCAAGAAGGTGCCGACAACGACGATCAGCAGCACGAAAATGCTGCCGACCAAGCGACGACGAAGGAGAATGAGGGCGCGGGTCATGGCGGCCTCGATGGCAGGGCACTGAGCCGTCTAACAAATGTGCCGCGCCTGGCCGGCGCGGCCAGCCAATCTCCCCCCATGAGGGGGAGATGTCCGGCAGGACAGAGGGGGGTATCGTAGAGCTCGACGTCTGTCCGTGCATCTACGACAGTTTCGCCGCTAACTTTCATCCGCGCGACTGTGTCACGATTCCAGATAAGTGTCCGCCCAGTTCGACACCGCCCAGCGCGGGTTGTTGGCGATGTTGCCGACGGTGTCGCGGGCGACGCTGATGAAGCTCCATTCGGCGACGTTGATCAGCGGCAGGTCGGCGGCCACCTGTTTCTGGAATTCCTTGTAGAGGTCGGTGCGGGCAGCGGTGTCGAGCGTCTCGGACGCCTTGGCGATGAGCGCATCGAGCGCATCGTTCTTGTAGCCGCCCTGGTTGGAGAACGGCACGCCGTCGGGAATGCCGCTCTGCACCAGGATGGTGGTCGAGATCGCCGGGTCGCCGCGGAACACGGGCGGGCCGACGGCCAGGTCGAAGGCGTGGTCGGTGTAGACGGCCTTGATGTGCGCGGCCGAGTCGTTGTTGACCAACTGGGCGTCGATGCCGATGGCGGCGAGTGCCTGGCGCAGATAGTCGCCGAATTGCTTGGTCTCGTTGAAATAGGGCGCCGGCAAAAGCTTCAGCGAGAAACGGTTGCCGTCGGCGCCTTTCTTGTAGCCGGCCTCGTCGAGCAGCGCGTTGGCCTTGGTGACGTCGAAGGCATAGGTCGGCACGTCGGCGGTGTAGAATTGCGGATCGTTCTTGGGCACCGGACCGGTGGCGGTGGCGGCATAGCCGAGGAACACCGTCTTGACGACGAAATCCTTGTCGATGGCATGCGCGATCGCCTGGCGCACCTTGAGGTCGGCGAGCTCCTTGCGGCGATGGTTGATCTCGACGACGAGCTGATAGGTCAGCCCCTCATAGCCCTTGGAGATCACCTTGAGGCCCGGCACCTTGGAGATGCGATCGAGGTCAGCCAGCGGCACGGCGGAAAAGGCGGCAAGCTGGATCTCTTCGGCTTCCAGTGCGCTCGCCGCCGACGTGCGGTCGGGCAGCACCTGATAGATGATCTCGTCGAGATATGGCTCGTCCTTGCCCCAGTAATCAGCGTTCTTCGTCAGCCGGTAGTACTGGCCGGCCTTGTATTCGCCGAACTTGAACGGCCCGGTGCCGATGGGCGCGTTGTTGGCCGGGTTGTCCTCGATCTTGCCCACCTCGTAGATGTGCTTCGGCACGACGCTGCTCAGCGCCGGCAGCGCGTTGCGGATCAACTGGAACGGCGTCGGCTTGGCGAATTTGAACACGGCTGTGAGATCATCCGGCGTGTCGACAGCGGCGAGATCCTTGAACACGGTGCGGCCGAGGTTCTGCAGCGGCTTCCAGACCTGCAGCGCCGAGAAGGCGACATCGGCGGAGGTGAACGGCTTGCCGTCATGCCATTTGACGCCGTCGCGCAGTTTGAACGTGGCGGAGAGCCCGTCGGCAGCGCCTTCCCAGCTCAAGGCCAGCCGTGGCGCCAGCCCGTCCTTGCCGTCGAAGGAGGCTTCAGCCAGCGTTTCGACGATCTTGCTGGAGATGAAGAAGACGCCGTTGGAGGCGACGATCGCAGGGTTGAGGTTGCGCGGCTCGGAATCGGCGGCAAGCACCAGGCGCCCACCCTTCTTCGGCGTTTGCGCCCAGCCGAATGTCGGCATGGCGGTGGAGGCCAGCAGCAGTGCCGAGCTGGCAAGCATCTGGCGTCTTGAAATCGTGAAACCTGACATGATCGAACTCCGTCCTCTCCGCGACCCGGCCGGGTGCGCCATCCCCTCGAACGCTGGCGAGCCCGCCAGCATCCTTGCGGTGGCGATTATGAGCCTTGCCAAGGGTTTCGCCAGAGACGGAATTGGCGCATCCTCGCTTGGCTTTGAAATTTTCGTCCGCTGGACCAGTTTGGAGGAAGCGGTTCAATTCGATCGATCTGGTAGGACCAGATTTTATTGAATGCGCTGACATAACGTGATGGTGAGATTGAAGCAGGCCATTTCCTGTGTTTCTGGCTAGACCAGAACGAGCAAAATGGTGCAGGTTTGATCCACAGCCAAGGGATCGATAGCAAATAGCCGGCGATCTCAGGCAATCAGGGAGAGAGAGATGAACATTGCTCCGGGCAAGAGTGCCGTCAGCAATATCCCATTCGACCAGGCAAGGGTCGACCGGCTGATGGAGGAGGCCGGCATCGATGTGCTGCTGGCAACCTCCAAGCACAACACGCAGTATCTGCTGGGCGGCTACAAGTTCATCTTCTTCGCCGCCATGGATGCGATCGGCCACAGCCGCTATTTGCCTGTCGTCATCTATGAGAAGGGCGGACCCGACCATGCCGCCTATATCGGCAACCGCATGGAAGGCGCCGAGCACCAGAACAACCCGTTCTGGACACCGACCCTGCACGCCGCCTGCTGGGGCACGCTCGATGCTGCCAATCTTGCCGTCGAGCACCTGCGGAAGATCGGCAAAACGGGTGCCCGCATCGGCATCGAACCGAGCTTCCTGCCGTCGGACGCCTACACGCTGATCCGCAAGGCGCTGCCGGATGCCAAGCTGATCGATGCGACAGCCATGCTGGAGAGCATGCGCGCCATCAAGACCGATGCGGAGCTGGAGAAGCTGCGCACCGCTTCCGAACTGATCACCGATTCCATGCTGGCCACAATCGCTTGGGCAGGCGAAGGCACGGCCAAGACCGAGATCATCGAGCAGCTGCGGCGCGAAGAGACCAATCGCGGCGCGCATTTCGAATATTGCCTGCTGACGCTGGGCTCCAGCCACAACCGCGCCGCCTCACCGCAGGCGTGGACGAAGGGCGAGGTGCTGTCGATCGATTCCGGCGGCAACTATCACGGCTATATCGGCGACCTCTGCCGGATGGGCATTCTGGGCGAACCGGATGCCGAACTCGAAGACCTGCTGGCTGAGGTCGAGACGGTGCAGCAGGCGGCGTTCTCCAAGGTCAGGGCGGGCACGCTGGGCGGCGATATGATTTCGTACGCCGAGGGCGTGCTGAAGGCCTCGAAGGTCGCGGCCTATACGGATTTCTTCGCCCACGGCATGGGGCTGATCACGCATGAAGCGCCGTTCCTGATGACCAACCATCCGGTGACCTATGAAGGCACCTATGCGGCCAAGCCGCTGGAAAGGAACATGGTGCTGTCGATCGAGACGACCATGCTTCACCCGACGCGCGGCTTCATCAAGCTGGAGGACACGGTTGCCGTGACCGACACCGGCTATGCCATGTTCGGCGACCGTGGCCGGGGATGGAACAGGGGTGGCGCTTCATAGGCGGATGGCAGGTGCTGTCCGGAAAACACTATTTGTCGCCCGGCGGCAGCAACCTGAAATCCGGCAGTTCGCGCAGCACCAGTTCCGGCCCGGCCGGTGAATAGACGACGAAAAGCTGCATCGGCCCGTCGCCGGTGTTAAGCGTCGAGTGAAAGCGGCTTTCGGGCACGTAGATGGTGCAGCCGGGGCCGACCTTCTCGACCACCGGATTGCCCTTCTCGTCCTCGACCATCTGCTCGCCGTTGCCTGAAATGATGAAGATGATTTCCTCCGCGCCCGGATGGTTGTGGCGCGTGTGGCCCTTGCCGGAGGGCAGGTCGACCACGCCACCGGAAAAGCGGGTTGCGCCATTCACCTCGGGCGCCACGGTCAGCGCCAGCCTGCCCCAGTCGAAGCCGAAGGCGCTGACGTCCTTGGGGTAGACAAACATCTTGCTCTTGTCGGTCATCTCTCATCATCCCTTCTTTTTCTTCTGGTCATGAAGCGTGACGGCCTTGAAATCGGCCGTCTGCTTGGCGATCGCGGCTTCCGCCGGCAGTCGTTCCATCGAGCTTGCACCATAGAAGCCGTGCAGGCCCTTGCAGCGGTCGAGGATATAGCGCGCGTCATCCGGCATCGAGATCGGCCCGCCATGGCAAAGCAGGATGACATCCTTGCGCACTGAACGGGCTGCATTGGCGATGGCGTCGATCTCGACAACGCAGTCGTCGAGCGACTTGGCGGAGGTGGCGCCGATCGAGCCGCCGGTCGTCACCCCCATATGGGCGACGACGATATCGGCGCCGGCTTTTGTCATGGCGCGGGCCTCGTCGGGATTGAACACATAGGGCGTGGTCAGGAGATCAACTTTGTTCGCCTCGGCGATCATCTCGACCTCGAGCCCGAAACCCATGCCGGTCTCCTCGAAACTTTGCCGCATCTGACCGTCGAACAAGCCGATGGTGGGAAAGTTCTGCACGCCGGAAAAGCCCATCGCCTTCAGCTCGGCCAGAAGCAGCGGCATGATGACGAACGGGTCAGTGCCGTTGACGCCGGCCAGCACCGGCGTCTTCTTGACCACCGGCAGCACCTCATAGGCCATTTCCTTGACGATCTCGTTGGCATTGCCATAGGCGAGCAGTCCGGCGGCCGAGCCACGCCCGGCCATGCGGTAGCGGCCGGAATTGTAGATGATGATGAGGTCGATCCCGCCGGCCTCCTCTGCCTTGGCCGACAGGCCGGTGCCAGCGCCGCCGCCGACGATCGGCACGCCCTTTTCGATCATTGCCCTGAATCTCTTCAGTATGTCCTTGCGCGGTATGGCGGGCATGTCCTGGATCTCACTGTCTGGCAATGTCGAGAAAGGCCGCAACCGCGGCCTTGGCGAATTCGAGGTCGTTGATGTGCAGCGGCAGGCGTGTCACGCGGCGCATGTCGTTCGGAGGGATGGTGCGCTCGATGGCTTCGAACAGAACGGCATCGGCCTCTGGATCGAAGAAAGCACCGCCTTCGATGTCGAGCGCCGAGATGCCTTTTTCCGGAATCAGAAAATGCACCGGCCCCGCGCAGAGGGCGAGCCTGGCGCCGATCCATTCGCCGATCGCGCGGCATTCCTGTGCCGTGGTGCGCATCAGGGTGACGTTCGGATTGTGCTCGTACACCAGTCGTCCGCGATAGTGCTCCGGGATAGTCGAAGGTGCCCAGAAGTTGACCATGTCCAGCGCGCCGACCGAGCCGACATAGGGCAGCCCGGTGCGGGCGATCGCGCCGAAGCGGTCCTCCGTCGCCGGCAGCACGCCGCCGAGCAGGAGGTCGCAGACCTCCGTCGTGGTGATGTCGATGACCCCGGACAGCAGGCCGCTGTCGGCCAGCTTTTCCATGCTGCGGCCGCCGGTGCCGGTGGCGTGGAAAACCATGCAGTCATAGGTCGAGCGAAGCTGGTCGGCGATGGCGGTCACGCACGGCGTGGTGACGCCGAACATGGTGAGGCCGATCGACGGTTTGCCATCGGCCGGCGGCGCCGGCCGTGCCGCCATGCCGGATATGGCCTGGGCCGCGTTGTGCAAGACGACACGGGAAAGCCGGTTCAGCCCAGCCATGTCGGTCACCGACGGCATCATGACGATGTCGGAGACATCGACATAGGGAGCGGTGTCGCCGGAGGCGAGCGTCGAGACCATGATCTTGGGCAGGCCGAGCGGCAGGGCACGCATGCCCGACGTGATGATCGAGGTGCCGCCGCCGCCGCCAATGCCGATCATGGCGGCGATGTCGTTTCGCGATTGGACAAAGCGGGCGAAGGCGACGCCCATGGCGGCGACCGCGGTGCCACGGTCATTGCCGCCGAGCACCGCGTCACGACCGCCGGGGTGATGGCCGGCAACGTCCTTCGCCGAGATGTCCACGGCGATGGTTGCGTCACGCGTCCCGACATCGACGCGCGAAACGATGGCGCCTGTGGCGGCTATCGCATCCGCCAGGAACGCGAGTTCCTCGCCCTTGGTGTCTGCGGTGCCCACCACATAGATGCGCTTCATTGCGTTCCCCAATCCAGGCCGGCGCAATGCTGCGCCCCACCGCTCATTGCCAGGCCGCTCGACGATGCGAAGGTCATTGCAAATTTTTGAGACGCGCGTATCGTATTGACATGGATGTCTCACGTCAACAATCCACAGCAGGCGAAGACGCCGAGCGAGGAAGCGGCCGAGCGCTAGAGCGTGGACCGCGCGCACGCACGAAACGGCTGATGCTGGAGACTGCGACAAGGCTGATGCAGGCGGGCGTCACGCCGTCGGTCAGCGAGGTTGCCGAAGCGGCAGAAGTTTCCCGCGCGACCGCTTATCGCTATTTTCCGAGCCAGGCGGCGCTGGTCCACGCGGTGGTCGACGAAGGGCTAGGCCCGATACTCGAGTGGCGATCCGATTCGTCCGATGCCGAACGCCGCGTGGCGGAGTTGATAGACAGCGCGATGCCGCGCATCGAGGCCTTCGAGGCAACGTTCAAGGCAGCGCTGAAATTGTCGCTGGACCAATGGGCGCGCGGGCAGGCAGGCACGCTGGGCGGCGAGCCACCCTTCACCCGTGGCCATCGCATGGACCTGCTGGTGGATGCGCTTGCGCCACTGAGGGGCGAGCTGCCGCCGCGCGAATTCGAGCGCCTGGCGCAGGCGCTGTCGCTGATTTTCGGCGTCGAACTGCTGATTGTACTGAAGGACATCTGGGGCCTGGACAGCGGCAAGACCCTGGCCGTCGCCCGGTGGGCGGCCTCAGCGCTCGTGCGCCAGGCGCGACTCCGGACGCCATCCTGACCAGGGGTGGTGGCGGCGTGAGTTGGGCATGGAGGAGGCTGGACGAAGGCGGATGCAGAATATGAGACTTCTCCCGACGCGGACCGGATTGGGGGGTCGTCGAGGGCAATCCGGGGCGGTCGCCGCGGTAGCTCGGAGCGAATCTGGTTCGACCAGATTTGAAGGTCGGCGATTTCAGTGATTTTGGGGATTGGCGTTTTGCGAACGGGATGAAGGTGGAGAATTGCCAAAAATGAAGGAAATACCAGCATATAGCGGACGTTTTCAGCTTATTTTGGTGACGGCAAATTTTAAGAAAGCGCTTGACGAGCATCTTAAATTGGTAATACCAGATTAGGAAAGAAAAGGCGGATCGGGAATGACAGCCGCAGTCCATTTCGGCAGGGCGAGGAGGATCACACGGATGGCGCGTGTTCCGTCCGCACGAGGTGGCGCATCGTGACGCAGACGTCGCCTCGCGCCAGTGCCGGCAAGGGGATTGCGCTGCGCCTCGATGGGCTCAGCAAAGCCTATGGATCCGTGCGCGCCATCAACGACCTGAGCTTCGCCGTCGACGAAGGCCGCTTCTTCGTACTCTTCGGGCCGAGCTCGGTTGGCAAGACGACGACGCTGCGCACTATCGCCGGCCTCGTCCAGGCCGACTCCGGCACGCTTGAGATCGGCGGCCGCGACATGACCCATGCGCCGATCGCCGGCCGCGGCATCTCGATGGTCTTCCAGTCTTTCGCGCTTTACCCCCACCTCACGGTCTACGACAATCTCGCCTATCCGCTGCGCGAGGAGAAAGTCGCGCGCGCCGAGATCGACAAGCGGGTGAAAGAGACCGCCGAGATCCTGAAGCTGACACACCGCCTGAAGGCCAAGCCGGCAACCCTGTCCGGCGGAGAGCAGCAGCGCGTCGCGCTCGGCCGCTCCCTGATCCGCCGGCCAAGGATTCTTCTCCTCGATGAGCCGCTCACCAATCTCGACGCCAAGCTTCGGCACGAGACGCGCGCCGAGCTGAAGCGGCTGCACCGCCAGTTCGGCATGACCGTGATCTATGCCACGCCCGACGAGCTCGAGGCTCTCTCGATGGGCGAGACGATCGCCGTCATGCGCGATGGCGGCATCGTCCAGATCGGCACGCCGGACGAGCTTTACGAGCAGCCGATCCATACCTATGTCGCCAGCAAGATCGGCTCGCCGCACATGAATCTGTTCACGGCCTCGGTGCGCGCCGACACCAGGTCTTTCGACACGCCGCTCGGGACTCTGGTTCCGGCGACGGCGCCAAAGACTGCCGATGCCGGCGAGGCCGCGCTGATCGGCATTCGCCCGAGCGACATTCGGCTCGCCGCCAAGGGCGAAGCCGGGGTTGCCTCGAAGGTGCATCTGGTCGAACCGCTCGGCGACATCACGATCGTCTCGGTCGAGGCCGGCGGCGAGATGTTGCGCATGGTGCTGCCGGAAGCGATCGCCGCCAGCATCAGGACCGGCGATTCGGCATCGATCGCCATCGATAACAGGAAAATCCACGTCTTCCGCGCCGTGAGCGGCCAGGCAATGACCTGACGCGAACGGCGAGAAGCAATCCGGTTAACCAAGGGAGGAAACGCGAATGACGGCGATGACCAAAGTGAAAGGGCTAGCGACAGCCGCAAGCTTCGCTGCCACGCTACTGGTGGGAGGCGTGACCTATGCCTCTGCTGAAGAAGTGACGTTGACGATGGCGGTGCCGGATTGGCCCCCGACCCGCATTATGAAGAAGTTCTTCGACGAGCAGTACAAGCCCAAGTCTGGCAATACCGTGAAGCTCGATGTCGACTTCATTCCGTGGCCGGATTTCTACACCCGCGTCAACGCCTCGTTGACCTCGGGCGAAAAGAAGTACAACTTCATCGTGTCGGACTCGCAGTGGCTGGGCGCCTTCGTCGAAGGCGGCTACTTCCGCAAGATCAACGATCTCATCGATGCCGACCCGGAACTCAAGGCGACGATGGAGTCGATGCATCCCGCCGTGCTCAACGCCTACTCGACCTATCCCAACAGCACGCCGAACTACTACGGCTTCCCGCAGTTCCCGGACGTGCTGGTCACCTACGGCCGCAAGGACGTGCTCTGCAACGACGACGAGCAGGCCGCCTTCAAGGCGAAGTACAATGAGAAGCTGCCCTGCACCGGCGAAGAAATCGACGCCATGGACTGGAACACGTTCGAGCATGTTGGCGAATTCTTCCAGCGCAAGAAGGGCGACAAGCTCGCCGGCCAGGTGCTGGATGACGATTTCTACGGCATCGCCTATCAGGCAGGCAAAGGCTACGACTTCTCGACGAGCTCGGTCCACACGTTCGTCTGGGAGCATGGCGGCGGCATCTGGGATGAAACCAAGGCCCCGACCGGACATGCCGAAGGCGTCGTAAACTCCCCGAAGTCCATCGAGGGCATGGAGCATTTCCTCAAATTGCTGAAGTACATGCCGCCGGTGGTCAAGACCGGCACCATGGACATCTTCGTCTCGGACCAGTTGTTCCGTGAAGGCAAGGTGGCCATGAACATCGACTGGATCGGTCTCGGCGAAGCCTCGCTCGATCCCAAGACGTCGAAGGTTGCCGACAAGCTGGTGTTCGGATTGGCGCCAGGCCTGCGCGGCCCCGACGGCAAGGTGAATCGTACGTCACAGATCGGCGGACAGCCTTTCGTTCTCACCACCTGGACGACGCCTGAGCAAATCAAGGAAGCGGTGGGCTTCGTGAAGTGGTGGCTCTCGCCCGATATCCAGCAACAGTTCGCCGCCGCCGGCGGCCAGTCCGCGATCAAGTCGGTCTACAGCGATCCGAAATACGTGACCTATCGTCCGTGGGACCGCGCCTGGGCGAACTCGCTCGACTGGCAGAAGGACATGTGGCACGTGCCGCAGTTCTTCGAACTGCTCACCCAGCAGCAGGACCAGTACGACCTAGCCATCACTGGCAAGCAGGACGCCAAGACCACCCTGGATAACATCGCCAAGTTCCAGGAGGACCTCCTGAAGAACGCTGGCCTTATCCAGTAACCTTCCGACATAGCTGCGGGGAGCGGGCAAAAGCCGCTCCCCATCATTGCCACGCCAGGCGCTCCATATTTCGGACTCCCATGACCGCTGTTTCAAGCACGCTGCTGACACCACGCCTTACCGCGGTTGTTGCCCACAACTGGAAACTCGCCATCGCTGTCGCTGTCGTCGTGTCGGCCATATCAATGGCGGGCTTGCCGGCGGCTGTCTCCTTCTGGGTGGTGGGCGCCGCGGCGGCGTTGGTCGCGGCCGCATTTACCGTCAACGCGTATCGCCGCCACTACTTCGGCGCCCTGCTGGTCGCTCCGGCAATCGCCGTTCTGTTTGTGATGAATATCTTCCCCCTGCTGTGGTCGCTGGGCCTTTCGTTCTTCGCCTACCAGGCAAACCAGCAGACGATCCGCTTCGTCGGACTCGGGAACTACGTCCGGATCCTTACCAACGATCTCGCTGCTCACGCGACTTGGGGCGCGCTGATCAATACCGCCATGTTCGTCGTGTTCACCGTCTCCGCGCAGATGATCGTCGGCTTTCTGCTGGCCATCCTGTTCGCCAAGCAATTTCCGCTGCGCAAGTATTTGTTGATCCTGGTGCTGACACCGATGATGCTTTCGGTTGTCGCCTCTGGCGTGTTCTTCACCTACTACTATGACCCGACATTCGGGATTCTCAGCTACGTCATCAATTCCATCTCCGGCAATCAGTTCATCCTGATGAGCAACAAAGTCGGTGCCGTGGCGGGAATCGTTTTCGCCGACGCATGGATGTGGTCGCCCTTCGTCATGCTCCTTGTGCTGGCGGGCCTCGTCTCGGTGCCGAAATACCTTTACGAGGCCGCTGCCATCGACCGTATTTCCAGCTGGCGGCAATTCTGGATGATCACCTTCCCCTACATCCGCGGCCTTCTGATGTTGGCCCTTCTCTTCCGCACCATCGAGGCATTTAAGCTGGCGGATCTCGTCATCCTCCTTACCAAGGGCGGCAACGACACACTGACGATCTCCTATCACTTGATCCGCATCGCCAACGAGCAGAACAAGACGAGTGAGGGCGCGGCGATCTCCTATCTGATGCTGTTCATGGTGATCGTTCTCACCAACCTCTACCTGTACCTCGCAAACCGCCGTACGCAAGGAGCCTGACCCGTGGCCGAATCGATATTGGGAAAGCTCGGCTTCGGCAGGGCCAGCGGAGTAGACAAGGCCGGCTGGGGGCGGACGCTCGCCGTGGCCGTCGTCGCCTTTATCTATTTTCTGCCGGTGCTGTTCATCATATTCACCGCCTTCAAACCGCAGGGCGACGCGCTCCTGGTGCCTCCGACGCTGTCGCCCACGTCGCTGTTCGGCTTGATTCCGGACCATTTTGTGTTCAAGCCCACGCTCGAAAATTTTGGGTCCGTCTTTTCCCGCTCGATGACGCCGGACGGTGCCCCGGAAGCGACAGGATTCGACCGTTATTTCTTCAACTCGATCTTCATCGCCTCGGCGTCGGTGCTGCTGGCGCTGGTCATCGGCACCCTGGCGGCCTTCGGCTTCTCGCGCTATCCGCTGAAAGGCAATGACACCTACCTGTTCATCATCCTGACCACGCGCATGCTGCCGGCGATTGTGGTGATCATTCCGGTGATCCTGATGTTCCGCGTAGTGGGCCTGTCGGGCTCGTATCTCGGCATCATCATGCTCTACACCGCCTTCAACCTGGCCTTCACCATCTGGATGATGAAGAGCTTCTTCGATGAATTGTCGCCAGACGTCGAGGATGCCGCCCGCATCGACGGATCGTCCGGAATGCGGGTGTTCTTCAAGATTTGCCTGCCCCAGGTCATTGCCGGGCTCGCCGCCACGTTCGTGTTCGGCCTGATCCTCACCTGGAACGAGTTCCTCTTCGCCCTGTTGCTCTCGGGGCCCGACACGAGAACGGTCCCGGTCGCCATGAACCAGGCCGTGTCGTCGGGTGGACGCGGCACCGACTGGACTTTGCTTGCCGCCATCGAAACCCTGTTCCTCGTCCCAGTCTTCCTGGTCACCTTCTTCTTGCAAAACCATCTGTTGCGCGGCGTTACCTTCGGCACCGTGAAGCGCTGAGATGTCAACCATCGAACTCCGCAAAGTCACCAAGCGTTTCGGCTCCTTCACCGCGGTCAAGGACGTTGACCTGTCGGTGGCCGCCGGTGAGGTCGTCTGCCTTCTCGGCCCGTCCGGCTGTGGCAAGACGACGACCCTGCGCGTCATCGCCGGGCTGGAAAGCGTCACTGACGGCGAGGTCGTCATCGCCGGCAAGGTGATGAACAACCTGCCGCCCGAAAAGCGCGACATCGCCATGGTGTTCCAGTTCTACGCGCTCTACCCGTCAGCATCGGTCGGCGAGAACATCGCCTTCCCGCTCTATCATGACGGCATTTCCAGGGCTGAGCGGACTGCCCGCGTCAACCGCGTCGCCGCGATCCTCCACTTGGAGCACGTTCTCGACCGGCTGCCGAACCAGATATCCGAGGGCGAAAAGCAGCGCGCCGCCATGGCCCGCGCCATCGTCCGCGACCCCAATTGCTTCCTCTTCGACGAGCCCTTGTCGCGTCTCGATGTCGAACTGCGCCAGAGCATGCGTGGCCAGATCAAGGAAGTGCTGCAGGGCCTCTCCAAAGCGACCGTGATCGTGACCCATGACCAGCTCGAAGCGCTCACCATGGCCGACCGCATCGCCATCATGAAGGACGGCCTGATCGAGCAAGTCGGCTCACCGCACGAGGTTTTTGCCAAGCCCGCCAATGCTTTCGTGGCGAGCTTCATCGGCACGCCGCAGATGAATCTTCTCGAGGCCGACCTCAAGACCTTCGCCGATGGCACGGCGGAGATGGCCGTGGCCGGCATTAATCTGGCGATCCGCACGGACGCGGCGGTCGCGCGCCYGCAGCCCGGCAAGGTGACGATCGGTGTCCGCCCCCGCGCCTTCACCGCGACCGATACGGGGGACCGTGGCACCATCTCCGCCCGGGCCGAGCTCATCGAGCCCATGGGCGCCGAAACCCTTATTCATGCCCGCACGGCGGCAGGCGCCGACATCCGCGTCGTGGTGACGAGAAGCCAGCGGGTCAAGGTCGGCGAGGCGCTGAATCTACGCCCCGATCCCAGGCAAACCCATGTCTTCGATGGCTCCGGAAAGGCGGTGCGGTCATGAGCGACAGTTCTTCCGGCATGAGCCGGGCCGGCGCGTACTGCCTCGAGGTCTTCATCATTGGCCTCGGTGTCATGGCGCTGGTGCTGATCTTCCAACCCTTTTCCATCGGCCTGTACGCGGTCGGCAGCGGTCTCGTGGTGCTTGCCGGACTCATCAACAACCTGCTGCCGTTGGCCCAGCCGGGCGTCAAGGTGCGCAGTGTGGTGACCGTAGCGCTGGTCGTGGCGCTGGTCTTCTGCATTGCGCTGCTGGTTTCGATCACGGCGGCGCATCTCTACGGCGTCTTCTTCCTCAATCCACCGGACCCCAACACTCTCGCCGGCAAGGCGCAGCTCGCCACGCCGCCTTTCTACAAGCAGGCTTTCGTGTGGGAAATCGCCGCCGCGGCGGTGATTCTCGCGCTGGTCGTCACCGCTCTCAACAAGACAGCGCGATGATCAGCAGCTGACGCTATCCGGCAGGTCGCGCTCGCGCCGGTCCGCGACGGTCGGTGTGCGTCGCCCTCTCAACTCTCACGCCGTCATCCTCCGGCTTGACCGGAGGACCCGATGCCGAGATCAAGGACCGCGTCGACCGCGCCGCCCGAACGCTCAGGATCGAGCACCTGCTCGACCGCAAGACCGACAAGCTGTCAGGCGGCGAGATGCAGCGCGTGTCGATCGGCCGTGCCATCGTGCGCAAGCCGCGCGTGTTCCTGATGGACGAGCCGCTGTCGGCGCTCGACGCCAAATTGCGCGAGGCGCTGCGCACGGAACTCAAGAACCTGCAAATGCAGCTCGGCGCCACCTTCCTGTTCGTCACCCACGACCAGATCGAGGCGATGTCGATGGGCGACAAGGTCGGCGTGCTCAACCCCGGCCGCATCGTCCAGACCGGTACGCCTTATGAGATCTACAACAATCCGCGCGACACCAATGTGGCGAGCTTCGTCGGCTCGCCGCCGATGAACCTCATCGACGGCAAGCTGGTCAACGGCCGCGCGGTGATGGCGCCGCTGAATTTTGAACTGCCTTTTTCATGGGGAGCCAAGGCGAGTGCGGCGACCGACGGCCGCCCGCTCGTCTTCGGCATTCGTCCCGAGGATGTCTACCTCGAGAGCGGCGCGCCGGTCGAGGCGCACGTCCACGACCTCGAGAACCATGGCGTCGAAAAGATCCTGACGCTGAGCGTCGGTGACGCGATGTTACGCGCCACGGTGCCGGCCAAGACCGATGTGGCGATCGAACAGCCGGTGCGCTTTGCCTGGAACCCCGACAAGGTGGTGTTGTTCGACAAGGGCAGCGGCGTCAATTTGCGCCACGCGTCATAGGCCGCAACCTCGCTTATTTCGGCAGGTAGGTCTCGTATGGCGTGTCGTTGATGAGCAGGATCACGCATTCGGTGTCAGACAGGCAGGCGTCGTCATGCATCTCATCGGCCTTCTGGGTCCAGTAGGACCCGGGAGGCAGCTCGACCTTGGTCGCTTCGCCGCCTTCCATCTGCCAATGCGCCCACAGCCCCTGGATCACCACCGCGCGATAGTCGGCGGTGTGTGCGTGAACAGGGGCGCGCCAGTTGCCCGGGACTTTCAGCAAAGTTCCCGCCGGGCCCTTGGCGCGGACGCCCCAAAGCGCACCGAGGCGCTGCGGCTGGTCCGGGGCCTCGGCGACATAGGGAATCTTGTCGGTCGGCAGGTAGCTGTCCTCAAGGGCAAAGGCGCTCCCTGAAAACACGAGCATGGCGGCCAGCGCCAGGACCTTCAGATGATTTGACATTGGCTCTCCTCCTGGGCCGACTTGCCGCCGGCCCCTCATTGCTGTGCAATCGCAAGCTATTGCATGCAGTCAGCCCGGCAATGACATTGCGTCCGGAAGGCTTGGCAATTCATCCAATCCGGCAAGCCAGGGATGGGATCGCCTCAACCCTCTTCAGAGGTGCCGTTGGTGCGCAGATGGCTGGGCGCGATGCCGACGATCCGCTTGAACGCCCGGCTGAACGACGCTTCGGAATCGTAACCCAGTCGAGCGGCGACCACCGATACTCTCATCCGGTCGTCCGTCAGCCATTGCCGTGCCTGATGCATGCGTACTCGGGCAACATATCTTGCCGGTGTCTCGTCGACGATGGTGGTAAAGCGTTCGGCGAAAGCCGATCGTGAGGCGCCCATCTCTCGCGCGAGGGCCTCTACCGTCCAGTTCCTGTCGGGCTGCAGATGAATGGCGACCAGCACGCGGCCAATGTCACGATCCCTGATCGCCGCGATCCAGCCGGTGGTATCGCTGCCACTGTTCTCTACCCACGAACGGATGATGGAAGCGGCCAACACGTCGGCAAGCCGCGCCAGCATGCCGCCAGAGCCCGGTCGGTTTAGAGTGACTTCGCTTGCCATGGCTTCGAGCAGATGCGGAATGCCTGGCTCACCCGCCATCAGTTCGTTGGCGCGCATCATATCCGGCATCATGCCCAGCAAAGGGTGCGATCCGCCCAGATTGAAGTGCATGCTGCCGCAAAACAGCAACGTCTTCGGGCCGCTGCCGCCATTCGAGACATTGAAGACGTTGTCCTGCAAAGGCTCGATACTGTAACTCTCGATTGGCACGGCATGGACACCTGGCGCGCTGGCAAGGACATGCTCGGCGCCGCGCGGCAAAAGCAATGCATCGCCGGCCTTCAGGTTCAACCATTCCCCGGATGGCGAAAACAGCCAGCATCCGCGGCGGCCGATGAAGTGAAATCGCGCCGCCTTCTGGGCTGGAAACAACACGCCCCACGGCTCGCCAAGTTCGCAGCGGCCGTAGTCGACGCCGTCCAGCCGCAATCCGCGCAGCATGTCGGTCAGCGGACCGCCCGAGGCCGGCAAGATGTTCCTGGATGAGTTGAAATCCATGCGGATTTCCTAGCCTGAAATGATCAGCCAGTCACGGCCGCCATACGGGCCACCTACGTTAGCCGGCCTGGCGGATATCGGCCTGCTCTTCGGCACGAAGATGGCTGGGCGCCGAGCCAATGACGCGCTTGAAGGCACGGCTGAAGGCGGCATCCGATTCATAGCCGAGACGCGCGGCAACGACGGAGATCTTCATCCGGTCGCGGACCAGCCACTGCCGTGCCTGGTGCATCCTGACCTGGGTGACATATTTAGCCGGCGTTTCTCCAACGATGGTGGCGAACCGCTCGGCAAATCCCGACCGCGAGGCGCCCATCATCCTGGCCAGCGACTCGACAGTCCAGTCGTGGTTCGGTTCGAGATGGATGGCGGCCAGCACGCGCCCGATCTCGCGGTCCCTGACTGCCGCGATCCAGCCGGACGAGTCGCCGCAGCCGCGTTCAACCCATGAGCGGATGACGGTGGCGGCAAGCACGTCAGCCAGCCGCGCCATGATGCCGCCCGAGCCGACGCGCTCCATCGTCACTTCGCGTGCCATCGAGTCCAGCAAATGCGGAATCCCCGGTTCGTAGGCTTCCAGCTCGTGCGTGCGCATCACGTCCGGCATCATGCCGAGCAAGGGATGCAGGCCATCGAGGTTGAAATACATGCTGGCGCAGAACAGCAGCGTTCCCGGTTGGCAGTCCTTGCCGCACATCTCTGCGTTCGACGTGCAGTAGACGTCCTTGCAGACCTCTTCGAGTTCGTAGCCGTGGATCGGCCAGGCCTGGGCGCCGGGTTCGCTGGCCAGCACATGCGCCGCACCGCGCGGCAGCAGCACCGCATCGCCGGCATTCAGCTCCACCCATTCGCCCGACGGCTGCTTCAACCAGCAGCCTCTGCGGCCGATGAAATGAAACCGCGCCCCGGGCTGAGCCGGGAACTGTATGCCCCACGGCTCCTTCATTTCGCAGCGACCGTATTCGACGCCATCGAGACGCAGCCCGCGCAATATGTCGGTTAGCGGATCGCCCGTGATCGGGATTTTGGACGAATGGTCAAACATAATGGGGTTTCTAGCATGGAAACTCCAGGCGGTCACTCCCTATGTTGCGTTGCAGCCAATGCTGCGCTGCAAACAAGATCGAAGACCGGCCACATAGCCAAGCCGAGATGGCAAGGCGTGTAACGGGTGGAGCCCCGTCGGGTCGTTCCCTATGTGGCGCTGCAAACAGATCGGAGACTGACCATGGCCGAACCCGCGACAGGCGTCATCGACGCCACACTTCTGAATCCTGCAGACTCTGATGAACGAACCGAGCCGGCATGGGGTGCCGTGGTCTCGCTGGCGCTTGGTGTTTTCGGCCTCGTCACCGCCGAGTTCCTGCCCGCCAGCCTGTTGACGCCAATGGCGCGCGACCTCGGCGTCACCGAAGGCGTGGCCGGACAAGCGGTGACGGCGACCGCCATCGTCGGCGCTATTGCCGCGCCGACCATGGCCATCATCACCAGGCGCATGGACCGCAGGCTGGTGATGTGGATGCTGACGGCGTTCCTGATCCTGTCGAACCTTCTGGCAACCTTTGCCTCGTCGCTTACCGTGCTTCTGCTTGCCCGGGTCGTGCTCGGCGTGGCACTCGGCGGCTTCTGGGCGATGTCGGCGGCGATGGCGCTGCGGCTGGTGCCGATGCGGCTGATGCCGCGCGCCATGTCGATCATCCTGACCGGCGTTTCGCTGGCGACGGTCTGCGCTGCACCGGTCGGCGCCTATGTCGGTGACATCTGGGGCTGGCGGACCGCCTTCATGATCGCCACCGTCGTCGGCGCCCTGGCGCTGCTGGTGCAGGTGGCCACCATTCCGAAGCTGCCACCCGTGGGCGTGGCAAGCTTCCGTACCTTGCTCGATGTGCTCGAGCGCCCCTCCATCAGGGTGGCACTGCTGGTCGTGCTGCTCGTTGCCTCGGGACACTTTGCCGGCTTCACCTACGTGCGCCCTTTCCTCGAGAAGGTCCCCGTGCTCGACATCGAGACAATCTCGCTGGTGCTTCTGGCCTATGGCGTTGGTGGCTTCTTCGGCAATGTCGCCGGCGGCATCCTGGCCGAACGCAACCTCAAGGCAGCCGTTGCGCTGGCGCCCTTGCTGATTGCGGCGGCGGCGGCCTCGATGCTGGTTTTCGGTGCCTCGCCCACGGTCGCTGCCGCCGCGGTTGCGGCGTGGGGCTTTGCCTTCGGCGCGGTGCCGGTCGGGCTGCAGAGCTGGCTGGTGCGGGCAGCACCGGATCAGGCAGAAAGCGCAGGCGGGCTGATGGTGGCGACGTTCCAGGTGGCGATTGCCCTCGGTGCTGTCTTCGGTGGCCTGCTGGTCGACCATGCCGGCGTGGCCAGCGCCTTCGCCTATTGCGGCACGGCGACATTGCTGGCGGCTGTCGTGGTGTTCCTGCGCGGCCCGAAGCAGGCCGAGTAGCCGTCCGACACACAATTTGGGGATAACTACCCCGACGCCAAGCATCGGCCCGCGACCGCATCACGGTTTTCGGGCCGATGCCGTTGTAACGGCAGCGACAAACGAACCTTGCCAACGCAGCCGATGCGACGGGCTATAGGTTCAGACCGAGCGGCCATCGAAGTCGAAGACCGGCAAGGTCGAAGGGTCAAAATCCGCAACGCAGTGCATGTTGACGTAAGCACTGCGTTCACGGCTTTCGCCGACATCCTCCGCGAAGGGGTGAATTCCGCAGGCACGGCAGAAGCGGTGGGCGATGGCATGGCTGCCAAATCTGTAGGTGCCGAGATCATCGCGCCAGGCCAGAACCTGCAAGGTCTTGTGCGGGATGACACACAACAGGGCACCCTTGCGCGAGCAGATCGAGCAATTGCACCGCACGGCACCGGTCAGCTCGGCTTCGAACTCGAAGGCGACCTTGCCGCAGTGACAACTGCCTTTGTAGAGCATCGGATACTTCCTCGCTTTCGACAGGGTGCAATACCGCCTGTGCCGGGTTAAGTCTCGGCAGGCCATGTGCCAGCCGCTACATTCAAGACGTTCAAGGCGTCCGGAGTCCGACACTGAAATGCAATCAGCCCGCGATCATCTCGAAACCATCCTCGCGCGCCTCGCCGCCCGTGCCGGCGAAGAACACGTGTTCACGAAGCTTTATGCCGAAGCCGCGCGGGTCGCGGCTGACGCCAGCGATGCCCGCAAGCGGGCAGGCGTGACGCTCGGGCCGCTCGACGGCACCATTGTCTCGATCAAGGATCTGTTCGATGTCGCAGGCGAACCTACCACGGCCGGCTCGCTCATGCTCAGGACCGCTGCACCTGCCCTGCGCGACGCCGCCATCGTTGGCCGGCTGCGGCAGGCCGGCGCGGTGATCGTCGGCAAGACCAACATGACCGAATTCGCCTTCACGGCGATCGGCGACAACCAGCATTACGGCACGCCCGGCAATGCCGCCGACGCCAGCCGCATTCCTGGTGGTTCATCCTCGGGTGCCGGCGTTTCCGTCGGCGAGGGGACGAGCGAAATCTCCATCGGTTCCGACACCGGTGGTTCGATACGCATTCCGGCATCGCTCAACGGTGTCGTCGGCTTCAAGCCGACCGCTAGGCGGGTGCCTCTCACTGGCGCTTTCCCGCTGTCCGGCACACTGGACTCGGTCGGGCCGCTTGCCCGAACCGTCGCCCAGTGCGCCGCCGCCGATGCCGTGATGGCCGGCGAGGAAGCGGCAGCGCTGACGTCGATCTCCCTTGCGGGGCTTCGCGTAGGCATCCCGCGTGGCGTCCTTTTCGAGGAGACGCAAGGCGAGGTGGCGACCGCGTTCGATCGATGCCTTCGCAAGGTCGAACTAGCGGGTGCAGGGGTGGCGGATCTGTCGATAGACGATCTGCTTGGAGAGATGCGCGCGGCGACCAAGCGCGGTTCGATCGCTGCCATGGAAGGGGCGGAGATCCATGCCGACTGGTTGGCGACAGGGGCATCGCTGCCGGTCGACCCACATGTCAGCGGGCCTTTGTCGCGGGCAGCTATGCTGCCGACGCCAGTCTACATCAGGACAATGCGTCGTCGCGCCGCGCTCGTGGCCGCCATGGACGAGCGGCTGGCATCGGTCGATGTGCTGGCCCTGCCGACCACACCGGTGACGGCGCCGACCATCGTTTCGATGGTCGACGATGCCGAGTTGCGTGCCCGCACCGAAGGCCTGCTGCTGCGCAACACGCAGGTTGCCAACCAGTTCGACCTTTGTGCGATCTCGCTGCCCATGCCGGGCATGGTGCGCCCGGCAGGATTGATGCTGGTGGCGCGCAACGGCCAAGACCGGCGCCTGTTGCGGATTGCTGTCGAAATAGAGTCGCTGCTCGGCGCGTGATCGGCGCTGAGTGTCAGTGCGACGAACAGTGTTTGCGTTCGCTTTCCTTCGCGGTGCGTACGATGCCGGTCGCGACCAGCCAGGGCAGGCTGTAGTCCTCGCCGGCGATGGTCTGCGTGCGATGCTCGATCGATCCCCTGACAATGAGCTTTCCAGCGTAAAGCGCGTCTGAAAGATCCGTTATCGCCTTGTCGGCCTGCGGCAATCCGCTGCTGTCGATCGACACGCCCTTGATGATCGTGCCGGTGGCAAGGTCGAGCGCGCTGTTCGACGGGCAGGGTGCCTTGAAGCAGCGCAGCCCGTTGTCGCAAAAGACATAGCTGCTCTCGGCCGCGGCAAGCGACGGCGCGACGCCCGTGGAAACGGCGGCAAGCAACAATAGCGAGAACGGATGATCGGACATGGCAGCGAGCCTCGCCAGAAAATAAGGCGAAACAGCGATGCGCTACACGCTCGCCGGAAACCGCCGCCGGTAGTGATCGACCACTTCGGGGTTGCGCAGGTTGACTGGCAGTTTGTTGGCCAGCACCAGCAAGGCTTCACCGACCGCGCCGACGCCCATGCGCATCATCGATTCCTCGGTGATGCCGGCCATATGCGGGGTGATGATGACGTTGTCGAAGCTGAAATAGGGATGATCTGGCGGCAGCGGCTGAGTCGAAAACACATCGAGTGCAGCACCGCCGATGCGGCGTTTCTGCAAGGCGTCGATCAGGGCGCCGTCATCGACGACCGGTCCGCGCGATACGTTGATCAGCAGCGCATCGGGCTTCATGCGGGCGATCCGCTCGCGATTGATCAAGCCGCGCGTCTCCGGCGTCAACGGACAGCACAGAACGATGATGTCGCTCTGCTCGACCAGGGCGTCGATCGACAGGAAGCCGATTTTCTCCGGCGCCGGCTGCATGCTGCGCGTGGTTGCCACCACCGTCAGGTCGAAACCATGCGCCGCTATATGACCGACAGCTTGGCCAACGGCGCCGAGGCCGACGATGCCGATCGTCTTGCCGGCAAGTTCGCTGTTGGAATTGGCGTGCTCGCGGCCAGCGAGCCAGCCTTTCGCCCGCAAGTCGCGGTCGACGACGCGGAAGCGGCGAAGCAGGGCAAGTGCTGCAAACATGACGTATTCGGCAACCGAGCGGGCATTGACCGCCGGCACATTCGCCACCAGCACGCCGGCCGCGAATGCTGCTTCCATCGGGATCATGTCGAGCCCGGCGCCATGGCGGATTGCTGCCCTCAGCTTCGCGGCACCCTCGAAGAGCTGTGGCGGCAGGGGCGCGCGCACGATGACAATGTCAGCGTTTTTCGCCTCGACAGCCAGCGTGCCTGGGTCGAGAGCAGAAGCGACGACAAGCTCGCCGGCGCCGGCCAGCATGGCCGTGGCGCGCGGATGCAGGGGGTGTGTGGTGAGGATGCGAGCCATGTCGATCAGGCTCTTTCGAGCGTCGGGCTTTGAGGTTCCTCGCCGTGGCCCTCGATCAGGCCCTTCCAGTAGCTCTCGGCGCCCTGCAGATGAGCACTCATCAGCGCCTGGGCGAGATTGCCATCGCGGCGCAACAGCGCCTCGTAGATCTGGATGTGCTCGGCATGCGAGCGCACGCTGCGCTCCGGATCGTTGAAATAGATCGGCAGGCGCTGCTCGCCCATCATGTAGTAGACGCTGCAGACATTGTGGAAGACGCTGTTCTTGGTCGCGCGTACGATCTCAAGGTGGAATTCGCGGTCTTCCTTGGCCAGGCCTTCGCCTGCGGCGATGCGCTCTTCCGACGCTTTCAGGATTTCGCGCAGACGTTCGAAATTCTCTTCGGTGGCGCGCGAACAGGCAAGCTCGGCCGCCTTGATCTCATGGATCTTGCGCAACTCGACCGTCTCGTAGATCTGGATCGGATCGAGCGGCAGGCCGGCGCGCGCGAACAGCGCCATCGCCTCGACGCTGGCCTGCTTGGTGTCGATGTAGATGCCGGACTTGGCTCTGCGCTCCACGATGCGCATGGCTTCGAGGATGGCGAGCGCCTCGCGGATCTGGCCGCGGCTGACGCCGAACTGCTCCGCCAGCTCACGTTCCGACGGCGTTCGGCCGGTCTCCTTGTCCGAATGGGAGAACAGGTAGGCAGCGAGTTCCGCGAGAAGGTTCTTTTCTTTCATTGTCAATCGCGTTGCGCGTGCGCCTCCAGGAACCGCTCCGAAATGGTGAACCCCAGACCCGGCCTTTCCGGGATCGCTATCATACCGTCCTTGGCTTCGACAGTCTCTTCGATCAGATCATGGATCATCGGGTTGGCACCGAGCGAATATTCGACGGTGAAACTAGCCGGCGAAGCAGCACAGATGTGCAGTCCGGCGAAGAAGCACGGTGCGCCGGCCCACAGATGCGGCGCAAAGCGCAGGTTGAAGGCGCTGGCGATGGTGCCGATCTTCATCGCTTCGCTGATGCCGCCGCAGAAGGCCGGATCGGGCTGGAATATGTCGGCGGCTTTCAGCACGGCAAGGTCGCGGAAGGCATAGCGCGTCGCCTCGCTTTCGCCGGTAGCGATTGGAACGGTGCCGCTTGCCCGCACTTCGGCCATGCCTGGCTTGTCGTCGGCGATGATGGGCTCCTCGAACCAGGCGAGGTCCAGATCGTTGACGAGGTGGATGAAGCGCTTGGCTTCGGCCACCGTGTAGGTGCCATGGGCGTCGACCATCAGTTCGACGTGGGGACCGAGCGCCTGCCGTCCGGCACGGACGCGGGCGGCGGAAACATGCGCGGCGCCATCCATGGCGCCAACCCGCATCTTCAGAGCCTTGAAGCCGCCCTTGGCGACATAGGACTTCAATTGCTCGCCGATGGCGTCGGCGGCTGCCCAGCCTCCGGACGCATAGGCCGGCATGCGGTCGAACTTGCGGCCGCCGAGGAGCCGCCAGACCGGAACGCCAAGCGATTTGCCCAAGATATCCCAGAGCGCGATATCGACAGCGCTGATGGCAGCTATGCTCATGCCACGCCGTGCCAGTTGCGGCATGGCGTGGCCGGCGCGGGCCGCGCTGTCGTGGCGCACGCCGTTGTAGAGCATCTCCCAGATGACGCCGATGTCGGCCGGATCGTGGCCGATCAGTTGCGGTCCGACCTCGTGGTTAAGCATGTGGACAAGCGCTCCGTAGCTGCCGGCGCTACCGGCGGCGTTCTTGCCTTCGCCCCAGCCGACCAGCCCGTCATCCGTCTCGATGCGCAGGATGGCGGCGTCAAAGGTCGTCACCTGACCGAAGTCGCTGCGGTGTTGACGAGCGGCTTCGATCGGGATGCGGATCCACCAGGCTTGGACGGTCTTGATGCGCATGGTCTTCCCCAGCCCTGCCGCCGGTCAGGGCGAAAGGGCAATTTCCCAACAGCAGTCGACTACTTGATCAGCGGCAGCAACGTTTCGGCGGTGATGCGCATCTGGTCGGTGTAGAATTTCTCCGTCAGCACGCTGGAGCCGTGATCCTGGATGAACTTCAGCTGTTCAGGCGAGATGTCGACCGGATGGCGCTCGACCATGTCGGGATAGGGTGCGGCCGGCGTGCGATCGACGGGTGCTACGAACTCGTTGGTCAGAGCGCCGTCGTAGCCGACCTCCTTCAGCGTGGCGACGATCTTCGGCCAGTCGATCTGGCCGAGGCCGGCGGCAAAGCGGTTGTTGTCGGCGACATGGAAGTCGAACAGGCGCTTGCCGACCTGCCGGATCGCGTCATAGACGTTAAATTCCTCCATATGGATGTGGTAGGCGTCGAGGCAGACGCCGCATTCGGGGCTGACCGCGTCGGCCAGCGCCAGGGCCTGGGCGCCGCGATTGAACAGATAGGTTTCGAAGCGATTGAGCGGTTCGACGGCGATCTTGACGCCGACCTTCTTGGCGTGGGTGAAGCATTCACGGGTGGCGTCGACAACCCATTTCCATTCCTCTTCCTCGGTGCCGTCCGGCACCACCTTGCCGACCGTCGCCGGAACCAGCGTGATAATCTCGCCATCGAGTTCGCTGATCATCGTCAGCACGTCCTTGACATACTGCACGGAACGCTCGCGCTGGCCCTGGTCCCTGGCGGCAAGGTTGCGCTCACCCAGCATCAACGTCACCGCGCCCCAGCAGCGGATACCATGCTCCTTCAGCAGCGCCCGCGTCTCCTTGGTCTTGTACTGCTCGGGCTCGCCGGAAATCTCGATCGACTCATAGCCGAACTTCTTGATGCGCTTGAGCGTCGTCTCCAGTGGTTCCGCGCGCATCCAGTTGTGCGTCGAAAGGTGCATGGTCTGTCCTTCCCAAATTCGTCTTTATGGTTCGCCTGCACATGCATCGCTGAAAGGCGACGCAAGGGTTCCTCCCCAAGGCATCCCCAGCCTTTTTTCGCAAACTGGTTCGACCAATTGGGCCTGAAGCGAGGTCTACAGCAATTTCCCATGGACGGCAAGAAGCGGCGGCCTGCTGCGCTAGCTCCGAATTATTTCATTGATTATATTGAGATATGTATCCTTTTTTTGCCCACCCCCGAGGTTCCCGCGATGCACTGCAAGACTTGACCAAATCCTCGCATTTGGTAATACCAGAATAGCGGCGCGCACAAGCGCGCGGTGTGAAAAGACCAAAGTGGCTGGCCCTGCTTCCAATCGGCGCTATGCTCGGTCGCGAGGAAAACGAGGGAGGATGCCGATGCCGACGACAATGAAGGGCCCTGGACTGTTTCTGGCGCAGTTTGCAGGTGACGCCGCGCCGTTCAATTCACTGGCTTCGATCACCAAATGGGCGGCTGGTCTTGGTTACAAGGGCGTGCAGATCCCGACCTGGGACGCGCGCTTGTTCGATCTCAAAAAGGCGGCATCTTCCAAGGCCTATTGCGACGAGGTGAAAGGCATCTGCGCCGACGCCGGCGTCGAGATAACCGAACTGTCGACGCATCTGCAGGGGCAATTGGTGGCGGTGCATCCGGCTTATGATGCGCAGTTCGATGGCTTTGCGCCGGCTTCGGTGCACAACAATCCCAAGGCGCGGCAGAAGTGGGCGGTCGAACAGATGAAGTTCGGCGCCAAGGCCTCGCGCAATCTCGGGCTGAACGCCTCTGTGAGTTTCTCCGGAGCACTGGCTTTCCCGTACCTTTATCCGTGGCCACAGCGGCCGGCCGGACTGATCGAGGAGGCGTTTGCGGAACTCGGCAAGCGCTGGAAGCCGATCCTTGATGTCTATGAAGACAATGGCGTCGATGTCGGCTACGAAATCCATCCCGGCGAGGACGTGTTCGACGGCGCCACCTTCGAGATGTTCCTCGATGCGCTCGGCGGCCACAAGCGCTGCAACATCAACTACGATCCTTCGCACTTCCTGCTGCAGCAACTCGACTATCTCGAATTCATCGACATCTATCACGAGCGCATCAAGGCGTTCCACGTCAAGGACGCCGAGTTCAACCCGACCGGGAGGCAAGGCGTCTATTCCGGCTATCAGAGCTGGACCAACCGCGCCGGCCGCTTCCGCTCGCTCGGTGACGGGCAGGTGGATTTTGGCGGCATCTTTTCCAAGCTGACGCAGTACAACTACGATTCCTGGGCGGTGCTGGAATGGGAATGCTGCCTGAAGCACCCGGAAGATGGCGCGGCAGAGGGCGCGCCATTTATCCAGCACCACATCATCCGGGTGACGGAAAAGGCATTCGACGACTTTGCCGGCGGCACCACCGACAAGAAAGTGCTGCGCGGCATGATGGGAATTTAAGGCGGCTCCCCTCCCCTCGAGGGAGGGTGGCCGACGGGGCCGGGCAGGGTCAGTTCATCCAAGCTCTACCTCTGCGACCACCCGATCCGCTGCGCGGATCGACCTCCCCTCAAAGGGGCGGGGATATTTCAGACACGAGGAGAAAAGATATGGTCGGCGTATCGAAGTCGGAAACGGGAGGCGGTCCGATCCGCTATGGCATGGTCGGCGGCGGGCAAGGCGCCTTCATCGGCGCGGTGCACCGCATCGCGGCGCGCATGGACAATGATTTCGTGCTGGTCGCCGGCGCGCTGTCATCCGATCCCGCTCGCGCCAAGGCCTCGGCCGCCGAACTCGGGCTCGATCCGGGCCGCAGCTACGGCTCCTATGCCGAGATGGCCAAGGCTGAGGCCAAGCGGCCCGACGGCATCGAGGCGGTGGCCATCGTCACCCCCAACAATGTCCACGTGCCGGCGGCCAAGGCCTTCCTCGAGGCCGGCATCCACGTCATCTGCGACAAGCCGCTGGCGACGACGCTTGCCGAAGCCAAGAAGCTGGCCGCCGTGGTCGAGAAGACCGGCAAGGTGTTCGTGCTCACCCACAACTACACGGCCTATCCGATGGTGCGGCAGGCCCGCGAGATGGTGGCCAAGGGCGTGCTCGGCGACATCCGCATCGTGCAATCCGAGTATCCACAGGACTGGCTGACCGAGGACCTCGCCGCCACCGGCCAGAAGCAGGCGTCGTGGCGTGGCGATCCCAAGCAGGCAGGCGCAGGCGGCGCGCTCGGCGACATTGGCACCCACGCCTACAATCTGGCGCGCTTCGTCTCGGGACTGGAGCTTGATTCCCTTTCTGCCGATCTCGACGCCTTCGTGCCGGGGAGGCTGCTCGACGACAATGTCAATGTCATGCTGCGCTTCAAGCCCGACGGCAAGACGCATCCGGCCAAGGGTATGATCTGGGCAAGCCAGGTGGCACCGGGCCATGAGAACGGGCTGAAGCTGCGCATCTATGGCTCCAAGGGCGGGCTGGAATGGGTGCAGGCCGACCCGAACTATCTCTGGTACACGCCGTTCGGCCAACCGAAGCAACTGATCACCCGCAACGGCGCTGGTGCACTGCCGGTGGCGGGGCGTGTCAGCCGGGTTCCGTCGGGCCATCCCGAGGGTTACCTCGAAGGTTTCGCCAACATCTACCAGGAGGCCGCGCGCGCCATCCGCGCGGCGCGCAGGAAGGGCGGCAAGCCGGCGAAGGATGTCGTCTTTCCGACCATTCAGGACGGCGTCGAGGGCATGGCCTTCATCGAGGCCTGCGTGAGGTCGTCGAAGAAGAATGGGGCCTGGACGAAACTGTAACTTCGACCGGCGAGGGGAATTCACTGGGGAGGGGCGTCGATGAAAATCGGCATGTGCATGTTCCTGTGGACGACGGCGGTGTCGAAGAAACACGAGCCGTTGCTCCGTGACATCAAGGCAACCGGTTTCGATGGCGTCGAGATACCGATCTTTGCCGGCACGCCCGACGACTACAAGAAACTGGGTGAGTTGCTCGACCGTATCGGGCTGGAGCGGACCGCCGTGTCAGCCATGGGCGATCCGGCGATGAACCTGATCGCGGCCGACGCTGCGACCCGCAAGGCCGGCGTCGACTATATGAAATGGGCTCTCGACTGCGCCGACGCGCTCGGCGCCAGGACGCTGAGCGGCCCGCTGCATTCGACGCTCGGTGCCTTCTCCGGCTCGGGGCCGACAGCCGCCGAGAAGAAGCGCTCGGTCGCTTCGCAACGCGCCATCGGCGATCATGCCGGCAAGAGGAACGTCACCATCGGGCTCGAGGCGCTGAACCGGTTCGAATGCTATCTTCTCAACACGATGGCGGATCTGTCCGAGCATGTCGATGCCATCGACAGGCCGCATATCAAGGCGATGTACGACACTTTCCATGCCAATATCGAGGAAGCCGACCCGATCGGCGCCTATACAAAACACCGCAGGAATGTCGTCCATATCCATATTTCGGAGAACGACCGCGGCGTGCCGGGGCGCGGCAACATCCCGTGGACGGAAACGTTCTCCGCCATCCGCAAGAGTGGCTATGACGATTGGCTGACGATCGAGGCGTTCGGCCGTTCGCTAAAGGATCTGGCTGCGGCGACCAAGGTGTGGCGCGATTTTTCCGAGAGCCCGGAAGCCGTCTATCGCGACGGCTACAAGCATATCAAGAATGGGTGGAAGAAAGCGGCATAGGGCGTGTCGATATTCAAGTGAGGCCGGTCTGCAATGCCGGGGTCCTGCGCTTCCGGTACTCACGTACCCAAAAGTACGCTCCGTTCCGGTTCTCGGAACCCAGCATTTTCGACTCGGCCTGACCTGAATCTCAACACACCCTGAAGCGCTGGGATGGCTAACCCTGCTCGGCCTGGATCCTGTTGTAGTCGTGGATGGTCCGGCTCAGCCGGCGGCGCAGGAAGTTGGATATGTTGTCGAAGATGAAGACGACGGCCAGCGTCAGCAGCACCATGTAGAAGACGTTGGCCCAGTTGGAGTTGGTGCGCATCGCTTCCCACAATTTCAGGCCGATGCCGCCAGCGCCGACGGCGCCGATGATGGTGGCGCCGCGGGTGTTGGATTCCCACTGGTAGAGCGTCTGGCTGATGAAGATCGGAATCACTTCAGGCATCACGCCATAGCGCTGCACCAGAAGACCGTTGGCGCCTGTCGACTTGATGCCCTCGCGCGGCTTGTCGTCGATGTTCTCGAGGCTTTCCGAATAGGTTTTTCCCAGCGTGCCGATCTCGGTGAAGAAGATCGCGGCACTGCCCGCCAGCGGGCCGGGGCCGAAGGCGCGGGTGAAGAACAGCGCCCAGATCAGCATGTCGACCGAACGCATGAAGTCGAAGAAACGCTTGAGCACCTGGCTGAGCAGTCCGTTCGGCGTGATGTTGCGGGCGGCGAAGAAGGCAAGCGGGAAGGCGACGATGCCACCGAGCAGGGTGCCGAGAAAGGCCATGACGATGGTCTGCAACAACTTCGTCCAGACGTCGCCGTGCTGCCACTGGGCGTTGTTCCAGATGTTGTCTCCCGCCAGCGCGAGGTTCGAGGTGCCCGGCTTGAGTTCGGGGCCGGACACGATCAGCGAGGCCACTTCACTGGCAGACTTGCCGAAGAAGGGCGAGCGCGTGTCGAAGACGAAATTCGCCCAGCCGAAGAAGCGCTTGCGGACCTTGACGCGGTCGACGGTGACACGCACTTCGCCGGCGAAGCCCATCTTGGCCACCACTTCGTCGTCATGCGCGGTGATCCAGTCTGGCACCGGGCCCGAGATCACCGGCTTGCCGCCGGTCAGCGACACCGGCACCGTCTCGCCATTGGCCACGATCGTCGCCTTGCTCTTGTCGAAGGTGACGGATTTGCCCGGGCCGTCGATCAGGACGCTAAACGTGCCGTCCGCGTTCTTGATGACCCAGTCTGGATTCGGGTTCTCGCCAAGCGCGGAAAAGCGCGGGTATTTCGGCGTGATCTCGGGCTGGTCGAGGCGGAACTCGGGCTGCAGGTCGTAGCTGACCCACTGCGACAGGAAGAGCGGCAGGCGTTCCCAGTGCGATTCCCGCAGCACTTGCGGCAGGCTGAAGAACCACAAGGCATAGGTGAGGTAAAGCAGGATGCCGACGAACAGGAACAGCGGGGCAAAGCGCTTGTACGTTGGCCGCCGGAACACTTGCGGGTAGCGCTCCTCGATCGACCGGATTTCGTCTGCGGTCATCGTCGCCATGATCAAGAGCCTGATCCATCCCGATAGAACCGGGATGGGGCTCTATCTTTTGGGATTCCACTTTTCGGGATCATGGCTAAGCACCCATCAGGAAGGCTTGTTCGCCGACCAGCTTGCGGCGCAGCCAGGCCGAGAACTGGTCGATGATGAAGATGGTCGTGAACAAGAGCAGCACCAGCGCCAATGTCTTGGCGCCGAAGCCGCGTGAGATCGAGAGTTTCAATTCCTCGCCGATGCCCCCACCGCCGACGGCGCCGATGATGGTCGAGGCGCGCACATTGATCTCGACGCGGAGCAGCGTGTAGGACATGAAGTTGGGCAGCACCTGCGGCAGGTCGGCAAAGCGCACCCGCTCGAACCAGTTGGCGCCGACCGCCCTCAGGCCCTCCTCGGCGCGCATGTCGATGTTCTCGTTGATCTCATAGAACAGCTTGCCGAGCGCGCCGATCGAATGCAGGCCGATGGCGATGATGGCGGCGATCGGTCCGGTCGAGACAATGGCCGCGAAGAGGCCGGCAATGACGATCTCCGGAAAGGCGCGCAGCAGCTCCATGAAGCGCTTGACGACGAGCCTCAGCACCGGATGCGGCGTCAAATTGCGCGCGGCGATGAAGGAAAACGGCACGGCGAAGATGAAGCCGATAAAGGTCGAGACCAGGGCCACGTTCACCGTGGTCAGCATGAGCTCGAAATATTCAGGGATATAAAAACCGCCCCAGACATAGACGCGGCCGAGCGGGAAGTTGAATTCCTGGGTGCCGGTGTCATGCGGCGAGGCAATGTCGAACAGCGCCCGCCAGACGTCGTTCCAATCCTTGGGGATCAGCCAGCTCAGGAAATCCAGAATGTGCGGCAGCCGGTCGAAGAAGTGCCCGGCATTGGCTTCGTCGGCGAACCACATGCTCGCAAACATCGCGGCAAGCAGCAAACCGACGCCGAGCACCGTATAGAGCCGGCGCAGCGATATCTGGCGTCGCCAGGCATCGGCCATCTGATGGGTGGCGCGGGAAGGGGCTGTCACGGAAAGGGTCATGATCGGACAAACAGAAAGGGCGGTGCTTTCAACACCGCCCTTCTGATTTCGCCGTTAGCCGCCGATGGCTGCCTTACGGGCTTCGACGATGACGTTGTAGAAGTCCGCCTTCACCGGAACGTAGCCGGTGAAATCGCCGCCTTCGACGCCCTCGAAGCAAGCCTTGTCCTTGGCCGGAAGGGCTGTGAAGAACGCGGTCAGCTTGGCGGTCATCTCGTCGCCGAGCGCCGTGCGCACGACCAGCGGGCCGTTCGGGATCAGGCCCGAGCGCCAGACTTCGACGAAGTCGTTGGGGTCGACGGCGCCCTTGGCGACTTCCTTGTGGAAGGTGCCGGAGGTGTAGCCGTTCTTGAAATCGCCGATGCCCGAGGAATCGTCCACCGCGACGTCGACCTTGCCGTCACGCACGGCCAGGACGTTGTTCTCGTGGCCGCCATTGAACTGCGTCGAAGCGAAGAAGGTCTCGTTCGAAGCGCCGGTGTCCTTCGGAATCTGGGTCAGCGGGATCAGATAGCCGGAGGTCGAATCCGGGTCGGCGTAGCCGAGCTTCTTGCCCTTGGCCGACTTGATGTCGATGATGCCGGAAGACTTCAGCGCCAGGCCGATCGAATAATAGCCGGTGGCGCCGTCGGTCTGCTGGGTGGTGAGGATCGGGGTGACCGCCTTCGGGTCCTTGAGAGCGACGCTGGCATAGCCGGAAGCGCCGAGTTCGGCGAAGTCGAGGGTGCCGCCGAGCAGGCCCTGGATGACGCCGTCATAGTCGGCGGCGGGGAACAGCGAGACCTTCTCGAAGCCGAATTCGGCCTTCAGATGGTCGGCCAGGCACTGGTAGTTGCGCAGCCGGTCGGTTTCGTTCTCGCCGCCAAGGATGCCGACGCGGAATTCCTTCATATCGGCGGCGTGGGCCATGCTGGTCGCCATGGCGAGCACCGAAACGGCGCTAAATACCATCTTCCTGAACATTGGATATCTCTCCTGTGGGTTCCGGCCCCGCGCCGGTAGCGTTGGTTATTCTGACAGGTGCCCTTGACGCGGGCTGGCGATCCAGGTCGCTCTTTCTTGACCCATGATCTTTCCCGAAAACCGGTTTCCACTTTTCGGGATCATGGACTCAATATCCCGGGAATGCGGGCTCGAGCGGTCCGGCGGATGCGGTGATCTTTTGCTTGTAGGCGATGCTGGTCGAGGTGATGGCCTCGGAGATTTCGCCGCCATTGCTGTCGGCGCCATAAACGAGACGGACGGCCTCGCGGTTGAGCTCTTCCGGCGGACCGTCGAAGACGACCTTGCCGGCGGCCATGCCGATGATGCGGTTGCAGTAGGCGCGGGCAGTGTCCAGCGTGTGCAGATTGGTGACGACGGTGATGCCTTCGCGCAGATTGATGTCCTGCAGCGAATCCATCACCACCTTGGCGTTGAGCGGGTCGAGCGAAGCGATCGGTTCGTCGGCGAGGATCACCTTGGGCTGCTGCATCATGGCGCGGGCAATGGCGACGCGCTGTTGTTGGCCGCCCGACAACGTGCCGGCAGGCTGCATCGCGGTGCGGGCGATGTCGAGCCGCTCGAGTGCGGCGACCGCCTCGGCGCACTCGGCGCGGGAAAACATACCGAGCAGGTTCGACATAGTCGAACGGTGGTTCAGCTTGCCGAGCAGCACATTGGTCAGCACGTCGAGGCGCGGCACCAAGTTGAACTGCTGGAAGATCATGGCACAGTCGCGCTGCCAGCGCCGCAGCGGCGAACCGCGCAATTGGGAGACCTCGGCGCCGTCAAAAAAAATCGATCCCTGGCTGGGATCGATGAGACGATTGATCATGCGCAGAAGGGTTGATTTGCCGGCGCCCGAACGACCGATAATGCCAACCATCTGGCCCTGCGGGATTGAGATGTTGATATCGCTGACGGCTGTGTTCTTGCCAAATCGTCGGGTGACGCCGCGGATTTCGAGCGTGGCTGACATGGTCGTTTCCAGTCCAGTCGCAGTTGAAGGGTCTGTTAACCCTTGGCTAGCGCAGCGCCATGAACCTGCGGTGTCGGATTGATGTCAGTTTTGTTACTGCCCACAGGCACGGTGTCAGGCGCCTGTAGCCGTCGATCAGCCGAGTACCTGCAACTCCTCGAAATGCTCCATGTCCCTGAAGCTGCAGAAGGCGGGCGCCTTGATCTCGATCACCGGAGCCTGCCGCGCGAAAAGCGCGAGGCAATCATCGAACAGTTGCTGCCATGCGGCCGCCCTGTCGTCCGCAAGACGCTGGATCTGATAGGCGAAGGTGATGTGGAAGACGTAGTTGTCATGGTCGAGATGCCTGTAGCCGAACGGCACCGCCAAGGCATCGCGCCAGTCGGCCATGATGCGCACGTCCTCGTCGGTCGCACCGGCAACGGTGAGGCCGGTCGGTACAATTTCGACCACCTTGATGTTGAACGGGCCGAAGCCCTTGAAACCCTTCAGCCGCTCCAGGTAGAGGCGGGTCATCGCGTCGATGCTGGTGTCGAGCGGCACGTCATGTGGCCAGTAGGGCAACCGGCGGCGATATTCGATGATGCCCTGGAACAGCGTCATGTGCAGGCTTGAGACGGGGGTGAAGGCCAGCCGGTCGGCATCGGGCATCGCCAGCATCCGGTCGCGCACCGCAAGCACCACGGCCTCGGAGGGCGAACCGCTGACGAGATGGCTGACGACCGTGTTGCCGGGCTCGATCAGGAAATTGCCCGACATGTCGTAGCGCGTGCCGAGATGAACGGGTGGCTTCGGATTGGAGCCGGCAAAGAATCCGGCGAGCGAGGGTCTGACAGAAACAAGCATTGCGATCTCCAGGGCAGATGGCGTCCTGCCCCGGCGATGTGTCAGGGATATGAAACAGGCTCACCCATGACAATGATGTGATGGCCTATCCGCCATATTTTTCCAGAAAGGCTTCGGCCGACAGTTCCCGGAAATCAGCTAGTGCTGTCCGCAGCTTGGCATGGTCCCAGTCCCACCAGGCGAGCGCCTGGTAGCGTTCGGCAGTGCGGCGGTCGAAGCGCTCACGGATCGGTCTGGCCGGCACGCCGCCGACGATGGTGTAGGGCGCGACATCCTTCGAGACGACCGCGCCGGCGCCGACCGCGGCACCATCGCCGACGGTGACGCCGGGCAGGATGGTCGAGCCGTGGCCGAGCCACGTGTCGTGGCCGATGGTGACCCGCTTGGCGCGGCGCTGGGCGAAGAATTCACTCTCGTGCTCTGCGTCGTCCCAATAGTCGGAAGCGCGGTAGGTGAAGTGGTGCAGCGTCGGCCGCCATGTCGGGTGGTTGGTGGCGTTGATGCGCACGCTGGCGGCAATGTTGGAAAATTTGCCGATCGTCGCGCACCAGACGGCGCAGTCCTGCATCATGTAGGAATAGTCGCCGAGGATGCTCTCGGAAACTCGGCTGCCGTCGGCGATCTCGGTCCAGCGGCCAAGCGTCGAGTTCTGCACGTCCGCCGTCGGGTGGATCAGCGGCGTCTCCGACAGTTTTTTCGTCATGCGGCGATTTTTCCGGGCGCGAAAGCGGTGACGTCGATGATGCGGTCGGCGACCGCCTCGCGCACGTCGTGGTCGTGGAAGATGCCGAGCAGAGCGACGCCAACCGCCTTCTTGGCGGCGATGAGTTCAATCACCACGTCGCGGTTCCTGGCATCGAGGGAGGCGGTCGGTTCGTCGAGCAGCAGGATCGGATGCTCGGTGATGAAGCCACGCGCGATGTTGACGCGCTGCTGCTCGCCGCCGGAGAAGGTTGCCGGCGGCAACGCCCAGAGTTTTTCCGGCAGATTGAGCTGCGCCAGCAAGGCGCGAGCCTTGCCGCGCGCGCTCTCGCGGTCTTCGCCACGCTCGACCAGCGGTTCGGCGACGACATCCAGCACCGAGACGCGCGGCACGGTGCGCAGGAACTGGCTGACATAGCCGATCGTTTGCCGGCGTATGGCAAGCACGGTGCGCGGACTGGCGGTGGCGAGATCGATCAGCCCGTCATCGTGCTTGACGATGATCTGGCCCTCGTCGACGGCGTAGTTGCCGTAGAGCATCTTCAGGATCGAGCTCTTGCCGGCGCCGGACGGGCCGCCGAGCACGGTGCATTCGCTAGCCCTGATAGAGAACGAAACACCGGCAACGACAGGCAGTTTGATGCCGTCGCGCAGATGCATGGTGAAGCTCTTGGCGACGTCGGAGACAACGAGGGGCGTCGGCATGGGTTACACCTGAAGTATCGAGGAAACGAGAAGCTGGGTGTAGGGTGCGCGCGGATCGTCGAGCACGCGGTCGGTGAGACCGCTTTCGACGACGCGGCCATCCTTCATCACCATCATGCGCTGCGACAGAAGACGCGCCACGGCAAGGTCGTGGGTGACGACGATGGCGGCGAGACCAAGGTCGGTGACCAAGCCGCGCAGCAGGTCGAGCAGGCGTGCCTGCACCGAGACGTCGAGGCCGCCCGTCGGCTCATCCATGAACACCAGCCGCGGCCCGGTGACGAGGTTGCGGGCGATCTGCAGGCGCTGGCGCATACCGCCGGAAAAGGCGCGCGGCTCGTCGTCGATGCGGTCTTCATCGATCTCGACGCGCGACAGCCAGTCGACGGCTGTAGCGCGGATCTTGCCATAGTGGCGGTCGCCAACCGCCATCAGCCGTTCGCCGACATTGGCGCCGGCTGACACCGTCATGCGCAGGCCGTCGGCCGGATTCTGGTGGACAAAACCCCAGTTGGTGCGCATCAGGAAGCGGCGCTCGGGCTCGCTCATCCGGTAGAGCTCGCGGAACTGGCCGTCGCGCATGCGGTAGCTGGCGGTGCCGGAACTCGGCAACAGCCGGGTCGACAGGCAGTTGAGCAGGGTCGTCTTGCCGGAACCGGACTCGCCGACGACCGCCAGAACTTCGCCCGGCCACAGGTCGAAGGAGACGTTGTCGCAGCCGACGCGCGAGCCGTAGAATTTGGAGAGCGCCGAGACGCGCAGCAGTGGTTCGTCGGTCATTGCGCCGGCTCCATCATCTCAGGGGCAAGATGGCCGCGATGGCCCTCCTCACGCCGTTTCTCGCAGTGGTCGGTGTCCGAGCAGACGAACATGTGGCCGCCATGGTCGTCGAGGATGACCTCGTCGAGATAGACATTCTCGGCCGCGCACAGCGCGCAGGGCTGGTCGAAGGTCTGCACCTCGAACGGATGATCCTCGAAGTCGAGGCTGACCACTTCGGTGAACGGCGGCACCGCATAGATGCGCTTTTCGCGGCCGGCGCCAAACAGCTGCAAGGCCGGCGAGCGGTGCATCTTGGGATTGTCGAATTTCGGCGTCGGCGACGGGTCCATCACGTAGCGACCCTCGACCTTGACCGGATAGGCATAGGTGGTGGCGATGCGCCCGTGCCTGGCGATGTCCTCGTAGAGCTTCACATGCATCAGGCCGTATTCCTCCAGCGCATGCATCTTGCGCGTCTCGGTTTCGCGCGGCTCGAGGAAGCGCAGCGGCTCGGGAATCGGCACCTGGTAGACCAGCACCTGGCCTGCCTTCATAGGGTGCTCGGGGATGCGGTGGCGGGTCTGGATGATGGTGGCGCTGGCGGTATCGGTCGTCACCGCGACATTGGCGACCTTCTTGAAGAAGGCACGGATCGAGACCGCATTGGTGGTGTCATCGGCGCCCTGGTCGATGACCTTCAGCACATCATCGGGACCGATGATCGAGGCGGTGACCTGGACGCCGCCGGTGCCCCAGCCATAAGGCATCGGCATTTCGCGCGAGGCGAACGGCACCTGATAGCCGGGGATGGCGATGCCCTTGAGGATCGCGCGACGGATCATCCGCTTGGTCTGTTCGTCGAGATAGGCGAAGTTGTAGGTGGCAATGTCTGTCGGTTGAGCGGTCATTCCGCGGCCTCCCTCTTGTCGTCCGCCTTCACCGGGTTTTCGCGGGCGTCATATTCGGCGCGCATGCGGCGCACGAGGTCGAGTTCGGCCTGGAAGTCGACATAGTGCGGGAGCTTCAGGTGCTCGACGAAGCCGGTCGCCTGGACATTGTCGGAATGCGAGATGACGAACTCCTCGTCCTGCGCGGCGGCGACGACATCTTCGCCGAGTTCCGAAGCGCGCAATGCCCGATCGCAGAGCGCCATCGCCATCGCCTTGCGCTCGCTCTGGCCGAAGACCAGGCCGTAGCCGCGGGTGAATTGCGGCGGCGCCTTGGCCGAGCCCTTGAACTGGTTGACCATCTGGCATTCGGTGACCCGCACCGTGCCGAGCGGCACGGCGAACGGGAGTTCGGGAACATCCAGTTCCAGCTCGACCTCGCCGATGCGGATCTCGCCGACGAAGGGATGGTTACGGGCATAGCCGCGCTGCGTGGAATAGCCGAGCGCCAGCAAGAAGCCCTCATCGCCGCGTGACAGCGCCTGCAGGCGGATGTCGCGCGCCATCGGGAATTCCAGCGGCTCGCGGGTGATGTCGCCGGGGACATGGTCCTGTGGCATCTCCCCATCCGGTTCGATCAGGCCTTCACGGGCCAGGATCGCCGAGACGCGCGGCATGGCTTTTGTTTCGGTCTCGCGCTGCAGCGGCTCGGCGACATCGCCGCCGGCGGCAAGCCCGGGGTCGAGCAGCCGATGCGTATAGTCGAAGGTCGGGCCGAGCAGCTGGCCGCCGGGCAGGTCCTTGTAGGTCGCCGAAACGCGCCGCTCGACCAGCATGGTGGCGGTGTCGATCGCCTTGGAATAGCCGAAGCGCGGCAACGTGGTGCGATAGGCGCGCACCAGGAAGATCGCCTCGATCAGGTCGCCGCGCGCCTGGACGATGGCAAGCGCCGCCAGCTCGCGGTCATAGAGGGAGCCTTCGCTCATCACCCGGTCGACGCCAAGCGCCAACTGTTCGACGATCTGGTCGAGGCGAATGGCGGGCACCGAACGGTCGCCGCGCCGGCGGTCGGCGAGCAGGCTGTGGGCGTTGGCAATGGCCGCCTCGCCACCTTTTACCGCGACATACATCTCAGCCCTCCATCGTCTTGATGCGCGTGGTGCGCGGCAGGCAGGCGACGCCGTCCGATGTGGCGAGGATGATGTCGACGCCACGCGGAAAGCGCTTGATGTTCTGCTTCCACTGCTCGACGAAATGACGCGGCATCTGCGCCGGCGCGATCGTGGCACTGGTTTCGATGCCGGGGCCTCCGAGCAGCAGCAGGGCGCCGGAAACGAGATCACTGACTTGCAGGATCAGCGTGGTGGAGCGGTCGGGATAATCCTGGGTACCTTGCGAAAAACCGTCGAGCGCCATCATCTCGGCCGGCGTGGCGATCAAAGCGAAATGCGCATCGGCCGGCGTGTTGGCCAAAGGCGCACCGGTGTGGAAACCAAGCCAGGATTTGATCGCGGTAGAGGCCTGCAAAGCCGGGTCGAGCCAGAGCGGGGTGTCGTTGTCGCAAAGCGCCAGCGCTACGGCGCCGGCGGTCGCCGAAAGCGGCACCGGCGGGCGGGCGAAGGCGGGCACGGGTTGCACGCTGCCCGGCCGCGCCATCGCGTCCATGACGGCGCGAAACACGGTCTGGGCGTTGAAGACCGGATCGGCAAAACCGCCCTCGATCGATTGCGCTGCGATGTCCATCAGTCTTCTCCGCGAACCATGGTGAAGAAATCCACCTTCGTTGCCGCCGTCTCGGCGCGCCGCCGTTCATGCGCGGTGGCCAGAGCCGATCGTAGAGGCGCAATAAGCACGGTCTCGACCTCGGCGCGACGCACCGGGTCCTGCCACAACGCATCGGCGATGGCCGCCAGCCTTGCCTTCTGCTTGTCGCGGCCAAGCGCATAGCAGTGACCGACCTGTCCGGACGGCAGCCGGACAGTGGCGCGGGTAACGGTCGTCTCACCAACATTGAAGGGGGAGCCGCCACCACCGATGCGGCCGCGCACGGTGACCAGGCCGGTCTCCGGGCCGCGCAGCAGCTCAGCTTCCGAGGGCAGTCCGGACGCGTTCCAGAGCCGGACGACGTCATCGCCGCTGGATTGTGCCAGTGTTGCCATGGCGGCCTTGCGCTCGGCTTGGTCGCGGGCTTCCTGTCCTCGCATGAGCAACAATCCTCTTGTCTAAATTTGTCTATTGATATAGACAATTATACAAATTATACCTATTATCTAGCGCGAGTCCATGACGGGTGGATGACAAGCAATGGGAGGCTGGGACAATTAAAATGGTCGGGCAGCTGGCAGCGGACAGCATCGAGCGGCGGAGTGGTGTCTCGCTGTGGCGGCAGATCGCCGACAAGATCCTGCATGCGATCGCCATCGGCGATTTCGCCGAGAATGCAGCGCTACCGCCGGAGGTTGCGCTGGCCGAGCGCTATGGCGTCAACCGTCACACGGTGCGCAGTGCCATAGCAGCCCTTGTGCAGGAAGGGGTGCTGCGGGCCGAACAGGGACGCGGCACCTTCGTGCTGTCGCGCAAGCGGCTGTCCTATCCGATCGGCGCGCGAACACGGTTTTCGGCAGGCCTGCAAGGGCAGGCGTCGGAACGGCATATTGTCCTGCTTGCCTCGTCGGTGGAGCCGGCCAGCCGGCGCGTCGCCGAGGGGCTGGGCCTAGCCAGGGGGGCAAACGTGATCCGGCTGGAAACACGCGGCGAAGCCGATGGCCGCCCGGTGTCGCGTGCTGCCGGCTGGTTCGAGGCCAGGCGCTTTGCCGGCATTGATGCCGCCATGGCGCAAACCGGCTCGATCACCGCGTCGCTGGCACGTTTCGGCATCGACGATTATCTCAGGCAATCGACCATGCTGTCAGCACGCCATGCCGACGCCGCCGACCTTGCCGACCTCGATCTGCAGCCCGGCGCCATCGTGCTGGTCACGGTCGCCGTCAACGTCACGCCGGACGGCCAGCCGATCCAGTTTTCCGAGTCACGCTTCCCGGCTGAGCGCGTCGAACTCAAATTGTCGGCACTGTAAGGTGACACTGGCGACTGGCTGGATTGTCTGACGCAATTGCGTACGGAAAACCGCTTCACACGTTTCCTGGAAATGCTTTTATCCGACCTCGATCACAGCCTTGATCAGGCCGGATTTCTCGTGTGCCCAGCGCGCGAGATCGTGCGGCGTATCGGCCAGCGTGGTGCGGTGGGTGACGAGCTTTGCCAACGGCACGGCGCCGTTGCGGATCGAGGCGGCGACGTGGTCGAAGTCGGCGCGCAACGCATTGCGACTGCCGATCAGGGTCATCTCGCGCTTGTGGAATTCCGGATCGGAGAAGGTGATGTCGTCCTTGACGACGCTGACCAGCACCAGTGTTCCGCCATGCGCGACATGGGCGAAGGCCGACTGCACCGACTGGGTGTTTCCGGTGGCGTCGAAGACCACATCGAAGCCTTCGCCAGCGGTCGCTTGCCCGACCAGATCGGACACCGCGCCGCGCGAACCGTCGAGGGTCTGGAAACCAAGCTCGTTGGCGGCAAAGGCAAGTCTTTCGCTGCTCATGTCGAGCAGCGTCACGTCAAGCCCGGCGATGCCGGCGAAGATGGCGGTGCCAAGCCCGATCGGACCGGCGCCGATGACCAGCGTGCGGGCGCCGGGATCGGCGCTTGCGCGTCGCACAGCATGCGCGCCGATGGCCAGGAACTCGACAGCGGCGGCGTCGGCCAGCGACAGGCCGTTTGCCGGATAGAGATTTTGTGCCGGCACCAGAATCCGTTCGCACATGGCGCCGTCGCGATGGACGCCGAGGACCTCGATCCTGACGCAGCAATTCGGCTTGCCGTGCCGGCAGGCGATGCACTTGGCGCAGGAAAGATAGGGATTGATGACCACCGGCTCGCCAGCGGAAAGTTCGACGCCTTCGCCGGTCTCGACGATCGTTCCCGACACCTCATGGCCCATGATGCGGGGATAGGCGAGGAATGGGTGCTTGCCTTCGTATATATGATAGTCGGTGCCGCAGATGCCGACATGGCTGACAGCCACCAGCGCCCAGCCGGGGGGTGGCGCGCTCGGCGCCGGACGGTCTTCCAGGACGAGCTCGCCAGGCGAGCGGCAGACGACGGCTTTCATGCTTCAATCCAGTTTGTCATGAAAATCGCCGGCCCATTTTCGCGACAGGGCCGGCGATCGATCTCAAATTATTGTCACTTGCTACCGCGGCGTCGCAGCCCGTCGAAATAGACGATGATGATGATCAGCGCGCCGGTGATGATGCGCTGCCAGAAGGCGTTGACGTTCAAGAGATTGGCGCCGTTGTTGATGGTGGCCAGAATGAAGGCGCCGAGCAGCGGCCCGTGCACCGAGCCGACCGCGCCGAACAGCGAGGTGCCGCCGATCACCGACGACGCGATCGCTTGCAGTTCCCAACCCTCGGCCTGGGTCGGGTTGCCGATGCCGATGCGTGAGGCCAGCAACACGCCGACGAACGCCGCGCAGAGACCCGACAGCGTGTAAGCCATGTAGATGGTTCGCTGGACATTGACGCCGGACAGGCGCGAGGCCTCGGCATTGGAGCCGACCGAGAACAAATACCGGCCCCAACGGCTGTGATGGAGGAAGATGTAGGCCGGAATACCAACCAGGATCACCATCCAGAACAGGTTGGGGACGCCGAGGAAGGAGTTGCGCGAGAACTCTTGAAAGGCATCGTTGTTGATCGAGATCGAATTGCCGTTGGTCATCAAAAGACCGATGCCGCGCAACGACGTCAGCGTTGCCAACGTGATGATGAAGGGCGGCAGCCCCATCTTGACGATGCCGAAGCCATGGAACAGGCCAATGGCGACGCCGACTAGCAAGGTGATGAGGATGGCGAGGAAGACCGGGATGCCGGCATTGATCAGCATCGCGGCTATGACGGTGGCGAAGCCAACCACGGCGCCGACCGAAAGATCGATGCCGCCGGTGATGATGACGAAGGTCTGGCCGACGGCCAGGATGGCGATCATCGAGCCCTGGCGCAGCAGGTTCGAGATGTTGTTGGCCGAAGCAAAGCTTGATGTCGACAGTGACAGGATGACCCACAGCAGCACCAGCAGCGCCAGCAGCGTCAGCCCGAACAGGGCATTGTAGTTGCGCTTCGGTTTTTCGGCAGGAATCGCCTCGGTGCTCATATCTGTTCTCCCAGCTTTTCTTGTTTCTCGGCGAGCGCCTGTGTGAGAATTTCCTCATGGTCGGCGGTGCGGAACCCGTGCGTGGCCACCAGTTTGCCGCGGCGGAATACGTGCAGCGTGTCGGCCAGTTCGTAGACCTCGGGCAGGTAGGACGAGATCAGGATGATGCCGGCTCCCTTCGACAACAATACGCTGAACAGGCGGTAGATCTCGGCCTTGGTGCCGACGTCGACGCCGACCGTCGGCTCGTCGAAGATGAACAGCCTGGCGCCGTGGGCCAGCCATTTGCCGATGACGATCTTCTGCTGGTTGCCACCGGACAGGCTGGACGCCAGTGCACTGCGCGTCGGCGTCTTGATCCTGAGATCGGCGATCTGGCGGTCGGCCTGGGTCCTTTCCTGCGCATTGGAGATCAGCAGATTGTTCGAGATGCGCTTGTAGATCGGCAGGTTGAGGTTGAGGCCGACCGAAAGGTTGAGGCAGAGACCCTGATCGCGACGGCTTTCCGGCGCCAGCGCCATGCCAAGCTTGATCGCGTCATGCTCGGAGTTGATCTGGACCGGTTTGCCTTCCCATAGGATCTGGCCGGCCGATTTGCGGTGGCGGCCGTAAAGCGTGGTGACGAACTCGCTGCGCCCGGCGCCGATCAGGCCGTAGAGCCCGACGATTTCGCCGGCTCGGACCGTCATCGATACATTCTCGAAGCCTTTGCCGGAAAGGTTCCTGGATTCGAGGATCGCCGCGCCCGGTGTGAAATGTTCCTTGTGGTAGATCTGTTCGATCGAGCGGTTGATCATCATCTTGACCAGCTCCGCGTCGTTGGTCTCGGCGATGTTGCGGGTGCCGACCAGCGTGCCGTCGCGCAGTACGGAAACACGGTCAGCCAGCTCGAACACTTCCTCCATGCGGTGGCTGATGTAGATGATCGTCACGCCCTCGCCCTTCAGTCGGCGGATCAGGGTGAAGAGCTGGTCGGCCTCCTTGCGGGTCAGGTAGGCGGTCGGCTCGTCGAAGATCAGGAATTTGGTGCCGCGCACGGTGGCGCGGGCGGCGGCGATCAGCTGCTGCTGGCCGATGGTGAGGTCGCCGAGTGTGACATGCGCCGGCAGATCGAAGCCGAGATCGTCGATGATCTTCTGCGCTTCCTTGACCATGGCGCGTTGCTGCAGGATGCCGAAGCGCGAATTCTCCTCGCCGAGGAACATGTTGGCTGCCACCGTCAGGTGACGGCAGAGCACGACCTCCTGGTGCACGGCATTGATGCCGAGTGCCATCGCCTCATGCGGTGTCGCCAAGGCTGCCGGCTGGCCCTCCCAGATCACCTCTCCAGAGGTGCGCGGCATGACGCCGGTGAGAAGCTTGATGAGCGTCGATTTACCGGCGCCGTTCTCGCCGACGATGGCGTGGATCTCGCCGGACTTGAAAGCGAGGTTGACCGGCTTCAGGGCGTGGGTGCCGGGATAGCGCTTCTCCAACCCGCGCAATTCGAGGATGGTCCGCCCTGGTTCCAGCACGGGTGCCGGGTGCAGTTCCTGCGCCGTCGACGTCATGACAATCCTCCCAGATTGGCCTCACGATTTGGCACGCTGCGAGGCAAGGATACGCCTCGAAAGGCAGCCTAGCTCAAGCTTGTGGATTGCCAAGCCGTTTGTGCCGGCAGTGGATGTTTCCGGGGCGCGAGGCCCCGGAAACGATTTGGATACGGCGGCTCAGAGCTTCGGGTTGAGCAGCGCGTCGATCTTCGGCTCTTTCATGTTGGCCTTGGTGACAAGGTTGGCGCCAGTGTCGACATTGGCCTCGACCTTCTCGCCCTTCGAGGCGGCGAGCGCCGTCTTGATGCCGTCATAGCCCATCCGGTACGGGTCCTGGACGACGAGGCCGGAAATGACGCCGTCATTGAGGAACTTGATCAGCTTCTCGTCGCTGTCGAATCCGATCAGCCCGACCTTGCCGGCAAGTTTGTTCTCGGCGATCGCCTGACCGACGCCCTGCGCCATGATCAGGTTGGAGGCGAAGATGCCCTTCAGGTCCGGATTGGCGGTGATCAGGTCGGTGGCGATGTTGAGGCCGGTGGTGGCCTGGCCGTCGGCATATTTGTCGGCGACGAGCTCGAGGCCCGGATATTTTGCCTTGAGCTGTTCCTTGAAGCCCTGGGCGCGCTGTTCCAGCGAGCCGGCACCGGGAAGTGCCGTGATCAACGCGACCTTGCCCTCGACCTTACCGCCATTGGCTTCGCCGATGGCTGCGGCAAGACCGTCCGCGGCGACGCGGCCACCCTGCACGTTGTCGGTGGTCAGGAACGAGGTGAAGGCCTTGGAGTCGGCGCCGGAGTCGATGCCGATAACCTTGACCTTGGCAGCGGCTTCGTCGATCGGCTTGCCAAGCGCCTTGGCTTCGGTCGGCGCGATGACGACGGCGGCCGGGTTGCCGGCGACGGCATTCTCGAGGATCGAGATCTGGCCGTTGACGTCGGTTTCAGCCTGGGCGCCGAGTTCCGGTACGTTGACGCCTAGGTCCTTGCCGGCCTTGCGGGCTCCGGCCAGAACGATCTGCCAGTAGAAGGACGTCGTGTCCTTGACGATGATCGGAATGGTCACGTCCGCCGCCGAAGCCGGCGCCGAATGCATGACGCCGGCGAGCATCGAAGCTGCTGCCAACGTCATCACTGCGCGGCGGTTGAGAATGCTGGTTACGAATTTCATTAGGAATCCTCCCTAAGTCGCCCGGTGAACGTTACGGAAGCTCCGTCCGGATAGGCGTGGCCCAAACAGAACTTTATCAATAAAAAACATTTACACTGTTTTGATAGTGCATCGACCTGTCCGATGCAAGCGGTGTTTCGCGTCAACCCTGCCGAGTTCTGGCAGGGGGAAATAACCGCGCCACTCCTCCCTTGCCGCCGTCAAACGCTCCCGTTCCGTTCCGTGAAGCCATGGAATATTAATTCCACTAGTTAGTCAATATGGAATGTTCATTCTTTCATGGGATCGCAAGAATGTGAAGCCCAGGTCACCTCTCACGGTGGGTGGATGGGGGCTTCACGCCAGCTCCTGAACCAGCGTATAGGGCCGGTATCTGGCGTATTCCGTCTCGGGCACGTCGACGTCGAGCAATTCGAGGTTGCGGGTCAGGTTTGCCAGCTTGGCGGTGCCGGTCAGCACCGTGGCGACCGCAGGTTCATGCAAGGGGAACTGGAACGCGGCAGCGGCCAGCGGATAGCCACCCTCGGTGGCGATCCTTTCCATCGCACCGACGCGGTCCAGCACGTCGTGGTTGGCGGGCAGGTAGTCGAAATGCGCGCCTTGCACAGGCCCGGTCGCCAGGATGCCGGAGTTGAACACGCCGCCGATGACCAGTGAGGTCTGTTGTGCCCTGCACAATGGCAAAAGTTCCGCTTCGGCGCTGCGGTCGAGCAAGGAATAGCGGCTGGCGAGCAGGATGCAATCAAGTGGCGCCCGACGCATCACATCGAGGCAGATCTGGACCTCGTTGACGCCAAGCCCATAGGCGGAAATGACGCCGGATCGCTTCAGCTCTTCGAGTGCCTTGAGGCCGCCGTCCATGAACTCGCGAAAATGCAGTTTGGTTTTCTCTACGCCATGCGTATAGGCGCCGATGTCGTGGACGAACAGGATGTCGATCTTGTTGAGGCCAAGCCGCGCATAGCTGAAATCGACCGAACGCATGATGCCGTCATAGGAATAGTCGTAGTCTAGCGCGAACGGCAGCGGATCGACATAGGAGTGATCGGGAACACGGTCGTCCGGAACGGGACGGAACAGGCGGCCGACCTTGGTCGACAACACATAGGAATCGCGCGGCTTGTAGCGCAGGAAGTCGCCGAAGCGGCGTTCCGACAGGCCGAAACCGTAGAAGGGTGCGGTGTCGAAATAACGCAGGCCGGCCTCCCAGGCGCCTTGCAGCGTCTCCATCGCCGACTCGCGCGAACAGGCGCGGTAGAGGCCGCCGATCGCGGCGCCGCCAAAGCTGATCTCGGTGACCTCGAGCGCGGTCTGTCCGATGCGGCGCTTGTTCATACGAAAACCTCCCTGCTGCCGACCGTATCCGGTTGGCAGCCTTCAGATATCAGTCAATCTAGTGCAATTGCTAGAAAAGTGTGTAACGGTTTTCCGTCCGGAATTGAGCAAAAACAAAGAGTTAGAGCGTTGCACCAAGATGCCAGGGCACGAACTCGTTGTCGCCGTAGCCGAAATCCTCGCTCTTGGTCTTGCGGCCGGAAGCCGTCTCGACGATCAGTTCGAAGATCTCGCGGCCCATGCCGGCGATGGTTTTCTCGCCCGAGGCGATGACGCCGCAGTTGACGTCCATATCCTCTTCCATGGTGTGGTACATAGTCGAGTTGCTGGCGACCTTGATCGACGGCGTCGGCCGGCAGCCGAAGCACGAGCCGCGGCCGGTGGTGAAGACGATGATGTTGGCGCCGCCCGCCACCTGTCCGGTGGCCGACACCGGGTCGTAGCCGGGCGTGTCCATGAACACCAGTCCGTTGCCGATGACCTTTTCGGCATAGCCGAAGACGCCGTTGAGCGGCGTCTGGCCGCCCTTTGCGACGGCCCCCAGCGACTTCTCCAGGATGGTGGTGAGGCCGCCGCGCTTGTTGCCGGGCGAGGGGTTGTTGTCGATCGAGGCGCCATGCTTGGCGACGTGATCCTCCCACCACTTGACGAAACCGTCGAGCTTCTGCGCGATCTCCGGTGTTGCCGCGCGATAGGCAAGCAGGTGCTCGGCACCATAGATCTCGGTTGTCTCTGAAAGGATGCCGATGCCGCCGACGCCGGCCAGGATGTCGACGGCTGCGCCCAGCGCCGGATTGGCCGTAATGCCGGACATGCCGTCGGAGCCGCCGCATTGCAGGCCGACGACGATCTCACTGACCGGGATCGGCTCACGCTTCAGCTGGCCGACTTCCTCTGCGATCTCGGCCAGCACCAGCATCGCCTTTTCGACCGATTTGCGCGAGCCGCCCGCGTCCTGGATGTTGAAGTGGCGCTTGCCGGCGGCAGCGCCCTTCTGGCCATAGAGCGTGAGCTGATTGACCTCGCAGCCGAGCCCGACCATCAGCACGCCGCCGAAATTGGGATGGCGGGCATAGCCGGCGAGCGTGCGATGCAGCACCATCATGCCGTCGCCGGTGCCGCTCATGCCGCAGCCCTGGCCGTGAACGATCGGGACGAAGCCATCGATGCCGGGATATTTCGGCAACAGGGTCCGGTTGGCTTGGTCGGCGATGGCATGGCAAACAGTGGCCGAGCAATTCACGCTGGCGATGATGCCGATGAAGTTGCGCGTACCCGCACGACCATCGGCTCGGCGATAACCCATGAAGGTGCGGCTGCGGTCGGCTTCTGTCGCGTGCTCGGCCTCGCTCGGCGGCACTACGGGCAAACGGCCGGATTCGAAAACCAGATTGTGTGAATGAACATGCTCGCCCGGCGCTATGTCCTGTGTCGCGCGGCCGATTGCCTGGGCGTATTTCACCACGGCCTCGCCGGTGGCGATCGGCTTGATCGCCACCTTGTGGCCGGGCTCGATCAGCGCAGTGGCGACGGCACCGCCCGGCAGCGTGGTGCCGATCTCGATGCGGCCGTTGGCGACGGCGACATTGTCGGCGGGAGACAGAAGAATGCTGTTGGAGGCGTTCACGGGCGGTTTCCTGGGTGATCCTGGGATGCGCGGGCGGATTGACACGCGCCTGTTAAAAGATAATGTCTTTTATCGTGAAAAAACAGTTTTGCGTCAATTGTTTTTTCGCTGGGGAGTTCCGCATGTCCTTGGGTGTTCCGAAAAGCGGTTTCGCTTTTCAGGGGTCATGGGAACGTCATATTGCGCTTCAAGCCAGCAGCCGCAAGCGACGGCGTGCAACGGGTCAGGGATGTCGAAGAGCAACAACGTCTACAAGGATGCCTACAACAGGTGCCTCAGGCTGCTCGATGAAACACGCAGCCTGCCTTCGGAGCCGGAGCTGGGGACATTGCTTGGTGTCAGCCGGACAACCGTCCGCACCATCCTGGCGCGCATGGAAGAGACCGGGCTGATCGCCTGGAACAAGCGCGCCAAGACGGTGCTGCGCGAACCGCGTCCCGATGATTTCTTCCCCGAGGAAGAGACCGACACGCTGGCCGAAATCATCGAGCGGTCGTTCATGCGACGGCTGCTCGCCGGCGGCGCCGAGGCCGGCATGCAGATCAACGAGCTAGAACTGGCGCGCGAGATCGGCGTCGGCACCACCAGCGTGCGCGAGTTCCTGATCCGCTTCTCCCGCTTCGGCCTGATAGAGAAGCGCCGCAACAGCCATTGGGTGCTGAAGGGCTTCACCCGTGCCTTCGCGCTGGAACTGACCGAAATCCGCGAAATGTTCGAACTGCGCTCGGCGGCAGCCTTCGCCGCTCTGCCGCAGGACAGCGCGGTCTGGACCGATCTCGACCGCCTGGAGGACGAGCATCGCTTGCTGGCAAGCGAAATCGCCACCCGCTTCAACGAATTCTCGGAGCTGGACGAGCGCCTCCATCGGCTCATCCACCGGGCGTCGCACAACCGCTTCATCGTCGATTTCTACGACGTCATCGCCATGATCTTCCACTATCACTACCAATGGAACAAGGCGCAGGAGCGCGAGCGCAACGAGGTCGCGATCGGTGAGCACCTCGCCTATATCGCGGCACTCAAATCGCGCGATCTCGGCAAGGTCGACGCCGCCTGCCGCAAGCACCTGAAGTCGGCGCGCCAGACATTACTGACCTCTATCCCGGAGAGCCGGCCGCCACTGAAATCCTAATATGCCGCGTTGCCGCAGCATCGAATTTGCCGATTTTCGACCTGCCCCTACCGTGATAGGTATCGCTCCGGTGATTGCTCGATGAGGCAGATCGTTTGAACGGCCGGGAGAAACGGTGGAGCATTCTGGTCGCGCTTGTCGCGGCCTATCTGCTGTTGCTCCAGTCGACGCTCGGTGCGTTCGCGTTCGGCACCGCGCCGAATGCGTCACAACTCGATGCCTTCGGCAACGTCATCTGTACCCGTGAGGGTGCGACCCAGCTTCCCGGCGGCAACCCGCCGCCGTCGCATCTGCCGGCATGTTGCATGCTTGGCTGCAGCATGTTTTCGCCGGCCTTTGCACCGCCGCCCGTTGTGGGGCTTGCCCTGGGCGCGCGTTCCTTTGAGGCCGTCGCCTTCGTCTTTCCGGCGGCCATCCATCTCGACTTCGCGCGTGAGCGTTCGCCGTCGAATCCGCGCGCGCCGCCGCGGACGGCCTGAGTCTGTCTGCCCGCCGGAACCTTTCGCGGGCGTACCCATCCAAACATCAAACTGTCCGCGACCGGCAACGGCGCGACCTTCACTTCATGGAGCAACCATGTCCCATTTTTTCCGCACTGCCGCGCGTCCCAAGCCCGGCAGCATTCGACGCAGCTTCGAGGCGGGTCTCGGCATCGCCGTACTGGCTTTTGCGCTGTTGTTCGCCGGCGCCCAGACCGGCTTCGCACATGGATTCAAGATCGGCGATCTCGAGATCGGGCACCCCTGGTCACGTGCCACGCCGGCCGGCGCCAAGGTGGCCGGCGGCTACTTCACCATTACCAACAAAGGCAGCACGCCGGATCGGCTGCTGTCGATTTCCACCGACATCTCGGGAAAGGCCGAGCTGCATGAGATGGGCGTCAAAGACGGCGTCATGACCATGCGGCCGGTTGCTGGCGGCCTGGAGATTCCGGCTGGCGGCAAGGTCGTTTTGGGACCCGGCAGCTATCATGTGATGTTCATGGATTTGAAGCAGCCACCCAAGCAAGGCGAGATGTTCGCCGCCACCCTGACCTTCGAAAAGGCCGGGACGGTGACGGTCGAATTCGCAGTGCAGGCCATGGGCAGCCCTGCGCCTCAAGAAGACAATGACTGAACCGGCCATCGTATTGATCAAGATTCTAGAGGAACCATCATGAACAAGTACCTTTTGTCGGCCGGTGCGCTTTTTCTGCTCGGGACAAGTGCTGCCTTCGCGCACATCACGCTCGAAACCCAGGAAGCGGCTGTCGGCTCGACCTACAAGGCTGTCCTGCGCGTGCCGCATGGTTGCGACGGCAAGGCGACGATCGCCCTTCGCGTGCAAATCCCGGAAGGGGTGATCGCGGTGAAACCGATGCCGACGCCGGGCTGGACGCTGCAGGTCAAGAAGGGCAATTACGACAAATCCTACCAGCTCTACGGTCAGGCGGTGACCGATGGGGTCAAGGAAGTCGACTGGAGCGGCGGCAGCCTGCCGGATGAATTTTATGACGAGTTCGTTTTCCGCGCGACGCTGACGGCCGATCTCCCCGTGGGCCAGAAGCTCTACTTCCCGGTGGTGCAGGAATGCGACGGCGCCGCTGATCGCTGGATCGAGATCCCGGCAGCAGGGCAGGATGAAGACGCCCTGGAAAATCCGGCGCCCGGCATCAAGCTGTTGCCGAAGAGATGATGTCTTTCGGCGGCGCGCTTCGTTCGCGGAACGCGCCACCATTTCATGGCAATGGCATGATCGCGATATCCTCACTTCGGATGGTTCACATGGCCAGCAAGCTCGTCAGCCGGGTTGCCGGGGGCTTTCTGGCGATGCTGCTGCTGCTCATCGTCATGGCCTCGACAAGTCCGGCCTTAGCTCATGCCGCGCTGATTAAGACCGACCCGGCCGACGGCGCGGTGCTGGCACAGGGGCCGACACAGTTCTCGCTGACCTTCAGCGAGCCGGTCTCGCCGCTGGTGCTGACGCTGGTGAGGCCCGACGGCACGCCGGTTCCATTGACCGCCTTCCGCCTCAGCGACCAGACGGTCGAAATCGACAATCCGCAGGACCTCAAGTCCGGCACGCATGTGCTGAGTTGGCGCGTCATCTCCGCAGATGGTCATCCGGTAGGCGGTTCGCTGCTGTTTTCCATCGGCGCGCCAACAGAGCCGCCGGTCGTGTCCGAGGCCGTCGACTGGCCGCAGCGATCGGCAATCTGGCTCGGCAAGGTTCTGCTCTACGTCGGCCTTTTCCTTGGCGTCGGCGGCGCTTTCGCCCTTGCCTGGCTGGCCCAACGCGGGCCGTCCGGCCGGCGCTTCGTTATCGGGGCAATCCTTTGCGGGCTGGTCGCGGCCCCGGCGTCGCTCGGCTTGCAGGGGCTTGATGCGCTCGGGGCGCCGCTCTCCCATCTAGCGCGGCCGGTCATATGGCGGACCGGGCTCGATACCAGCTTCGGCTGGACGGTGCTGGCAGCGCTGATCGCCCTGGGGCTCGGCCTGCTGTCGCTGGCCGGGCCGCGCGTGGCCGCCAAGCCAGTCGCGCTGGCTGGACTTGCCGGTGTAGGTATTGCGCTGGCCGCCAGCGGCCATGCCAGCGCCGCCGAACCGCAATGGCTGACGCGACCGATGGTGTTCCTGCACGGCGTCGGCATCGCTTTCTGGGCCGGCGCATTGGTGCCGCTCGGTCTGGCGCTGAAAGGTCAGTCCGCGGAGGTCGCGCCACTCCTGCGGCGGTTCTCACGCATGATCGTGCCGGTGGTGGTCGTGCTTGTCGCTGCCGGCATCGTGCTTGCCGTCATCCAGGTGCAGACGCCGGCGGCGTTGGTAAACACCGCCTATGGCAAGCTGCTGCTGATCAAGCTCGGGCTGCTGGTCTTTCTGTTCACGCTTGCCGCCGTCAACCGCTGGAAACTCACCGCATCGGCCGAGGCCGGAGCGACGGAAGTGCAGCACAGGCTCGCCCGCTCGATCTGCGCCGAAATGCTGATCGTGCTGGCGATCTTCGGTGTCGCCGCGGGCTGGCGCTTCACGCCCCCACCACGGGCGCTGGCGATCGCCGCGGCGCAACCGGTCTCGGTCCATATCCATACGCTGCAAGCGATGGCCGATCTCAGCATCACGCCCGGCCATGCCGGACCGGTCGTCGCCTCGATGATCATCATGACCGGCGACTTCGGACCGCTCGACGCCAAGGAGGTGACGCTGGTGTTGTCGAAGCCCGTTTCAGGCATCGAGCCGCTCAAACGTGCCGCGACCAAGCCCGGCGATGGCAGCTGGCGTGTCGACGATCTCGTGATCCCGGTCCCGGGACGCTGGACGGCGCGCATCGACATTCTGGTCTCGGACTTCGAGATGGTGAAGATCGAAGCGCCCGTCGATATCAGACCGTAATAGCTGGACCGCCAAGTGCCCCGAACTCGGCCGATGCAACACAATTCGGCGAGGCGGTTGACGCGGCCCGAAAGGCCCGTCAATCATCTCGCCGAAGAATGGGCATCCCGGCAAACCGCGAGCTCGAACCAACAAGATCCGAAAGCAGGGAAGAAACGATGGAAAAAGCCGAAATCGGCCTGATCGGCCTTGGCACGATGGGCTCCAACCTGGCGCTCAACATCGCCGAGCACGGGCACCGCATCGCTGTCTTCAACCGCACCAGGGCACGCACCGACGCTTTCGTCGAGAATGCCGGCGCGCTGAGGGACATGGTGGTGCCTTGCTACAGCCTGGAGGAACTCGCCGCCGCGATCCGGCCGCCACGCCCGATCATCATCATGGTGCTGGCCGGCAAGCCGGTCGACGAACAGATCGAAGCCTTGCGTGGCGTGCTGTCGGCCAACGACATCGTCATCGATGCCGGCAACGCCAATTTCCGCGACACGATGCGGCGCTTCTCCGAGCTTTCGGGCTCGGGGCTGACTTTCATCGGCATGGGCGTGTCCGGCGGCGAGGAGGGCGCGCGCCACGGGCCGTCGATCATGGTCGGCGGCACCGAGGATTCCTGGAAACGCGTCGAGAACGTGCTGACAGCGATCTCCGCCAAATTCAACGACGAGCCCTGCGCGGCCTGGCTCGGCACCGACGGCGCCGGCCATTTCGTCAAGACCACCCATAACGGCATCGAATATGCCGACATGCAGATGATCGCAGAAATCTACGGCATCCTGCGCGACGGCCTCGGCATGGGGCCGAAGGATATCGGCACGGTGTTTTCCAACTGGAACAAGGGCAGGCTCAATTCCTACCTGATCGAGATCACCGCCAAGGTGCTGGCCGCAGACGACCCGAAGACCGGCAAGCCGGTGGTCGACATCATCCTTGACCGCGCCGGCCAGAAGGGCACCGGCAAATGGTCGGTCATCGAGGCGCAGCAGCTCGGCATTCCGGCGACCGCGATCGAGGCGGCCGTGGCGGCGCGCGTGCTGTCGTCGATCAAGGACGAGCGGCAGGCGGCGGAAAAAGCCTATGGCAATATCGGCGTGACGAAGATTTCCGGCGACAGGGACGCATTGCTTGGAGATCTCGAACTGGCGCTTTTCGCCGGCAAGATCGCGGCCTACGCGCAAGGCTTTGCGGTGATGAGCGGCGCCTCCAAGGAGTTCAACTGGAACCTGCCGATGCCGACCATTGCCAGGATCTGGCGCGCCGGCTGCATCATCCGCTCGCAGATGCTCGACACCATGGCCGAGGCGTTCGGTTCCGGCGGCGCATCGACCAATCTTCTGATGGCGCCGGCCTTTATCGCCCTGATGCAGGAAGCGCATCCGTCGCTGCGGCGTATCGTGGCAAGGGCATCGGAGGCAGGCTCGCCGGTGCCGGCGCTGTCTTCCGCACTTGCCTATTTCGACAGTTACCGCCAGGGCCGCGGCACCTCGAACCTGATCCAGGCGCAGCGCGACTTCTTTGGCGCGCATGGCTTCGAGCGTATCGACGGACCGGGTGCATTCCACGGGCCGTGGGGCAGTGGTGCAGCTGGCTGAAAATAGCTAATCCACCGAACGCCGATAGGCCAGCACCTCGCCCGGCACGCTCAGGCTCTGCAGCGTGCCGGGCGCGGCGCCGCCGATCCAGCCGAGCACGGAGCGGGCGAGTTCGGAGCCCGCCAGCCGGAAGTTCTCGTTGACGACCAGCAATTCGCTGCGGAACAGATGCAGCAGGTCCGACGATTGCTTGGAGACGACATCGACGTCACGGCCAAGCTTGAGGCCGGCATCCTCGATGCCGGCGACGATGGCCAGTGTCGCGGCGGCGGCGCTGCTGACGAAGCCGTCCGGCCGGTCTTCGCGGCGCATCACTTGCGCGGTCCGCATTCTGATCTGCTCGATCGTATGGTCGATAGAAACGGTGTTGAAGGGGATTTCGCTGGCGCCAACCTCGCTCAGCGCATCGGCAAAGCCGTTGACGGTGTGACTGTGGTAGGTCAGCCCGACGGGCGGCGACAACAAAGCGAGCCGGCGGCGGCCGATGCCGGCCAGACGACGCACGGCTTCCACCGCAAAAGCGTAGTTGTCGAAATCATGATAGGGGTGGACCAGCCCCATATCGGTGCGGCCATGCGTGGCAAAGGGAATGCCGTGCTCCAGCATGTAGCGGGCCCGTGGATCATTCGGCTGCGTGCGTGAGATGATGACGCCGTCGGCGGAGCCCGTCTCGACCAGGTAGCGTATGGGGTCGAGCGGATCCTGCGAGCGCGAATAGGGCGTGACGATCAGGTGGTAAGGTGTGTCGGCAATGACCTCCGAAACGCCGTAGATGATGTCCGAGACGAAGCTCATGATCTCGCGTTCGGTGTTCAGCACGAGGCTGATGACATTGGTCCTGCCGGTGCGCAGGCGCACGCCGGCGCGGTTCGGCCGGTAGCCGATCTGCTTGGCGACGAGCTGGACACGGCGCCTTGTTTCGGCGCCGATTTCCGGGGCGTCCTTCAAGGCCCGCGACACGGTGGTGACGCCGAGCCCGGTCATGAAGGCAAGCGTCTTCAACGTCGGCCGCCCCTGCGCCAACGCCTCTGCGTTCTTTTCTGTACGCCGTCTGTCCATTCGTCCCGCCCGTCAGGCGCATAGCAGTCGCGGGCCGGGTCGGCAATCGCCGCTATTGCGATACAGTGTGCGTTCCAGCCCCGGCAAGCGTCAGTATACTGAAACGTTACAGATTGCCAATGTCGAGATGCGGCCGCTAACGGCGAGGCGGACGGCTCTCTTGCGAAACCCATTGGGATTGCAGAAGAAATCGCCTTCGCCATCGTCTTTTTCCGACTTTCGCGCCAATTTTGATGTTTTGCGGCGCAGCGATCCATGTTGCGGTGCATATGAAAGCGAGCGCTCATATGAATTTGTTCGCGGCTCGAAAAAATGTCCTGCTCGGTTCGTTCATGGGGGTTGCGCAGTCCGCGCAATTCCCGTATCCAAAATCTGTAACGTTTCAGATTCTGGGAGGAACCGAAATGCGATACAGACTTTTGACCGCTGCGCTGGCAGCGACGGCTACTCTGCAATTTGCCGGTCCGGCCGCCGCGACGGACCTGGAAGTCACCCATTGGTGGACTTCAGGTGGCGAGGCCGCGGCCGTGGCGGAACTCGCCAAGGCATTCGACGCCACCGGCAATCACTGGGTGGATGGCGCCATCGCCGGTTCCGGCGGCACGGCGCGGCCGATCATGATCAGCCGCATCACCGGCGGCGATCCGATGGGCGCCACCCAGTTCAACCACGGCCGACAGGCGGAAGAGCTGGTGCAGGCCGGCCTGATGCGCGACCTCACCGATGTTGCCACCAAGGGCAAGTGGACGGAAGTCGTGCGGCCGAAGAGCCTGCTCGACAGCTGCACCATCGACGGCAAGATCTATTGCGTACCCGTCAACATCCATTCCTGGCAGTGGCTGTGGCTGTCGAACGAAGCCTTCGAGAAGGCCGGCGTGCCGGTGCCCAAGGACTGGAATGAATTCGTGGCAGCCGCGCCGGCGCTGGAGAAGGCAGGCATCGTCCCGCTCGCCGTAGGCGGGCAGGCCTGGCAGTCCTCCGGCGCCTTCGACGTGCTGCTTGCCGCGGTGGGCGGCTCGGATGCATTCCTCAAGGTCTACAAGGACAAGGATGCCAAATTCGCCGCCGGTCCCGAGGTCGCCAAGGTCTTCAAGGCCGCGGACGATGCCCGCAAGATGGCAAAGAACACCAATGTGCAGGACTGGAACCAGGCCACCAACATGGTCATTACCGGCAAGGCCGGCGGCCAGATCATGGGTGACTGGGCGCAAGGCGAGTTCCAAGTTGCCGGCAAGACCGCCGGCAAGGACTATACCTGCCTGCCGGGCCTTGGGCTGAACGAAGTCATCGCTACCGGCGGCGACGCCTTCTACTTCCCGCTGCTCAAGGATGCCGACAAGTCCAAGGCGCAGGAGGTGTTGGCCGAGACGCTGCTCGATCCCAAGACGCAAGTCGCCTTCAACCTCAAGAAAGGCTCGCTGCCGGTGCGCGGCGACGTCGATCTCAATGCGGCGAACGACTGCATGAAGAAGGGCCTCGCCATCCTCGCCAAGGGCGCCGTCATACCGTGGACGGACCAGCTGCTCTCGCAGGACACCCAGAAGCAGAAGGAAGATCTTTTCGCCGAATTCTTCGCCAAGCCGGAATTGACCGTGGAAGAGGCGCAGAAGCGCTTCGCCGACCTCATCGCTTCGGCAGACTGACGTTGGAGGCAACCCACCTCGCTCCCGGCCTTGCGAACGCAGGGCCGGGACCACACCGCCCTTACCCAGCCGGCTGACGAGATGAGCAAGAGCGAACGCCCCAACCCGCTGTTCCGCAACCTCAATGCGAAGGTCGCCTCGATCCCGATGATCCTCACCGCTGGGGTGGTTTTCGTCGGCGGCACCCTTTGGACGGTGCTCTATTCCTTTACCAATTCGAAGCTCTTACCGCGGCTGAATTTCGTCGGGCTCGACCAGTATTACCGGTTGTGGGTGACGCCGCGCTGGCTGATCTCGATCGAGAACCTTTTGATCTACGGCGCGATCTCGCTGGTGTTCTCGTTGGTCATCGGCTTCCTCCTTGCCGCGCTGCTCGACCAGAAGATACGCTTCGAGGACACGTTCCGGACCATCTTCCTCTATCCCTTTGCGCTCTCTTTCATCGTCACCGGCCTTGTCTGGCAGTGGCTGCTCAATCCGGATTTCGGCATCCAGCATGTGGTGCGAGCGCTGGGTTGGGAGAGCTTCAGCTTCGACCCGCTCTACAATTCCAGCATCGTCATCTACGGCATATCGATCGCGGCATTGTGGCAAGGCACCGGGCTCATCATGTGCCTTATGCTGGCCGGCCTGCGTGGCATCGACGAGGACATCTGGAAGGCCGCGCGGGTGGATGGGATACCGATGTGGAAAACCTACCTGTTCATCGTCATCCCGATGATGCGGCCGGTCTTCATCACCACGCTCGTCATCATCGCCTCCGGCATCGTCAAGGTCTATGACCTCGTCGTGGCCCAGACCAGCGGCGGCCCGGGCATCGCCTCCGAGGTGCCGGCCAAGTACGTGTACGACTACATGTTCTTCGCCCAGAACCTCGGCCAGGGTTTTGCCGCTTCGACCATGATGCTGCTCTCGGTGGTGATCGTCATCGTACCATGGGCCTATCTCGAATTCGGGCGGCGCAAATGAGCATGGCAAACACCACCGCTCCAATCGCCGCCTCCAGCCAGGACATCGCCGGACCCCACGGCCCTAAACCGCGCCGTATGCTCTCGCGCCGCAACATCTTCCTCTACGGCACACTCTTTGTCGTGGCGGCCTACTACCTCTTGCCGCTCTACGTGATGGTCGTCACTTCGCTCAAGGGCATGCCGGAGATCCGGCTCGGCAACATCTTCTCGCCGCCGCTTGAGATCACTTTCGAGCCGTGGGTCAAGGCGTGGTCGTCGGCCTGCACCGGCCTCAACTGCGACGGGCTTTCGCGCGGCTTCTGGAATTCGGTGCGCATCACCGTGCCGTCGGTGCTGCTGTCGATAGCCATCGCCTCGGTCAACGGTTACGCGCTGGCCAATTGGCGCTTCAAGGGCGCCGACACTTTTTTCGTCATCCTGATCGTCGGCGCCTTCATTCCCTACCAGGTGATGATCTACCCGATCGTCATCATCCTGCGCGAGATCGGCCTCTATGGCAGCCTCAGCGGGCTGGTGATCGTCCATTCCATTTTCGGCATGCCGATCCTGACGCTTCTGTTCCGCAACTATTTTTCCTCGATGCCGGAAGAACTGTTCCGGGCGGCGCGCGTCGACGGGGCCGGCTTCTGGGGCATCTTCCTGCGCATCATGCTGCCGATGTCGCTGCCGATCTTCGTCGTCGCCGTCATCCTGCAGGTGACCGGCATCTGGAACGACTTCCTGTTCGGCGTCGTCTACACCCGCCCCGACACCTATCCGATGACGGTGCAGCTCAACAACATCGTCAACTCGGTGCAAGGCGTGAAGGAGTACAACGTCAACATGGCCGCCACCATCCTGACCGGGCTTGTGCCGCTTATCGTCTATTTCATTTCCGGCAAGCTTTTCGTCCGCGGTATCGCCGCCGGCGCGGTGAAAGGGTGATGGCGATGACGGCAGCCAACGGCACCAGCGTTTCGATCCAGAACCTGTCGCTCAATTTCGGTGCGGTCTCGGTGTTGCAGACGCTCAATCTCGATGTCGCCGAGGGCGAGTTCATCGTGCTGCTCGGCCCCTCCGGCTGTGGCAAGTCGACCTTGCTCAACTGCATTGCCGGCCTGCTCGACGTCTCCGAAGGCCGCATCTTCATAAAGGGCAAGAACGTCACCTGGGAAGAGCCCAAGGACCGCGGCATCGGCATGGTATTCCAGTCCTATGCGCTCTACCCGCAAATGACGGTGGAGAAGAACCTGTCCTTCGGGTTGCGGGTCGCCGGCACGCCAAAGGACGAGATCGGCAAGCGGATCGCGCGGGCGGCCGAAATCCTGCAGATCGAGCCGCTGCTGCAGCGTAAACCGGCGGCGCTCTCCGGCGGCCAGCGACAGCGCGTGGCGATCGGACGGGCGCTGGTTCGCGATGTCGACGTGTTCCTGTTCGACGAGCCACTCTCCAACCTCGACGCCAAGCTGCGTGCCGAGCTGCGCGTCGAGATCAAGCTGCTGCATCGCAAGCTGCAGAACACCATGATCTATGTCACCCACGACCAGATCGAGGCGATGACGCTGGCCGACCGCATTGCAGTGATGAAGGGTGGCATCATTCAGCAGCTCGATGCGCCGCAGACTATCTACAACCGCCCGGTCAACCGCTTCGTCGCCGGATTCCTCGGCTCACCCGCGATGAATTTCATCGATGGGCAACTCGAAAACGCGGACGGCGGTTGGCGGTTCGTGGCCGACGCTCTCAAGATTCCGCTCGGCACTTATGACTTTGCCGGGCATCCAGCACCCGGCCCGGCCGTACTCGGTATCAGGCCCGAGCATGTGAGCCTGAACAGTGGCACGGACTGGCCGTTCTCGACAGTCGCCAATGTCGAGGTGGTCGAACCCATGGGCTCCGACACGCTGGTCTGGCTGAAGCTTGCCCAGCAGAATTTCAGCGTTCGGGTCACCTCGGAACGCACGCCCAAAAACGATGAGGCGGTGACGGTCGGCTTCGATCCGATGCGCGCTTCGCTCTTCGATAGCGCAACCGGCAACCGCATCTAGCTTTCGAGAACCACTCTCCCAACGACAATCCACAAGCAGAACGGACAGAGACGATGAACTGGTCATTCCAACTTTACAGCGCCCGCAATTTCCAGCCCTGGGAAGGCGTCCTCGAGACGCTCGGCAAGCTCGGCTACACCCAGGTCGAAGGCTTCGGTGGCGTCTATGATGATCCCAAGGCGTTTCGCGCCGAACTCGACAAGAACGGGCTCGCCATGCCGACCGGGCATTTCTCGATCGACGCGCTCGGGAATGATTTCGACGGCGTGCGCAAAATTGCCGACACACTCGGCATCACGCTGCTCATCTGTCCTTTTCTGATGCCCGACCAACGCCCATCCGATGCCGCCGGCTGGCGCGGTTTCGGCGAGCGTCTGGCAAAGGTTGGCGACGCCGCGAAAAAGGCCGGCTACGGCTTTGCCTGGCACAACCATGATTTCGAGTTCAAGAAACTTGCCGACGGCTCGGTGCCGCAGGAACTCATCCTCGCGGCAGCGCCAGACATCGGCTGGGAAATGGACGTCGCCTGGGTGGTGCGCGGCGGCGACGATCCGCTGGCGTGGATCGAGAAGCATGGCAAGCGCATCAGCGCCGTCCACGTCAAGGACATGGCCAAGCCCGGCGAGGGACTGGACGAGGACGGCTGGTCGGATGTCGGCCATGGCACGATCGACTGGGCCGGCCTGATCAAGGTGCTGCGCGCCAAGAGTGCGGCCCAATACTACGTCATGGAACAGGACAACCCGAACGACATCGAGCGCTTCGCCCGCCGCTCGATCGCAGCCGTCAAGACCTACTAGGAGCAATCAGCATGGCAAAGAAACTTGGCATCGGCGTCATCGGCTGCGGCAACATTTCGAAGGCGTATTTTTCGCTGGCGCCGCTGTTTCGCGGCATCGAGATGCGAGCCTGCGCCGACATCAACATGGAAGCGGCGAAGGCGCGGGCAAAGGAGTTCAAGCTGCGCGCCGAAACCGTGGACGACCTGCTCAAGGCCGACGACATCGACATCATCGTCAACCTGACCATCCCGGCGGTGCATTTCGAGGTGTCGAAGCAAGTGCTCGACGCGGGCAAGCACGTCTACTCGGAAAAGCCCTTCGTGCTGTCGGTCAAGGAAGGGCTCGACCTGAAGAAACGCGCCGAGGCGAAAGGCCTGCGCATCGGTTCGGCGCCCGACACGTTCCTAGGCGGAGCGCATCAGCTGGTCCGCGACCTGATCGACACCGGCAAGCTCGGCAAGATCACCAGCGGCACCTGCCACGTCATGGGCCACGGCATGGAGCACTGGCACCCCAATCCGGACTTCTTCTTCCAGCCCGGCGCGGGACCGGTGCTCGACATCGGGCCGTACTACATCACCAATCTGATCCAGCTTATCGGACCGGTGAAGCAGGTGGCGGCCTTCGCGTCGACGCCAGCCAAGGAACGCACCATCAGCTCGAAGCCGCGCGCGGGCGAAAAGATCCCGGTCAACACGCCGACGACCATCCACGGCCTGCTGGAGTTCGAGAACGGCGCCGTGGTGACGCTGAATACCAGCTGGGACGTCTGGGCGCATGGGCACGCGCCGATGGAACTCTATGGCGAGGCGGGCACGGTGTTCGTGCCGGATCCGAATTTCTTCGGCGGCGACGTGCGCTTCACCGAAGACAGCAAGCCGGTCAAGAAGCTGCCGAAATGGAAGCATCCGTTCGGTGTTCCCAACGAGATGCATTCGCAAGGCATGATGGCCAACTACCGCACGGCCGGCCTCGCCGACATGGCGGTGGCGATCGCCGAAGGCAGGCCGCACCGCTGCTCGATGGAACTGGCGCTGCATGCCGTCGACGTGATGACTGGGCTGTTGCGCTCAGGCGAAACCGGCAAGTTCGTCGCCATGCAGACCAGCTGCGAACAGCCGGCCGCACTTGGCGTCAAGGAGGCCAAGGCGCTGTTGGCGAAGAAGAAGTAGACCAGGCACCCAACCCTCTCCCCGTTCCGGCCGGGAGGGGGTAAGGGTGGGGGGCAGAGCCGACTCGCCGCATTGTCGCGATGGCAGCCGACGGCTCGCTTCCATTTGAGGATTTTCCCATGCCCTACATCCCCGCCGAAAACCGCTACGAGACCATGATCTACAACCGCTGTGGTCGCTCCGGTCTGAAGCTGCCGGCGATATCGCTGGGGCTGTGGCACAATTTCGGCAATGACACACCGCACAAGACCAAGCAGGCGATCGTGCGCCGGGCTTTCGACCTTGGCATCACCCATTTCGACCTCGCCAACAATTACGGTCCGCCACCTGGCTCGGCCGAGACCGCTTTCGGCGAAATCCTGCGCACCGACTTCGCTGGTTACCGCGACGAGCTGATCATCTCGACCAAGGCTGGTTACGAGATGTGGGCTGGGCCTTACGGCGAATGGGGAGGGCGCAAATACATGCTGGCCAGCCTCGACCAGAGCCTGAAGCGGATGGGGCTCGACTATGTCGATATCTTCTATTCGCATCGCTTCGATCCCGATACGCCGCTGGAAGAAACGATGGGCGCGCTTGACCATGCCGTGCGCTCGGGCAGGGCGCTCTATGCCGGCATCTCGTCCTACAATTCGCAGCGCACGCGCGAGGCTGCCGACATACTGAAGCAGCTTGGTACGCCTTGCATCATCCACCAACCGAGCTATTCGATGCTGAACCGCTGGGTGGAGGAAGACGGCTTGCTCGATACGCTCGAAGGGCTCGGCGTCGGCTCCATCGTGTTCTCGCCGCTGGCGCAAGGCATGCTGACCGACAAATATCTCGGCGGCATCCCCGAAGGCAGCCGTGCCTCCCAGGGCAAGTCGCTGAAGACAGCCTTCATCAACGACAAGTCCATCGCCAACATCAAGGCGCTCGACGCCATCGCCGGCAAGCGCGGGCAGACACTGGCGCAGATGGCGCTCGCCTGGGTGCTGCGCAAGGGCAAGGTGACCTCTGCGCTGATCGGCGCGAGCCGGCCGGAGCAGGTCGAGGACTGCGTTGGCGCGCTCAAGGTGCTCGACTTCAGCGATGCCGAACTCGCGGAGATCGATAGCTATGCGCGCGAGTCCGACATCAACCTGTGGGCGGCTTCGGCCGAGCGCAAAGGTCCGCCGAGAAAGTAAGCTCGCTCGGTAAGCCGGCAAAATAAAACGCTTGGAACCTCTGCTGCCGTTTTTCAGGTCAAGCGAAGTGCTCCTGCTTCAGGGCGTGGCTGGTTTTTGGGCGGTGCCTAGTCCCGCCTTGGGTTTGGCCGGCGCCGGCGCCGGAGTTTTCATTTTCGCCTCGATCCAGCCGGTGTAGTTGGCCAGCCGTGTGTAGATGCCGTAGGCATCCTTGTGGCCGCAGGCCGCACTCCCGTCCGCCGGGCCTTCGCCCCAGCTGACGACGCCGACCTGGACCGGACCGTCGGCGCTGGTCATGAACAGCGGGCCGCCGCTGTCGCCGTTGCAGGCATCGCGCACGCCGCTGGTGGTGCCGGCGCAAATCATGTTGCTGGTCAGCGGGTCGGTCATGTCGGCGGCAATCGCATTGGCGGCCGCGTCGATGCCTTTCTCCGAATAACGCATACGGTGGGAGAGATCGCCAAGCGCGGCCTTCAGATCATGCGCATAGATCGCCTTGATGCCGCTGTTGCAGGCCTGGTTCGGCTGCAGGTCGAGGTCGGCAACCATCAGTGTGGTTGGAAAGGTGCCATCCTGCATCTTGCCCCAGCCGGTGACGGTGGTCTTGCCGGCATCGGGTGTGGCGTCATGGGTAACCTTGATGGTCGGCGCATCGGCCGGCTCTGCAAGCCGCAGCAGGCCGAGGTCGTTGTCGAGCGTCTGCTCGCTGTAACCCTCGTTGACGATGACCTCCAACACCTTGTGGCGCTTGCCCTCGCTGAGATCGGTGGCGCCGGTCAGCACGGTGACGGCGTCGGGAGAAATCGGCTGGCCCTTGTCGTTGAGGCAGTGGGCCGCCGTCAGAACCCATTGCGGCGCGATCAGGCTGCCGCCGCAGAATTGTGCATTGGCCTGCGAGGCCGGGTTCTCGTCCAGCCTATCGCTGGTGAGCAGCGCGACCTGAAACGGATAGGCGCCCTTTTCGGCCTGGTTGCCGCCATAGACGCGATCGGCGCCCTCGGGATTTTCCGCTGCAGCCTTGGCCTTGGCATCCGCGACGCGTTTCATCGGCGAGACCGCCGCTTCGGGCCTGGCGGTGTCATCCGCCTGGCTGGCGCTGACGGTGGCAAGAGCCGAGGCGATGGCGAGCGCCGACGCGGCGACGATCGGCCTGAACCGATGGATGATGTGCACCTGAAATCCTCCTGAGACACGTTCCCGAACGAGCCACTCCGGCGCATGATCAGCGAAACAGTCGCCAGCAAACCGGCGTCGCTTCGCGGATCGCGTTCCCGTGCGGAACCCGTTCAAAACCCTATAGCCCCCCACGGGCTACGTGGAAGCGATTTGTCATTCCAATGTTGTATTAATTTAGGCAGTATACCGGCGCGGGTGTCTTTGGCGGGGGCCTTCGACAGACCGCGTGGGGTGATGATCAGGTTCAGGCGCCGGTAACCAAACTCATTTTTCGGCTTCACCACGATCTCGACAATATTTCTGTATTTTGATCAAGTCCTTGCTGACTTTTGGGAGAGTCTCACCATGACAAAACTGACAAACGCTATCATTGCGTCCGCATTGCTTTCCACTGCAATGTGGACGGTCCCTGTTTTCGCCGCCGATCCTGGCTCCGCCAGTGCTGGAAATGGCGAAAGCATGCGGGACGTAACTTCAGGCGACTACAAGCCCGGGCGGGCAAAACCAATCGCGTCGCCGAAGCTGACTGACGAAGACAGCCGCGCCGCGCCGCTTGCTGACGAGGCAACGGCTGTCAAATCCTATGGCATCGTCGGACGTTCCGCGGATGGCAAGGAGATCAAGATCGAGCCGAGCGAAGCGTTGCGGGATCTTATCATCAAGGAACTGAACGCGCCGGCCAACGGAAAGGACGGGGCGCAGCGCAAGACCGAAGATCCTGACCTTGGCGAAGGCGAAGCCGGCCGCCAGGTTTTCGGCACCGACGACCGTGAGCAGGTCAAGAACACCAAGACCTATCCGTTCTCGGCAATCGGCTATCTCGAAGCCAAATCGCCGAAGACGGGCAACTATGGCAGCTGCTCGGCAACGCTGATCGGCCCGCGCACCGTGCTCACCGCGGCGCACTGCCTCTACAGCCACGAGGACAAGGACTGGCTCTCCGAATATCTGTTCGTGCCGGGCCTCAACGGCAGCACAGCAGACGACGCACCGTTCGGTGCCTTCACCTATGAAAGCGCTTACGTGCTGCAGGGCTTCATCGACAACTACCAGGGCTATTATGGTTCGGTCATTCCGTGGGATCTCGGCATCATCACGCTGAAGCAGGATGTCGGCACCAACCTCGGCTGGCTGGGCTACGCCAACTATGACGATCTCGGCGACTTCACCGCCAACCTCGTCGGCTATCCTGGCGACAAGCCGATGGGCACGATGTGGAAGGCGAACTGCGAAGTGCATGCCGAAAACATCGCTCCGGAATACTTCCAATATGACTGCGATACGTTCCCGGGGTCGAGCGGCAGCTCGGTCTATGCCTACGACAACAGCTCCAAGCAGCGCATCATCACCGGTGTCAACGTGGCGGAAAGCCCCGACGCGAACACTGCCGTGCGCTTGAACGCGGCCAACATCCAGTGGATCAACAGCCTGTATAAATAATCGCTGCGCAGTCACTGTGAAGACAAAGGGCGGCGGGGCAATCCCGCCGCCTTTTTTCATCCCGGTGCTTCCATGCGGCTTCTCTTGCACGAGGCCGGCTCGCCGACTACGCTCAAGGGGGCCAAGGGGTTGGCATCCAAAGGGGCTCAAGGGATGGCGCGGGCAAGAGCAGTGTTCGGGATCGCGGCCGCATCGATGCTGGCCGCGCTGATGCTATCACCGGCCTTCGCCGATCCGGCGACCGGTCCTGCCGGTGGCGCCTGGGCGGAACGGGTGCAGATCCTCTACCAGGCAGACACGCGCTCGGTGCTGCGCAGGATGGTCCGGGTTTGGGATTTCCATCCGGAGAAAAATCTCGACTTCGTCTGGGAGCCGGCGGCCGGCCAGTCACCCGACCGAACGATCACCGAGGACGGCACCATCAACGGCAAGGGCAGGCTGGTGTGGCGGGTGCGCGGCTCGGCGAGCTATGATCCCAAAACCATCTATTCCAGCTATTTCGGTGACGTCCGCAATGGCCGGCCCGACGGGCAAGGCCGGCTTGAGCTGCGCTCGGGCGAGGTTTTCGACGGGCATTGGCTTGCCGGGCAACTCAACGGCAAGGGCATTCATGTCGACGCCGACGGCAACCGATATGAAGGCCAGTTCGTCGCCGGCATCCCGAATGGCGAGGGGCGGCTGCTATCGAGGACCGGGGAGATTTTTGCCGGCTCATTTATCGACGGGTTGAAGAACGGCAAGGGCCGCACGCGACTTGCCGGAGGCACCATCTACGAGTCGCAATGGGCGATGGGCAAGGAGGTCGGCGGAACGCGCCCCGATGTGCTGGCCGATGCCAGGGTCGGCGGGCTACTCAAGGCGCAGACCAGCGGCGGCGATGCCGACAAGGTTGAGATCGGCGTCGCGGTCGACCAGCGCATGACTCAGCAATCCGATATGCAGTACCAGCATCTGGTGCGCGACGCGGATATCGCGATCTATCCGTTGTCGGACCAGTACAATGACGGCTGGAACGGCACCGGCCAGGTCACCACCAGCAATGTCTATGAAGGTATGAACTGGGAAGACGCGCCGGCCTTTGCCGAGGTTGACCTGAAGACATCGGACCAGTCCAGGGTCAAGCTCGACAGTCTGGAAATGAAGGTCGCCGCCAGCGATGCCTATCGCAAGCCGATGCTGTCGATCTCGGAGCATTTCGGCTGCGTCGGCTTCCGCCCGGATTTCTCGATCATCAACAATGGCTGGGGCGAGCCCAAGGACATGAAGATGTCGATCCAGTTCACCACGGTCGACGACGAAGGCAATCCGACCGGTGATCCCAGCCGCATGTTCAGCAAGGACGTCGGCAGTTTCGGCGAGGGCGTCGACGTGTCGATCAAGAGCGTGCTCGCAGAGGCCGGCGTCGACACGGCCAGCCTGGAGACGGGGCGGTTTCCCTGTCCTTCTGTGGACAGTCTCAATGTCTGCCGCAGCCAGCTCACCAACAAGATCAAGTTCGGCGAGGTCGCCGACTATCTTGGCACTATGCAACAGGCGATGACGCTGAATGCGATCGGCAAGCTCGACTATTCCTGGTCGGATGACGAAGGTCATGTCTACCAGCAGAGCGAGCCGTTCCGCACCTCTATCACCATGGCGGTTTTCGAGACCCCGGAAGCGATGGCCGAATGTGGGGATGGCGGCGGTGGCACGCCGGAAGCGATGCGCTACCAGAACATCGAATTCCCGATCGGCAAGCATGACTACACCATCGCCATGCCGGTGCGCGGCAACAAGAAGATCAGCGCCTACACGGCGCGGCTGAAGATGTGGTCGTCGATGTCGTCGATCCATAGCTTCAGCATCGCCGCGCATTTTGCCGATGGCAGCGTGCGCGAGAGCAAGCCGGTGACCTTCTTCTATTTCCGGCCGAAGCAGTCGCTGTTCGAGACCAAGACCGAGCCGGCGGCCTGTTATCTGCCACGCGACATGGTCGGCTGCGGTTAGGGTGCGTTGATATTCAGGTGATGCCGGCGTGCAAACGGCAGCTTCCTGCGCTTCCTGCGCTTCCCGTGCTCACGTACTTTAAGTACGCTCCGCTCCGGTTCTCGGAACCTACCTTGTTTGGTCGCTTCGCGCCCGTCTTCGACTCCGGCTCGGCCTGACCGGAATCTCAACACACCCTGGCGCACCTATTCGCGGCCCATCTCGAAATAGTTGGGCAGTGGCAAAAGCCTCGTGAAGATCGTGCCCTGGGCAAAGACGCGCAGTTCCAGCATCGATCCCGACGACCGCTCGGCGCTCTGGTCGAAGAGGAAATTGCCGAGCGAATAGACCTCCGCCACATCGCCGCCGTCAAGCGGAACGATCGCCTCGCTCGACACATGTGGATGGCCGCCGACGATGGCCGAGATCCCACGCAGCCGCATCTGATCGGCAAGCATGTCTTCGCGCGCCGACGGTTCGGTCTTGTACTCGCGGCCCCAGTGAACGAAGGCGACCACCGGCCGCTCGGCGTTCTGGTGCAGCAGCCGGTCGAGCAGGGCAAGCGTCAGCAGATCGGTGTTCTTCGAGCCGTTGGTGTCGATGTCGGTCAGGCCGACAAGGTCGAGATCTGCAAGCGCCAGCGTTTCACCCTGGCCGAAATGCCGGATGCCGGCCTCGTCCAGCGCGCGCAGCGTCTCGGCATAGCCTGATGGGCCGAGATCATAGGCGTGATTGTTGGCGAGCCCGACACCGGCGATATGCAGCCGCTTCAGCATGTCGACAGCCAGGTCTTGCGGCATCGCCAGCGTCATGTCGTCGATCGCTTCCGGCACGTTGGGCAAGATGACGCCTTCGAGGTTGACGATCAGCGGCCGTGAACCGGTGAGGGCCAAAACGCTGTCAACGATCCGGTCGGCAACGCCGTCGCGGACCAATATCTTCTTCATGGCGCGGCCGAAATTCACGTCGCCGGCGAGATAGTAGATCCTGTCCTTCGGCCGTGCCGGGTTGTTGAAGCCGGGGGCGAAGGCGCCGAACAGCGCCACGATATAGCTGGTGGTCCGCTCGACATAGTCCGGCGTGTGTTCCTGCGAATTCTCGTTGGCGACCACCAGTGGCTGGGCGCCGAACAGTTCGCGCTGCAGCCGGGTCTGGATGTAGAGCGCCCCGACGGAATCTGCATGATCGGGCTGGCGAAGCGCCGCGATGCCGTCGAGCGATCCGGCGGCCAGCATGTTCAGCGTCTGCTGGTCGAAGCGCCGTGCCTCGTGCTGGGGCAGATAGTGCGAGAAGTCAGTGGATTCGACGATCAGCGTGTCCCGATCGACGATCGGCTTCAGAGCCTCGGCCAGCCTGTCCCAGTCGCCGCGCCGCGCCTTGACCGACATCGCGACGGGCACGATTTTCGCCTCCGGGAAGTAATGGTGCAGGAACGGCAGCATGGCGCGCACGCCATGTTCCTTGTCGAACAGGCAGGACTCCTCGACCATGTCGCCCTGCGTTTCGAGCTGGCGCACCGCTTGTACGTCCGCGGCGACCGGGCCAAGCACGGTATCGAAGCCGTGCAGCGTGGTGGCGTACAGTTTGTGAGTCTTGTGGAAATGGTCCGGCGACAGGATGACGATGCGCTTGTAGCGGAAGCCGGACGCCGCCCGGAAACCCAGCGCAACCAGATCTGCGGCCAGAAGATGATGCGGGACGGTGATGCCGGTCAGCCGCTGGTTTGATGGCTCGATATCGGCAACCTTTGCGATGGCATCCTTGAACTGTGTGGCGTCGTCGTAGAAGGGGGGGAAGTTTTCGCCGCTGGGCGGGCAAATTATGGGCGCGGCAACGGCGTGAAGGGGCAGGAGGGACGACAGCATTGCGACGAATACAGCCAACCACTTGGCCATAAGTCGGCACTCGTCTTGGCGCAGACGCGGTCCCCTCATGGCTCGGCGAGCACGATGTTCTCCACGCCGCCGACATAGTAGAACGGCTTCTGCTTCGATGATGTCAGCCGCACCACCTCGCGTGAAATGTAGTCCGCAAGGCCGAACAGCGTGACGCCGCCGTCCGACGTCCTGGCCTTGCCGCGCAGGCCTTCGAGGATCGAATAGGTGAAGACGCCGTGGCCAAGTTCGGGCAGTTCGGCGGCGGTGTTGTTGGCGGCGGTGGCCGAAAACACGACGATGCGCGCATCCTGCGCGTCCTTTTCCAGGCGCGGGTTGAAAGCGTTGGCGGCATGGCAGGTGTCGAGCAGCATGAAGCGCATGCCCTTGGCCCGCTCGACCGATTTCTGGATGTCCGACCAGTCAACAAGCGAGGAGCGCTTCCAGCGCTCGGCATCCTGTTTGCGGCCGTCGGTCGGGATGAAATAATAGTCCTCGTCGATGTTGATGCCATGGCCGGCGACGAAGATGATGGTGGTGTCGTGCTCGCCCGGTCTGTCGAGGAAATCAGCGAGCTGGTCGTCGATCGTATCGGAGTCGGGCTCCATGATGCCGTCGGCGCTGGCGATCGAATAGGTCTGCCTGGCCTTGTCGGGGGTCTCGTCGAGCGCTTCACGGTTGACCAGAACCAGCGTCTCCATCGATGAGAACAGTGGCGCCGATTTCTGCGCAATCACCTTGAGGAATTCGGTGGCATCATCGACGGGGTAGCGCAGGTCGCAGGCGTGGCCCGAACAGGCGTCGGTCAGGAACGGATATTTGTCGACGCCGATCACCGCGACATAGAGCTTGCCCTTGGCCTCGGTCTTCTCGGTCTTCCTTGCCAGCGCCGTTACGCTGCGTTCAGTCAGATAACCGAATTCGTTGGTGCCGGTGATGCGGATGGTGTTTTCGCCATTCTCGACCGGTATCTCGACGATGGTCTTGTTGCCGTCCACCGATCGCGCGGTGACGTCGCCGACATTGCGGCTGTTCGACAGGATCGAGAAGCCGGCGACATCGGTCCCGGCTTGCCCGGCGCCGGTGATCTCGACGGCGACATAACCGTCGCGCACCTTGCTCTGGTCGGCGGCGAGGCGGATGTCGAATTCCGGCGGCTTGCGCTGCAGCAGCTTTTGCAGTTCGTTGTCGACGCCTGGCCGCATCTCTTTGACCGCCTGTTTGGCGCTGCGCAGGATGATCGCGCGGCGAACCATCTCCGGGCTCCAAAGATATTTCTTCAATTGGCCGGCGCGGATGAAGCGGCCTTCATGGTCGCGGCCCTGGTTGACCTGCCAGCCGATCAGCTTGTCGCCCTCATCGGAAGAATAATAGTAGCCCTGCGGCATCCACGCGATCCATTGCGAGCCGGCGAAGAACATCGAGACGATCAGCTCGTGCGTCTTCAGATTCCAGAGCCTGAGCGTCTGATCGGCGCTGCCGGTGACCAGCAGGCCGGATTTTTCCGAGGCTACCATGGCGTTGATTTCGCCGGTGTGGCCGGTGAATTCGCCCGACACTCTCGCTGTCGGCGTCCGATATTCGAGCAGCGTGCCGTCATTGCCGCCGGTGATCAGGCCAAGGCCATTGTCGATCAGGGTGAAGGCCGAATGGACAAAGCCATTGGTGGCATCGTTCTTGATGCTGCGCACCACATTGCCGCCATTGGCGATTTCCAGCACCGCGTTCTCCAGCGCGTCCTTGCCTCCTTCCTTGGCGCGCAGCGACCACTGGCCGTCTGTCAACGCGGCGCGGGCAAACGAGCCCGACTCTACCAGCGGCTGCGGGTCGACGAAGAAACGCTCGGTGGTCGGCAGCACCAGCCTGTTGTCGAGTGCGCCTTGTTCTTCTGGACAGGACACGCGCTCGGGGCAGGGGTTGGCGTTGCTCCAGGCGATGACGTCGTTCGCCACGTCGATGCCGACCGCGGTCACCGGTTCGCCCACTCCCTGCAGCAGGGCCTTGCGCTCGCCGGTTGCGGGATCCCAGACCTGGATGGCGTTGCGCGTGCCGCCGGCGGTTGCCACCAGCGAGCCATCGGCATTGGCGGTGCTGGCATAGACCGTGCCGTCATGGCCGGTATAGTCGAGCACCTTTTCGCCGGTGTCGGTGTTCCAGACGACGGAGCGATGCTTGTCAGCGCAGCGATAGCCGCAGGAGGCGACCAGCCGCGACCCCTTGGCAAAGGTCAGCGAGCCGATGAGGAAATCCTGCTTCGGCATGGCGCGCACCATTGTGCCGTCGGCTGCGTGCCAGAGCTGCACCTGCCCGTCCTTGCTGCCGGTGGCAAACAGGCTGCCATCCTGCGACACGGCCAATGCCATGACACTGATATCCCGCAACGGTTCGGCCTCGGCCGGCAAGGCGATCTCCTCGCCCTTCGCGACGTCCCAGAGCCGGATGCCGTTGTCGGTGGTGGTCGCCGCCAGCCTAGTCCCCGCGGCAGCGAAGGCGAGCTTGTCGATGTGCCAGGAATCGGCATCGAGCTTCTTGTCCAGCGTCCAGCCGGTCGCGGATTTGTCGTCCAGCCGCCAGAGGTAGACGACACCGTCGGCGCCACCGGCAGCCAGGGTTTTGCCGTCGGGAGAGAAGGCGAGGTCGTAGGTTGCGTAATCGGCGGCCTTGAGCACCGCCTTCATCTTGCCGGTGGCGAAGTCGAACAGCCGGATGTCGCCATAGGGTGGCTTGTCGCCGAGGCTGGCGCCGAAATAGCCGCCGGCCGTGATCGTCTTGCCATCCGGCGAGACCGCCACCGCGAAGATCTTGCCGTCGCTGCCATTGCCGAGATAGCCGCGAATGGTGCGCAGCGTCACCCCGCTCTGCCAGTCCCAGATGCGGATGGTCTTGTCGTTGGATGCCGAGACGATGTCATCGCCATCGGGCGTGAATGCGAGATCGGTGACCTGCGCACTGTGACCGCCAGTGTCGAGATCGAGGTGGAAGTCAGCCGCCTCTTCGGCGCGAGCAGCCGATGCGGCAGCAAGCGCACCGGCCATGGCCAGCCAGCAGCAGGCACGCATGAGGCGGCGAGCTGCTTCTCCCATCGCTATTTGACTTCGGCCGCGGGTTGCCCATTGCGCACATAAGCCTCGATCGCCGTGGCGAAAGTGGGTGAACCAGTCTTGCGCTGCTTGTCGACATAGCCGGCAAAATAACTCCAGAACGAGACGGCATAGTCGCGGAAATAAGCGTCGGTCACTCTGCGCGAACACAGATCGCCGTCGATGCAGAACGACAGGCGGTTGAGGAAATAGACGATGCGGTCGAAATTCTCGCTGAAATCGGCGAGTGGCATGTCGCCACCGCTGGCGGTCATCGCCTCGATGCCGATCCGCTGCCGGAACACCTGCTCCTCGGTCGGCGAGGGGTTGGCGCTGAGCAGATTGTCGTATTTGGCGTTGAGGGCCGCAAGACGATCTTTTAGCGCGCGCTGCGCCTGCTGGTAGTCCTTGGTTTCCCAGAGCTCAACCAGCGACATGGTCTGCTCGACGCGCTTCTGCTCCTGGTTGGCGAGGAACTGGTAGATCGAGAACATCAAGGTGAAGATGATGGCCAGGCGCACCAGCAGGCCCGACCAGGCATAGATCAGCATGCGCCAGTCGCGGTCGGTGAACGGGTTCGCTTCCTTCTTGATCTCGTGGCTGCTCGGCCACGGAAAACCCTCGGTGGTTTCCGGCAAAGCCGGCTTCGTGGCGGGCGCCTTTGCGGGGGCGGCGGCAGCTGCCGTTTGCCTGGTGTTGGCCGCCGGTTTTTTCATTGGCAGCTGTCCAGTTCGATGACGGCGGAGGGATCCAGTACGATGCCGGGCGCCTCCAGCTTCTTTTTCAGGCATTGCAGCTGCAGGCGCGAAATCATGAACTGCACATCGGGCTCCGCCACCCCCTTGTTCGGTGACGGCAGCGCTTCGACCACGCCGCGCGAGGCGCAGCCACTAAGGTCGACCACGACCGCGCCGTTGCCGCTTTTGGCGATCTGATCGTACTGATCGAGAAAACAGGTCGCCAGTTCCGAATTGGTGACGATCTGCTTGGCACACAGGCCGCAGGCCTCATCCGCCGAAACATTGGCGATCAGCAACAGGCTTCCGGCAAGGCCGGCCACCGCTCCACGCCAGGAAAACATAGAATTCTTCACAATCGATCCTATCCGCTTGATCCGGCCGTCATGCGCCATTGCGCCGGCCGGGAATGTTCTCATATCGCGCCGATCGCGCAAGAGCCGGCCCGGCCCCTGTGCCGGCATTCGGTCAGGCGCGTGGCACCGTCTCCATCGGGAAGATCATGACCGCGCCCTTCGGGCCGCTCTTGTCGGCAAGCCGCATCACTGAGCGGGTTGCCGGCGCCATGCCGATATCGGTCAGCATGTCGGAGAAGCTGGCAGGGCCCAGCCCGCGCGTCATGGACGCAACGCCGTCCTGCGCCAGGAAGCTCAGATCCTCCTTCTCGCTCTCCGGCGGCGCCTCAGTCAAAACCGCGATCATCCTTTCCATGCCGAAGCTGGTGTCGGTGAAGGCCAGCAGCCCCTCTTCGAGCGTGGCTTGCGGCGCCAGGCGCTCGGCGACGATGTGGGTGATCGAATAGTCGCTGCCGACATAGAGCACGTTGATGTCGACCAGCAGATCAGAGCCGTTCCTTGCCAGCACATGCACTTCGTCGCCCGGCGAGACGCGGGGAACGACGGAAGCCTGCAACGGCTCGAGGCCGTCCTTGCCACGGCGTTTGACCTGGAACTGGACGTCGACGTCCTCCGGCTTGTAGTCGGAAGCCGCCGCCAGCCGCGACAGCCCGGTGGCACGGAAGATGGTGCGCAGATTTCTGGTCGTCGCCTCGACCAGCTTTTTCCGGTCATCCATGTGAATGATGATCAGCGGCGGCTTGCCGCCGTCCTTCAAGGTCACGTCGCCCGAGGCCGGCAGGAACCACAGCGCCGGCTTGTCGGTCGCGTCCTTGGCAGCGCCGGCAATGGCATTCTCTCGCATCACTGCAAAGCGAAGCTCGGCGCTCTTGCCGGGGTCGACCAGTTCGATATTGAAGCCGGTTTCCTTGGCCGTGGCCAGTTCATCGAGAACCGAATTGACCAGGGCGGTTTCCTTCTCCAGTCCCTTGGTCGCCGCCGGCCGCGCTACGGCGAGCTTGTAGTCGACGGCGATCTCGGCCACCCGCGCATAGGCGTTGGCGGGAATATCGGCGAGCTTCAGCGCCGGCTTTTTGTCGAATTCGACTGGCTTGACCCGGCTCTCCAGGTTCCTGGCTGACTGCACCTCGAGATAGCCGACAGTGTCGGAAAGCGGCGACAGCGCTGACGGCAGGATGGCGAGCTTGCTGCCGGGGGTGAGGCGATGCAGCAGGCCGGCGCCGATCGTCGCTTCGCCGTCCTTGATGACGACGGGCCATTGCATGACCGCGTCCATCTTGTCGGTGCCGAACACGCGGGCGTCGAGTTCGCCCTCGAACAGCGGTGTCGGGCGCGTGCGGCTGTCGGCCGAATATTGCTGCAGCACGGCCTGGCCGAGCTGGCGATAGGTGACGTTCGGGTTCTCGGCCAGTTTCGACAGGATGGTGAAGGTGAACAGGCCGAACCGGGGTGCATCCGTCGTGCCCTTGGGCAGCGGCATTTCCGGCGTCGTCTCCACCGTCTGCGCGGCATAGAAGGCGACCAGCTTGCCCTTGGTGATCGGTTCGCCGCCGGTCGGGGTCAGGTTGAAGGCGGGCTTGCGCGTGCCGCTGTCGTCGACGCCGCGCGAGCCGGCCGCGGATGTCACCTCGTCATAGGCCTTGATCGCCGCGGCCCGCTCGGCTTCGCTGCCGCCGACCAGGTCGGCGAACTCGACCTTGCGCTCCATTTCGTCGTCGACTTCGACGGCGCGGGTCGCGGTGCCGGAATGGCAGCAGTCGAACACGACCCAGACGAAGGCGCCCTTGTTGCGGATGGCGTCAAGCGCGGCACCGATCTCGTCGTCGACCAGGGCATTCGGCACGCCCGCATCACGGTTGATCCATTTGTCGATGTCGACGGGCAGGAAAATCTCGTCGAGCCCGTCGGTCTCGTCGCCCTTGACCCTCTCCGGTTGCTGTGCGCCGTGGCCGGACAGGTGCAGATAGACGAAATCGTCGCGCTGCACCTTGGCGGCGAGGTCGGCCAGGGCGGCCTTGATAGCGGCATGGGTCGGCAAACCATTGGCGCCCGGGACGTCCTTGGCCAACAACGTGACATTCTCCGGCGCGAACCGCACCGGATCGGGCACGTTCTTCAACAGGTACTCGTGGACGAGGCCGGCATCGTTCTTCGGTCCGACCAGCCAGTTCCTCTGTGGCAGGTTCGGATATTCGGTGCAGGCGACCAGCAGCGCATGGTAAGTGCGCGATGCAGCCATGGCCCTGAACGACACCATGCCAGCCATCGTCAGCGCGGACGTGCCGACCAGCAGCGTCCGCCGCGTCAATTTGATCATGATTGCTTCCCCAAGCCCGATCGAATTTCCCAAGCGCGGGAACCCTTGCCGAAGATCTTGTCAGTATTTTGAATGTTGCATCGCAGAGCAATCCGCCTGTTACCCTGCCCCGGTCGACGATAGGCTTCTCGACAGCCTTCCGGGGCAGAGATGTTGGAAACAGTAGCAAAAATACCTGTTCGTCGCTATCTGATGGACAGGGATCGTTTGCGCGCGGAAATGATGCGCAATCGACGCAGGACAGGTTGGAAACAGGATCATGGCGGCAAGGGATGTGCTGACGAAGAACCAGCTGTGCGTGCTCGAGAAACTCGAGGCCGCCAGTGGGCCGCTCAGCGCCTACACCTTGCTCGACCAACTGCGCGAGCGCGGTTTTCGCGCGCCGCTGCAGGTCTACCGGGCGCTCGACACGCTGGTGAAGTCCGGCTTCGTGCATCGGCTCGAAAGCATCAACTCCTTCGTCGCTTGCGCCGAGCCGCATGACCACAGCCATTCGATGACCGCCTTCGCTATCTGCGACACATGCGGACAAGTCACCGAAATGTCCGATCACGATGTCGACCACCAGCTGGACGAATGGGTCCGCTCGACAGGCTTCGCCGCCAAGAAGGCGGTGATCGAATTTCGCGGGACATGTGCGAAATGTTTGGCTGAAGCGGCCTAACGCGCGGTCGACCAGGCGAACCAGAACGCAACGAGCGCCAGCAAGGCCGAAAGCAACCGTCGGCTGGTTCGTTCCAGCCGTGGATCGTCGAGGAATGGCTGCAGCGCTCCCGCCAACATGACGATCAGTCCATGGATGGCTGTCGCGATGGCCACATAGGTCAGGATAAGCAGGACAGTCTGCGCAAGTATCGGCCGTCCGGCCTCGACAAAGGTGGGCAGCACGGCGACATAGAAGATCGCCGCCTTCGGATTGAGGAGATTGGTGACAAATCCGCGCCAGAAATACTTTCCACCCGGATTGCCATTGTTCGAAACCACATCGGTTCCAGCGGTCCAACCCTCCCAAGCGAGATAAAGCAGGAACAGAATGCCTGCCCAGCGGAGACCCTCGTAGAGCAAGGGCGACGCCTGAATCACTTCGGCGACGCCCAAGGCGGCGATGCCGCCAACGGCCGCCAGGCCCGACGCGATGCCCGCCACGGTGGCGAAGCCCGCGCTGCGGCCGTGGCTCGCCGAAACCAGCGCCAGATAAGTCATGTTGGGGCCTGGCGTCAGTTCGATCAGCATCGACGCCAGCGCGAAAGAGAGGAATGTGGCCGTTGAAAACGGCAGCATTTCGCTCACTTCAATGGGCCTCGTCCCAGTTGTTGGCGGCGCGGGCGTCGACATGCAGCGGCACCGACATCGACACCGCCGGCATCGCCGCGTTTTCCATGATGTGACGCACGACGGGGATGGTCGCCTCGACTTCCGCCTCGACCGTCTCGAAGATCAGCTCGTCATGCACCTGCAGCAGCATGCGGGCTGACAGCTTGGCCTTCTCCAACGCCTCGTCCATGCGCACCATGGCACGGCGGATGATGTCGGCGGCGGTGCCTTGCAAGCGGGCATTGATCGAGGCGCGCTCGTTGAACGCGCGGACCGAGGGATTGGAGGATCGGATATCAGGATAGTGGATGCGGCGGCCGAAGATCGTTTCGACGAAGCCGTGCTCGCGGGCATAGGCCTTGGTCTCCTCGATGTAGTCGCGGATGCCAGGGAAGCGCTCGAAATACTTCTTGATGTAGTTGCTCGCTTCCTCGCGCGGGATCGATAGCTGGTTGGCGAGGCCGAAGGCGGAAATGCCATAGATGATGCCGAAATTGATCGCCTTGGCGCGACGGCGGACTTCCGAAGGCATGCCCTCTACCGGCACATTGAACATTTCCGATGCGGTGATGGCGTGAATGTCGGCGCCGTCGGCGAAGGCCTGTCGCAATTGCGGGATCTCAGCGACATGGGCGAGCACGCGCAGCTCGATCTGGCTGTAGTCGGCCGAGACCAGCCGGTTGCCCTTGTCGGCGATGAAGGCGGTCCTGATCTTGCGGCCTTCGGCAGTGCGTACCGGAATGTTCTGCAGGTTCGGATCGGATGACGACAGCCGGCCCGTCGTCGTCGCCGCCAGTGCGTAGGAAGTGTGGACGCGCTTGGTGTCCGGGTGGATGAAGCCCGGCAGCGCATCGGTGTAGGTCGATTTCAGCTTGGTCAGCTGGCGCCAGTCGACGATCTTGCGCGGCAGTTCATGGCCTTCGGCGGCGAGGTCTTCGAGAAGCTGCGCTGAGGTCGACCATTGCCCGGTCTTGGTTTTCGAACCCCCGGGCAGACCCATGCGGCCGAACAGGATGTCGCCAAGCTGTTTTGGCGAGCCGATGTTGATGCGTTCGCCGATGAGCTGATAGATTTCCTCTTCGAGGCGAGCGGCGCCCTGCGCCAGTTCGCCCGAGAGCCGCGACAGGATCTGCCGGTCGACGGAGATGCCGCGCTGTTCCATACGCGCCAGCACAGGCACCAGCGGCCGCTCCAGCCGTTCATAAACCGACACCAGGCCTTTGGCGGCAAGCCGCGGCTTCAGCACCAGCCAGAGCCGCAGCGTCATATCGGCGTCTTCGGCGGCATGAGCGGTCGCCCTGTCGATGTCGACCTGATCGAAACCGACGGAGCTTTTGCCGGAGCCGGTAACCTCCTTGAGCTGGAGAGGGGTGTGGCCAAGCCATTTCTCGGCAAGCGAGTCCATGCCGTGACCATGAGGGGTGCCGGCATCGAGCACATAGGAGATCAGCATCGTGTCGTCAAAAGGCGCGACATCGATGCCGTAGCGGCTCATGATGACCAGATCGTATTTCAGGTTCTGCGCGATCTTGAGAACCGACCTGTCCTCCAGCAGCGGTTTCAGCACGGCCAGCGCCTCGCGAAGCTGGATCTGGTTTTCGACCGCGCCGCCCCCGAGCAGGTCACCATTGCCGCTCTTGTGGGCAAAAGGAATGTAGGCGGCGCGGCCGGGCGCCGTGGCGATGGACATGCCGATCAACTCGGCCTGCATCGGATCGGCCGACGTCGCCCTCACGTCGAAAGCGGCAAGCCCGGTCTCGGTTGCCTCGGCGACCCAGGCTTTCAAGGTCGCGACATCGCGGATGCAATGATAGGCTGACGTATCGATCTTGCGGGTGGCGGCACTCTCCAACCGCAGTGCGGCGAGCAGGGAAGGGGTGTCGCCGCTGATGGGTTTGTCGGCGCCCGGGGCCTGGTCCGCCGCGCCGTCTTCGCCGGTCTTGGCAGGTCGGACGTTGGAAGTTCCCGCGCCGACATCGGGGCCATGCGCGGCGTCGGCTCGCTCGACGGTCACCGCGACGGCCTGGACGTCACCGGCCTCGGTGCCGGTCGCTTCCGCCACGCGGCGGGTCAGCGAGGTGAATTCCATGGTCTTGAGGAAGCCGATCAGCTTCGGTCCGTCCGGCGCGTGCAGGATGAAGTCGTCCAGCCCCTCGGCCACCGGAACGTCGGCCTTCAGCGTCACCAACTGGCGTGAAATGCGCGCCTTGTCGGCGTTGGCGATGATCGATTCGCGCCTTTTGTCCTGCTTGATCTCGCCGGCGCGGGCCAGCAGTCCGTCGAGGTCGCCAAACTGCTCCAGCAGTTGCGCCGCCGTCTTCGGCCCAATGCCGGGCACGCCGGGCACATTGTCGACGGAATCACCGGTCAGCGCCTGCAGGTCGACCATCTTTTCCGGCGGCACGCCCCATTTCTCGATGACTTCCGGAATGCCGATCTGGCGGTCCTTCATCGGGTCGTACATGCCGACCGTGGCGCCGACCAATTGCATCAGGTCCTTGTCGGAGGAGATGATGGTGGTGTCGCCGCCCGCTTCGCGGGCCAGCCTGGCATAAGTGGCGATCAGGTCGTCGGCCTCGTAGCCTTCGATCTCGATGCAAGGCAGGTTGAACGCCCTTGTCGCCTGGCGGATCAGGCCGAATTGCGGGATCAGGTCTTCCGGCGGCGCCGAGCGGTTGGCCTTGTATTCGGGGTAGAGATCGTTGCGGAAGGTTTTCGAGGAATAATCGAAAATAACGGCGAAATGCGTGGGCACAATGCCCACATCCGTGTTGCGGGCATCCAGCATCAGCTTCCACAGCATGTTGCAGAAGCCGGAAACGGCGCCGACCGGCAGGCCGTCGGATTTGCGGGTCAGCGGTGGCAGTGCATGATAGGCACGGAAGATGTAACCGGAGCCGTCGATAAGGAAGAGATGATCGCCTTTTTTCATGTCGGCAGGGATAGCGCGGCTCGATGCTGCGGTCCATGCCAAAGGCGCCGGCACCCACCGGTTCCGGCAACACCCTGAAAGAATGGCAGCGGCCGGCCTGCTCACGCCCATGTTACAAAAGTGTAATTTTCATGCCCTTGAATCGCCACGTTCAAAGACCCAAATAAACGTCATCGGCAGTTTTCGCCGAAGTCCGGAGCAAGGCCCGTCCCCCGCCTATCCCGGACACCTGCGGCAGCCTATCCCCCTCTCCGGGCTGCCGCATCGTTTCGAGTAGAAGGCCGCCGTGGTTCCCCCTCCACCACGGCGGTCTTTTTTTGTCGTTCGCGAGGCATTGCGCGCCTTGGTCCAATCGTCCCGGGCTTTTCGTTCGCCCAGTCTGCCTTTACGGTCCCGGCACTGAATCGAAAGGCTTCACAAATGTCCGCAGTTTCCCCCGTTCTCGATCGCCTCGACAAGAATCTCGACCAGAGCCTTGAGCGCCTGTTCGGCCTGCTCAGGATCAAGTCGATCTCCACCGATCCGGCCTATGGCGCCGACTGCCGCAAGGCGGCGGAATGGCTGGTGGCAGAGCTCAAGCTGATCGGCTTCGACGCCAGCGTTCGCGACACGCCCGGGCACCCCATGGTTGTCGCGCATCATGATGGACCAGCCGGCTCGCCGCATGTGCTGTTCTACGGCCACTACGACGTGCAGCCGGTCGATCCGATCGAATTGTGGGAAAGCGATCCGTTTTCGCCCGCGGTCAAGGAAATCGAGCCCGGCCGCAAGGTGATCACCGGGCGTGGTTCGGCCGACGACAAGGGCCAGTTGATGACCTTCGTCGAGGCTTGCCGGGCCTGGAAGCAGGTGCATGGCAATTTGCCGTGCCGCATCACCATCCTGTTCGAGGGCGAGGAGGAATCCGGCTCACCGTCGCTGAAACCGTTCCTCGAAGCCAATGCCGACGAGCTGAAGGCCGATTTCGCGCTGGTCTGCGATACCAGCATGTGGGACCGCGACACGCCGTCGATCTGCGTCGGGCTGCGCGGAATGGTCGGTGAGGAGATCACGGTGAAGGCCGCCGATCGCGACCTGCATTCCGGCCTCTATGGCGGTGCCGCCGCCAACCCGATCCGCATCCTGGCCAAGGTTTTGGCCGATATCCACGACAAGGACGGCCACATCACCATTCCAGGCTTCTATGACGGCGTCGAGGAAACGCCGTCGCAGATCCTGAAATCATGGGAGGCGCTTGGCGAGACGGCCGAGATGTTCCTCGGACCTGTCGGCCTGTCGATCCCGTCGGGTGAGAAGGGCCGCTCGGTGCTGGAACTGACGTGGGCGCGGCCGACGGCCGAGTTCAACGGCATCATCGGCGGCTACACCGGCAAGGGCTTCAAGACGGTGATCGCGGCGGAAGCCTCGGCAAAGGTCTCGTTCCGGCTCGTCCACAAGCAGGACCCGGCCAAGATCCGCGCCGCGTTCCAGAAATTCGTCAAGGAGCGCATTCCGGCCGACTGTTCGGTTGAATTCCACCCGCACGGCGGCTCGCCGGCAATCCAGCTTTCCTACGACTCGCCGTTCCTGGCCAAGGCCAAGAACGCGCTGTCCGACGAGTGGCCGAAGCCGGCGGTGACGACCGGTGGCGGCGGCTCGATCCCCGTCGTTGGCGATTTCCAGACCTATCTCGGCATGGAATCGCTGCTGGTCGGCTTCGGCCTCGACGATGACCGCATCCACTCGCCCAACGAGAAATACGAGCTCAGCTCCTTCCACAAGGGGCAGCGCTCGTGGGCGCGGATTCTGGAGGCGTTGACGCACTGAGGCGGCGAAACCCCAGTTTTCCTGTTGATTTTTCAGCGGATCGCGGCGAGGACGGGCCACGAGATAAAAGCGCTGCGGCACCCCTTGCGCTTCAAGGGATGCCGCAGGCTCGACCGGAGAAGACAATGGCCGACATCCGTTTCCACAAAAATGACCTGCCCGACCTTTCGCACTACAATGTCGGGGCGGTGGCCATCGACACCGAGACGCTCGGACTCAACCCGCATCGCGACCGGCTGTGCGTGGTGCAGATCTCGCCTGGCGACGGCACGGCCGACGTGATCCAGATCGCGCCGGGCCAGAAGAAGGCGCCGAACCTCGTCAGCCTGCTGAGAAATCGCGGCGTGACCAAGCTGTTCCACTACGGCCGCTTCGACCTTGCCGTGCTTTACAATGCGTTCGGGGTGATGCCCGAGCCGGTGTTCTGCACCAAGATCGCCTCGCGGCTGACCCGCACCTACACCGACCGGCACGGGCTGAAGGACATCTGCTTCGAGCTTCTCGGCGTCGGCCTGTCCAAGGCGCAGCAGTCGTCGGACTGGGCGGCCGAGACTTTGTCGCCTGAACAGCTCGAATACGCCGCTTCCGATGTGCTCTATTTGCACCGTTTGCGCGATGTGCTGGCCGGTCGCCTGGCGCGAGACGGGCGCACCAAGGAGGCCGATGCCTGCTTCCGCTTCCTGCCGACGCGTGCCAAACTCGACCTCATGGGCTGGGACGAAGAGGATATCTTCGCCCACAGCTGATGACCTGCTTGGAACCGGATGCAGGCCGCCGCGTTCTGTCGGCTCAGTCTGGTCGGTTCAAAAAGGGGGATGACATGGCGGACAGAAAGCCTATAGCGACCGCGCCGACCGACGGTTCAAAGGTCTCCGTCACCTGGAAGGACAGTGACGGCGTCATCAACGAATCCATCGCGCAATATCGCGACGCCGGCTGGTGGGTCTACACCGACAGTCATACGCAAAAGAAGGTCGAGCCGACCAGTTGGCGGCCTGCCGCAAGCGACGATGACGACCAATGAGCGCGCCGCTGGCGAGGCTGGCTGCTTTCGAATAGCCTGAAGTCGTTGATATCGAGGCCGATTCGGAGCTTTCCGCTCCGCGCTCGCCCTCTTGCTCGGAGGAAATCGTCATGGGTGTCGAAAGCCTGCTCGTCTTCATCATCATTGGTGCCATCGCCGGCTGGCTCGCCGGCCTCATCGTGTCCGGCTTCGGCTTCGGCCTGATCGGCAACATCATCGTCGGCATCGTCGGCGCGTTCATCGCCGGCTGGTTGTTCCCGCGGATCGGCTTTTCCATCGGCGGCGGCGTTCTCGCTGCAATCATCCACGCAACGATCGGCGCCATCATCCTGCTGGTGCTGGTCAAGGTCCTGAAACGAGCTTGACGCTCGACAACAGAAAGAGCGCGCCATGAAACAGAATACGCTCTATCTCGTCATTGGCGCGCTCGTCGTCGTGGTCATCGCGCTCGGCATCTATGTCTATCGAGAGCAGACCAAACCGAAGGGCGTCGAGCTCAAGATCGACGACAAAGGCATTTCGATCCAGCAGAATTGATCGCATCGGACCGGTGCCGCCGACTGTCGTCTTGTTGCGCAAACGGGCGGCGCTGATATGCCGTTGGAACCGATCCGCAAGCAATTGAATCCACATTGCTTCGATTTTTCCCGACTTAACCCGCCCTTAAATCGCCGCATCTACTCTTCAACCCGAACGCCGTAGGCATCGGGGATATCAAGCACAGCGCATGGCGAACCGCAGAGACAGTCGCATCGAACCCAGTTTCGAGGGACCGCCGCAGGCGAGATCCTCGGTGGGGCTTTCGGTGAACGAGGAGGATCGCGTCGTGCCGAGCAACCGCAAAGCCTCCGCAAAGCGCAAGCCGGCCAAGGGGAAATCGTCGCGCGGCGGGCGCGTCAGGAGCCGGCGCGGCCTGTTCGGCGTGCTCGGCCGGCTGTTCTACTGGTGCTTCGTGCTCGCCATCTGGGGCGGCATCGCGGCGGCCGGCATCGTCATCTACTACGGCGCCAAGATGCCGGCGGCCACGACCTGGTCGATCCCCGACCGCGCCCCCAACATCAAGATCGTCTCAGTCGACAACCAACTGCTGGCCAATCGCGGCATGAGTGGCGGCGAGGCCGTCGGCCTGCACGAAATGTCGCCCTATATCCCCGAGGCCGTCATCGCCATCGAAGACCGCCGCTTCTACTCGCATTTCGGCATCGACCCGATCGGCCTGTCGCGCGCGATGGTGACCAATCTGCTTGGCGGGCATTTCTCGCAGGGCGGTTCGACGCTGACCCAGCAATTGGCCAAGAACCTGTTCTTGACCCCCGACCGCACGCTGGAGCGCAAGGTGCAGGAAGTGCTGCTGGCGCTGTGGCTGGAGCACAAGCACACCAAGGACCAGATCCTCGAAATGTACCTCAACCGGGTCTATTTCGGTTCCGGTGCCTATGGCGTCGAAGCGGCCTCGCGCCGCTATTTCGGCAAGAGCGCGCGCGACGTCACCCTGTCGGAAGCAGCCCTGCTTGCCGGCCTGCTGAAGGCGCCGTCGCGGCTGTCGCCGGCGCGCGATCCGAAGGCCGCCGAGGAGCGGTCGCAGCTCGTGCTTGCCGCCATGCGCGACGAGGGCAAGATCAGCGCCAAGGAGCTGACTTCCGCGATGAGTGCGCCAGCGACGCGCGCGCCGTCGTACTGGACCGGCTCGGAAAACTACGTCGCCGACACCATCATGGAAGAGCTGCCTGACCTGATCGGCGACGTGCGCGGTGACATCATCGTCGACAGCACCGTCGACCTGACGCTGCAGAAACTCGCCGAACAGTCGATCCGCAAGCTGATCGACGACAGCGGTAAGAAGCTCAACGTCACCCAGGGCGCCCTGGTGTCGATCGACGATTCAGGCGCTGTGCGCGCCATGGTCGGCGGCTACGACTATTCGACCAGCCAGTTCGATCGCGCCTCGGAAGCACGCCGCCAGCCGGGTTCGGCGTTCAAGCCGTTTGTCTACATGGCCGCCCTCGAGGCCGGCCGCACGCCCGACAGCGTGCGCAACGATGCGCCGATCAAGATCGGCAACTGGACGCCCGACAATTACGGCGGCAAGTATTTCGGCAAGGTGACGCTGGCCACCGCGCTGGCGAAATCGCTGAATTCGGTCGCCGCCCAGCTGACCATGGAGGTCGGGCCGAACGCCGTCGTCGAGGCAGCACACCGCATGGGGATCCAGTCCGAGCTGCAGTCCAACACCTCGATCGCGCTCGGCACCTCGGAGGTGACGCCACTGGAACTGACATCGGCCTACGTGCCGTTCGCCAATGGCGGCTACAAGCCCGAAATTCATTTCATCCGCCGCGTGACGACCGCCGACGGCAAGGTGCTTTACGACAGCGGCGGCGGCAGCGCGCCACGCGTCGTCAAGCCCGAGATCGTCGGCATGATGAACTCGATGATGACGGGGACGGTCGAGACCGGCACCGCCAGGAAAGCGGCCTTCGCCTGGCCGTCGGCCGGCAAGACCGGCACCAGCCAGAATTCGCGCGACGCCTGGTTCGTCGGCTACACCGCCAATCTCACCACCGGCGTCTGGTTCGGCAACGACGATGGCAGCCCGATGAAGAAGGTCACCGGCGGCGCGCTGCCGGCGCAGGCCTGGCACGAATTCATGGTCGCTGCGCATGAGGGCGTGCAGGTGCGGCCGCTGCCCGGCACCTGGAAGTCGACCCCCGCCGACACCATCGTGCCCGACGAGATCCCTTCGGCAAGTAGCAGCCAGCCGGCGCCGGTTCCGCCTGCGTCCGTTGGCCAGCAGGCGCCGGCCGCGCAGGCGGCTGCGCCGGTGGCGCCGGTTCGCGCGGTGCGTCCCGCACAGACCGTCGATGCCGATGGCCTTGCCATGCCGGAGGATGACAGCGCCACCGCGTCGATCAAGCATCCGGTGCCACCAGGCAATGTCGGCGGTCCGCTGAAGAAGAAGCAGACCTCGATCCTCGATATCCTTGGTGGCGGCTAAACTGCTCCGGAGGCAGGTCAGCTGTCGCTGCCGATGGACGAGGCTGGAATGCACGACGTCAAAAGGGAAAAATTCAACCATTTGAGCTGGTGGCAATGGCTCTTGCTATTGCTGATGCCAGCGTGCGTTGTGGTGTTCAGGCATTTGCCGAACCTGCGTTTTTCTGATCCTGCATACCTATTCCACGAAAGAATAGGCGCGATGATCGGAGCGGTCATTATTGGGTGTCTGATACCTTATGGCATTGCCTGGGTTTGTGGGCTCCTGATGCGACGATCACGCGTCGGCTTCCGGTGTGTTCTCTGGTTTTTGGCGCCGGCAACTTTTCTTCTTAATCTCGCCCTGCTTTTTGAATGCCCGACCTGCTACTAGCGGGAAGAACGCTGGGGCAGTCGGCTTCCCCGTTCTCATGTCCGGGCAAATGGTGACATTTCGGCCTCTCGCTACCTCGGCGGCGTTCGGCTACATCTGCCGACTGGAGGCCCAAAATGGCTGAACTCGACACCCGAAAAACCATCGTGCTGACCGGCGCCAGCCGCGGCATCGGCCACGCCACGGTCAAGCGCTTTTCGCGCGAGGGCTGGCGCGTCATTACCTGTTCGCGCCAGGCTTTCGCCGAGGATTGCCCATGGCCGGCCGGGCCGGAAGACCACATCAAGGTCGATCTCGCCGACCAGGAAGATGTCGGCATCGCCGTCTCGGAAATCCGCCACCGGCTTGAAGCGCATGGCGGCCAGCTGCATGCGTTGGTCAACAATGCCGGCATTTCGCCGAAGCTCAAGGACGGCAACAGCCGGATGGACTCGATCGACACGCCAATGCATGTCTGGCGCGACGTGTTCCAGGTCAATTTCTTCGCGCCGATCATGCTGGCGCGCGGGCTGTTCAAGGAATTGGCGGCGGCCAAGGGCTCGATCGTCAACGTCACCTCGATCGCCGGCACCCGCGTGCATCCCTTTGCCGGCACCGCCTATGCGACCTCGAAGGCGGCGCTTGGCTCGCTGACGCGCGAGATGGCGCATGATTTCGGCCCGCACGGCATTCGCGTCAACGCCATCGCGCCGGGCGAGATCGACACCGCGATCCTGTCGCCGGGCACGGACAAGATCGTCGAGACGATACCGCTGAGAAGGCTCGGCACCACGGCGGAAGTCGCCGACATCATCTTCTTCCTGTGCTCGCAGCAGGCGTCCTACGTGACCGGCTCGGAAATCCATATCAATGGCGGCCAGCACGTGTGAGCGAGTCGATTTCAGGCTCTATCTCTTTGTTCTAATGCACTTCCGGACGGAAACCGGTTCACGCTTTTCCTGGAATTGCTCGTCATCCGGTTATGATGAGAACAGCCTTACCGCTGATGCTGCGCTGTCGCAGTGCGTCGAGGGCTTGGGCGACGTCTGTCCATGGCACGGTCAAGACCACGCGCGTTTCGAGCCGGCCAGCCGTGACCATAGCCAGCAGCGAGGCGATATCCGCGCCAATGCCTGAGCCAGACGCGTAGTAGGCGAAAGTCTGAAGCCTCGCTCCTTCGTGACCCGGAACGAACTGGCGGAATCCGACGGGCGTGAGTTCGCCGCTGCTCGAGCCGAACATGACAATGGTCCCGCCAGGTGCGACGCGCTCGATCGCGTTTGTGAGGCTTTCGCCGCCGACTGATTCGGTGATCAGCGAAAACGGCCCCTCTGCCATCTCGATCGACTCGACAACCCGCGCGGCTCCCAGCCCGCGGAGATACTCGCCGTGCCGAGAGGCGGCGACGGCTGTCACGAACCCACCCTGCTGGCGGGCGATCTGAATCTGGAAACGACCGACCGCACCGCTTGCGCCGGTGATCAGGACCTGCTGGCCGGCCAGGTCACCGCCATGGCGCAGGGTCCTGAGCGCCGTCGTGCCCGCGACAGGAAGCGTGGCGGCGGAGACGAAGCTGACGTCATCCGGCAGGACGGCGAGACGGTCGGTTGAAACGGCGACACGTTCGGCCCAGCCGGCCTGGTCGACCAAAGCCGCAACACGGGCGCCCGCGGCTGGCCCGGAGCCATCGGCTGCTGCCCTGTCGACAACCCCGACGATATCCTGGCCGGGTATCCAGCCGTCTGGACGTATGGCGAGCAGGCGCAATTCACCACGGTTCAACGAGGTTGCATGGACCGAGACAAGCGCCTCGTTCGGGCCCGGCTGAGGCTCGTCGAGCTCCGCGAGCTTCAGGCCGGTTGCACTATCGGGAGAGATGACCAGGGCGAGCATAGTTCATACCTCATTGCTGCGTGGTGGATGCATAGCCTTCGGGCGGCGGATATGCCCTGCACCGCGCTCCAGATGTGCTCATTCACGAGCCGTAACCTATCGACTTTCCCTCTTGAATAATTTAGATATCAACGCAATTGATCGCTAAAAACAGTCAATCATGAGACAACCTCTCCGCTACCCATGGCTCGATTTCGATGTGGATGCGCTTTCCGAGCCGGCGATTGCCGTGCGCGTCGACGTCACCGAGACCAGGGCTGAGGTCCCTTCCCATTGGCACCGCAAAGGCCAACTTGTCTTCGCGCTCGGTGGCGGCGTCACCTGCCGCGTCCCCAGCGGCCTGTGGATGGTGCCGCCGCATTGCGGGGTGTGGATTCCCGGCAGTATGGAGCACAGCAATATCGCCACCGCCAATGCCCGGATTTTCTTCGTGTACATCGAGCCGGGAGCTGCCGTTCTGCCGGACCGGTGCTGCACGCTGTCGATCTCGCCGCTGCTGCGCGAACTGATCGTCGAGCTGGCCGATCACGGGCAGGACGACGACTCACGGAAGGCCGTGCTGACCACGGTTCTGCTCAACGAACTGCCGCGCATGCCTGTCCAGCAGCTGCATATGCCGATATCGTCAGAGCCGCGCTTGAGCCGGATCGTCGATGCCTTGGCCGAGAATCCTGCCGACCGCAGCAATCTGGCAGAATGGGCCCGGCGTGTTGCTCTCAGCGAAAGCAGCCTGGCACGGCTGGTGGTGAAAGAGACAGGCCTGAGCTTCGGACGCTGGCGCCAGCAACTGCATCTGATCGTCGCGATACGGGAACTGGCCTCTGGCGAGAGCGTGCAGCAGGTTTCGGCAGCTCTCGGCTATGAGTCCGTCACAGCCTTCATCACCATGTTCAAGAAGGCGCTGGGCAAGCCGCCCGCACAGTATCTCAGCAGCGTCGCTCAGAATGGCGGGTCAGCATTCGTTGCGTGATAAATTCGATAGAGGGCGGACTGTCGAGATCGACTATGCAATCTGTCGCCGGCCATCGGCCAGCGGCGAACCATCATCGTTCAGGATCGGCTCAGGCAGCGGACGGTTCCGAGGCCTCTGGTGGCTTCTGCCCCAACACCTCTTCGACAATCCCTCGTGCAATCTCGCGCTCGCCCATGATCACGGTGTCGGCACCGAGCCCCTTGAGATGCTCGACCTCGGCGTCGGAATGGGCGCGGGCGATGACGTTGATGCCGGGGTTAGCGGCCCGCGCCCGCAGCACGATCTGGCCGGCCTCAAAGGCATTGGGGATGGCCAGGATCAGCCGCCTGGCGCCTTCAGGATTGGCGGCGGCGAACACTTCGGCATTCGCCGCATTGCCGGACACGGTCTCGATGCCGTCGGCCTTCAGCTTGGCCAGCGTCTTGTCGGCATCCTCGATGACGAGGAAGGGCAGGGCGGCCTCTTTCAGCGCCGCGCCGACGAGGCTGCCGACACGGCCATAGCCGATCAGGATGGCGTGGTTGGCGAGGGTTGTCCTGGGCGGCGGCCCGTCTTCCCTGTTCGTCGCCGTCGCAACAGAGGCCACCTGGCCGGGTTCGGTCGCCGGGCCGACCGGCTTTGCCTCGACCGGCGGCGCCGTTCTGGCGGCGCGGGCTTCAAGCCATGGTTTCATCCAGTCGATGGCCAGGAACATCAACGGGTTAAGGACGATCGACAGGATGGCGCCGGCCAGGATGAGGTCGCGGCCCTGTTCGGGCAATAGTTTCAGCCCGACACCGAGTTCGGCCAGGATGAAGGAGAATTCGCCGATCTGGGCAAGGCTTGCCGAAATCATCAGCGCAGTGGCCAACGGATAGCCGAAGGCAATGACGATGACGAATGCCGCCAGCGATTTGCCGATGACGATGATGGCGAGCGCCGCCAGAATCGGCCAGCCATTGCTGATCAGGCTGAACGGATCAAACAGCATGCCGACCGAGACGAAGAACAGCACGGAAAAGGCATCGCGCAGCGGCAGCGATTCCTCGGCGGCGCGATGGCTGAGCTCGGACTCGCTCATGATCATGCCGGCAAAGAAGGCGCCCAAAGCCAGCGAAACCCCGAACAGCTTGGCCGCGCCAAAGGCGACGCCGAGCGCAATGGCCAGCACGGCGAGCCGGAACAGTTCGCGCGAGCCGGTGTGGGCGACATAGTGGAGGATCCAGGGGATGACCCGGCGGCCGAAGACCAGCATGACGACGACAAAGGCGACCACCTTGGCCAGCGTGATGCCGACGACGCCCCAGATGCCATAGGCGACCGGTAGCGACAGCAGGCCGCTCGCGTGAGCGTCCGCCGGCTCCTGGCCGCCGAGCACGCCGGCAAGGGCCGGCAGCAGCACCAGCGCCAGCACCATGGCCAGGTCCTCGACGATCAGCCAGCCGACGGCGATGCGGCCGCGTTCCGTCTCGATCAGGCGCCGCTCCTGCAAGGCGCGCAGCAGAACCACGGTCGAGGCGACCGACAGCGCCAGGCCGAAGACCAGCCCCGCGCCCATCGACCAGCCGAGCATCCAGGACAGCCCGGCGCCGAGTGCGGTGGCAAAGCCGATCTGGACGATGGCGCCGGGCACCGCTATGGCGCGCACCGACAGCAAATCCTTCAGCGAGAAGTGCAGGCCGACGCCGAACATCAGCAGGATGACGCCGATTTCGGCGAGCTCATTGGCAAGGCCGGCATCGGCGACGAAGCCGGGCGTGTTCGGCCCGACCAGCACGCCGGCTACCAGATAGCCGACCAGCGGCGGAATGCGGAAGCGGTTGGCGAGAGCCCCGAAGACGAAAGCCAGCCCCAGACCGGCGACGATGGTGGCGATAAGGGGCGTGTCATGCGGCATTGTCTATGGAGCGCCTTTCAAACCAGAGATGTCGGATGTGCGCCGCCCGAAGCGGCCGCCTGTTTGCAATATGGTGGAAGGCGTGTCGACGATGCAACCCGCAAGCGCGCGAAATCGACGGGGCGGAGAAAACGAATGCCGTCAGAATTCACGCAGATCATGTCACCGCCTGATCGAAAAGGGCAGAGATGTTGCTACTTTGCTTGGCTTTTGGTGCAGGCGGCTTTAATCTACTAAATTGGTAGAATTTAGAAAAAACTGTTTTGCGGTATTTTTCGTTGGGCGCTAAAAGAGGCGCAAATCAAGGCCTACGGCAGCAGCTTGAATCCGCTCCATGTGCCAACGAGGAATATTTTTCTCTTGGCCGACAGGCTTTCAGAAAAGCGATTGCATCCCGACAAGCGATGCGCGAGTGCGTTCCTTCTGGTTTTTCGCGCCCGCGCGTAGAACTGCAGGCCTGTTCAGGATTACGCTCGCGTCCATGCCGCACACTGTTCCCAAGCTCAATGCCTTCCCCGTCTTCCTGCGGGTCGAGGGGCAAACCGTGGCCATCGTCGGCGGCGGCGACGAGGCGCTGGCCAAGGCGCGGCTGATCGGGCAATCGAGCGCGGTCCTGCGCATCATAGCTGAAGATGCCGAGGCCGACCTGCTCGCGTTCATCGCCCAGTCCGATGCCAGCCATGTGGTTGCCGCGTACGACGCGTCGCAGCTCGAAGGCGCGGTCATGGTATTTGCCGCCAGCGGTGACGAGGAACTCGACCGCCGCGTGTCCGCGGACGCGCGCCGGCTGGGGATCCCGGTCAATGCGGTCGACCGGCCGGAGCTCTGCGATTTCTTCACCCCGGCTCTGGTCAACCGCGCGCCGGTCGCCATCGCCATCGGCACGGAAGGGGCAGGCCCGGTGCTTGCCCAGATGCTGCGCAGCCGCATCGACCAGCTGCTGTCGCCGGCGCTCGGGCCGCTGGCAACGCTTGCCGCGTCGTTTCGTGGTGCTGCCGAGAAGCTGCTGCCGAAAGGCAATGCCCGCCGCCGCTTCTGGAGCGACTTTTTCGGCGGCGCGCCCGCCCATGCGGTGGACGCCGGCCAGCTGTCGCAGGCACATGACGCCGCCGTCGATCTTCTGCTTTCGAACACGCCGGCTTCGGGCCATATCGCGCTCGTCGGTGCCGGTCCGGGCGCCGAGGATCTTTTGACCCTGCGCGCCCACCGTCTGCTGATGGAGGCCGATGTCATCGTCCATGACGCACTGGTACCGGAAGCGGTCGTTGCCATGGGACGCCGCGATGCCGAGCGCCTGCCGGTCGGCAAGCGCAAGGGCTGCCACACCAAGAGCCAGGCCGAGATCAATGCGCTGCTGGTCGAGCTTGGGCGCCAAGGCAAGCGTGTCGTGCGGCTGAAGTCGGGCGATCCGCTGGTCTTCGGGCGGGCCGGCGAGGAGATGGCAGCACTGCGTGATGCCGGCATCGCCTATGAGGTGGTTCCGGGTGTTACCGCAGCCTTCGCCGCCGCCGCCGATTTCGAATTGCCGCTGACCTTGCGCGGCGTTTCCTCGTCGATGGTGTTCACGACCGGCCACGACCTCAAGGGCAATTCGCTGCCCGACTGGGCCAAGCTTGCCATTTCGGGCGCGACCGTCGCCGTCTATATGGGCCGTTCGGTGGCGGCCGAGGTTGCCGGCCGGTTGATCGAGGCTGGGCTGTCACCCGACACGGCGGTGGCCGTTGTCGAGAATGCCAGCCTCGCCAATCGCCGCCGCTTCCACGGCACGCTTGCCGACCTGCCGTCGCTGGAAGCGCGTGCCGATCTTTCCGGCCCAGTCATGACCATCATCGGCGATGCGGTTGCCGGCGCCAACTTTGAACGGTCCGAGCCGCTCGCGGCACACAGGCATGCGGGCGTGTCCGCAGCTGCCGCTGAGGGAGTTCAACAATGAAGATACTGACCGCCAACCGCCTCAGTGACGGCATTGCCGTCTGGTATGCCGATGGCGGCTGGGCCGAGACGGTGGACCATGCCGACCTGGCGCACGACAAGGCGGCCGAGGATCGCCTGGAGGCGATCGGCGCCAAGGCCTATGCCGACAACGAAGTGGTCGACGTCAATTTGATCGACGCCGATGTCGTCAACGGCATCGTCGAGCCGGTGCGGTTGCGCGAGAAGATCCGCGCCGCCGGCCCGACCATCCGCAACGATCTCGGCAAGCAAGCTGCCAAGCAGGCGACTTGGGCAGCTTAACAAGACAACAGGCATGGGCGGACGCGCCCTGAAAGACGAAGCATGTACCGTTACGATGAGTTCGACCACGATTTTGTCCAGGCCCGCGTCGCCGAGTTCAGCGACCAGGTCCAGCGCCGCCTTGCCGGCGAAATCACCGAGGACCAGTTCCGGCCGCTAAGGCTGATGAACGGCGTCTATCTTCAGCTGCACGCCTACATGCTGCGCATCGCGGTGCCCTATGGCACGCTGAATGGCAAGCAGTTGCGCATGCTCGGCCACATCGCCCGCAAATACGACAAGGGCTACGGCCATTTCACCACGCGCCAGAACATCCAGTTCAACTGGCCGGCGCTGTCGGATATTCCTGCGATCCTGGCGGATCTGGCAAGCGTCGAGATGCATGCCATCCAGACCAGCGGCAACTGCATCCGCAATGTCACCGCCGACCATTTCGCAGGCGCCGCCGCCGACGAGGTCGCCGATCCGCGCCCCTATGCGGAAATCCTGCGCCAGTGGTCGTCGGTGCATCCGGAATTCTCGTTCCTGCCGCGCAAGTTCAAGATCGCGGTGACAGGTGCCGAGCGTGACCGCGCCGCCATCCAGACCCACGATATCGGCCTGCACCTGAAGAAGAATGCCGCCGGCGAACTCGGCTTCGCCGTCTATATCGGTGGCGGCCAGGGCCGCACGCCGATGGTGGCCAGGAAGATCCGCGACTTCCTGCCGGAGGCCGACCTTCTGTCTTACTGCACGGCGATCCTGCGCGTTTACAACCTCTATGGGCGCCGCGACAACAAGTACAAGGCGCGCATCAAGATCCTCGTCCACGAGACCGGCGTCGAGGAAATCACTCGCCAGGTCGAGGCCGAGTGGCAGGAACTGAAGGACGCCGAACTGAAGCTGCCGGACGCCGATATCCGCGCCATCCAGGCCTATTTTGCGCCTCCGGCGCTTACCGACCGGCCGGACGGCGACGCAGCGGTTAAGCTGGCGCGCCTCGATTCGAAGAGCTTTTCCGATTGGCTCGACCAGAACGTGGTGACGCACCGCCATCCCGACTATGCGGCGGTGACCATTTCGCTGAAGGGTATCGGCGAGGTGCCGGGCGACGCCTCCGACAGCCAGATGGAAGCGGTGGCCGACATCGCCGAGAAATACGCCTTCGACGAGCTTCGCGTCAGCCATGAGCAGAACCTGATCCTGCCGCATGTGGCGCGTGCCGATCTCAAGGCGGTCTATGACGCGCTGGTCGACATCGGGCTGGCCACGGCCAATTCCAACCTGATATCGGACATCATCGCTTGCCCGGGCCTCGACTATTGCGCGCTGGCGACGGCGCGCTCGATCCCGATCGCGCAGGAAATCTCGCGCCGCTTCGCCTCGCTGGAGCGGCAGCGCGAGATCGGCGAACTTAAGCTGAAGATTTCCGGCTGCATCAATGCCTGCGGCCACCACCATGTCGGCCATATCGGCATCCTCGGCGTCGAGAAGAAAGGCTCCGAGCTCTATCAGGTGACGCTGGGTGGCTCGGCCGACGAGAACACGTCGGTCGGTGAGATCATCGGCCGCGGCTTCAGCTCGGAAGAAATCACCGACGCCATCGAGCAGATCGTCGAGACCTATCTCGGCCTTCGGCTCAACCCACAAGAAAAATTCATCGACGCCTACCGCCGAGTCGGTCCCGCGCCGTTCAAGGAGGCGCTCTATGCTGGCGAAGCCAAGGCCGCTTGACCGTATCGTCGACGTCGATGACGGCATCGCCGCGAAAGCGGCGGGGCTCGATGCGCTTTATGGTCATCTGACCCCGCTCGAGATCATCGAACGCTCGGCCCGCGAACTGTTCCACGACGAGATCGCCGCGGTGTCGTCGTTCGGCGCCGATTCGGCCGTGCTGCTGCACATGATCTCCACGATCGACCGGACGCTGCCGGTCATCTTCCTCGACACCGGCAAGCATTTCGAGGAGACGCTCAGCTATCGCGACGCGCTTGCCGCCGATTTCGGGCTGACCAACATACGGGTGATCAAGCCCGAAGAAGCAGCGCTCGAACGGATCGACCCGACGGGCAATCTGCACCAGAGCAATACCGACGCCTGCTGCGACGTGCGCAAGGTCGAGCCACTGGCGCGTGGCGTTGCCCCTTTCCGCGCCTGGTTCACCGGCCGCAAGCGCTTCCAGGCCTCGACCCGGGCAGCGCTTCCGGTGTTTGAGGCAGTCGGCCCGCGCATCCGAATCAATCCGCTGGCGCACTGGACGACATCGGACCAGGCGGATTACATGCGCGCGCATGCGCTGCGCGAAAATCCGCTGGTCGCCTATGGCTATCTGTCGATCGGCTGCTTCCCCTGCACGCAGCCGGTGCAGCCCGGCGAGGACGCGCGCAGCGGCCGCTGGGCCGGTCATGCCAAGACCGAGTGCGGCATTCACCTATCGGGACTGGAAAAGTCGCTGACCGACGCATCGCTCTAGGGTATGTAGTATTCAGGTGATGCCGGCCTGCAAATGGCGGTTTCCTGCGCTTCCGGTGCTCACGTACTTAAGTACGCTCCGCTCCGGTTCTCGGAACCCACCATTTTCGTCTCGGCCCGACCTGAATTTCACGCACCCTGGAATTCTTTTGGACTTAGGAATTTTTGATGACTGAGCCGATGACACCGGAGACCCGCCTCTGGACCCCGACGGGTTTTCGCGAGGACGAGTGGGCTCATGCCGAAAGCGCGGACGCGCTGTCCGGCAATGGCCGCTTCATCCTGCCGCTGCAGGCGTTTCTCGATCTCGATCCGGAGGTACGCCGGTCCGCTACGGAGCGGCTCGGCGTCGCGCTGCAGCCCGGCGACCAGCTCGAGAAGATCGCTCATCTGCTCGACCAGCTGTCACTGGTGGCACTGGCCTTCCCGGCCTTCAGCGACGGCCGTTCCTTCTCAAAGGGCGAACTGCTGCGCAGCCGCTATCATTTCGAGGGTGTGGTGCGCGCCACCGGCCAGGTGCTGGTCGACCAGCTGCCGCATATGCTGCGGCTCGGCTTCGACGAATTCGAGATATCTAACCCGGTGCTGTTGAAGCGGCTGGAAGAGGGCCGCACCGGTGGGTTGGGGCTCTATTACCAGCCAACCGCCGTACAGGAGCCCAAGGGGCCAAAATATTCCTGGCGACGCGTTCGCGTCAGCTGACGCAGCGGTAATTCGACGCGTCTTTACATCGGCTGTGATCGGGCCTTCTCTTGGTCATCCGGACGGAAACATCCGCCGGGTGTCCGGGAGGAGACTATGGATTTCGACTACGTCATTGCCGGTGGCGGGTCCGCCGGCTGCACGCTTGCCGCGCGGCTCTCCGAAGATCCATCGAAAAGGGTTTGCCTGATCGAAGCCGGCGGCGAGGGCAGAAACCTGCTCGTTCGCGCGCCGGCAGGTGTCATCGCGCTGTTGCCGGGCCGGCCGAAGATCAACAACTGGGCCTTCGAGACCGTGCCGCAGCCAGAGCTTGGCGGCCGTAAGGGGTACCAGCCGCGCGGCAAGGCGCTGGGTGGTTCGAGCGCTATCAATGCCATGCTCTACACACGCGGGCACCGCGGCGACTATGACGAATGGGCCGATCTCGGCTGCGACGGCTGGTCATGGGACGAGGTGCTGCCCTATTTCCGGCGTGCCGAAGGCAATCAGCGTGGTGCAGATGCCTTGCACGGTGGCGAAGGACCATTGCGGGTCGCCGAGCAGCAGGAGCCGCGTGCGCTCTCCAAGGCCTTTGTCGAGGCCTGTGGCGAAAACCAGATCCGGCGCAACGATGATTTCAACGGCGTCGAACAGGAAGGGGCCGGACTTTATCAGGTCACGCAATTCTGGGGCGAACGCCGCAATGGCGAGCGCTGTTCGGCAGCCGCCGCCTATCTACACCCGGCGATGAGCCGGCCAAACCTCACTGTTGTCACCGGAGCGCACGCCACGGGTATCGTCCTTGAAGGCAAGCGGGCCGCCGGCGTGCGTTATCGCGCCGGCAAGAATGAAGCCGTTGCGAAAGCCAGGCGCGAGGTCATCGTCTGCGCTGGTGCCTTCGGCTCGCCACAGCTCTTGATGCTGTCCGGGATCGGCCCGGCTGTCGAGCTTGCAGCGCACGGAATTCCGATCGTCCATGAACTGCCCGGCGTCGGCAAGAACCTGCAGGACCATCTTGATTTCATCATGGGCTGGACATCGAAGAATACCGACATGATGGGCATCGGCCTGCGCGGTCTGCCTGGCCTGCTGCGGCATCTGCGGCGCTGGCGCAGGGATGGCGGCGGTATGATCGCCACGCCCTACGCTGAGGGCGGCGCCTTCCTCAAATCCGACCCGGCGATCCACCGTCCCGACCTGCAACTGCATTTCTGCATCGCCATCGTCGATGATCATGGTCGCAAGCTGCATACGGGTTATGGTTTTTCCTGCCACGTCTGCGTGCTGCGGCCGCATTCGCGCGGCGAGGTCGGGCTGTCGGCGCGGGACCCGCTGGCGCCACCGCGCATCGATCCGCGTTTTCTGTCCGACAAACGCGACGCCGAGCTGTTGCTCAGGGGTGTCAGAATGATGCGCGGCATACTGGAGGCGCCGGCGCTGGCCAAATACCGCGCCAGGGAAATCTACACCGCCGGCGTATCGAGCGATGCTGAGCTGATGACCCATATCCGAGCCCGAGCCGATACGATCTATCACCCGGCCGGCACTTGCAAGATGGGCATCGACGACATGGCGGTGGTCGATCCGCGGCTCCGCGTGCTCGGCATACGGGCCTTGCGGGTGGTCGACGCCTCGGTGATGCCGACGCTGATCGGCGGCAACACCAATGCGCCGACCATCATGATCGCCGAGAAGGCGGCAGACATGATCAAGGCGGTGGCCTGAAAGGAGTTCTGGTCCAACCAGTGGCTCTATCTTCCCCTGTTTTGAAGCGATCTATAGCGATGCCACTCCCGGTCAACGGGAACTGGTCTTACCAATGGGGGATTTGTGCTTTCCCTTTCGCCGCGCTGCCCTTAGGATAGTTCCATTATTTCACCATCCGAAATAAATGTGGCCACAAGGGAGGAACCGAGAATGGCTGGCAAGAAGATATTGATGCTCGTTGGCGAGTTCAGCGAGGAATACGAGATTTTCGTCTTTGAACAGGCCATGCATGCCGTTGGCCATACGGTGCATGTCGTCTGCCCCGACAAGAAGGCCGGCGATATCCTGAAGACGTCGTTGCACGATTTCGAAGGCCACCAGACCTATACGGAAAAGCTTGGCCACGACTACATCCTCAACAAGACCTTCGCCGAGGTGAAGCCGGACGACTATGATGCCGTCTATGCGGCGGGCGGGCGTGGACCGGAATACATCCGCATCGACAAGCGGGTGCAGGCGCTGGTGCGGCATTTCCATGAGGCCGGCAAGCCGATTTTCACCATCTGCCACGGCGTGCAGATCCTGATCGCCGTCGACGGCGTGGTGCGGGGCCGGGAAGTCGCAGCGCTTCACTATTGCGAGCCGGAGGTGACGCTGGCCGGCGGCATCTACATCGATGTCGCGCCGACCGGCGCCCATGTCGACGGCAATCTCGTTTCAGCCAAGGGCTGGCCGGGCCTGTCCAATTTCATCCGCGAATGCCTGAAGGTGCTGGGCACCGAGATCCGCCATGGCGAGATCCTGATGCGCGAAGAGCGCCAGGCGGCCTGATCGCGAGCAATTCCAGAAAAAGCGGTTTTCCGTCCGGAATTGCGTCAAGACAAATCCAAGATTTGCCAAATGCCGCCGCGCCGTATGGTGCGGCGGTTTCTTTACGCCGCCAGCGCCTCGCGGAACGACACGAGCTTGCGGCGGTTTTCGTCCCACAACGCCAGTTTGACGCAGCGCAGGCTGTCGAGCAGCGTGACGCGACCGATGCCGCGCAGTTCCGGATAATCCCGCAGCACTTCCTGCAACCGGTAGCCCGGCACCTTGGCGGAGAGGTGGTGGACGTGGTGGACGCCGATGTTGCCGGTGAACCAGTTCAGCACCGGTGGCAGGTCGTAGTAGGACGATCCGTGCAGGGCGGCGTGCTGGAATTCCCAGTCCGCATCCTTTGCCCATTCCGTCTCCTCGAACTGGTGCTGGACGTAGAAAAGCCAGATGCCGGCCGAACCGGCAAGGATGACGATCGGCAGATGGACAACCAGGAACGCGCCGGGACCGACGAACCAGATGAGGATAGCCGCCGCAACCGCGATGCCAAGATTGGTGGTCATTGACGACACCCAAGGGGTCAGGCCGCCGCGCATCATGCCCACGGGCAGCCTTTGCTCGAAAATGAACAGCCAGATCGGTCCCAGTCCGAACATCACCAGCGGGTGGCGATAGAGGCGATAGGCAAGGCGGCCTCGCCATGACAATTGCCGGTATTCGGCAACGGTCAGCGTCCTGATGTCGCCCATGCCGCGCTCGTCAAGATTGCCGGCGCTGGCATGATGGGTCGCGTGGGCACGCCGCCAGCAGTCGTAGGGCGTCAGCGTCAGGATGCCGAGCGCGCGGCCGATCCAGTCGTCGGCATAACGATTGGCGAAGAAGGAACCATGGCCGCAGTCGTGCTGGATCATGAAGATACGCACCAGGAACCCGGCCGCCGGAAGAACGAGGACCAGACCCCACCAATGACCGTAGGAATAGGCGGCTGAAGAGAGCGCCCAGAGCGTGACGAAGGGAATAAGGGTGATGGCGAGTTCGAGCGCGCTGCGGCGCCTGTCAGGCTTCTTGTAGCGCGCCAGAATCTTAAGCCAGGCGCGCTTGCTGTTGGCGGCCGCCTCAGGGGAAATCATGTTCATCAGGAAGCATAGGCGGGGTGTCCCGCCGCCGCAAGACAGGGATCACGCAAAATTACTGTGCGTAATTGTCGCGTGGCTCGGCGGTCGACCCGGTCAGTCCCAACTTGACCAGTCGACGATTCACACTGGAGCGCCGGTTTTTTCGGCTTCGTGGCGATCACTACTCGCGATCGAGGATGGGGCAGCCGCGCTCGGTTCCAAAAGTCACGCGCACGCGGTAGCCGTCCTGTCTGCCGCGGACGGTGATCTCGCGGCGGCCGACGGACTCTATTCTTGCCCGGCGGATGCCCATCCGTTCCGCCTTGTCGAGAGCCCGGTCTTCCGTGCAGCCTCGTGAGTGACGACGGTCGCGCCAGTCGTCGCGGCGGGTGACGTCGCAATCGTCGTAGTTGGGATCGCAATCTGGCAGGAGCTTCAGCCGCGGGCCATGTTTTCCCAATTCCAGCTGCAGACTCTCTGCTTGTGACGGAAAGGCCACCAATGCAACGGCGCCAAGACCGACAAGCGCCGACAGCAATGAGGTGATCGAAACCTTGCGCACTACGTCCTCCATGCGAATCATAACGCGTCCCTCACTAGATGGTTCGGCTCTCTCAGGCTATTGCCGATGGAGGGTTGTTGCCAGATTGATCGTTGCGTTTACTGCCGGCGCCAGCCGATGTCGCTGTCTTCCGCCCCGTCGAGGCGGTCGAGCAGCTCCCTGAGGCGGTCGGGAATGTCGGCCTCGGTGCGGAAGGCCGGCAAGGTACGCAGAAAGCGCGTCATCGCCTCAGCACCGAACTGGCGCCTGACCTCGGTGGCCAGCCGTTCTCCCTTTTCGCCTTTGTTGCGGGTCATCATCTCAAAAATCCTGTGTCAGCTTCGAAACTCCTCCAGCAGGGAAATGGTTCCCGCGTTACGCCTTCGTGGCAAGTAACGCCGTCATTTAAGGTAAAGCTTGAATTAAAATCGAAAGACCGTGCCGTTCGGTGTCCTGCCCTGGCAATGAGCCTCGACTGTCTCTTACCCCTTGATTTTTGGCTGCCAAACCTCGATATCGGGCTCAAAATCCATATCATTCGAGATTGACGGGAAACGGCGATGAGCGACCAGGCAAAAGACGAACGCGCGCCCGATGAAGTCGAGGCGACCGAGGCCAATGCCGAGCGCACGGAAGGCAGCATCGATGGCGACTATGAAACCCTTGTGCGGCTGCTGAAGGAAAATGAGGACCTGAAGGACCGCGCGCTGCGTGTCGCGGCCGAGATGGAAAACCTCCGCCGCCGCACCGCGCGCGACGTGCACGACGCGCGCACTTACGCGGTGGCGAATTTCGCGCGCGACATGCTGTCGGTGTCGGACAATCTGCGCCGCGCGCTCGACGCCATCCCGGCTGAAGCCAAGGCATCCGGGGACGCTGGCTTCAAGGCGCTGATCGAAGGCGTCGACCTCACCGAGCGCGCCATGCTGTCGGCGCTGGAACGGCACGGGGTCAAGAAACTCACGCCTGAAGGCGAGAAGTTCGATCCCAATTTCCACCAGGCGATGTTTGAAGTGCCCAATCCGGATGTCCCGGCCAACACCGTGGTCCAGGTCGTCCAGCCGGGCTATTCGATCGGCGAGCGGGTGCTGCGCCCGGCCATGGTCGGCGTCGCCAAGGGCGGCCCGAAGATTGCGGCCGAAGCGGCAGTCGAGCCTGGGCCTGTCAATGAGCAGGCTGAGAAAGACGCCTGATGAGAGTGAGTAGCGAATAGGGAGTAGCGAGTAGGAAATAGTTGATAGCGGCCAAGTGGCTTCGTGCTATTCCCTATTCGCTACTCCCTTCTTGCTATTCGCTCACTCATGAACCCCATCGCGCTTCTCGACTATGCCGGCGTCGCCGTCTTTGCCGCGACCGGGGCGCTTGCTGCTTCACGCAAGCAGCTCGACATTATCGGTTTCCTGTTCCTGGCCAGCGTCACCGGCATCGGCGGCGGCACGTTTCGCGACCTGATCCTCAACGTGCCGGTGTTCTGGGTGGGAAACAGGGACTATGTGCTGATCTGCGCGGTGGTGGCGGTGGTGGTGTTCTTCACCGCGCACCGCGTCGAATCCCGTTACAAGCTGCTGCTCTGGCTCGACGCCATCGGCCTTGCCGCGTTTTCCGTGATGGGCGCGGCCAAGGGACTTGCCATCACCGGCTCGCCGGCGGTGTCGGTGATCACCGGCATGCTGACCGCGACGTTCGGCGGTATCCTGCGCGATCTTCTGGCCGGGGAGCCTTCGGTGCTGCTGAGGCCTGAAATCTATGTCACGGCCGCGCTCGTCGGCGCTGCCATCTTCACAGCAGGCGACGTTGCCGGCTTGCCGCAGATTGTCTCAGGATTGGCCGGCTTCGCCGCGGCGTTCGCCGTGCGCGGTGGGGCGCTCCGCTTCGGCTGGGCATTTCCCCCCTACAAGAGCCGACCCGGCCGGCGACCGGAAGATATTCCGTGAAAGAGGGTATAGCGAATAGTGGTTGTTGCCGCGCAACTCCGGCCACGACGTCCTATTATTCGGCTATTCACGCAGCGAAGCGCTGGGCTTCCCCGCCATAATAGTTGACGTAGCGGGCGCCGATTTCCTTGACCGGCATCACGACGAACACGTCGACCGTTGAGAATTCGCGGTCGATGACGCAGCCATCGCCGATGCGGGCGCCGACGCGCAGATAGCCCTTGACCAGCGGCGGCATCGCCGCGATCGCCGCCTTGGCATTGACCGCCTCGATCGGCATCAGATCCATCGAACAGTAGCGCCCGGACACCGCGCGCACGTCCCAGGCCGAATTCGTCCGGCAGTGGTGGGCGAGATAGGTAAGCGCCTCGGCATGCGCCGCCGGCACAGTGCCGTGGAAGGACGCGCAACCGGTCATCACACCGATTTCGTAGTGGTTGATATAGGCCCAGATACCTTGCCATAGCGCCTCGATGGTGCGCTTCGACCGATATTCAGGCAACACGCAGGAGCGGCCGAGCTCGAGAAAACGCTGGCCGGGGTGACGGGCGATAAGCTTGGTCAGCTCGAATTCACCTTCGGAATAAAAGCCTCCAGCGGCGGCCGCGATCTCTTGCCGCAGCAGGCGATAGGTGCCGACGATACGGCGATGTTCGGGGCCGGAAAGCGAAGTATCGAAGACGAGCAGATGGTCGCAGAGCGGATCGAACCGGTCGGCGTCACGGCGATCCGGCGCCTGGAACAAATCCTTCCTGGCGCCGAGTTCATCGTAGAACACCCGGTAGCGGACTTCCTGCGCGGCCGCGATCTCGGCCTCGTTGCGGGCGAGCCGCACTTCGAGATTACCGATACGGCCGAGTGCTGCGCCCTTTATGACGGAATCGACGTTACGCCCGGCAAGCAAGGCGCTGCTGGCGTTCGGCCGAGTGTCACATTCCGGCATAACTGTATGCACGAGGATTCTCCTTCGAGCCATCCCTCTTGGCACGGGGATACGGTGTAGGTGCAACAGGATTGTGACAGTACCGTGATACGACGTCGTGGGCAATACTTCGTCGGCTGGCGAATACGGTCAACCGGCTACGTTACGCCAGCGGGCGGGTTGGATGGGCTGTCGAAGTTCCTGACCTTCGGTTCGGGATCATGCCCTAGGCCGCGACCTGTCCCTCGACGGCATTGACCAGCGCGTCAGGGTCGAGTGGCTTGGTAACGAAGCCGCTGGCGCCATGGGCAAGCACCGCATGGCGGGTCTTTTCCTGGCTATCAGCCGACAGCACCATGATCGGCACCGGCGGCACGGCGGTTTCCTCCTCGTAGCGGCGGATGGCAGCAATCGCGTCCAGCCCGTCCATGACCGGCATGTGAAGGTCCATCAGGACCACGTCGAAGCGATGGCTGTGCCCGGCGCCGGTGACAGCCTCGACGGCGGCCTTGCCGTTGCCGACCACCTTGACGCGATGTCCGGCCTTCAGCAGCGTGGCGCGGGCAAGCATGGCGTTGATGTCGTTGTCCTCGGCGATCAGCACCGACAGGCCCCGTTGGCGGCTGCCGAGGGCACGAAGCGCGGGTGCGTGACGGTTTTCCGGCTGGGGCTGGGCGAGGGCGGAAGCATTGCTGCTCAACAGCACACGCAGAAGCGTTCCGCCACGCACCGGCCTGGCAAGGAAGGTTGCGTAGCCGCTGGCGCGGAACTCGCCAAGCATGCCGCGGTCGGTCGGCGCGATCAGCGTGATGGCCTCGCAGTCGGCGAAACCGCTCTGGCGCAGGCGCTTGAGCAGCCTTCCGTCGCTCTCTTCCATCGCCGCGTCGACCAGGAGCACATCGCAGCCGTTGGCAAAGGGCGCGGCCTGCGCGACGGTGGTGGCGACATCGACCGCGCCGCCATTGGCGCGGATGGTGCGGGCGATGGCATCGGCCTCGACGGCATTTTTCGACAGGATCACCGCGCGCTTGCCCGAAAGCGCGTTCTGTCGGCTCTGCGGCGCTTCCGTGGCCGATATTGCCGGGATTTCGAAGACGAACTCGGATCCCTGACCGAATCGGCTCGATACTGAAATCGTGCCGCTCATGGCGGCCACCAGGCGTTTGGAGATGGCAAGGCCGAGGCCGGCCCCGCCATGCGTGCGCGTCGACGTGCCGTCGGCCTGCTCGAACTCCTCGAAAATGCGTTCCAGGTCGTCTTCATGCAGACCCGGACCGGTGTCGGCGATCGTGAAGCAGATGCGGTCGGTGGTTTCGGTGCGCGCGCGTGCGATGCTCACCAATACACCGCCGCTATCGGTGAACTTGATGGCATTGCCGATGAGGTTGAGCAGCACCTGCCTGACCTTGCCCGGATCGGCGGTGATCAATTGGGGCACGTCGGGTTCGACATGGCAGCCCAGCCCGATATCCTTGGCGAAGGCGCGGGCAGCGAGCAATTCGACGATGTTGTCGGCGATTTCGCGCACCGACATCGGCTGCGGCTCCGGGTCGAAGCGCCCCGCCTCGATCTTGGAGTAATCGAGCAGATCCTCGATCAGGGCAAGCAATGCGCTGGCCGACGTCGAGACGGCGCCGACATAGGTCTGCTGTTCCGGCGACAGGCTGGTGTCGGCCAGCAACCTGGCCATGCCCATGATGCCGTTCATCGGCGTCCGAATTTCATGGCTGACCGTGGCGAGGAAGCGCGATTTGGCCTGGCTGGCGTATTCGGCCCGCTCGCGAGCGGTGATCAGCGAGGATTCGGCGCGTTTGCGGGCGGTGATGTCGCGCGCGATGGCGCGATGCGAAACGGCGCCGCTGTCCTTGTCGCGCACCGACAGTTCGATCCACGAAAACCAGCGCGGACCGCTCGGCGTGCGGATGGAGACATCGGTGGAACTCAGGCATTCATGATCGGAAAAGGCAGCATCGGGAACGATGCCGACATCGATGCCGAGTTCCGCCAGGGTCTTGCCGGCGAGGTCGCGTTGATCGCTTTCGACGAGGTCGGCGAAGATCTTGTTGGCATAGACGATGTAGCCATCGCGGTCGCGATGAATGACGAGGTCGCCAAGTGCGTCGATCAGCCCGCGAAACCGCTCCTCGCTCTCCTGCATCTCCCACATGCGGTCGGCCAGCGTCTCGATCTCGGCGCGGCTGCGGGCGGTGGTCTCGTCGAGCAGGACCGCGGTGCGGTGTTCGCTCCGCCTGGCGCGCAGATGCAGGGCAAGGCCGGCAAGGCCGACTGCCAGCAATGCGACGCTGATAAAGATCGGTGCTCCGGTCAGATGCGCCAGGCCTGCCAGCGCGACGATGGCGGCGAAGGCCAGCAACGCAAGGCCCTCGCGCCTGGCGGGTTCCGGCTCGGGCACCAGCGGCGGCGCGGCGACAAAGCGCCGCGTCGATGTCGGCGCCGCATCGACGTCTTCGCCCGTGTCCACCTGTTGGCTGCCGGATTCCGCGATCATGCGAAACCCTTGCCAGATAGAGATTATGGAAAATTGCGGCGGATCGTTCGAATTTTAGCGGATGAGCGCTTTTCGCCGCGACGGTTGCGGATTTGCCATCCGAGTTGGCAATTCCGTCCGCCTTCTCAGGGTAGTCGAGCGGTTCACATATCCACGACGACACGACCGCGGATCTTGCCGTCGACGATGTCATGCGCGGCATCGATGATGCCGTCGAAACCGATGGTCGTCGACAGGCTGGCGAGCTTCTGCAGATCGAGGTCGGTGCCGATGCGCCGCCATGCTTCGAGACGGACCGCCTTCGGCGCCATCACCGAATCGATGCCGAGCAGCGAGACGCCACGCAGGATGAAGGGGGCGACGCTCGTCGGCAGGTCCATGCCTCCGGCCAGGCCGCAGGCGGCGACCGCGCCGCCATAGGAAGTCATCGACAGCACGTTGGCCAGTGTGTGGCTGCCGACCGCGTCGACGCCGCCGGCCCAGCGCTCCTTGGCCAGCGGCTTGGCCGGCTGGGCAAGCTCGTCGCGCGATATCACTTCGGCGGCGCCAAGGTTGATCAAATAGGGACTTTCGGCGTTGCGGCCGGTGGAAGCAACGACATGGTAGCCGAGGCTGGACAGGATCGAAACCGCGACCGAGCCGACGCCGCCGGCCGCCCCCGTCACCACCACCGGGCCGCGATCGGGCAGGATGCCATGCCGTTCCAGCGCCATGACGCAGAGCATGGCGGTATAGCCGGCGGTTCCTACCGCCATCGCGTCATGCGGGCTCATCCCTTGCGGCAGCGGAACCAGCCAGTCGCCCTTGACGCGGGCGCGGCCGGCATAGGCGCCGAAGTGGGTTTCGCCGACGCCCCAGCCATTCAGGATGGCCTTGTCGCCGGCGCGCCAGTCAGGATGGGAAGACGAGACGACGGTTCCGGCGAAATCGATGCCCGGCACCAGCGGCCAGCGGCGGATCACGGGCGCCTTGCCTGTGATTGCAAGGCCGTCCTTGTAGTTCACCGTAGTCGCCTCGACCGCGATGGTGACATCGCCTTCCATCAGGTCGGCCTCGGTGAGATCGGTCACGGCTACCGACTGCTTCTTCTCGGCGTCACGCGAAACGAGGATCACTTTGAAGGTTTCGGGCATCTCTTTCTCCGCGATCTTGTTTGGCGACATGGACTGTGCGGCGACGGCCGCACGTGGTCAATCTTTGGAAGACTTGGGATTCGAAGGTCTGGGCTCGCGCCGCCAGCCGAACAGTTCGTCGAAGACGACCAGGGCAGCGCCCACCGAGATGAAGGCATCGGCCAGGTTGAAGACGGCGAAGGACCAGACCGGCGTATGGAACAGGATATAATCGATGACATGGCCGTATATGGCGCGGTCGATGAGATTGCCGAGGGCGCCGCCGACGATCAGAGCAAAGCCGGTGCGGGCAAGGATCTGGGACGGCGCGATCCGCGTCGCCAGGAACAGCACGAAGGCAACGACCGCCAGCGAGATGACAATCAGCCCGGTGTCGCCGAAGGTCGAGAACATCGAGAAGGCGATGCCGGTGTTGTAGGTGCGAAACAGCGCCAGGAACGGCACGAGATCGAGTTTTTCTTGAAAGGGCAGGCCGGTCTCGACCAGATGTTTTATCCACTGGTCGAGCGCTATGGCCGCGACGACGAGCAGCGCGTAGGGGGACCATGATCTCACGGGCGGGCAACCTTCATTGCTGGTCCACGATTGGTTCGAGCTTCAGCGCGCCGCGCCGGATCTCGAACAGCATTATGCCGGTGGCAACGGCAAGATTGAGCGAATCGGCGCGGCCAGCCTGCGGAATTCTAAGCAGCCTGTCGCAACTCGCCGCCAGGCTTTCGGGCAGCCCCTGCTGCTCGTTGCCCATCATCAGCAGCACCGGGCCGCGGGAGAAATCGACGGAGCGGTAGTCGACCGCGCCTTTCAGATGGGTGCCGGCGACAAGGCCTGAAAATCCGCCTCGCCAGGCAAGGAAGGCCTCGGTCGTCGCCTTGGCCACCGGCACGGCAAAGATCGAACCCATGGTGGCGCGCACAGTTTCCACGGAAAAGGGATCGGTGGTGTCGCCAACCAGGATGACACCTTTGGCGCCGACAGCATCGATGGTGCGGATGACGGTGCCGAGATTGCCGGGATCGCGCACCCGGTCGAGCGCCACCCAGACATCGCCATTGTCGGCGCGGATATCCTTCAAGGCCAGGAATCTTTGGGAGAAGACGCCGACCACCATTTGCGGATTGTCGCGGCGGGTGATGGCGACGAGCACCTTTTCCGACACTTCGAGCACCGTGCCACCGGCGGCAACCGTGCGTGCAGCGACCTTCTCCACTGCGGCGTTGCCGCGTCCGGCCTTGGCGAAAACCAGTGTCCTGATCTGCCAGCCGAGGTCGAGCGCATCGATGACCAGCTTCAGCCCCTCGGCCATGAAGGCATTCTGCTGGTCGCGGAATTTCTTCTGGGCGAGCGCCTTGATGTCCTTGACCAGCGGATTGGCGAGGCTGGTGACTTCCTTCACCAGCCCGGGTGCGCCTGCATGCCGCTCGTTCATTTCAGGCCACCCAACGCGAAAACAAAGAGGTCGAAAGCGCCCGGCCGGCGGACTTTTCACGGATGATCAATTCTCCGGATTCGACCGTGCCGCCCATGCCGGCAAAGGTGTCGCGCATCAAGGCATGGATGGCGAAGAAGGAGGCGCGGATAGAATAGGCGGTCAGCACCACGGCGAGTGGTTTGGGTGTCAGGATCGCGCGGCAAAGGTCGGTCAAATCAGGCAGGTCCTCGAACAACTGCCAAACCTCGCCCTTAGGGCCGCGGCCATAGGCCGGCGGGTCGAACAGGATTATGTCGTAACGGCTGCCTCGACGTTCCTCACGCTCGGCGAATTTCACCGCGTCGTCGACGATCCAGCGGATCGGCTTGCTGCCGAGCCCGGCCATTTCCTGGTTCTCGCGGGCCCAGCCGATCGCCTTCTTCGAGGCATCGACATGGGTGACCTCGGCGCCGGCGCGGGCCGCCACCAGCGAGGCAAGGCCGGTGTAACCGAACAGGTTCAGCACCTTGACCGGCCGCTTGGCCGCCGCGATCAGCCCAGCCATGTGGTCCCAGTGCGAGGCTTGTTCGGGAAAGACGCCGACATGGCGAAACGAGGTGAAACGGCCGAGATAGTCGATGCCGTCATGCTTCATCGGCCAGGTCTCGCCGAGCGGCATCTTCGGGAAGCGCCAACGGCCGATGCCTTCCTCATCGGTATCGCCGGTGAAAATGGCGTCGGCGCGCTCCCAGTCCTTTGCCGGCAAGGCCTTCTGCCAGATCGCCTGGCCCTCGGGCCGCACGATGCGGTAGGGGCCGTATTGCTCGAGCTTCTGCCCGGCGCCGCTGTCGAGCAGCGCATAATCGGCATTCGGCGCCACTTCGAGGATCACCGGAAGATGCTCGGTGGGCAGGACGCCATCGCGCCGGGCGAGGATGCGCGGCGTCGATTTCGGCTCGGAGCGGTCTTCGGCCTTCGCCTCAAGCCGCTCGCGCGGCTGCGGTTCCGGCCTGGCGGGCGCGCGGCCGGCAGGCGGACGTGACTGGTCCCCCGCACCTTTCGCGGATCGATGCGGACGGTTGTCGCGGCGTTTGTCGCGAAAAGACTTCAAGCGGGAGCAACTCCGAGCGGCGTGGCCGCTTTTGGCATAGGCCAACCTGCTTCGCAACCAAGTCCGCTGCGCAAGCCTCTCTGGTTTGTGTCGGCCGACGATGGACCATTGTCAAAGAAACAGGCAAGTCTTCGATATGTCCCGCTCTGAACGCCTGCTCGACCTGATCCAGACGCTGCGCCGGCACCGCCGGCCGGTGAGCGGGCAGGCGCTGGCGGATGAGCTCGGGATTTCGATCCGCACGCTCTACCGCGACATCGCCACGCTGCAGGGCCAGGGCGCGCCGATCGAGGGTGAGGCAGGACTGGGCTATGTGCTCAAGCCCGGCTTCATGCTGCCGCCGCTGATGTTCAGCGATGAGGAGATCGAAGCCATCGTGCTAGGCTCACGCTGGGTCGCCAAGCAGCCGGACCAGCGTCTGTCGGCGGCTGCCGCCAACGCGCTGGCCAAGATCGCCGCCGTGCTGCCGGATGATCTGCGCGAGGATCTCGATGCGAGCGCGCTGCTGGTCGGGCCTCCCGCCGCAGCCATCGAGGGCATCGACCTCGGTCTTGTTCGGCAAGCCATCCGCAACGAGCGCAAGCTCGGCTTTTTGTACCGCGACGCCGGCGGCGCGGCCTCCGAACGGGTGGTCTGGCCGTTTGCGCTGGGGTTCTTCGACAAGGTGCGGGTCGTGGTGGCGTGGTGCGAGATGCGCCAGGATTTCCGGCATTTTCGCGCCGATCGTATATCCGGCCTCAACACCACCGATACGCGCTATCCGCGCCGTCGTCAGGCACTGCTCAAGGAATGGCGGGCGACCCTCGACAAGCCGCGCAGTTCGTGGCCGCGTGGTTCATGACGGATACTGCCAGAATCTGACAGTAGCTCATTCTATGGTCGCCAAGTCGAAACACTGGAACCTTGGAGAGCAGACATGACAACGCCAAATTTCGTCATCCTCTATGTCGACCAGCCGCAGCAGAGCGGCGCCTTCTACGGCGCGCTGCTCGGTCGCGAGCCGGTCGAAAGTTCGCCGACCTTCGTGCTGTTCGTGCTCGACGCCGGCTTCAAGCTCGGCCTCTGGTCGCGCCATACGGTGGAGCCGGCCGCAGCCGCGTCAGGCGGCGGCGCCGAAATCGTCTTTGCGCTGGATACGCCCGACGCGGTCGATGCCACCCATGCCGACTGGGCCGGGCGCGGGTTGAAGATCCTGCAGACGCCGACCGACTTGGATTTCGGCCGCACCTTCGTCGCGCTCGATCCCGACAATCATCGCCTGCGCGTCTACTGGCTGTCCGATGGGGAACAGGCCAATGGGGGACAGAAATGAGTGCGCATTGGATCGCGGTGGCGTCGGCCGAACATATCCGGCGCGGGCGCCAGGGCGGCTTCATGCAGGTCAATCACGGCAAGGCAGCACCCCTGCGCCGCGTCAAGCCTGGTGACGGTATCGCCTATTATTCGCCAACCACAATTCTCGGCGAGAAAGACGGCCTGCAAGCGTTCACGGCAATTGGCACGGTGCGGGAAGGCGAGCCCTATCAGGGCGATATGGGCGGCGGCTTCACGCCGTTCCGCCGCGATGTCGCCTGGGCAAAGGCCGAGGAAGCATCGATCAAGCCGTTGCTCGACAGGCTGGACTTCAGCGCCGGCAAGTCCAACTGGGGCTATCAGCTGCGCTTCGGCCTTTTCGAAATCAGTGCGCATGATTTTTCGCTGATCGCCGAGGCGATGGGCGCCAAAATGGCTGCGGCGGTGAACTAAGCCACGAGCGCCTTGTAGACGGCAATGCCGGCGGCAAGGTCCTCGAGTGCCGCGCCGACCGACTTGAACAGCGTGATCTCGCTGGCGCTCTCGCGCCCCTTCTTCTCGCCGCGCGCCAATTCGTGCAGATCGGCGACGACGGCGTCCGGCTTCAGCACGCCGGAGGCCAGTGGCTGGACGATGTCGCCGGCCTCCTTGGTGGCGCCGGCGCGGGTGTCGACATAGACGCGGGCAGTCGCGATCGCGTCATCGTCGCTTTCGCGCATCGTCGGGGTAAAGCCGCCGACAAGGTCGACATGGGTTCCCGGTCGCAACAGTGCCCCCTTGATCAGCGGCGTCGTCGTGATCGTTGCCGAGGAGACGATGTCGGCCTGCCCAAGTTCGGCATCGAGATCGCCCGCCGCGCTGGCCGTGAAGCCTTCGGCGCGCAGATCGGCGGCGACCTTCTCGGCATTGGCAGGGGTGCGGTTCCAGATGCGGATTGTCTTGATCGGCCGCACGGCGCAATGCGCCTTGGCGAGGAAGGGCGACAGTGCGCCGGCGCCGACCACAAGCAGCCGTGAGGCGTCCTCGCGGGCGAGATAGGAAGCAGCCAGCGCCGAGGCGCAGGCGGTGCGCCACTGTGTCAACCGCTGGCCGTCGATCAAGGCTTCAGGTTCGCCGGTGGCGCCGTTGAGCAGAAGATAGAGGCCCATCACCGCGGGCTTTCCGATAGCGTTGTTGTCAGGCGAGACGGTAACGATCTTGACGCCGATGTGACCACTGGCCGACGTGCCAGCGGCGTTGAAGTCGGTCCAGGCCGGCATCAAAAGCAGCGTCGAGGCGGCGCCGACCGGCCGTTCGACCGTATGGTGATGCCTTACCGGCTGTACGGCACCCTCGCGAAAGGCCGCCCGCAGCGTCTCGACCAGGCCGGGAAAGGTCAGCGCATGATCGACCTCGGCGGCCGAAATGGTCAGCATGGAAAACTCCGTGGAGAGAAAACCGTCGACCGGCGGTTCAAGTGGTCGGTTTCGGCAACGCCGAACCTTGGGCCGAACCTTGGGCCGACCCTTGGGCCGGGCCTTGCGCCGCCGCCTGCGCGCGGCTGACCGCCTGGCGCAGGTTCTCGGCTTCGACGCCACGCTGGCGCGCCAGTTTGCGGTAGCGGCCCTGCTTGACCCAGGTTGCCAGGCTGCCAACGACCATGCCGATGGCCAGCGCCAGGAACAGGAAGATGAACAGCGGCAAGGTCAGCGTCAGCTTTGGATTGCCGGGGTTGAACGGGTCCAGCGTGAAGGCGACCAGTTCGCGATTGGCGACGGCGAGCGCGATCAGGATGATCGCCAGGGGCACGAAGACCACGATGAGCATGAAGCGATTGAACATGATGTTTTCCGTCGGAAAGGCTGGCTGGCCTGACGCCGCGCCTACTTGCCGCCGTTCAGCCTTTCGCGCAGCTCCTTGCCGGTCTTGAAGAACGGCACCCATTTCTCCTCGACCTCGACGGACTCGCCGGTGCGTGGATTGCGGCCGGTGCGGGCGGGACGGTTTTTCACCGAAAAAGCACCGAAGCCGCGCAGCTCGACGCGATTGCCTTCGGCGAGAGCGTCGGTGATTTCATCGAAGATCGCGCCGACGATGTTTTCGACGTCGCGCAGGAAAAGATGCGGATTGCGCGTGGCAATAATCTGCACAAGTTCGGACTTGATCATCAGACGGGTCCCCGTGAAAGCAGTACGGTCAAAATTATGAGGATGATTTTATTTGCTTTTTCACTTGCCCCAAACGGCATCTCAAGGGTGCCAGACGGAAACGAGACCGTCAAGAAACAAGCGGTCGGCGCCGAGTTCATGAATGACATCGCCGCTGTAGGCGGGCAGGCCGAGCGCGCTGCCGATGGTTTGCGCCATCGCTTTCGAGAACAGGAAGCCGCCGCGCCGTTCCGTATCCTTCCACTCGACGACCTTCAGTTTGGCATCGACGCCCTTGGTCGCCAGCCAGTCGACCGCTTCGGTCTCGCCGCCGACAGCATCGATCAGCCCGTTGGCGACGCCCTGGCGGCCGGTGAAGATCGAGCCATCGGCGAGCGCCAGCGCTTGCTCGCGGGTCATCTTGCGGCGCTCGGCGACGATGCCGACGAACCAGTCGTAGCTGTCGAGGATGAGCTTGCGGACCATGGCGCGCTCTTCGTCATTGGTCGGCTTGAAGGGAGACGGAGAGGCCTTCAGCGGTGAGGACTTCACTTCCTCCAGCTTGACGCCGAGCTTGTCCATCAGGCCGCTGACATCAGGATACTGGATCAGCACGCCGATCGAGCCGACGATCGAGGTCTTGCGTGCGACGATATGATCGGCGGCACTGGCGATCATGTAGCCCGCAGATGCGGCAAGCGTGCCGACTTCCGCGACCACCGGCTTGTCGGCGGCCAGCTTGCGCAACTCTTCATAGATCGATTCACCGCCGACCGTGGTGCCGCCAGGCGAATCGATCGACAGGATAACGCCTTTCACCTTCGACGACTGGCGGATGGTTTCCAGCCGCTTGATCAGCTCCTCGTCCTCGGTGATGGTGCCTTCGATCTTGACCTTGGCGATATGGTCGACGGCCGAGCCGGTGAAATCGTCGCCATAGAACCAGGTTGAAAGTGCAATCACCCCAAGTGCCACGATGCCGATGGCGGCAACCCGCCAGAATGTCAGCTTGCGCCGCAAGCGGCGGCGGTCGATCAGGTCGTCGGCTCTCAGTGCCATGGTCAGCCTTTCAGTCGGCGGGAGGAGACGCTTTTAGACCATCATCTTCCCATCTGGAAGCAATTCTCTTTTCCGGCGCAACAAGACAATCCGCGCGGACAGTCGAGTTGGCCATGCCGGATGCGCCATCGGGCAGGTCAGGGCGGGCTCCGCCCCTCTCCAGGCACAGGTCTCTTCACGTATTTGTGCAATCGCCGCGAGGTCTGGCGGCGAAGATCGGCAGCTGATAAATTTTACGCCGCGTGTCTGTTTCTGCTATGAAGAACGGGCAGTTGTGCGGATCTCATTTTCATCTGTACAAACGCGGCTGTCACATTTTTGCAGTTTTCATGGGCTTGTGCTTGCTTGAAGGCGGCGGCGTCCCACCTATAGGCGGTGCTCGCGGGTGGGCAAGGGGTTTAGAAGAAAGCGTTGAATGTTAGCGCGACCAATTGAATCGACCAACGCCGAGACGGAGTTGGCTCCCCCGGCGGACGTCCGGATGCGTGGCGATGCTTTCGACCGCGCCCAGCGTCATTCGCGCCGCGTGCGCGTTCTCAAGTTTGCGGTGCCGCTGGCCGCGGTCCTGATCGCCGTCGCCTTCCCGGTTTATTCCTATCTGGCCGCACCGGTTTCCGTCGCGGTCCAGGCGGAAGGCACCGCTTTTTCCAACGGCAAGCTGGTGATGGCCAATCCCAAGCTCAACGGTTTCACCAAGCAGAAGCAGCCCTATTCGATGACGGCGCTCCGCGCCATCCAGGACGTCAGCACGCAAGGCATCATCGAACTGGAAGGCATCGACGCCAAGATCCCGGTCGGACCTGACAATATCGCGGCGATCAAGGCCTCGCACGGCACCTACGATCGCAACGGCAATACGATGAACCTGACCAGCGACGTCGCCATCACCACAACGGACGGCATGCAGGCCAAGTTCAAATCGGTCTTCCTCGACATGGGCAAAGGCACTATGAAGACGGGAGATCCCGTCGATGTCAGCCGTGAGGGGTCACGGATCACGGCGGATTCGATGTCGGTCCAGGACAATGGCAAGGTTCTGGTTTTCGAGAACAAAGTGCGCGTCAACATCGATTCCGCCGCCTTGAAGACGGCAGAGGGAAACAGCGGAGAAATCAATGCGGCTCAGTAGTTCGACGCGGCTCGCGGCTGCAACTTCGGCGTTGCTGCTGCTCGGGCTGGTGCCGTCATTGGCGCAGTCCACCAGCCAATCAGGTCTGAAACTGTCTGGCGACAAGCCGATCCAGATCGAAAGCGACAAGCTGGAAGTCCGCCAAGCCGAAAATGTCGCCATCTTCACGGGCAATGTCAGCGTCGTCCAGGGGCCGACGCTGATGAAGGCCGGCAAGATGACGGTGTACTACGTCAAGGACCCCAATGCCGCGGCCAAGGGCACGGAAGCCGCGGGCGCGGCGATGACCGGCTCGGCCAACATCGACCACCTGGAGATCTCCGACAAGGTTTACATCAAGTCGGACGCGCAGATCGCCACCGGCGATCAAGGCAGCTTCGACATGAAGAGCCAGGTTCTGGTGCTTTCGGGCAAAAAGGTCGTCCTGTCGCAAAACGACAATGTCCTGGTCGGCTGCAAGCTCGTCGTGCAGATGAAAACCGGGCTGGCCCAGGTTGATCCATGCGCTGGGCAACGCGTCCAGATGTCGATCACACCGCCGCCGAAATCGGGAGCGGCGAACCCCTGATGGCCAGCCTGTCGTCGCTGACGGCGCGTCTTCCGGGACGGGCCGCTGGCAAGCTTTCGGCGCCGGCCACGGCGACCGTCGATACGGGAAAGTTCAAGGGAACCCTGATCGCCAAGGGTCTGACCAAGAGCTACAAGGGCCGCAAGGTCGTCAGCGGCGTCACCATCGGCGTGCGCGCTGGCGAGGCCGTTGGGCTGCTCGGCCCCAACGGTGCCGGCAAGACGACCTGCTTCTACATGGTCACCGGCCTGGTGCCGGTGGATGAGGGCACGATCGAGATCGACGGCTTCGACGTCACCTCGATGCCGATGTACCGTCGTGCGCGCCTCGGCATCGGCTATCTGCCGCAGGAGGCCTCGATCTTCCGCGGCCTGAGTGTCGAGCAGAACATTCGCGCCGTGCTCGAAGTGGTGGAAAAGAGCCGCAAGGAGCGCGAGCGCAATCTCGACGAACTGCTCGAGGAATTCCACATCAGCCATCTGCGCAAAGCGCCATCCATGTCGCTTTCCGGCGGCGAGCGGCGGCGCTTGGAAATCGCGCGTGCGCTGGCGACGCGCCCGGCCTACATGCTGCTCGACGAGCCTTTTGCCGGCATTGATCCGATCGCCGTCGCCGATATCCAGCAACTGGTGCGTCACCTGACGGCGCGCGGCATCGGCGTCCTCATCACCGATCACAATGTGCGCGAAACGCTCGGCCTGATCGACCGCGCCTACATCATCCATGCCGGTCAGGTGTTGACCCATGGCCGGGCCGACGAAGTGGTGGCAAACCCGGATGTCCGCCGGCTCTATCTCGGCGAGGGTTTCACGCTCTGAGCGTGAAATTTGTTTCCTGACACGATTTTTGGTGCCTTCACCGCGCTTTTTCTCCGATTTTGCCGCCAGATAACGCTCCGGTAAGTGAGTTTTGCTAGCTATTGCCTTGACAAGCAAAAGCTGGGCCAGTTTCTATGACCCGCTGCAAAAATTCCTGTCCGGAAGCCCGGATGCGTAGACGAGGCGTTTGAAACCAGACAATGGCGTTGGCGGCGAAACTACAGCTACGACAATCTCAGTCGCTGGTGATGACGCCGCAGCTGATGCAGTCGATTCGGCTGCTGCAATTTACGCATACCGAGCTCGAGCATTTCATCGATGACGAAATCGAGCGCAATCCGCTGCTGGAGCGCGCGGAGCCGCAGGACGATGCCGCCAGCGACCAGTCGCAGAAGATCGAGGCGGAGCCGCAGGCCGCCGCCGCCGACGGCGACTGGTTCGAAAACGAGACGCAGTGGAGCGCCGAGGCGATCTCCGACAAGCTCGACACGTCGCTGGAAAACCTGTTTCCCGACGATCCGGGGACGAGCGAGCGGCTCGGTCCCGACCTGACGGCGCAATGGAAATCGGCTTCCGGCAATGGTGCGAGTTCCTCATCCGAGGGCATTGATGCCGGCGACATGGCGGCCGCGGCGATCACGCTGCGCGACCATGTCGGCGAACAGGTGGCGCTCGCCTTCGCCGATCCGGCGGCACGGCTGATTGCCGCCGACCTGGCCGACGGCCTCGACGAGACCGGCTATCTGCGCGGCGACCTGGCCGAGATCGCCGCCCGCCTCGGCACCGACGCCGCTGCGGTGAGAAAGGTGCTGGCGGTGTGCCAGACTTTCGAGCCGGCCGGCCTGTTTGCCCGCGACCTTGCCGAATGCCTGTCGCTGCAGCTTGCCGTGCGGGACCGGCTCGATCCGGCGATGAAGGCGCTGGTCGCCAATCTTGAACTGCTGGCACGGCGTGATTTCCATGCGCTGAAACGGATCTGCGGCGTCGACGAGGAGGATCTGCTCGACATGCTGGCCGAGATCCGTGCGCTCGATCCCCGGCCCGGCATGGCGTTTTCGGGCGGCGCCAGTGACGCGATCGTCGCCGATGTCGAGGTGCGTGCCGCCAATGACGGCAGCTGGACGGTCGAACTCAATGCCGAAACGCTGCCGCGCGTGCTGGTCGACCATATCTATTTCGCCCAGGTTTCGCCGCAGGCGAAGAACCAGGCGGAAAAGGACTTCCTCGCCGAATGCCTGCAAAACGCCAACTGGCTGACGCGCAGCCTCGACCAGCGGGCAAAGACCATCCTCAAGGTCGCCTCGGAAATCGTTCGCCAGCAGGATGCCTTCCTCGTCCATGGCGTGCGCCAGCTGAAACCGCTCAACCTGCGCACGGTGGCCGATGCCATCGGCATGCACGAATCGACGGTCAGCCGGGTCACCGCGAACAAATACATGCTGACGCCGCGCGGCGTGTTCGAGCTGCGGTACTTCTTCACAGCTTCGATCGCTGCGTCGGGTGGCGGCGATGCGCATTCCTCGGAATCGGTGCGTGATCGCATCAAGCAGCTGATCGATGAGGAAAAACCCGTCGACGTGCTTTCCGACGATGCGATCGTCGACATGTTGCGCGAGAGTGGCGTCGATATCGCCAGGCGCACGGTCGCCAAGTACCGGGAGGGCATGAATATTCCCTCCTCGGTGCAGCGTCGGCGCGAGAAACGGGCGCTGGCCAGCGCCGGGCGCTGACACGGTTCGATTTTTCACAGGCCAGCACTTCATTGACAAGCCGCGGTGAAGTGGCTAGAAGCCCGCCCGCATGAGTGGGGCTAGATGCCCGCGTGTGGATGGTCGGTCACGACGTTGGCCTCGGGACGATCAAAAGGGCGGCTTGTGATCAACCGGAAAGTTCGGATTTAAAATCGGCGCGAGTGACGCCGCAAAGCTTGTGCGCACGGACCACGAGTATAAACTCGGGCGAGTTTGAAGCCTGAGCAAGGAAGGTCAGTTTTCAGATGAATCTGCGCATATCGGGAAAACACATGGATATCGGCGATGCGTTTCGTACACGCATCAACGATCGTGTCGGCGAAGCGATCGGCAAATATTTCGATCGCGGCTTTGCCGGACACGTCACAGTCATCAAATCAGGTTCGCGCTATTCGGCGGATTGCATGATCCGGCTGGATTCCGGCGCTTCGCTGCAGGCCACCGGCGATGCCCAGGATCCGACGGTTGCCTTCGAGGCCGCCGCCGATCGCCTGGAAACGCGGCTGAGGCGCTACAAGCGCCGGCTGAAATCGCACAATTCAGGCGCCGCCAATGGCGATCCGACCGACATTGCCTACACGGTGATGGCGCCGCTGGCCGATGACGACGAGGATATTCCGGATAATTTCGCGCCGGCCATCGTCGCCGAATCAACCATGACGCTGAAGACCATGTCGGTGGCGTCGGCAGTCATCGAGCTCGACACCAAGGACAGCCCGGTCTTCGTCTTCCGCAACGCCGGAAACGACCATCTCAACATCGTCTATCGCCGGCCCGATGGAAACATCGGCTGGATCGACCCGTCCACGACCAAGGTCGCACAAGGATAAGAGCCGGCCGCACGAGGGGTGAGGACTGGTGACGGCAGGCGAACAAGGGATTTTCAAGCATGGATCTGAGCGATCTTATCAACGTTCCGGCGATACTGCCGGCGTTGAAGGCGAACTCCAAAAAGCAGCTGTTGCAATTGCTTTCCGAACGGGCAGCCGCGATTTCGGGCATTCCGGAGCGGGAAGTGTTCGACACCATCCTGCAGCGTGAACGGCTTGGCTCGACGGGCGTTGGCAACGGTATCGCCATTCCGCATGGCAAGCTCGCCGGCGTGAAGCGCATCGCCGGGGTTTTCGCCCGGCTGGAGACGCCGGTCGATTTCGAATCGCTGGACGATCAGCCGGTCGATCTGGTGTTTCTGCTGCTGGCGCCGGAAGGGGCCGGCGCCGACCATCTCAAGGCCTTGTCGCGCATCGCGCGGGTGCTGCGCGACGCCGACACGGTGGCCAAGATCAGGGGGACGCGCGACGCCGCGGCAATCCACGCGCTTTTGTCGGATACCCAGGCCTCGCACGCGGCCTGACATTTTCTGATTGGAACATCCAGCCAAGGGCCGCCACGGGCGGCCCTGTCCATTTAAGCCCGGCCCGCCGGGCTTAGTGAATGGCGACCGTGGTCAAGTCGTTTTCCATGGCGCCAGCCAGCGCGCGGTCACGCGCATCCGAAAGCAGGATCGGCTGGCCATTGGCGGCAAACAGCGCCCACAGTTCCATGCCGGGCGCGATTTCACCGAGGTTCGGGAAACGGCCGAGCAACTCGTCGCTCGAGACCTTGCGCAGATAGGCGACCGAGCCCTCGCCGAGATGGGCGAATTCGCCGCTGGTCATGGTGAGATTTTCATCAGTTCTGGTCATTTCAAAGCCTCCTTGGCGCGAGGACGCCGCTCAAGGCCATCCCGCATGAGAGCCATCGGTAAAGATCAGTCTTTCACCGATATGTTTATTTTCCGTACCAGCCGTTCGGACTCAGGCCGATCGAGGTCGATCGACAAAAGGCCGTTCTTCAGTTCCGCCGCGATCACCCGCATGCCGTCGGCCAGCACGAAACAGCGCTGGAACTGGCGCGCGGCGATGCCGCGATGAAGAAACTCGCGCTCGGTATCGTCGGTTTGACGGCCGCGCACGACCAGCTGGTTTTCCTCCGTGGTGACATCGAGATCGCTTTCGGCGAAACCGGCGACCGCCAATGTGATGCGCAACCTTTCGGTCTTGCCGTCGGCGCCGCTGAGGCGTTCGATGTTGTAGGGAGGGTAGCTGTCGCCGGACTTCGCCAGGCGTTCCAGGGTCTTTTCCATGGCGTCGAAACCAAGGAGAAGCGGGCTGGAAAAGGGCGTCATTCGGCTCATGTTACACTGTCCTCTGTAGAGCGACATAATGTGGAAAAACCCAGATGGCATTTTTCCCGGTGGTCTTGATATGGTCCGCGCCGCGACCAAGTTCAAGCCATCAAAAGACCCGCCCAAAAAGACCAGGTCGTGGACTCACAGGAATGATCGACATGGCGCTTGAAACGGCCAGCAGATGCAAGGAGAAGCGCGCAGGTCGGGATTGTCTTCCCCGGTCGAGCGGTTCGACTTGGCAGTTCGCAGCCGCTTCGGCGTCATCCCGGATTCATCCCAAGTCCATGGCTTCGCCAAACAAGGAATTGAAATGCCTCAATTACGCAAGATCATCATCGACACGGATCCCGGCCAGGATGACGCCGTCGCCATATTGCTGGCGCTCGGCAGCTCCGAGCTGGAGATCGTCGGCATATCAGTCGTTGCCGGCAACGTGCCGCTGAAGCTTACCGAAAAGAATGCCCGCAAGATCTGCGAGTTGGCCGGCCGGCCGGACATCAAGGTCTATGCCGGCGCCATCCGGCCGTTGATGCGCGAACTGGTCACCGCCGAGGAAGTGCATGGCAAGACCGGTCTCAACGGCCCGCAATTGCCCGAACCGACGATGAAACTGCAGGACCAGTATGCCGTCGATTTCATCGTCGAGACGCTGATGAAGGAAGAGAGCGGCACCATCACGCTTTGCGCACTCGGCCCGCTCACCAACATTGCGCTGGCGCTGATCCGCGAACCGCGCATTGCACCGCGCATCAAGGAAATCGTGCTGATGGGCGGTGGCTTCTTCGAAGGCGGCAATGTCACGCCGTCCGCCGAGTTCAACATCTATGTCGATCCGCAAGCCGCCGACGTCGTGCTCAAATCCGGCATTCCGATCGTGATGATGCCGCTCGACGTCACCCACAAGGCGCTGACCACCGCCAAGCGCACGCAGGCCTTCCGCGAACTCGGCACCAAGGTCGGCACGGCGACCGCCGACATGCTGGAATTCTTCGAGCGCTTCGACGAGGAGAAATACGGCACCGACGGTGGGCCGCTGCACGACCCCTGCGTCATCGCCTATCTGTTGAAGCCGGAGCTGTTCAAGGGCCGCACCTGCAATGTCAGCGTTGAAACCACCTCGGAACTGACCATGGGCATGACCGTCATCGACTGGTGGGGCGTCACCAAGCGGCCGAAGAACGCCATGGTGATGCGCGACATCGACCATGATAGCTTCTTTGCCCTGCTGGTCGAGAGGCTGGGGCGGCTTTAGCTCCCTGTTCCAGATGCATATCATCCGCCCAAAAGCACTTGCGCTTTTGGGCGGCGTGCATCAGGCGATTACTCGCGGAGCAGGCGATATGTTTCGGTGTCATTCCGGCGATGCTGCCGTTCGACCGAAACCTCAGAACCGACGGCTCGCGGTGATGTTGCGTCGCCGTACGCGAACACCAGGAGATTATTTTCGTCAAGGCGGATTCCGTAGAGATAGCTGGGTCTGCCACCGACATAACCCTCAGGGTTCGGAGGCGCATTAAGGACGTTGACCACCGTGCCTGTTACGCGCTCCACGTTGACGATCGGGCTGCTTTGCCTCGCAATCAAGGCGCCGATTGCCACAGCGCATGCGCCCACAACTAGGCCGGTGATGACTATGCCCCGAAGATTTTCGCGAAGGGTCATGAAGGCTAAGGCATACCGCGCTTTGGCCATGGTTCAATCCGCAAACCGGTAGAAAACGAAGCCATTGTCGCGTGTCACGCGCTCGATGCCGACACGTGAGCCGATCAAGTGCGGGCGATCGTCGTCGACGAGAACTAACGAACCGCTCTCAAGGGATAGCACGTAGATGCTGCGACCCTTGCCCCACTGCGCACTTTTGATCGTTGCGTCGACTGCATCAACCGAATGGATCGGGCTTGCGTCATTGGTCCATTTGTTCAGAGCCGAGGGAGCCATCACCGCGAACAGAGAGCCAATCAGGATCACGCCAGGCGCGTTCCTTTTCAAATCAGCATAAGTCCAAGACATGGATATGAATCCCCGGCACGGATTCATGTGGTTGCGAGAAGGCTGATTTTCAATCAGCCCTCATCAGCCGTAGGTCTGCGGTTACTTCGACCGTGAAAACGCCAGCCACAGGCCGCCGCCAACCAGGAAGCTGCCGCTGATCCTGGACATCAGCTTGATGCGGCTGGCCGACAGCAGGCGGCCGGCGCGGCCGGCGGCCAGTGCATAGGTCGAATCCGAGATGGCGGCGAAGATCATGGCGGTGAGGCCCATGACGACGATCTGCAGCGAGTAGTTGCCCTGAGGCGCGATGAACTGCGGAAAGAAGGCGCCGAAGAAAACCAGCGTCTTGGGGTTGCTGAGCGCCACCAGCAGGCCCTGCAGGAAGAAGCCGCCGCGCGGTTTCCTCGCCGTTCCATCGGCGTTCAGCGTGCCCCGCGAACGGAACATCTGCACGCCCATCCAGATCAGATAGGCGGCGCCGATCAGCCGCACCCATTCGAACCAATGACCCATTCCCGAGATCAGCGTGTTGAGGCCGATGCCGACGATGGCGATCATCACGGCGAGCCCGGCCTGCGTGCCGGCGACATTGGCGAGTCCGGCGCGGGAGCCATGGCGGATGCTGTTGGCTATGATCAGCGTGACCGTTGGGCCGGGCACCAGGATGATGACGATGCAAGCGAGGACATAGGCAGCGTAGAGTTCCAGCGACATGTTTTTTCCTCAAGGATGCCGCCAGGGCGGCGCGGGCTGACGACAATCAATGCATGGCAGCGCAGCCGGTGCAAGCCGGTGCGCGAAGCGCTGCGTCAATGCGCCGGTTCAGGCGCCAGCCTGCCAGGGCAGCGTCGCCTCATAGGCAGCCGCCGCCTTGAGCACGGCGAGGTCATCGCGCGGTCGGCCGATCAACTGCATGCCCATCGGCCGGCCCTTGTCGTCGAAGCCGACCGGCACGTTGACCGCCGGGCAGCCGCCCAGGGTGGCGAATGCGGAAACCTGCATCCAGCGGTGGTAGCTGTCCATCGCCCGTCCGGCGACCTCGCGCGGCCACGGCGTGCCGACATCGAAGGGGAAGACCTGCGCGGTCGGTAGCGCGATCAGATCATAGCGGTCGAAGATCGACAGCAGCGTGCGATGCCAGGATGTGCGGATGACCGTGGCCGCGCGGATCTGCGGAGCCGTCAGCCGCATCGCGTTCTCTACCTCCCAGACGGCTTCCGGCTTCAACAGGTCGCGCTTCGAGGGATCGTCGTAGTGGGTTTTGAGCGCACAGCCGCTGCTGGCTTGGCGCAGTGTGACAAAAGCCTGCCACAGCGCTTCGAAATCGAAATCCGGCTGCAGAGGCTGCCAGGGGAAGGTTGCATCCGCCAAGCGGCCGAGCGCTGTCTCGCAGAGATCGAGAATACCGGCTTCGACCGGCAGATGACCGCCGAGGTCGCCGAACCAGGCGATGCGGCCGCCAGTCGTCCCTGTCGCAAGCCCATCGAGGAACGAGCCAGGTTTCTCATAGGACAATGGCGCGTGCGGATGATAACCCGCCTGCACGTCGAGCAGCAGCGCCATGTCGCGGACGTTGCGGCCCATCGGCCCATCGACACCCATCTGCGCGTGAAAGACCTCCAAGTCCGGTCCGCCGGGAACGAGCCCTTGCGACGGGCGGAAGCCAAAAACATTGTTCCAGGCCGCCGGGTTGCGCAGCGAGCCGCCGAAGTCGCTGCCATCGGCGATAGGCAGCATGTCGAGCGCCAGCGCCACCGCCGCGCCGCCGCTCGAGCCGCCGGCGGTCAGCGCCGGATCGAAGGCGTTCAGCGTCGGTCCGAACACATTGTTGTAGGTGTTGGAGCCAAGCCCGAATTCCGGAACGTTGGTCTTGCCGATGATGATGGCGCCGGCGTTGCGGATACGCTCGACGAAGAAATCATCCTCCTGCGGCACGAAATCGGCGAAGATCGGCGAGCCGAGCGAGGTCCTGAGGCCGGTGGTCGAGGCGAGGTCCTTGATAGCGATCGGCAGGCCGAACAACGAGCCGGTTTCGGCATCTGCCCGTCGGGCATCGGCAGCGTCGGCCTCGCGCAGGATCTCGCCGCGGTCGCGCAAGGAGACGATGGCGTTGACCAGCGGGTTGACCGCCTCGATCCGGTCGAGGAATGCCGTCACCACCTCGCGGACGGAAAGTTTCTTTTGGCGGATCGCGTCGGCCAGCGCGACCGCGGTCAGGCGACAGATCTCGCCGGCCGGCGCCACGGCATGTTTCGTCTGAGGGCGCAGCATCTCAACGCGTTTCCTGCAACGCCTGGTCGACATCCTTGGCCAGCGGGATCGCCGGCTGGGCACCCGGCTTCAGGCAGGCCAACGAGCCCGCCGCCCCGGCACGCGCCAGCGCCTGTTCGAGCGCCAGGCCGGACGACAGGCCAGCGGCGAAATAACCGCAGAACGTGTCGCCGGCGCCGACCGTGTCGACAGGGGTGATCTTCATTGCCGGAACGGTCAGGAAATCGCTTGGCGTCGCCGCCATCACGCCGTCGCCGCCGAGCGTGACGACGATGGTGCGGCCGGTCTTCCCGGCATAATCGCGCATGCGCGCCGCACGGTCGCGGCCGTTGAGCGACAGCGCCTCGCCATAGAGGTCGAATTCGGTTTCGTTGGCGACTGCATAATCGGACTTGGCAAGAAAGGCCGCTGCTTCGCCCTGAAAAGGCGCGGTGTTGAGCACGGTGATGGCGCCGGCCGCCCTTGCCTGGTCGAGCGCGGCCTCGACGGTCGCCAGCGGGATCTCATGCTGCAGGAGTACGACATCGCCCTTTTTGAAGAAGGCTTTGGAGAGGTCGCCGGGCAATACGGACGCGTTGGCGCCCGGCACCACGGCGATGACGTTCTCGCCGTCGTCGCCGACCATGATCAGGGCTGTGCCCGTCGATGCAAAAGTCTCGGCGACGCCTGACAGATCGACCTTGCCGTCGCGCAGCAATGCCAGCGCCTCGGCGGCGAAGCTGTCCTTGCCGACGGCGCCGACGATGCGCACCGGGGCCCCGGCGCGTGCCGCAGCCAGCGCCTGGTTGGCGCCTTTGCCGCCGGGCGCCGTGGCAAAGCTTGAGCCGGCCACTGTTTCGCCAGGGCTCGGCAAGCGTTCGACATTGGCGATCAGGTCGAGGTTGATCGAGCCGATAACGATAATCAAGCAAGGCCTCCTGCCAGCACGAACTCAAATATTGGAGCGTCTTTTGTGCGTCCGGGCGAACGCAGGTCGCTCCTATCGATCGGGAAGCTAACCTGCAAGGCCTCGGCTTGCCAGACCACGCGAATGGTCCAGCTCGATTTGTGCCTATTCACAGCGCACGGTGACCGTGCCCTGGTAGTTGCCGGCGGGGAAGATACCGCTCGACTTGGTGGCGGTGAGGTCGACCTGCATGGGGTGGGTGCCGTTGACGACACGCTGCGGCACGCTTCCGGAGGTGTCGACGCCGGTGCCGTCGAGGCGGTAGACGGTGCTGAAGGTGACGTTGGTACCGCCGCCGCTCGGCGCAGAGGAGAACGATGCGGGCGCCGGTGCGGAAACGGAATAACAGTCGAGCAGGTTGAGCAAGGTGCAAAGCAGCGAGCTGGCGGTGATGGTGGCGGTCGCACTCGACCCGCCTGCCTGTTTGGAGCCGAGTATGCTGATGGCAGGATTTGCGGTCATCGTTCCCGATGCCCCGACCATGATGGTGCAGGTGCCGATGATCGCCGCTTGCACCGGAAGGCAGAGGCCGGCTAGTGCCGCTGTCGCCAGCAGCGCGCGGTTATTTCTTCTTCTTTTTCTTGCCATCGCCATTTCCGGTCCTGATGCTCCAGCCTTCGTTGGCCCATCCCGGTGATGCGACCGCGGGAGCGGGAGCGCTGGCAGCCACGCTCGCCGTCTGGCCGTCGGCACCGATGCCCATTTTGAGGAGTTTCAGCTCGAGTTGCAGGCGCTCGACCTCAAGCTCGTAGAGGCGGCTGCAATCGATGCGCTTAGGCGAGCGCCCGATCGGGATCACCACGCGGCCATAGGTGGCGACGTCATTGTTCGACTGGTTGTTGCCTCTGATGACGCCGAGGTCGACATAGGCGCCTGTACCCGAAACCGCGGAGCGGCAGGTGGTGCCGTCGGAAGCGTGGACCTCGTCCTGCCCCTGAGGCAAGGTTACGCCGGGCAGGTTGAAGCCGCTCTCATTCTGGTTGAGATTGTAGACATCCTCGGCCAGAACCGGCGAGATCCCCGCCGACATCGCTGCAAGCGCGACTGTCAGGATTTGCGGTGCCCAAAAAACTTGCCGCATATCTGTGCCTTTATCTGCGTCTGTTGATTGGGAAAGGGGATGCTTTCGGTACAGATACGCACTTTACGCTCGGCAGCGCCGCCGAAGGGCACGACCACAAGGACAGGACGGGAAGCCTGGGAAGCCAGTTGGAAGGCACTCGGAGAGATCCTGGCGGCCACCGGCTGAAAATCCTGATCGTAGACATGGATTTCGACCCTGATCTTCTGGTCGTAGGGATTGGCCGGGAATACGCGGACCGCGAAGACGTCGGTAAAGCTGTTGACCTCGCCCCGCATCGGCGACATCGACTGGGCCGCGGCGGCAATGGGCATCAGGCCGACGGCCAGCGCCGTCGCCAAGGTTCCAGCATGTGTCAAAGGCCCCTCCTTCCGAGAGCTTATTCGCAGCGCACAGTCACCGTTGCCTGATAGTTTCCGGAGGCGAAGCGGTTGCTGCCGCCCTTCGTGCCGGCGAGGTTGACCGAAACGAGGTCGGCGCCGGGTGTGCCGAGGCTGGTGGCCGAGCCGGTCTCGGCGATAGAGTGCGTACCGGCGGCGGAGTAGGTCGGTGTCCAGGTGGTCGACGTGGTGTCGGCAGCGGGCACCGTGGTGATGGTGACCGGGTCTACGCTGAGCGACACGCCTCCCGTGGTGGTCAGCGTGACCGTCCCGGCCAAGCCGCCGCTGTTGTGCGAGCTTAGCGACTGGAGATCGGGGCTCACGGTCATCGTGCCGTTGGTGGCGATCACAAGCGTGCAGGTTGCGGTGATCGTGCCATTGAAAATGACATTTTGCGTTGTGGCCAATGCGGACTGGTCAATACAGGCGACCAGCAGAGCTGCGCCTAAGACGGCGCGAAACGATGTCATCGAGACCTCCCATTAAGCCGGATAGCCCGAATTAATATGGGTCATCATCACTTTATCGTAGTTAATTTAGAGTTAACTCAAATAATTGCTGAAAATAACAATTGCTAAACCAGAGGTTGCCTTTGGTTGCAATCAAGAAAATCCGATGCAATAATCGCACTTATACTTGATAACGCCGGCATTTATATATTCTGCGAGGGGCGCTTGGAAAATCGACATTCACGACGACACTTGCCCTGCTTCCCAGCCCAGAATGGCTCGCTTGCGAGTCAGACCCCAGTGATAGCCGGTGAGGTCGCCGGACTTGCCGATGGCGCGGTGGCAGGGAACCACGAAAGAGAGCGGGTTAGCGCCGTTGGCGGCACCAACGGCACGGCTGGCGCTCGGCGCGCCGATGCTGGCGGCGATCGAGGAATAGGTGCGGGCCTTGCCCATCGGGATGTTGAGCAGCGCCTCCCAGACTCGAACCTGGAAGTCGGTGCCGATCATGACGACATGCAGCGGCTGATCGGGGCGCCACAGTGTCGGGTCGAAGATGCGCGCGGCATAGGGCCCCGTCGCGGCCATGTCCTCGACATAGATGGCGTTCGGCCAGCGGCTGGACATGTCGGCGAAGGCGGCGCGTTCCTCGCCCGGATCGCTGAAGGCGAGGCCGGCAAGCCCGCGGTCGGTAGCCATGATCAGGGCAGTGCCGAACGGCGAGGGGTGGTAACCGTAGCGGATGGTGAGGCCTGCGCCGCGCGTCTTGTAGTCGCCCGGCGACATCGCTTCATGGGTGACGAAGAGGTCGTGCAGCCGGCCGGGGCCGGACATGCCGAGTTCGAACGATGTTTCAAGCAGCGGCATGCCGGAATCCAGCAGTTTGCGGGCATGGTCCAGTGTCACCGCCTGCAGGAAGGCTTTTGGCGACAGGCCGGCCCAGCGGGTGAAGAGTTTCTGCAGGCCGGTCGGCGTCTCGCCGACTTCCTCAGCCAGTTCTTCCAGCGATGGCTGGTCGCGATAGTCGAGGCTGATCTTCTCGATGGCGCGGCGCACGATTTCGTAGTCGCTGCCTTCGGGCGTGATGTCCTTTTTGAGAACGGCTGTCTGTGTGCTCATGGAACTGTCTCCTTGGGCAGGAATATCGCCCCTTGGGGCGTCGATCGCCACCCGAAACTTGCCTTCTTGCGGCGCGTACCCAGATAGACTCCGGTTTTCGAGAGCCTGTTCCATCCCGATGAGGTCGGGATGGGGCTCTGTCTGTTTGTATGAGCATGATCTTTCCCGAAAACCGGATTCCACTTTTCGGGATCATGCTCTGACTAGGAATCGCACATGGCTGGCGAGAAGATACATCTGACCGGGGAAAAGGGGACGTTGCTGTTGACGCTCTACGGCAAGGCTCTGGAGAGCAGGTTGCCGGATACGCTGCTCGGGGATCATTTCGCCGACGAGGCGGTGCGCAAGATCGACTACGATTTCTCCAGGCTCAAGGTCGACACCAATCTCGGCGTCGGCCTGGCGATCAGGGCAAAGACGCTGGATGTCCATGTTCAGGACTTTCTCGCGAGAAATCCCGACTCAATCGTGTTGCATCTGGGATGCGGGCTCGATACGCGCATATTTCGTGTCGATCCGCCACAGGGCGTGGACTGGTTTGATGTCGACTACCCTGAAGTCATCGAGCTCAGACGCAAGCTGTACCCGTCCCGGGCCCATTGCCATCTGATCGCCTCGTCTGTGACCGAACCGGATTGGCTGGCCTCGGTGCCGCGCAATCGCCCGGCCATCGTGGTGGCGGAAGGCCTGACGCCCTATCTCCCAGCCAACGAGGGACCACGCCTGTTTGCGCGGCTGGTCTCGCATCTTGCCAGTGGCGAACTGATGTTCGACGCCTACAGCCGTTTTGGCCTGAAGCTGCTTCGCCTCAATCCGGCCATCAAGGCGACGGGTGCCCAGGTGTATTGGGCGATCGACGATCCGCACGACCTAGAACTGGCCGTCCCCAAGCTGCGCTTCGTCGATGACATCTCGGCCTACAAGCCTGAACACGCCGCCCGCATGGGCTGGGTCGCGAAGCTGTTCGTCCGTCTTTGGAGACACATTCCAGCCCTGCGCAAGGTCGGCCGGCTGTTGCGCTACCGGTTCTAGGATCAGCGTGCCTTGGCGGTCGCCAGCGCCCGCGAAAAGGCGGTGGCGAAGGTCTCGCGATCGTCGGGATTGAGGAACCCGCCGATCGGCACGTTCTGTCCCTGTGCTTCCACTGTCATCCTGGTAATGCCGATCTCGGCGTGACGGGCGACCGAAAACCGCGCCCAGAACGGGTTGAAGCGATGCGCTTCCGATTTTCCGGATGGCGCGGTCTTGCGGATGTCGAGCCTGGTGCGCGAGACCGACACCTCCTCGCGGGCACGCGCGGCACGATAGTTGGCGCGGAAAGCGATGTAGACGGCGACCACGTCGAGGCCGAGGAAGCCGAACACCGGCCAGGCGCCACGCGACAGGAAAAACGCGCCTGTCACCAGCCAGCCGAACAGCAGCGCGCCCATCAGCAAGGCAAAGCCGGTTTTGCCCAGGGACCGGTGCGGCGTCAGCAGCGCCTGAAAGAATGGCTCGTCGGCCTGAAATGAGGCGTTTGTGTCGCTCATGGCCGGATATTATAGGAAGGAAATGGCGAGCCCCAAGTCCAAAGAATCATCCATGCCCAAAAATGAGCTGCTGCCCGGCCGGCGCGACGGGTCGAACGCCAAGCCGCGTCCGCGGCCGGTGCGGCGTTCGTCGCGCTACAGCGCGGCCGAAGTGCACGAGATCTTCCGGCGTTTTGCCGTCCAGCGGCCTGAGCCGAAGGGCGAGCTCGAACATGTCAACGCCTTCACATTGCTGGTGGCGGTCGTGCTCTCGGCGCAGGCGACCGATGCCGGCGTCAACAAGGCGACGCGAGCGCTGTTCAAGGCCGCCGATACACCGCAAACGATGCTGGCGCTGGGTGAAGCCAAGGTTGGCGACTATATCAGAACCATCGGGCTCTGGCGCAACAAGGCCAAGAACGTGATGGCGCTGTCGCAGGCGCTGATCCGCGACCATGGCGGCGATGTGCCTGACGACCGGGATCAACTGGTCAAGTTGCCGGGGGTCGGGCGCAAGACCGCCAATGTCGTGCTCAACATGGCCTTTGGCCAGCACACGATGGCGGTCGACACCCACATCTTCCGCATCGGCAACCGGCTCGGGCTGGCGCCCGGCAAGACGCCGGAACAGGTCGAGCAGGGATTGTTGAAGATCATCCCGGACGAATACATGCGCCACGCGCATCACTGGCTGATCCTGCATGGCCGCTATGTCTGCAAGGCGCGCAAGCCGGATTGCCCGGCCTGCGTCATTGCCGACATCTGCAAGGCGCAGGAGAAGACGACCAGCATTCCTGCGCCGCTGGTGCCGATAGCTCCGCTTGAACCAGTTGCCGCCGGCGATCAGTAGCCGTAGCCGCGTGCCATCGCCGCGGCGAAGACCGGGATCAGCAGGAAGATGAATGCCTCGGCGCGGATATAGGTCTTGACGGATGCAAGCTCGGCTGCCGGCACCAGGAACGAGGGATTGGCGCCTGCCTGCCTGTTCCAGGAGATGAAGCGGACAGTCGGGATGATCGACAGCAGGCCGACGATGCCAAACGCCGCCATCTTGGCCCAGAACACCCAGTGGTAGACGTAGAATTCCCAACCCTTGAGGCCATAGAAGACGCGGCCGATCCCGACGATGATGATCAGCGCGGCGATGATCCCATAATGACGGTCGATGCCGGCGAGCCGCTTGAGCGTGGCGGCGGCCAGGTCGCCGCGGATCAGCACGAATTCGGCGCCGATGATCCCTGCCAGGGAAAACACGAGCAGATGGTGGACGATGGCAAGCACGAGATCGGTGGTGTCCATGCTTTTTCCCTGGGTTTGACGGCACAAGCCCGTGCCTGAAAGGATTGCGCTTGCAGCTGCTGAATCAGCCTGTCGCGAAAATAGCATCGTCGCGCCGAATTCCCATAGCGGAGCTTGAGACCATGTTGCCCGCATGGGTGCCCGTCGTATTTGTGGCGCGGCTTGGCGCGATTTTCTCGCCTGGAAGATGACATGCCCTGCCTTGGCCCTTGCCTGGCCCGGGCAATTTGCTACGCGCCGGGTAGATAAGCGAGGCAATCCCATGAACAATCCGCGAGCGACCATCGCCCCTGTGATCGAGACGCAGCGAACCATCCTGCGGGCACACCGGCTGGGAGATTTCGACGCCTATGCCCTGATGTGGACCGATCCCGTGGTCACCCGTTTCATCGGCGGCAAACCGCGCACGCGTGAAGAAAGCTGGATGCGCTTCCTGCGTCATGCCGGCCTGTGGTCGTTGCTCGGCTACGGCTTCTGGGCGATAGAGGAGAAGGCGACGGGCCGTTTCATTGGCGAGGCCGGGTTTCACGACCTGAAGCGCGATATGCAGCCGTCGATCGAAGGCATTCCCGAGGCCGGCTGGGCGTTCGCTCCGGCCATTCATGGCGCAGGCTTCGCTACCGAGGTGGTTGGCCGCGTCCTGGCATGGGGCGAAGAGATTTTCGGGTCCGCGAGGACCGTTTGCATCATCGATCCGGAAAACGCCGCGTCGCTGAACGTTGCGACGAAGTGCGGCTACCGGGAAGTGGTGCGGACCACCTACCACGACGCCCCGACCATTCTGCTGGAGCGACTGCCCTGAGCGGCGTCATCGACTGGAGATCCCCGCGCTGCCAAAGCATAGATCGCAGTGCGCCTGTCGCCAGCAATGACGACGAGGCAGGCCGTGCCAAGAACCGCCGTGTGGTTCTGGTCAAATTGAACTGACGCAGCTCCGGCTGCGGCGCCTTCGACCCCGCTACGACACAGCGTCCGCGGCGAGGCTCGCCTGCTCGAGCATGGAGGCGTCCTCGCCGAAGGCGCGGGTGGCGCGCGCCGCCGCCTCGAGCAGCGGGCGTTTCATGCGCTGAAGGAACGCGGCGTCGACGCGCGAGCTGGGGCCTGCCAGCGTCAAGGCGCCGAGCAGGGCCCGGCCTGGACCGAACACCGGCGCCGACACGCCCGCCGTCTCTGGGTCGCGGTCGCCGACGGCGAGACAGTTGCAGGTCTTGCGGATGGTCTCGTAGGGTTCGCCCTGCTGGCCGGAAAACGCCGCAAGCACGCGGCCGCCCGACCCAACCAGCAGAGGCAGCACGTCGCCTTCGCGTATCGTGTAGCGGATCGGGTGCTTGGATTCGACGCGGTAGAGACAGGTGCGGACGTCGCCCGAGCGAACATAGAAGGCAACGCTCTCCCAGCTTCGCTCGGAAAGGTCACGCATGATCGGCAACAGGATGTCGACCGCCACCACCGAACGCTGATAGAGCGCGCCGAGCCGGAAAGTGGCGGGTCCTACGCGGTAGCGGCCATCGTCCAGGCGCTCGAGCAACTGCCCGCGCAACAAGGAATGCGCAAGCCGCAGGATGGTGCTCTTGTAGAGGCCGGTACGGGCCGCGATTTCGGCCAGGCTGAGCGACCGGTCGGCCTTGGTGAAGGCGTCGAGGATGGCGATCGCCCGATCAAGCGCGGCAACCCCTTCGGTAGCCGCGTGCCGGATGTCTTGATCAGCCGATCTGCTTAATGAGTCCATTGCGGTTCCCAATTCGGAGAAGGTCCTAAGCAGACACCGCTGGCTTCGCCAACGCGTCGTCTGCTTAGGTTTCTTTGTTTGCCGCAGGTTCTTGTTGCAAAACCGCGGGACACTTTTGCGGAACCTGCTTAGCGGAGCCACTGTGTCGCGCTGCCGATGCGTTCTGTCTAGTAGAATATCGTTCCCGTTGACAGAACTCGGTAACATCTGCTTGAACTCGATTACGGGTCTGGATTCAGGCGCGTTTTGGCAGGCACCGGAGGAGGTGTCGTGATCTGGAGGAATCCCATGCTGAACAGACGCAGATTTTTGACGAGCACGGCGGCGGCAGGCGCTGCCGGCTTTGCAGGACTTCATCTCTCTCCCGCTTTCGCCGAAGGCGCGCCGCAGATCCAGATTTTCGTCCCGGCGGCACCTGGCGGTGGCTGGGACCAGACAGGGCGCACGATGGATCAGGTGTTGCGCAGCGAAAAGCTGATCTCCGGCTCGCAGATCACCAATGTCGGCGGCGCCGGCGGCACGGTCGGGCTGCCGCAGTTCATCAACCAATGGAACGGCAAAGGCAATTCGCTGATGGTTGCCGGCATGGTCATGGTCGGCGCGATCATCGCCAACAAGGCTGCCAACAATCTGACGCAAGTCACGCCGATCGCGCGCCTTACCGGCGAGTTCGAGGCCTTGGTGGTGCCGGCGGAGTCGGCGTTCAAGACGGCAGCTGATTTCGTCGCCGCACTCAAGGCCGATCCGACAAAGGTTCCTGTCGCTGGCGGCTCGGCTGGCGGTTCGGATCACATCCTGTTTGGGCTGATCGCCAAGACCGTCGGCGTGCCTGCGACAAACCTGTCCTACGTGCCGTTCGCCGGCGGCGGCGAGGCACTGTCGGCGCTGCTCGGCAATCAGGTGGCGGCCGGCATCTCCGGCTTCGGCGAGTTCTCCGAGCAGTTCAAGGCGGGCGCGCTGCGGCTGCTTGCCATCTCTGCCGACAAGCGCCAGGACGGCATCGACGCGCCGACGCTGAAGGAAGCCGGCATCGATGTCGAGCTGTTCAACTGGCGCGGGGTCTTCGCACCTCCCGGAGTTTCCGATGCCGACAAGGCGGCGATGATCACGCTGGTCGAGAGCATGGCCAAGAGCGATGCCTGGGCGACCGAGTGCAAGAACCGCAACTGGACGCAGATCCTGCTCACCGGCGACGATTATGCGAAATTCGTGGCCGAGGATACGGCCCGCATCGAGGCCATCCTGAAAGACCTCGGGCTCGCCTGATCTTCCCAAAAAAGGGGCGGCGCTCGCCGCCCCTTCTCGCATGGAATGCAAAGCCGGCACTGCGGTGAGGACCGGCCGTGCGGTGCCGGGCATCTTGGCCAGCTATCCTGGCCAGTATTCTTGGGGAGGACAATCATGAGCAGCAGTGACCAGCAGGTGTCGCCGTCGCGCCTTGCCGTGCCGGAATTGTTGATCGGCGTCGGGCTTCTGGCCTGCGCCGGCGCTGTAGCCTGGCAAACGCTGGCGATCCCGGTGTCGCCGCTCTACTCCAAGGTCGGCCCGACCGTCTTTCCCTACCTCACCATGGTCGGTCTGGTGGTGCTTTCCCTGTTGCTCATCCTCGCGGCGCTTCGCGGCGGCTGGCAGCCGGAGGAGGAAAAGGAAACGCCGACCGACTGGAAGGCGATGGGTTTCGTCGTCATCGGCCTCGTCGCCAATCTGCTGCTGATCCAGCCGCTGGGCTTCACAGCGGCATCCGTCATCATGTTCGTTCTCGTCTGCTACGGCTTCGGCAGTAAGCGCACACTGCGTGACGTAGGGCTCGGCCTGATCCTGGCGCTGGCCGCCTATTTCGGCTTCGCCAGGGCGCTCGGCGTCAACATCGGCGCCGGCTTCATCGAGAACCAGCTGAACACGGTGATCGATGCGATCATCGGCACGTTTGGAGCCTGATGCCATGGAAACGCTCGGCCATCTCGCACACGGCTTCTCGGTCGCCTTCACCCCTATCAATCTTCTGTGGTGCCTGCTCGGCACCACGCTCGGCACCGCCATCGGCGTGCTGCCCGGTCTCGGGCCAGCGCTGACCATCGCCCTGCTTTTGCCGATCACCTACCAGGTGGCGCCGGAGGCTTCTTTCATCCTGTTCGCCGGCATCTATTACGGCGCCATGTATGGCGGCTCGACGACGTCGATCCTGCTCAACACGCCCGGGGAAAGCGCGACCATCGTCACCGCGCTGGAAGGCAACAAGATGGCGCGGTCCGGCCGCGGCGGCGCGGCACTTGCCACCTCGGCGATCGGCTCCTTCGTCGCCGGCACCATCGGCACGTTGGGCGTCGCTTTCCTGGCGCCGGTGGTGGTCAAATTCGCGCTGGCCTTCGGCCCGGCCGAATATTTCTCGCTTATGGTATTGGCCTTCATCACGGTTTCGGCGGTGCTTGGCTCCTCGTCCGTGCGCGGCCTCACCAGCCTGTTCGCCGGCTTCGTCATCGGCATGATCGGTGTCGACCTGCAGACCGGCCAGCCGCGCTTCACCTTCGGCATGAGCGAATTGCTTGACGGCGTCGACGTCATCATCGCCGCCGTTGGCCTGTTCGCCGTCGGCGAGACACTCTACATGGCCTCGCGCCGCTATGCCGGCAAGGACGAGATCGTGCCGCTGAGGGGCTCGCTCTACATGACATCAGCCGAATGGGCGCGTTCGTGGAAACCCTGGCTGCGTGGCGCGGCGATCGGCTTTCCGATCGGCGCCATGCCGGCAGGCGGGGCAGAAATCCCGACCTTCCTGTCCTACGCAATCGAAAAGAAGCTGTCGAACCACAAGGAGGAATTCGGCACGGTCGGCGCCATTGAAGGCGTTGCCGGCCCCGAGGCCGCCAACAATGCGTCCGCCGCCGGCGTGCTGGTGCCGATGCTGACGCTCGGCCTGCCGACCTCGGCGACGGCGGCGATCATGCTGTCGGCTTTCCAGAGCTATGGCATCAATCCGGGGCCGCTGCTTTTGACGACGCAGGGCGACCTCGTCTGGGGACTGATCGCCAGCCTGTTCATCGCCAACGTCATCCTCGTCATCCTCAACCTGCCGCTGATCGGGCTGTGGGTGCGCCTGTTGAAGATCCCGGCGCCGCAGCTCTATGCCGGGATCCTGGTGTTCGCCACGGTCGGCACCTATGGCATCTCGCAATCGCCTATCGACCTGGTCATCCTCTATCTCCTGGGGGCGGCCGGGTTCCTGATGCGGCGCTTCGATTTCCCGACCGCGCCGGTCATCATCGGCATGATCCTGGGGCCACTCGCCGAAACCCAGTTCCGCCGGGCGATGACCATCTCGAATGGCGACTGGTCGGTGTTCTACAAGCATCCGCTGTCACTGACGCTGCTGACGCTCGCCTTCATCGGCCTGGTCGGGCCGCATATCTGGGCCTATGTCGAGCACCGCCGGCGGCGCGGACCGGAGCATGTGCCGGGCGATGCCTGATCGATTTGAGCTGTCATGACCGAATTGCTTTCTGGTATCCGCGTCCTCGACCTGACCAACGTGCTGGCCGGCCCGTATTGTGCCTATCAGCTGGCGCTGCTTGGGGCCGACGTGATCAAGGTCGAGGTCCCGCAAGGCGGCGACCTGGCACGCCAGCTCGGCGGCTCGCCAAAGCTCAACAGCGCCGGCATGGGCGCCTCGTTCCTGGCGCAGAACGCCGGCAAACGATCGGTGGTGCTAGACCTCAAGACGCCAGCCGATCGCGAGCGCTTCCTCGATCTGGTCGCCAGCGCCGATGCGCTGGTGGAGAACTTCCGCCCCGGCGTGATGGATAGGCTCGGCCTTGGCTACGAGGCGCTCAAGGCGGTCCGTCCCGGCCTTGTCTATTGCGCGATATCCGGTTTTGGCCAGACCGGGCCGATGCGTGACAATCCCGCCTATGACCAGATCATCCAGGGCCTGTCGGGGATCATGAGCATCACCGGCACGCCGGAAACGGCGCCGCTGCGGGTCGGCTATCCGGTCGCCGACACGCTTGGCGGGCTGGTCGGCGCGTTCGCAATCGCCTCGGCGCTGGTGCGACAGAAGACGAGCGGCGAGGGCGCCTTTCTCGACGTCTCGATGCTCGAATGCACCCTCTCGGCGCTCGGCTGGCCGGTCTCCAACTACCTGACGGCAGCGGTCGATCCGCAGCCGATGGGCAATGAGAACATGACAGCGGCGCCGTCCGGCGCCTTTCGCACCGGCGACGGGCTGCTCAACATCGCCGCCAACAAGCAGGAGCAGTTCGTGGCGCTGTGCCGGCTGATCGGGCGGGCGGAGCTGGCGGTGGATCCGCGCTTCGCCGACCGCGAGACGCGCAAGCGCAACCGTGCGGCGCTCAAGGTCGAGATCGAGGACGCCCTGGCGAGCGCCCCGGCGGCGGTCTGGGAAGAAACCCTCAATCGCGCCGGCGTGCCCGCGGGCAGGGTGCTGACGATCCCGCAAGTGCTGGCAGAACCGCAAGTGCTCGAACGCCAGGTGACCGCGAATTTTGAGGGCGTGCCGGGCATGGACAGGCCGCTGACGGTTCTGCGCGGCGGCTTCATGGTCGATGGCGCGGCCCCCCTGCCGACGAAGCCGCCACCGGCGCTGGGCGAGCATATGAACGAGGTTTTCGCGGAGCTGCCGCCGCGCGCCAAGACAAAGGCACGGGCATGAGCACCCAGAAGAAGACCGGCCGTGAGCGCGGCGAGGAATGGTGGCAGACCGATATCATCGAGATGCGGCCCGGTGTCATCCGGCTTCGCGGCTATGAGATCCAGGATCTGATCGGCCGCGTCAGCTTCCCGGCGATGATCTGGTTGATGTTGCGTGGCGAGTTGCCCAGCGAGGACCAGGCGGCGCTGCTCGGCATTGCGCTCGGCGCCGCCGTCGACCATGGGCCGCAAGCGCCGTCGATCGCGATTGCGCGCATGGCTGCAACCTGCGGCATCGGCATCAACAGCGCCATGGCCTCGGCCATCAACGTGCTCGGCGACGTGCATGGCGGCGCCGGCGAGCAGGCGCTGTCCTTCTACGGTGACATCGCTGTCGCGCTCGACGGCGGCATGACGCTGAATGAAGCCGTCACGACGCGGCTCGACCGGTTCTTCGCCGAGGAGAAGGGCTATGTGCCTGGTCTCGGCCATCGCTTCCATCCGGTCGACCCGCGCGCGCCGCGCCTGCTGGAGCTGACCCGCGCGTTTGCCGCGCGTGGCGTCGTCAATGGACGCTTCGCCGACATCGCCGAGGCGATCGAGGCGGACGTCGCGCGGCGCAAGGGGAAAAAGATACCGCTCAACATCGATGGTGCCACCGCCGTCATCTATGGCGAACTCGGCTTTCCGCCGCCGCTGACGCGCGGGCTTTTCGTGCTGTCGCGCTCGGTCGGCATCCTGGCGCATGCCTGGGAACAGTCACAGCAAGTCGAGCGAAACAAAGGACCGCTGCCGCGCGAATGGTTGTGGGCCTATACCGGCGCGCCGCTGCGCCCCTTTCCCGAAGCGGGCGACACGAGCGAGTGAAGTCCAGCCTCAGGCGAGGTCGAGTGGCTCGGGCTTGGCAATCATCAGGTTCGCCACCAGGGTCGAAAGGTCCGGCTCATCGATGAGCGTGGCCGCATCAGCTGCCGGCAACCAGGCCCGCTGCCGCCGTTTGGCTTCCTGCCAGTCGGCCAGTTCCTCGGTGACCTCCAGCAGATAGACGATGACGTCGACGCGGACGAAGCGGTTGGCCAGCCGTTTCCAGTAGGAGTAGGTGCCCGCCGGCTCCTTCAGCGTCTTGCCGAGCACGCCGGCTTCCTCTCGCGCTTCGATGGTGGCCGCCTTGCGTCCGCTCTTGCCCTTCATCGGCCAGCCCTTGGGGACGATGAAGCGTCTTGTGGTTCGCGATGTGACCAGCATCACCTCGACATCGCCGCGCGCGTTCAGCCGAAACGGAATCGCCGCCACCTGACGGATGCTCTCGCCCTTCTTGGCCTTGCGTACGGCCTTTTTCTTGGTGGCTGTCATTCGTGAATCCAGTCGATGCAATGCCGCATAGCGCGACAAGGCATCGTTGCAAAACCAAAACTCTCGCGTGTGCCGAAAGACACTCCGAATACATAAGTCGGCTAATAAATGAAAAACGCCGGCTTGTCAGCGGCAATTGCTCAAGGCGGTGACGCCGATTATCTGCGTCGTACAGCTTGGCCTGTATTGTGGCACCACCGGCTGCGGCTGCTGGACGATCTGGCGGTCCTGGGCACGATACTGCTGCTGTTGCTGCTGGTAGAGCTGCCGCTGCACCCGGTTCTGAAGGATTTGCAGGTCGTTCTGCCGGATCAGCGCGTTGTTGCCGTTGAGGGAATTGACGGCTTGCGCGGAAGCCGGCAGGCAAGCGCCGGCCAGCACTGCCGTCGCCAGCATTGCCGATGTGAAAACCATCGATGGTCGAAACGCCGACATCCGCTCATTCCCGCGTGAAGAAGTCTTGGCCTTAATATAGGGCGTCTGTGCGGCTGTGCCATATCTTGGGGCTGATCGAAACAATATCGGTTTGTCGACCGGCGAAGGCCACCTCACTGCGGCGGAGAATCTGCCTGACAACCCCGCATTGCACTTGACGGAGGTCGTCGATTCGCCGCTCTATCGGTCGGCGCCCGTCGTGAGCTGAGTGGCGTCAATGGCGCCGGCCGTCAGCTATGACGGCGCCTCCGGCGAAACGGTTTAACAGAACGCGATCGGCGCGTCTCTCAAGGTCAGCATCCAGCTGGCCCCAGGCGGAGCCGGGCGGGAGGAGTCTTGATGAGGAAGTACGCGTATTTCGTGGCAATGCTGGGTGTGGCCTGCGTCGTCGGTGTGCCGGCCGTTGCGGCGCAAACCAAGACCGCGGCGGCGCCGGCCGCCGATGCGCCGCAACTGCCCGGTGGCGCGTCGGCGCTATCCGAGACCCATGGCGACTGGACGGTCAATTGCCAGATTTCAGGCGCGACCAAGACCTGCAGCCTGTCGCATCAGCAATTCAACAAGCAAAACAACCAGCGCCTGCTGGCGATCGAACTGTCGAGCAAGACCGGCGAGGATGCCGCCGGTACGCTCGCCCTGCCGTTCGGCCTTGCGCTGGCCAAGGGCGTCAGCCTGAGCATCGACGACCAGAAACTGGATGGCAGCCTGCCATTCAACACCTGCCAGGTCGTCGGCTGCCTGGTGCCGGTGGCGTTTGATGCGACCCTCACGCCGCTGCTGAAGTCGGGCACCACCCTCAAGATCGAAGCCTTCGCAGCCGACACCGGACAAGCGGTGACCTTTTCCATTCCGCTCAACGGTTTTGCCGGCGCCCTTGCCCGAACCGCGGAGCTTTTGTCCAATTGACCGCAGGGTCATGCAGAGCCAAATGAGCTGAAGTGCGCTGTCGTTCCAGCGCCCCCGCTCAAACGACGATCGTCTTCAGCCGTTCGGCGATAAGGGCGGCGAGCCGCGCCGCCACCTCGTCCTTGCTCATCTCTGCCCATTCCTCGACGCCGGCCCTGGACACGATCCGCACCCGATTGCGATCACCGCCCATCACGCCCGAAGGACCGATGCCGCTTTCGTGCGACACGTCGTTGGCCACGATGAAATCGGCGCCCTTCTTGCGAAGCTTGGCTTCCGCGTTGCGCAAGAGATCCTGTGTCTCGGCGGCGAAGCCGACCACAAGGCCAGGTCGCTGGCTGTGATGGCCAACCCCGGCGAGAATGTCGGGATTCTCGACCATGCGCAGAACCGGCGGTCCTTCGCCGGCGACCTTTTTGATCTTCTCACCGGCCGAGTTCTCGCTGCGCCAGTCGGCAACGGCGGCGACGAAAACCGCCGCGTCCGCTGGCAGAAGCTGCTCCACCGCATCGCGCATTTCTTGCGCCCGTTCGACATGGATGGTCTTCACCCCGGCGGGATCGGCGATGGTGACCGGACCGGAGACGAGGCGTACATCGGCGCCGAGCCTGGCCAGGGCCGCCGCAATGGCGTGGCCCTGCTTGCCGGACGAACGGTTGGCGATATAGCGCACCGGGTCGATCGGCTCATGCGTCGGGCCAGAGGTGACGATGATCCTGCGTCCCGACAGCGGCTTGGGGCTGACATCGAGCAGCGCCTCAATGGCGGCGACGATCTCCAGCGGTTCGGCCATGCGGCCTTCGCCCGCCTCGTTGCTTTCGGCCATCTCGCCCTTGGCCGGACCGACAAAGGCGACGCCATCCTTCTGCAACGTCGCGCGGTTGCGGCGTGTCGCCGGATGCGCCCACATTCTTGGGTTCATGGCTGGCGCCATCAACACCGGCTTGTCGGTGGCGATCAGCACCGTCGAGGCAAGATCGTTGGCATGGCCGTTGGCAAGCTTGGCCATCAGGTCGGCGGTGGCGGGCGCCACCACCAAAAGGTCGGCCTCGCGCGACAGCCTGATATGGCCGACATCGTGCTCGTCATTGCGGTCGAACAGTTCGGTGAAGACATGGTCGGCCGATAGCGCGCCCACCGATAGCGTGGTGATGAATTCCTGCGCGGCTGATGTCATGACCGCCCGCACTACGGCACCTCGCTCGCGCAGCCGGCGGATGAGATCCAGCGCCTTGTAGGCGGCGATGCCGCCGCCGATGATGAGCAGGATGCGTTTGCCGGAGAGGCCGCGCGGCACGGCTTTGCCTGCCGGTGCGGCAGCGGGAGTGGCTACGCCGTGCGAACTGGTCAGCTGGCGGAGGGTTTTCTCGATCTGGTCGATACGACCCACAGGACCGATCTGCCCGTCAACGGCGGCCCGGATCATCACCCGCGCCTGCTCCTCCATGGAGCGGTCGTTCTCCGCCGCCAATCGGCGCAGCAGTTCCTTGACCTCATCGTCGAGGTTGCGGATCGTAATGCTGGCCATATGATTGCACTCTGCCGCAGTTTCTGAATGCAATGATAGCAATGCAATCAGATCGCCGCAAGTTGCGGCGCCCGGATGTTGCTGGGCGCTATATGATCTTCCAGGCGATATAGACCAGCGTCAGCGCGATCACCCACAGCGCCAGGCGGCCGGAGCGGCTGTAGCGCGCCTCGGCCTTGCCGATGGCGCGGGCTGTGGTCTCGTCGAAGCGCAGGCCGTGTTCGGCCATCAGGTCGATCTCACGCGACAGCCGATCGGTGCGCGCCGCAAGCTCGGGCGCCTGGCGGGCCAGCGTCAGCAGCGCCTTGGCGCCATCGCGCGCATCGACCATCATGCCACGCGGGCCAAGATTGCCGGCGATCCAGCCGCTAACCACCGGCTCGGCCGTCTTCCACATGTTGAAGGCCGGGTCGAGCGTGCGCGCCACGCCCTCGACCACCACCATGGTCTTCTGCAGCAGGATCAGTTCCGGCCGCGTCGCCATGTCGAAGAGTTCTGTCACTTCGAACAGCAGCGTCAAAAGCTTGGCCATCGAAATGGTCTCGGCCGGCTGGCCGTGGATCGGCTCGCCGATCGCCCGGATCGCTTGCGCAAAGGCCGCGACATTGTGCTGGCGCGGCACATAGCCGGCTTCGAAATGCACTTCGGCGACACGCAGATAGTCGCGCGTGATGAAGCCGTAGAGGATTTCGGCAAGGAAGCGGCGTTCCTTCTTGCCGAGCCTGCCGGCAATGCCGAGATCGACGGCGACGATGGTGCCGTTTGCTTCGACGAACAGGTTGCCCGGATGCATGTCGGCGTGGAAGAAGCCGTCGCGCAGCGTGTGGCGCAGGAACGACTGGATGAGGTTGGCGGCGATGGTCTTCAGGTCATGACCGGCAGCGGCAAGGCCGGCAATGTCGTTCATCTTGACGCCGTCGACCCACTCCATGGTCAGCACGTCGCGGCCGGTGCGCTCCCAGTCGACGGATGGCACGCGAAAGCCGGGATCATCCTTGGTGTTTTCGCCGAGTTCCGAAAGCGCGGCCGCCTCGAGGCGGAGATCCATCTCGATCTTGGTGGTCTGGGCCAGCGTCTGGGTGACCTCGACCGGCCGCAGCCGGCGCGACGACGGGATGTATTTTTCCTGCAGGTGGGCGGCGAGGAAATAGCTTTCGAGATCCTGGAAGAAGCGGCGGCGCACGCCCGGCCGGATGACCTTTACAGCGACCTTGGTTGCGGCGCCGTCATGGATGGTTTCGGCAGCATGGACCTGGGCGATGGAAGCGGCTGCGACCGGGTCGCCGAATTGCGCGTAGAGATCGCCGACCTTGCGCCCGAGCGAAGCCTCGATAGCCGAGATCGCCTCGGCTCTCGGGAAGGTGTGCATCTTGTCCTGTAACATGGCGAGATCGAGCGCCATGTCGTTGCCGACGACGTCGGGGCGTGTCGCCAGGAACTGGCCGAGCTTGACATAGGACGGTCCGAGCCGGACGACTGCCTTGGCCAGCCGGTCGCTGCGCTCATAGGTCAGCGCGCGGCGGCGGGTGAACAGCCGAGCTAGCCGCCAGCCGAACTTCGGCAGGCCGGACAGTTCCTCGCCCGGCAAGGCGGCGACGACGCCTTCGCGCACCAGCACCCAGCCGGCCCGCACGAGCCGAAATCCCGCGCTGACGGTGCTCATGGCCGTGCCTGTCCTACCGGTTCTTCGAACCGGCATGGCGCACATCGACTAGGAGAAATGCGGTCCAGCCTCAAAGCTTCCAGCCCGAATGAAGTGCCGCGATGCCACCGGAATAGTTGCGGAAGGAGACGCGATCGAAGCCGGCGTGGGAAATCATCGTCGCGAAATTCTGCTGGTTGGGAAACCTGGCGATCGATTCGACCAGATAGGAATAGGGCTCGCCGTCGCCGGTGACCATCTTGCCGATCTTCGGAATGGCGTTGAACGACCAGGCTCCGTAGGCCTTGTCGAGCAGCGGCATCTCGACTTCGGAAAATTCGAGGCAGAGGAACCGGCCGCCCGGCTTCAGAACGCGGAACGCTTCACTGAGCGCGACATCGATGCGCGGCACGTTGCGAATGCCGAAAGCGATGGTGTAGGCGTCGAATGTCGCGTCGGGGAAGGGTAGTTCCTCGGCATTGGCCTCGACGAAGTCGGTGTTGCCGGACAGGCCTTTCTTCTCGGCTCGGTCGCGGCCGACGGCAAGCATCGAGCCGTTGATGTCGAGCACGGTGGCATGGGCGTTGCCGTGACTGGCATCGACGATGCGGAAGGCGATGTCGCCGGTGCCACCGGCAACGTCGAGCACGCGCCAGCCCATCCTTTTGGGAGGATTGAGCCAGGTGACCATGGCATCCTTCCACAGCCGGTGCAGGCCGGCCGACATCAGATCGTTCATCAGGTCGTAGCGGTTGGCTACCTTGTGGAAAACATCGTTGACCAGGGACTGCTTGTCGCCAGCCCCTACACGCTTGAAACCATAGGAGGTTTCCATGCCGCCCGCGGCCGTGGTTCTCTCAACTGACATTTTTTTGATCCGTCATAAAACCGGCGGGACCATAGCCGATCGATGGTGCGGGCGCTATTGTTTAAGGCGCGGTGTTCAGCCGCGCTTCCAGGTGTTGGTTTTTCAACAGCTGGACTGACCGACGGGATGATTGAATGCCTTTGAAAGCGGAATTGCACTGCCACATTGAAGGGGCAGCGGCGCCCGAACTCGTCATCCGCCAGGCGCAGAAATACGGTAGGGATACCTCGCCCTATATCCAGAACGGCTCATTCGTCTGGCATGATTTCACATCCTTCCTGGCGGCCTATGATTTTTCCTCCGATCTGTTCCGGACGGAGGAGGATTATGCGTGGCTGGCCGACCATTATCTGACCAGCCTCGCCCGCGACGGTGCCATCTATTCCGAGGTGTTCACTTCGCCCGACCATGCCAAGAGGGCCGGGCTGTCGCCCAAGGCCTATACCGACGCACTTGGCGAAGGCATGGCCCGGGCCAAGGCCAAGACCGGCATCGAGGGCCGCATGATCGTCACCGGCGTGCGCCATGTCGGCGTCGAGTCGATCGAGCAGGCGGCGCGCTTCGCGGCGCGCTGCGGGCACCCTCTGGTCACCGGCTTCGGCGTCGCCGGCGACGAGCGCATCGGCGATATGGAGGACTATGTCAGGGCCTTCGAGATCGCGCGCGAGGCCGGGCTCGGCATCACCATCCATGCCGGCGAACTGACCGGCTGGGAGACCGTCAAGGCTGCACTCGATCACATCCGCCCTTCCCGCATCGGCCATGGCGTGCGGGCCATCGAAAACCCGGACCTTGTCCGGCGCATTGCCGATGAGGGCATCGTGCTGGAGTGCTGCCCCGGCTCCAACATCGCGCTCAAGGTGTTCGACAGTTTTGCCGACCATCCCTTTCCGGCCCTGCAGGCGGCCGGCTGCAAAGTGACGCTCAATTCCGACGATCCGCCCTATTTTTGGACCTCGCTGAAGCGCGAATACGACATCGCCGCCGAGCATTTCTCGATGACCGAAAAGGCGCTGGCCGCCGTCACCAGAACGGCCATCGAGGCTGCTTTCGTCGACCGAAAGACCAAGACCGCGCTTCTTGCCCGCCTCAACGGCGCCGCTCGCTGATTTCTTCCGACAAAGCTGTGGTCGGTGCAGGCCAAGCGGTTCCTTGGCCGGCCCATTGCCGCTAGGGTTCACTCAAGCAGCTTGAAGCGCGGCGCCGTCCGAAAGGGACCATGCGTGCACTTTCGGGCGCAGGCATCAGGAGAACACCATGCAGGGCGTCACCGTCGTCGACCATCCGCTTGTCCAGCACAAGCTGACCATAATGCGCAAGAAGGAGACCTCGACGGCCGGCTTCCGGCGACTGCTGCGCGAGATCTCGCTACTGCTCGGCTATGAGGTCACCCGCAACCTCGAACTGACGACGACCACGATCGAAACGCCGATCGAGACGATGGAGGCGCCGACGCTGGAGGGCAAGAAGCTGGTTTTTGCCTCGGTGCTGCGCGCCGGCAACGGCTTGCTCGAAGGCCTGCTCGACCTGGTGCCGGCGGCCCGCGTCGCCCATATCGGCCTCTACCGCGACCATGAGACGCTGGAAGCGGTCGAGTATTTCTTCAAGGCGCCGAGCGACCTCGCCGACCGGCTGGTGATCGTCGTCGATCCGATGCTAGCCACCGCCAATTCGGCGATCGCCGCGATCGACAAGCTGAAAGGGCGGGGCGCCACCAACATCCGCTTCCTTTGCCTGCTGGCGGCGCCCGAAGGCATCGAGCGCTTCACCAAGGCGCATCCGGATGTTCCCGTCTTCACCGCTTCGATCGACCGCCAGCTCAACGAGAAGGGCTACATCATGCCTGGGCTCGGTGATGCCGGCGACCGCATGTACGGGACCAAGTAGTACCAGGCAAAGTTGCCTGGTACTATTTACCAAATGTTTACGCAAAGGCGCGGTTTTGGCGTGCGTTAAAGCGGCAATCACCATCCGGGCTTATGGATCGGCCGTCACGAAGGCCGATCCATGCTGCGCAAACTTCTCATCCTTGGCGTTTTCGCCGGCACATCGGCATCGATACCGATCGTGTATCAGTCGAATCCGCAAATCATCGAGAACCTGCTGAGATCGTCGATGACAGGCAAGGCCTCGGTCGAAGCCCAGCCGGACGTCAATCTGGCAGCGGTGCCCGACAAGCCGGTCACACCGCTGCTGCTTGGCCGAAAGGTCGTCGTTTCCGCAGACGAGCGGGGACATTTCTCGTCGGCCTTCAAGCTCAACGGACGTCAGGTCGACGGCATGATCGACACCGGCGCCACGCTGGTTGCCATCAACACCTCGACGGCACGCAGGATCGGCCTGTCGCTGAACCCTTCCGACTTCAGTCATGAGGTCAGCACCGCCAACGGCTCGATCAAGGCTGCCGTGGCAATGATCGACCGGCTACAGATCGGCAGCATCACGGTCAATGACGTCCAGACCATCGTGCTCGACGACAAGGCACTGCAGACCAATCTGATCGGCATGAGCTTCCTCAATCGGCTTGGCAAATTCCAGGCCGAGAATGGGACGTTGCTGCTCGTTCAATAATCAGCCGCGCGGAAGAATCCGCCGGATGACCGACTTGTCGGCAGCCGGCTTCGAGGCACCAATCGTATAGGCCGAAATCACGGCGGCGGCGGCTGCCTCGGCATCGGCCAATGAGCGGGCGTGGACCATCGCCAGTGGCTCGCCAGCCCGAACCTCCGCACCGACCGGCAGCAGCCTGGTGATGCCGACCGCGGGATCGACCTTGTCATCCGGTTGCGTGCGTCCGCCTCCCAGGCGAACCACGGCGAGCCCGATGTCGCGGGTCGTTATGCCGGTGACGAAGCCGTCTTCGGTCGCCTTGACGGCAAACTCGGTCGCCGCCACGGCCAAGTATTTTTCCGGTTTCTCGATGAAATCGGCGGGACCGCCGAGCGCGGCGACCATACGCGCGAAAGTGGCGGCGGCGCGGCCGCTGGCAAGCGTCTCGGTGGCGCGCCGCATGCCATCCTGGTTCGACGACACCAGTCCTGCCGATTGCAGCATCTCGGCGGCGAGTGCCAGCGTCACGTCCTCCAGCCGACGATCACGAAGTCGGCCGGTCAGGAAGTCGACGGCGTTGCGCACCTCCACCGCGTTGCCGGCGGCCGAGGCCAGCGGTTCATTCATGCCGGTGATCAACGCCGAGGCCTTCAGGCCGGCGCCATTGGCGATCTCGACAAGGCTGTTGGCGAGTGCCGTCGCGTCCCGCGACTTTTCCATGAAGGCACCGTTGCCGACCTTGACGTCGAGCACCAGCGACTGCAGCCCGGCCGCCAGCTTCTTCGACAGGATCGAAGCGGTGATCAGCGGCACCGATTCGACGGTGCCGGTGACATCGCGGATGGCGTAGAGCCGTCTGTCGGCCGGCGCGAGATCCGCGGTCTGGCCGATGATGGCGCAGCCGGTTTCAAGCACCGCCTTGCGAAACAGCGCGAGATCGGGCTGGCTGGCATAGCCGGGGATCGCATCCATCTTGTCCAGCGTCCCGCCGGTATGGCCAAGGCCACGGCCGGAGATCATCGGCACATAGGCGCCGCAGGCGGCGACGATTGGCGCCAGCATCAGCGAAACATTGTCGCCGACGCCGCCCGTCGAATGTTTGTCGGTGACCGGGCCGGGCAGGTCCGACCAGTCGAGCACGTCACCGGAATCGCGCATCGCCAGCGTCAGCGCCACCGCCTCGTCGCGGCTCATGCCGTGGAAGAACACCGCCATGGCGAAGGCGCCGACCTGGCCGTCCGAAACGGCCCCTTCGGTGATGCCCTCCACGAAGCCGGCGATCTCGTGCGCCGACAGCTTCAGGCCATCGCGCTTGCGTCGGATGATTTCCTGGGGAAGCATCAGCTCTCCAGCAGTCCGTCGCGGAACACGCGCTGCAGGATCGTTGCCAGCCGCGCGCCGCCGATCGGCGCCATGTCCTTGGTCTCCTGGTGCGAAAGCTCGGCCCCGGTCATGCCGGCCGCCAAATTGGTGATGACCGAGCAGGCGGCGACGCGAAGTCCAAGGAAGCGCGCAAGAATGACCTCCGGCACGGTCGACATGCCGACCGCATTGGCGCCCATGATGCGCGCCATGCGGATTTCGGCGGGCGTTTCGAAGCACGGGCCCGAGAACCACATGTAGACGCCCTTGTGAAGTGCTGTGCCCGTCGCCTTCGCCGCCCGTTCGATCGCCTTGCGGATGCCGGCATCATAGGCTTCGGTCAGGCCGACAAAGCGGCTGTCGCTGGGCTCGCCGATTAGCGGATTGGTGCCCGAGAAATTGATGTGGTCCGATATCAGCATCACCGAGCCCGGCGGCATGTCTGGATCGACCGAACCGGCGGCATTGGTGAGGATCAGCTTCGTGATGCCGATACCGGCAAGCACTTCCAGCGCCGGCCGCATCGCCGCCGCGTTGCCGTGCTCGTAGTAGTGGGCGCGGCCGGACAGCATCAGCACCGGCACGCCGGAAAACAGCCCCGCCACCACTTGGCCAGCATGGCCGGTGACGCCACCTCTGGGAAAGCCCGGTAGGTCGGCGTAGGAGATGCGGATCGGATGTTCGATCTGATCGACCAGCCCGCCCAGGCCCGAACCCAGCACCAGTGCGGTCGACGGCGCCAGGCCGTCCAGCCTTTCGACGAGATGGTCGAGCGCCTTTTCCTTCATCGCAGCCAACTCTTCATTTCAGCCAGTTCTTCATTCAGCCAGTTCTTCATTTCAACCAGGTCTTCTCAGTCAGGTCTTCATTTCAAAATGTCGCCGCGGAAACCGTAGGGCAGCATGTCGCCCATGGTCACGGTCTCGGCCACGCCGGCATCGTCGCAGAGATAGAGTTTTGTTTCCGGCCGGCAGAATTCGGCCAACCGCTGCCGGCAGCCGCCGCAAGGCGAGCATTTGGCCATGCGCTCGGCAAGGACGGCGATTTCGACGATCTTGCCGCCGCCACCCATGATGTAGTGGCCAAGCGCCGTGGTCTCGGCGCACCAGCCTTCCGGATAGGAGGCGATTTCGATGTTGGCGCCGGCAAAGATGCGCCCGTCCTCGGTGCGCAAGGCGGCGCCCACCGGAAACTTCGAATAGGGCGCATAGGCCTTGGCCATGGCAGCTTTGGCCGCTTCGAACAGATCATGCGACATTGGTTCGTTCTCTCCGACGATCGTGTCCAAAACCCGGCGCCTACGCCGGGCAGCGCTTCGACCTCAGCGTTCCTTGACGTAGGGCACGCCGCCGGCGCGCGGCGGGATCGCCTTGCCGATGAAGCCGGCGAGCAGGATGACGGTGAGGATGTAAGGCAGCGCCTGCATGAACTGCACCGGCACCTTGCCGATGATGGGCAGCGGCGAGCCTTGCAGGCGGATCGCCGCCGCGTCGAGGAAGCCAAACAAGAGGCAGGCGAACATGGCGTTGACCGGCTTCCACTTGGCGAAGATGAGCGCGGCCAGCGCGATGTAGCCCTTGCCGGCGGTCATGTCCTTCACGAACCCGCCATTCTGCACCATCGACAGATAGGCACCGGCGATGCCGGTCAGCACGCCGGTGCAGATCAGCGCCCGGTAGCGTAGCCAGGCGACCGAAATGCCGGCGGTGTCGACGGCGGCCGGGTTCTCGCCGACGGCGCGCAGCCTGAGGCCGAAGCGGGTGCGAAACAGCACCCACCAGGTGAACGGCACCATCAGGAAAGCGAGATAGACCAGGATCGAGTGGCCCGACAGAAGCTCGGCATAGATCGGTCCGATGATCGGCACGTCGTGGATCGCTTCGGCACCCGGCAAAGTGATGGCCTCGAAGCGTTCGCCCGGTTGCAGCGCCGGCGTGCGCCCGCCTTGCTGGAACCACGCCTGGCCGAGGATGATGGTCGACCCGGCGGCGACGAAATTGATCGCCACGCCGGAGACGATCTGGTTGCCGCGGTGGGTGATCGAGGCAAAACCGTGGACCATGGCAAAGGCGACGGAGATCAGGATGGCCATGCCGAGGCCGAGAAAGGCCGAATGGAACACGGAAGCGGCCGCGGCACCGGCGAAGGCGCCAACCAGCATCTTGCCTTCGAGGCCGATGTCGAAGATGCCGGCGCGTTCCGAATAGAGGCCGGCAAGGCAAGCGAGCAGCAGCGGCACCGAGAGGCGGATGGTCGAGTCCAATGTCTGGACGATTGCGTTGAACACGTCCATCTCAGGCACCCTTCCCTTTGACCGCTTCCATGCCGACCGATCGCGGACTGAACGAGGCGAACAGCGCCTGGATGTAGGGCCTGAACATGTGCTCGAGGGCACCGGCGAACAGGATGACCAGACCCTGGATGATGACGATCATGTCACGGCTGATCGCCGGCATTTCGAAGGCAAGCTCGGCGCCGCCCTGGTAGAGCATGCCGAACAGGATCGCCGCCAGCACGATACCGACCGGGTGCAGGCGGCCCATCAGCGCCACGGCGATGCCGACGAAACCGGCACCACTGACAAAGTCGATCGCGACATTGTGCTGGTCGCCCATCACAGGGTTGAGCGCCATCAAGCCGGCCAGTGCGCCGGAGATCATCATGGCGGTGATGATGATGCGGGTTTCCGAAATACCGGCATAGCGTGCCGCCTTCGGGCTGTTACCGTAGGTGCGCATCTCGTAGCCGAGCTTGGTGCGCCAGATCAGCAGCCAGACTAGAAAGGCCATGATCAGCGCCAGCAGGAAGCAAACATTGAGCGGCGCCGAGCGGATCTTGGCGCCGAACAGTTCGATGATCCAGTTGAGCTTCGGCAATTCCGCGCCGGCGAGGAAGTTGCGCGTCTGCGGCGCTTGCGACCCTGCCGGCTTCAAGGGGCCGACCAGCAGGTAAACCATGATCGACGCGGCGATGAAGTTGAACATGATGGTGGTGATGACGATGTGCGAGCCGCGCTTGGCCTGCAGATAGGCGGGGATAAGCGCCCACAACGCGCCCACGACCGCCGAAGCAACGATGGCCAGCGGAAATGTCAGCCACCATGGCAGCACGCTGTCGAAGGAAAGACAGACGACGGCGATGCCGAGGCCGGCGATGTAGGCCTGCCCCTCGGTGCCGATGTTGAACAGGCCGCAATGCGCTGCCACGGCCACCGAAAGCCCGGTAAATATGAAGGTGGTGGCATAGAAGAGGGTGAAGGCAATGCCTGTGCCCTTGCCGAAGGCGCCTTCGACCAGGATGACGGCGGCGCGCAACGGGTTCTCGCCGACCAGAAGCACGACGAAGCCGGCGACGACGAAGGCAACGAACAGGTTGATCAGCGGGATCAGGCCGTAGTCAGCCCAGGCCGGCAGTTTGGCGTAAGGCGTGCTCATTGGGCGGCCTCCTGATGTTCGACACCGGCCATCAGCAGGCCGAGTTCGCCCTCGGTCGCTTCCGGGCCGCGCTCGCCGACGATGCGGCCGGCAAACATCACCAGGATGCGGTCGGAGAGCGAACGGATCTCGTCCAGCTCGACCGAGACCACCAGCACCGCCTTGCCCTGGTCGCGCATGGCGATCAGGCGCTTGTGGATGAACTCGATGGCGCCGACATCGACGCCGCGCGTCGGCTGGCCAACGATGAGAACACCTGGGTCTTGTTCCATTTCCCGCGCCAGCACGATCTTCTGCTGGTTGCCGCCGGAGAAATTGGCGGTCTTCAGCCGCGAGTCGGCCGGACGGATGTCGTATTTGACTATCTTATCCTTGGCATCGTTGCGGATGGCATCGATGTTGAGGAACGGCCCTTTCAAATAGCGGGGGTCGTCGTGATAGCCGAGGATGGAATTCTCGTTCTCCTCGAAGGCCAGCACCAGCCCGACGTGATGGCGGTCCTCCGGCACATGGGCGAGCCCGCGGTCGCGCAATTCGCCCGGATCGGCGGCACCCGTCAGGTCGATCGGCTTGCCGTCGAGCATGACCGAGCCGGAAACGGCGTGCCGGATGCCGGAAATCGCCTCGAGCAGCTCGGATTGCCCGTTGCCGGCGACGCCGGCGATGCCAACGATCTCGCCGGCGCGAATGTCGAAGGAGATGTCGTCGACCATGGTGACGCCGCGCGTATCCTTCACCGTCAGGTTCTTGACTGCGAGCTTCACGGCGCCGGCATCCGCCTCGCCCTTTTCGACCCTGAGCAGCACGCGCCGCCCAACCATCAGCTCGGCCAGTTCCTCGACGGTGGTCTTCTTGGTCTCGCGCGTCGCCACCATCGTGCCCTGGCGCATGACCGACACCGTGTCGGTGATGGCCATGATCTCGCGCAATTTGTGAGTGATCAGCACCACCGTCTTGCCCTGTTCCTTCAGCTGCCTGAGGATGCGGAACAGATGGTCGGCCTCGGCCGGGGTCAGCACGCCCGTTGGCTCGTCGAGAATCAGAATCTCGGCGCCGCGATAGAGCGCTTTCAGGATTTCCACACGCTGCTGCAGGCCGACCGGCAGTTCCTCGATGATCGCATCGGGATCGACTTCCAGCCCGTATTCGCGTTCGAGACGCTCGAGTTCGGAGCGCGCCTTGGCGATGCTCCGCTTCAGCAGCGCATCGCTCTCGGCGCCCAGGATGATGTTTTCCAGCACTGAGAAATTGTCGACCAGCATGAAATGCTGATGCACCATGCCGATGCCGAGCGCGATGGCGTCATTGGGTGTCTTGATCGAGGCCGGCTGGCCGCCGACGCGGATCTCGCCGCTGTCGGCTTGGTAGAACCCATAGAGGATCGACATCAGCGTCGACTTGCCGGCGCCGTTCTCGCCGACAATGCCGTGGATGGTGCCGCGCGCGATCTCCAGATTGATGTCGCGGTTGGCGCGCACGGCGCCAAAACTCTTGTTGATGCCGATCAACTCGATTGCGGCTTGCGCCATGCAGCCTGTCCCACTCTTATTTTTTATCGCTTGGTCAAAACGCCTAGCATGACACTCCGCCCGTGCCAATTGGCGGAGCATTGGTCACTCTCGACAAATCCCGGTGTGCTTGTCAATTTCCAACGTGGCCGGGGCCTTCACATTCGCTAATATGGCAAAGCCGAACCTCGCATCGCGGCACAAGGCATCGCGATGCAAGGCACTGCGCAGCGAGACATTACGCTGCGAGGCAATACGCTGCGAGACTGGGGACTTTGAATGATCATGCCCGCCGACCGGCTGACGACGCTAGAGATCCGTGCCGCCGAACAGGAGAAGACCATCGAGGAACTGTCAGGCCAGATCGCCGAGCAGTGGAAGGTGATCGAGCGCATGCAGCGCAAGCTCGACGCGCTGACCGACCGTTTCCTGGCGCTGGAGGAGCAGGCGGCGCCCGACGTGCCTGTAACCAAGCCGCCGCACTGGTGAGGAAAAAGGGGAGGGGGAAGTCATGGCCAGTGAAAGCGATCGCATCGCGCGGGCAGGCGACTATGTGCTCGGCCTGATGAACGACGCGGACCGCGAACGGGCCGAGCGCGATCTGGAGATCGATCCCGCCTTCCGCAACGCGGTCGTGCAACTTGCAGAACGCATGCACGTCTTCGACCGTGCCGAACCTGCGGGCGGCGAACAGCGTTGGACGGAGATCACCCAGCGCATTGCCGACCTGCCGCAGATGCGCAGTTCTGGCCTGGCCGGCCACGATGCCAAATCACCGACGGTGATCCGAAGCCTGTCCCAGCGGCCGCACGGCATCGGCCTGCACGCGCTCGGAGGCCGGCGCGGATTTGTCGTCGCTGTCGGGGTGATAGCTGCCTTCGCGCTGGGTTATCTGGCGGGCAAATTATAGGCCAACAAAAAACCGCCGGGCTTGCGCCCGGCGGTTTGCAGATCATGGCTGTACGTCTGTGCCGCTCAATACGGGCAGGCGTTGTCAGCGGTGTAGTCGTGCACCTCGAGCTTGCCGGCGATGATGTCGGCCTTGGCCTTTTCGACCGCCGCCTTCATCTCGTCGGTCACCAGCGCCTTGTTGTTGTCGTCCATGGCGTAGTCGACACCACCTTCCTTGAGGCCGAGATTTTGCAGGCCACCCTTGAAGGTGCCGTTCTTGCCGTCCATGAAGGCGGTGTAGACGGCAACATCGACGCGCTTCATCATCGAGGTCAGCACCTTGCCGGGCTGCAGGCCGTTCTGGTTGGAATCGACACCGATGCCAAGCTTGCCGGCATCCGCCGCCGCCTGCAGCACACCGACGCCGGTGCCGCCGGCCGCGGCGTAGACCACGTCGGAGCCCTGGTCGATCTGCGTCTTGGCGATCTCGCCGCCCTTGGCCGGGTCGTTCCAGGCAGCCGGCGTGTCGCCGGTCATGTTCTGGATCACGTCCGTGGCACCGGCCGACTTGGCGCCGCCGACATAGCCGCATTCGAACTTGCGGATCAGCGGAATGTCCATGCCGCCGACGAAGGAGACCTTCTTCGACTTCGAAGCCATCGCCGCCAGGATGCCGACCAGATAGGAGCCTTCATTCTCCTTGAATACCAGCGAGCGGACATTGGGCAGATCGACGGCATCGTCGATGATGGCGAAGTTGAGGTCAGGATATTCGGTCGCGACCTTCTTCAGTGCGTCCTCCCAGGCAAAGCCGGCCATGACGATCGGGTTGCGGCCGTCCTCGGCGAAGCGGCGCAGCGCCTGCTCGCGCTGCGAGGCGTTGGACACCTCGAACTCGACATAGGCGACGCCGGTTTCGGTCTTGAATTTCTCGGCGCCATGATAGGCAGCCTCGTTGAAGGATTTGTCGAACTTGCCGCCGAGATCATAGAGGATGGCCGGCTGGACATCCGCGGCGAAAGCCGGAAGAACCATTGCGGTTGCGGCCAGGAGGCCGAGAACGATACGTTTCATGTGATCCACACCCTGTCGGTTATTTTTTCCGTTACGCGCCGCATGCCGGCCCGGTTCTCCGGCAGGCATACGACATCAGCCAGGAGTGTATTCCCCTCCCGCTCGGCGGCAATCTGGCACGGCCCGAAACAAAATTCACGCGGAATTTTGACCTTTTGGAAAAGCATGGCGCGGGCAGCCGCACCGTGGCTCGATCCTTGCGCCAAAGGCTTCAGGCGGAGATGGCAGCCGGGATGCAAGGGATGCCGGTGCCCTTGAGGTTGCAAGTGCCGTAAGGGTTCTTCGCGAGATATTGCTGGTGGTCGCCTTCGGCGAAGTAGAATTCAGGCGCCGGCGCGATCTCGGTGGTGATCCTGCCATGGCCGGCGCGGCGCAAGGCGGTTTCGTAGGCATCGCGCGAGGCGCTCGCGGCCCGCAATTGCGCATCCCCGAATGTGTAGATCGCGGAGCGGTAGGTGGTGCCGACATCATTGCCCTGGCGCATGCCTTGCGTCGGGTCGTGGCTTTCCCAGAACAGCTTAAGAAGCGTGGCATAGGAGACGATTTTGGGGTCATGGACGACCAGCACCACTTCGGCATGGCCGGTAAGGCCGGTGCAGGTTTCCTGATGGGTCGGATTGGGCGTGATGCCGCCGGCATAGCCGACCGCGGTGACCCAGACGCCTTCGAGCTGCCAGAACAGGCGCTCCGCGCCCCAGAAACAGCCGAGCCCGAACAGCGCCGTCTCAAAGCCTTCGGGATAGGGGCCCTTGAGCGGCTTTTTCAGGACATGATGCCTGGATGTCGTCGGGATCGCCCGGGCGCGGCCAGGCAACGCCTCGGACGGCTTCGGCAGATTGAGCTTCTTGTTCAGCATGTCGCTGAGAAAGAACATGCGCGATCTCCGATGGTGGGACACAAGAAGCGGTCTTCGTTCGAGCATCGGATTTTACCAAAAACCGGTGCCACTTTTCGGGTCTGTCCCTCTCCCACTAGGTGGAGGCGAATTGTCCGGGGCGTCGTTGCCGCCTGTAGCCGATCGCATAGAGCAGGAGGGCCAGCACCGCGAACACGACGAAGCCCGGCTGGTTGAGCACCCAGGCGATGGCGACGTCCCACAGCAGCGGACCGGCCTTGGTTCGCACCAAGGTTTCGAAGGCGGCCCGGGTGTCGGGCGAGACCGCCAGCCAACTGGCGTTGAGCGGGGTCAGCACCAGCGCCGAAGCCGCCACGGTGCGCGTCGCGTCGAGCACCGCCATGATGACGGAAATCGACAGCGCAATCATTGCGGCAAGACGAAAGACGAAGCGAAACATTCAGGGACCTTTTCCTCCCGGCCTGGTCCTCAAGCTCTTCCGAGGGCCTTCCGGTTTCAAACCAGAGATAGAATGCGCATGCCTGGTTCGCAATCGCCATACGCGAATTTGAAGCCCGGCCTATGCCGCCGGCTTGTGTTTGCGCCGATGGACGCGCCAGACGGCGAAAAGTCCACCAGCGATCGCGCCGACGACCAAGCCGGCCAGACCGATGAACACGGCAAAATAGCCGCAGGCACCCTCGAAGCAGCTCATATCGGTGGCATCGGCAATCACCGAGCCCGCGAAGAATCCACCCACGGCGCCGATGACCGCGCCGAGGATGATGCCGAGCAGGACGGCGACAACCGAGACGAAGACAGGCGGGCTTTCGGTTTCAGGATTGGCATAGACGGTCCCGGCTTCTGAACCGCGGCGCAGCAGATAAATGCAGAGAACGCCGATGGCGATCTCGGCAGCGGTGACGACAAGCGCCTGGCCTGAGAAGACGAAATCGGAAATCGTCAGCACATAGGCCTGCCTCGCCAGCAGCCAGATGATGGTGGCGACCTGCCAGATGGTGAAATGGCGCGGGAAGCGGGCCGAGCGGCCGAAGGCGAGGCCGAGCAGATAGAGCCCCCACAGGATGGTGATGATGTCGACGGCGAGGCCGCTATAGACGAGATAGAAGACCTTGTCCGGCAGGCCGTAGTCGCCGACCAGTCGCCATGCGGAGATCAGGCCGTAGACCGCCCACGCCATGACGAAGATGAGCCATCCCGGCGGCACGAAGGACAGGCCGCTGTCCGGTCGCCTCGCTGGCGTCTGTCCATTGCTCGATGTCATGTCCGGACAATGCCCCCGCAAAGTCTTTCCACCACGAGACAGGCGACCCCGGGCGAAGTCAAGCGCCGCCGGCCTTGCGACCTTGCCTGTGCACATCATTCGGGTGGCGGCGCCTCAAACGGAGGCGCCGTCAGTCTCGCGGAACGCTGTGTGGCCGGCAAAGCGAATAGACTGCCGTTATGGCTTGGCATTCGGCGCCGGATCGACTAGATGAGCCCCGCGCCTGTTGCTTCGACGGCTCAGGCGCAGGGGAAGGGCGTTCGCTGGTTGGCGACGCCGGCGCGGAATTCCACGCCACCGCCCCAAGGGAGGTGCATCTCCCCAACCCGCGCGGCGAAACCGGCCGGCGCGACATGCATGGACGGAGAGGTGGCCGAGTGGTTGAAGGCGCACGCCTGGAAAGTGTGTTTACGGGAGACCGTAACGCGGGTTCGAATCCCGCTCTCTCCGCCACCATCGCTCGACAACGCTTTGAAATCGCTGGTGATTTCTGGAGAGCCTAGGTCTCTCTGCTTCTTTCCCTGCTTGGCTGGCCTACTCAAACAGAAAAGTCCACAACGTGAGGCCGTGGGCCAATCTGAACGAAAATCAGAAGCCTGAGGAACCAGGAGCGGGGTGGAGCGTTTCCTCGCGTGCTCAAGAAAATCGCCCTAGCTACCGTCCTGATCCAGGTCGCCGCTGTTGCGGCGCTCATAACGCAGACAGTGCTCTTCACGTCAACCACCGCTACCCAAGCCGCGAACGTGCAGCCTCGCGAAACTGTTGCAGTCACAGGGAAAGAATGCGCTGCGGCGACGTGGCCAGATATTCCAAAGCATTGCCTGAAGCGAACTGACGCAAGAGTGCGCACGCTCGTGCTGACCGCGGGGCAATAGAAAAGCCCGCCGTCGTGGCCTCACTGTCATGGGAAAAAGATCTCCGTTGAAGGGGTTCGTCGCAACGAAGACTCTATTCGTGATCTCGATGCCGGGCCTCAACGGGGGAACGATCCGCGCCGTCATGAGTTAGCACTTCATGATGTACACCCCAGAGCACAACGAACGTGGCGCGATGGCCGATCTCGTAATCTTGGAACTGGCCAAGGCCAGACAGCGCGTCAAGCGGGCGGAGTCCGCCCTCAGGCGCGCCAAGGAAATGCTGGACGAAGACTGCGGAGTCGGGATCAATCTCGCGCTCTGCGGCAGAATACGGGCCGCTCAGCGGCGTGTGATCGAGGCCAGAGAGCGCCTGACGAAGATCGATCCACCGGCACTCGAATTGTAGTCCCATGATTTTGGGGTTGCCCCTTGATGATCGCGACCTTCAACCCTGATACCGCGAGAAACGGCGACGTCTATCGCACCGCAAGGTTTGCGATGCTGACGCAGCAAATGATGGGGCAGATCGAGCGCACGGACGCCTCGGCGCAGAAAGTCGAGCAAATGCTGGCAACATGGGTTGAAGCAAACGCGCTCGTGCGGCAGTAGGGCCACACGTCGGCGACAGCGCTATCGGCCAACTCCAGAATTCCCGATCCCGGTTTCGTGCAAGCGCTCGATGGCTTCGGCCAGGCAGCCATTGTTCGGCTAGCCGCCCGCGGGAAAGCATCAGGCGGATCGTGGCGAGCGCTTGTGCCGGCGCTGGGCAAGGTTGCATAGTCCAACAGGGGACTCAGCAGGTTGTGCGCATCGGCTCGGAGCAATCGTGATTGGACTTTATGATCTCTGGCCCGCCTTCGTGGTCGTCGCGCTGCTTTGGCCGCTTGCGGGCTTGCCGCTGTTTCAGCGGGTCGGCTTCGAAGCGACCACCGCCAGGGTCCGGGCGATCGACGGGATGCGAGGCTATCTGGCGCTTGCCGTCGCACTCCACCACGCCGTCATCTACCACGAATTCCTGACGACCGGCGCATGGAAGTATCCGCCCTCCGCTTTCTACGGCCTGTTGGGACAGGTGGGGGTGTCCTTCTTCTTCATCATCTCCGCCTATCTGTTCTGGGGGAAACTGCTGTCGGCAAAGGCCTCCGTGGATTTTCCGACCCTGTTGCTCAAGCGGGCTTTCAGGATCGGGCCGCTCTACATCTTGGCCGTCGGCGTGGCGATGGCTTTGGAGGTCGTTGACGGGCGGATCGATTATTCGACCTTCGCGACCTACGAGCGGGCGTTTTTCAATCTGCTGTTTGGTGTCTTTGGCTATGTCCCACTTTCGAATGCCCGCGTCTGCACATTGGCCTGCGTAACCTGGACCTTGCCCTATGAATGGCTGTTCTATTTCAGCCTGCCGATCGCAGCCATATTCAGCCGGCACCCGGTTACCCGCATAGGATTGCCGGCCGTTCTGCTGGCTTTTTCCATCCTCATGTCAATGGGTGGAGGCAGCGGCGCCTACTCCTATCTAGGACTTTTCGCAGGCGGCATGCTGTGCGCGACGCTTGAAGCAAACGCCCTGCTGGTGAAGATGCATCGGCACGTCCTGTCCGCCATCGCCCTGGCGCTGCTGGTGTATATTTTTGCCACCTACAGGGTTGCATATGCGCCGGGACCGATGCTGCTGTGCACCAGTGCCTTCTTCCTGATCGTCTCGGGCGCCGATTTCTTTGGCCTTCTAACCGCCACCCGTTCAGTGCGACTGGGCGAGATCAGCTATGGCATCTATCTCTTGCAGGGGCTTGCCTTCGTCTCGATATTTTCCATCACGCCCGTGCGGACCTTCGCCTTGGATAACGCCACCCAGTATTGGCTTGTGATCGTGATGGCGATGGTGCTTCTGCTCCTCATGGCGCTGGTCGCGCACCTTTCTGTTGAAAAGCCCGGCGTTTCGCTGGGAAACAGGCTTGCGACAGTTCTTCGCCTGTCGAACCAGCGTCAGGCACGCGAGGCTCCAGTCGCGAGTGAAGCAAGGTCCTGGCGGATGCCGTCAAGCCTCACGCGACAATCCGCCGACCGCTGATAGCGCCCGAGAGGGCTGTGCGGGCATTCCGGTCAAAGGATGACCGCCGCATTTCATATAAAAGCGCGCGGCCTGGAACCTCCTGCCGCGCGGCGCGTTTCACCGCGTCCCGTTCGTGGACCAGCCCGGATATCTCTCCTGGCGCTGCGATAAATCAGGAGCCCGTTTCATGCACGACAAGCTGTTTCATTCACCGGTCGCACTGACCGTCGGCCTTGGCTTCAAGCGCGAGATTGCCTCGCTGGCCGAAATGCACGATTTCCTGACCAATTGGACGACTTCCCGCCGCGGCCCGCTTTATCGCAACGCGATGAAGGCATGTGATCTCGCGGTTCCGGGTTATGTGACCATCGAGCAGGCGCGTTGTGCGCTGGTCGAATTTGCCCAGGCTTCCGGTATCCTGTGGCCGGATCTCGAGCCAACCGCGGGTGTACACGCAGTTGCCCGTGGTTATGGCGGCTACGCCGCCTGACGCCACCTCCCATCGTGGTGGCTAATCTATACCAGCCATCGCAGAAGCCCGGCTCGACCCAGCCGGGCTTTCGCTTTTTCAGGAGCCGCAGGAAATCACAGATGCGGGCTGTGTACCTTGCGCGACAATCATTGCGTCGAACGTGCGCGTCGCAGTGGCGGCTTGGGGCCTGTCGATGCCGGCTGGTCCGCCGACTGCGCGGCAAGGCGCAGAGCTCTTAGCCTGGCCGTCTTTTCCTCTCGCGCCGCTCGCTCGGCGGCGGTCACGATCAGCGACTCACGCTTGGCGCGTTCGTCGCGCTCCGTATCGACTTTCGCGCGATTCATATGCCGGTCCTTCCGCTGCTGGGACGTCGGTTTCGGAACCGTTGTCACCTCAATCAGTCTCCGCATGGTGCAGCGGTGCGGCGGCGGTGACGATTACAAATGATGGCCAGTGGAATCTTTCGGTCCGAGCCTTGGGCCGAGGCTCTCAGTCACACCACCCCGAAGAGACGACCAGCGATGCTTCGAAGACATGGCGCCCGCTCTCGTCCCGCACTTTGACGGTAATGACCGTGCGATCGTTCTCGATCATCTCGTCGCGGACGATGTCGGGCAGTATGCGTATCGCCTCTCGCCGCAGGCGTTCGCGCGTTTCGAACACCTGCCCGTCATCGTCGACCGTCAGACCGTCACCATTGTAGAGGTCGAGGTAATATCTGGGCATGATGCGCTGGACCTCCAGGTGATGATGTTCGCGAGAGATTCAACCGTCAATTCGCGGACCGAACTGTTGTTCCACCTGAGGTGGCGCTTGCCGGCGAATAAGTGCACTCTAACAAATGTTAATGCCTGGCCCCGTCCGAAGACCTAGTGCTTCCGCAGCCGCCCCATGCTTGCGCCAAACGAATTGGCGATCGGCTCTGAGCCCCTTCGCTGGAGATAGCGGTGCTTGAATCCCTTTATCTGAACCTTGGCCAGCACGACGCGCTCTCCGACGGCGAGAAAGCGTTGCTGGCCGGTGCCATGACCTTCGAAAGGCATTTTGCGACCGGACAGGACATTGTCGCCTCGGGATCGCGGCCGACTTACTCGACGTTGATCCTCGACGGCCTGGCGGCACGCTACAAGGTGCTGGAGAATGGCGGCCGACAGTTCACCTCATTGCAGGTCCCTGGCGACTTCGTCGATCTCCACGCTTTCCTGCTGAAGACCATGGATCACGGCATCGTCGCGCTCTCCCCTTGTCACGTCATCTTCGCCGATCACAGCCGGCTGCGTGCCATCACCGAGGAGGCACCGCACCTGACCCGGCTGTTGTGGCTGGACACGCTGGTTGATGGCGCCATCCACCGTGAGTGGATCGTGGCGATGGGGCGCCGTTCCAAGACCTCGCATCTGGCCCATCTCGTCTGTGAGCTTTTCGTACGCTTGCAGGTGGTGCAACGCACCCACGGCATGAGCTTCCATCTGCCGCTCTCGCAGGCCGAACTGGCCGACGTGCTCGGCCTCTCGGTCGTGCACATGAACCGCGTCATCGGCGCCCTGCGCAAGGTCGGCGTCGTCAATTGGGCAAGCCACACGGTGACCATTCTCGACTGGCACCGGCTGCAGGAAATCGCCGAGTTCGACCCGACCTATCTCAGCATGATGCGGGAACCGCGTTAGGTTGTTCCTGACGCGGTCGCCGATCATTGCTTTCGGTAGCTATGCTGCTTCTGCCGCCAGGTTGACGGCTGACTCCGCGATCTGCGTCAGCGCTTCGTCCGTAGCCTTCTCTTCCTTCAGCGTAGCTTCGAGAAGTGTCACGGCTTCGTTCAGGCCGAGTTCGCCGGCCCAGGTCCTCAGCGTGCCATAGCGCGAAATCTCATAGTGTTCGACCGCTTGCGCTGCGGCGAGGAGGCCGGCGTCGAGCGCCGGAGATTCCTTGTATTCCTCCATGATCTCGGCGCCTTCCTCGGTGATGCCCATGATGGCCGCACACGTCTTGCCGACCGCCTTCTTGCCGATGACGCCGAAGACCTTCTCCAGCCTTGCGACATGGCCCTCGGTCTCGGTGCGATGCTTTTCGAAGGCCGCTCTCAGGTCGGCGCTTTGCGCGGCCTTGGCCATTTTCGGCAGCGTCGCCAGGATCTTCTTCTCGGCGAAATAGATGTCCTTCAGGGTGTCGTGAAACAGATCGTCGAGCATTTTCTGCTTTGCCATGGTCGTCTCCTGTGGTGAGCCCTCAGGTCGACAATCTCGCATTGGAAGTTTTGTTCCGCTCGTTCCGGCAATGACGTCCCCAGCGACCCAAATTTGTTGGCCCGGGGCCGGCCACGAGCCGGGCGCAAAACCTTTATAAAATTCCTATTTCTTTCCTTCCAGTCCCGTCTCGAACCTTTATGGCGATCGGGTCCATATTCCGCCTTGAGCAAAAGTTGGCGCCGTCACACCTGAAGTATGGCGGGCCGCTTTTTTACGCAATCGCCGACCTGTTTACGCAATCGCCGACCTGCCTGTGGCAGGCGCTACGGTCGAAAGTAGAAGATCAGAAGCAAGGAACAAGCACAATGGACATCGTCGTTCTCGGGATCGGGATTTTGTTTTTTGCCCTGTCCTTCGCCTACATCAAAGCCTGTGACATTCTCTAACGCGAGGATCGTGAAATGCTCGTCGACTATATTCTCGGTGGCAGCGTGACGCTGTTCCTGCTCGTCTACCTGACATACGCCCTCGTTCGTCCAGAACGCTTCTGACGGCAATTGACGCAAGGTCCGGAAAGCTACAACCATGACACTCAACGGATGGCTACAGATCCTCGCCTATTGCGGGATCGTCGTTTTGCTGGTGAAGCCGCTCGGCGGCTACATGCACCGCGTCTTCAACGGCGACCGGACATTTCTTTCGCCGGTTCTAGGCCCGATTGAACGCGGGCTCTATCGCATCGCGGGCACCAGTGAACGCGAGGAGCAACACTGGACCGCCTATGCGGCAGGCATCATGCTCTTCAGCGTTGCCAGCTTCCTGGTGCTTTACGTCCTGCAGCGGCTGCAAGGCGTCCTGCCTTACAATCCCGCCGGCATGACCGCTGTCGAACCCAACCTGGCCTTCAACACCGCCGTCAGCTTCGTGAGCAACACCAACTGGCAGAACTATGGTGGCGAGAGCACGATGTCCTACCTCGTGCAGATGGCCGGCCTCACCGTGCAGAACTTCCTGTCGGCGGCGGTGGGCATCGCCATCGCGGTCGCGCTGATCCGTGGTTTCGCCCGTGCTTCGGCCAAGTCCATCGGCAATTTCTGGGTCGATATGACCCGCTGCACCCTCTATGTGCTGTTGCCGCTCTGCATCGTCCTGACCCTTGTCTACGTCTATCTCGGCATGCCGCAGACGCTCGGCCCATACGTCAACGCCACCACGCTTGAAGGCGCGCAGCAGACGATCGCGGTCGGTCCGGTCGCCTCGCAGGTGGCCATCAAGATGCTCGGCACCAATGGCGGCGGTTTCTTCAATGCCAATGCCGCGCATCCGTTCGAAAATCCCGACGCGATCTCCAACCTGATCCAGATGGTGACGATCTTCGCACTCGGTGCTGCCTTGACCAACGTCTTCGGCCGCATGGTCGGCAACCAGCGCCAGGGCTGGGCGATCCTGGCCACGATGGGCGTCCTGTTCATCGCCGGTGTCGCCGTCTGCTACTGGGCGGAAGCTGGCGGCAATCCGCTGGTGCACGCCCTTGGCATCGACGGCGGCAACATGGAAGGCAAGGAGACGCGCTTCGGCATCGCCATGTCGGCCCTGTTTGCGGTCGTCACCACCGCCGCATCCTGCGGCGCGGTCAACGCCATGCACGACAGCTTCACGGCACTCGGCGGCTTCATCCCGATGATCAACATGCAGCTCGGCGAAGTCATCGTCGGCGGCGTCGGCGCCGGCTTCTACGGCATCCTGATGTTCATCGTCGTCGCCGTCTTCGTTGCCGGACTGATGGTTGGCCGAACGCCCGAGTATCTCGGCAAGAAGATCGAAGCCAAGGAAGTCAAGATGGCGATGCTGGCCATCCTCTGCCTGCCGCTGGCGATGCTGGTCTTCACGGCTATCGCCGTGGTTCTGCCGAGCGCTGTGGCATCCATCGCCAATGGCGGCCCACATGGCTTCTCCGAGATACTCTACGCCTATACCTCGGCGGCGGCGAACAACGGCTCGGCCTTTGGCGGCCTCATCGGCAACACGCCATGGTACAACATCACGCTCGGCATCACGATGCTGATGGGCCGCTTCCTGGTCATCATTCCGGCGCTGGCCATCGCCGGCTCGCTGGTGGCCAAGAAAACGGTCCCGGCCTCTGCCGGCACCTTCCCGACCGATGGCCCGCTGTTCGTCGGGCTGCTGGTCGGCGTCATCCTGATCGTCGTCGGCCTGACCTTCTTCCCGGCGCTGGCGATCGGACCGATCGTCGAACAGCTGGCGATGATCCATGGGCAGACCTTCTGAAACTGCCCCGCCTTGGATAAAAGTTATGTCCTGGTTCAACCATATGCGTCGCAAGGCTCGGCCCAAGGCCGACAATGAGGGGGAGGCAACTCCCCCTCCCTTCCCGACCATATCCACATTCCTAGGCATTGCGGCGGTCATGATCGTGATCTGGCTGCTGGTCTACGGGCCACCCTTTTCGGCATCCGATCGATCGGTGCCATCCAACAACACCGATACTGGAGCCATCAAATGAGCCAGTCCAAATCAGCGAGCATCCTGGATGCTAGCATCTTGTGGCCCGCCATCGGCGGGGCCTTCAGGAAATTGAACCCGCGCACCCTAATCAAGAATCCGGTGATGTTCGTCGTCGCCGTTGTCTCGGCGCTTACGACCGTCCTGTTCGTCAGGGACCTGATCACCGGCGGCGGCGATTTCAAATTCACGCTGCAGATCATCATCTGGCTGTGGTTCACCGTGCTGTTCGCCAACTTCGCCGAAGCGGTCGCCGAAGGCCGCGGCAAGGCGCAGGCCGATTCGTTGCGCAAGGCGCGTACCGAGACCCAGGCCAAGCTTTTGACCGGCGAAGACCGCACGAAATACAAACTCGTGCCCGGCACCAGCCTCAAGGTCGGCGATGCCGTGCTGGTCGAGGCCGGTGACATCATCCCGTCCGACGGCGAGGTGATCGAAGGCGTCGCTTCGGTCAATGAGGCGGCGATAACGGGCGAATCCGCGCCAGTGATCCGCGAATCCGGCGGCGATCGTTCGGCGGTCACCGGCGGCACCCAGGTGCTGTCCGACTGGATCCGCGTGCGCATCACTGCGGCATCGGGCCATACCTTCCTCGACCGCATGATCTCGCTGGTCGAAGGCGCGGAACGCCAGAAGACGCCGAACGAGATCGCGCTCAACATCCTGCTCGTCGGCATGACGCTGATCTTCGTGCTGGCGACGGCGACGATCCCGAGCTTCGCTTCCTATTCGGGCGGCTATATCTCGGTGACCGTTCTGGTCGCGCTGTTCGTGACCCTGATCCCGACGACGATCGGCGCCCTGCTGTCGGCCATCGGCATCGCTGGCATGGACCGCCTGGTGCGCTTCAACGTGCTGGCGATGTCCGGCCGCGCCGTCGAGGCGGCCGGCGACGTCGACACGCTGCTCCTCGACAAGACCGGCACCATCACGCTCGGCAACCGCCAGGCGACCGAGTTTCGCCCGGTCAAGGGTGTCACCGAACAGGAACTGGCCGACGCCGCCCAGCTCGCTTCGCTCGCCGACGAAACGCCGGAAGGGCGCTCGATCGTCGTGCTGGCCAAGGAGAAATACGCCATCCGCGCCCGCGACATGGCGACGCTGCACGCCACCTTCGTGCCCTTCACCGCGCAGACCCGGATGAGCGGCGTCGATATCGACGGCTCCTCGGTGCGCAAGGGTGCGGTCGATTCCGTGCTCGCCCATGTCAGCCAGTCGACGGTCGCAGCCCACGCCACACGGCCCGGCAGCGATACCGTCAGGGACCTCCAGGCGATCGCCGACGAGATCGCCAAGTCCGGCGGCACGCCGCTGGCGGTCGAGCGTGACGGGCGCCTGCTGGGCGTCGTGCATCTCAAGGATATCGTCAAGGGCGGCATCCGGGAGCGCTTCGCCGAACTGCGCAAGATGGGCATCCGCACGGTGATGATCACCGGCGACAACCCGATGACGGCGGCGGCGATCGCCGCGGAAGCCGGCGTCGACGACTTCCTCGCCCAGGCGACGCCCGAGGACAAGCTGAAGCTGATCCGCGACGAGCAGGCCAAGGGCAAGCTTGTCGCTATGTGCGGCGACGGCACCAACGACGCGCCGGCCCTTGCCCAGGCCGATGTCGGCGTCGCCATGAACACCGGCACGGTCGCCGCGCGCGAGGCCGGCAACATGGTCGACCTCGACAGCGATCCGACCAAGCTGATCGAGATCGTCGAGATCGGCAAGGCGCTGCTGATGACGCGCGGTTCGCTGACCACCTTCTCGATCGCCAACGACGTCGCCAAGTACTTCGCCATCATCCCGGCGATGTTCGCCGTGTTCTACGTCGCGCCGGGGCAACCGACCGGCCCGCTGCAGGCGCTCAACATCATGCATCTGGCGACGCCGCAAAGCGCTATCCTGTCGGCCATTATCTTCAACGCGCTGATCATCATCGCGCTGATCCCGCTGTCGCTGAAAGGCGTCAAATATCGTGCCATCGGCGCCGGCGCGCTGCTCAGCCGCAACCTACTTGTCTACGGCCTCGGCGGCATCATCGTCCCCTTCGTCGGCATCAAGGCGATCGACATGATCGTCACCGCCCTCGGGCTCGCTTAAGGAATACGTCCATGCTCACCCAGATAAGACCCGCGATCATCATGATCGTCTTCTTCACGGTGCTGACCGGCCTGATCTATCCGATCGGCATGACCAGCATCGCCCAGGCGCTGTTCCCGCGCCAGGCCAATGGCAGCCTGATCGAAAAGGACGGCAAGGTCGTCGGCTCCGAACTGATCGGCCAGGCCTTTGCCAGCGACAAGTACTTCCATGGCCGCCCTTCGGCAGCCGGCGACGGCTACAACGCCGCTGCCTCCAGCGGCAGCAACCTCGGCCCGACCAACCCCAAGCTGATCGACCGCATCAAGGGCGATGCTGAAAAGCTGAAAACGGAGAATCCGAATCAGCCCGTGCCGATAGACCTGGTGACGACGTCCGGCAGCGGCCTCGATCCGCACATCAGCCCGGAAGCGGCCTACTTCCAGGTGGCCCGGGTGGCCAAGGCCAGGGGCGTCGATGAAGCCAAGGTCAAGGCGCTTGTCGACAGCCATGTCGAGGGCAGGGAACTCGGCTTCATGGGAGAACCGGTGGTCAACGTGCTCGGTCTCAACCTTGCGCTGGACGCCGCGAAATAGTGAATGGTGGGTGCCGGGGATCGACAGCATTCCCGGCACCATCCATGATCGATGCTGATGCCGGACGACAGCCGCAACGAAACCAGACCTTCTCCCGACGCGCTGCTCGATCATGCCGAGCGGGAGGAACGCGGCCGCCTGAGGATATTCCTGGGTGCGGCACCCGGCGTCGGCAAGACCTACGAGATGCTGATGTCGGGCCGCGCCAGGCTGGCCGACGGCGTCGACGTGGTGATCGGCGTCGTCGAGACGCATGGCCGCAAGGAAACTATGGCCTTGGTCGAGGGCTATGAGGTCATTCCCCGCCGCAAGGTCGACTACAAGGGGCGCGTCCTCGACGAGATGGATATCGACGCCATCCTCGCCCGGCGCCCGGCGCTGGTTCTCGTCGACGAACTCGCCCACACCAACGCGCCTGGCAGCCGCCACCCCAAGCGCTACCTCGACGTCCAGGAAATCCTGACGCGAGGCATCGACGTCTACACGACGCTCAACATCCAGCATGTCGAAAGCCTGAACGATGTCGTCGCCCAGATCACCAAGGTCAGGGTCCGCGAGACGGTTCCCGATTCGATCATCGACCAGGCCGACGATGTCGAGATCATCGACCTCACCCCCGACGACCTGATCAAGCGGCTTGAGGAAGGCAAGGTCTATTTCCCCAACACTGCCCAGCGCGCCATCGAGAACTATTTCTCGCCCGGCAATCTGACGGCGCTTAGGGAATTGGCGCTGCGCCGCACCGCCCAGCGCGTCGACGACCAGTTGCTGATCCATATGCAGGCGCACGCCATTCCCGGACCGTGGGCAGCGGGGGAAAGGGTCCTCGTCTGTCTCGACGCGCGCCAGGGAGGGTCGGCCCGCGTCCGCTATGCACGCAGGCTGGCCGACCGGCTTCGCGCACCGTGGACGGCTCTGCATGTCGACAGCCCTCGCTCGGCCAGCATGCCCGAGGAGGACAAGGACCGGCTCGCCACGAACCTGCGCCTCGCCCAACAGCTTGGTGCCGAGGTGACGACCATTCCGGGTCAGAATTTGGCGCAGGACATCGTGCGTTATGCGACGGCGAACAATTTCACCCATATCGTGGTCGGCAGGCCGACCCGGTCGCGCTGGCGCGAATTGATCGAAGGCTCGCTCACCTACGATCTCATCCGCAATGCCGGTGACATCAGCGTCCATGTCATTTCGGGAAACGAACGCAACACCGAGGCGACGTCGAGGAACGTCAGGGCGGCGGACGAGCAGTCGCAGTTCCAGATCTGGCCCTATCTCAAGGCCACGGCCTATGTCGCCGGCTCGCTCGCCTTCGCCGTCCTTCTCGACCAGTTTCTCGACGTTCGCAACCTCGCCATCATCTTTCTCGTCGGGGTGCTCGCATCGGCGGTGACCGGCGGACTGTGGCCGGCTCTGTATGCCTGTCTCGCCAGCGCGCTTGCGTTCAACTATTTTTTCCTGGAGCCGCGCTACACGCTGACGATTCGGGATCCGGAGAGCATCGTTGCGCTCGGCGTGTTCCTGGTTGTCGCCGTCATTGCCAGCAATCTGACGGTGCGCGTGCAGCGCCAGGCGATCGCCGCCCGCTCGCGGGCGCGGGCCACCGAGGACATCTACCTCTTTTCAAAGAAGCTCGCCGGTGCCGGCACGCTCGACGATGTTCTCTGGGCCACCGCCTTCCAGATCGCCTCGATGCTGAAGCTGCGGGTGGTGCTGCTTTTGCCGGAGGACGGAACGATCACCGTCAAGGCCGGCTATCCGCCCGACGACACGCTGGCCGAGGCCGACATCGCAGCCGCCCGCTGGGCCTGGGAGCACAATCGTGCCGCGGGACGCGGCGCCGATACGCTTCCGGGCGCCAAGCGCCTCTATCTTCCCTTGCGCACTGGGCGCACGGCAATCGGCGTCATCGGCCTCGACAACGACAAGCAGGGTCCGTTGCTGACGCCCGAGCAGCAGCGCCTGCTCGATGCGCTGGCCGACCAGGCGGCGGTCGCCATCGAGCGCATCCAGCTCGTCGCCGACGTCGACCGCGCCAAGCTCGCGGCCGAGGCGGACAGGCTGCGCTCGGCACTTCTCACTTCCATCTCGCATGACCTGAAAACGCCGCTCGCCGCCATCATGGGCGCGGCCGGTACGCTGAGGGAGTTCGCGCCGGCACTTCCCGAACAGGACCGGGCGGAGCTGCTGACGACCGTGCTCGACGAATCCGAGCGGTTGAACCGCTTCATCGCCAATCTGCTCGACATGACCAAGATCGAGTCCGGCGCGATGGAGCCGAACTACGCCTTCCATTATGTCGGCGACATCGTCGGTTCCGCCCTGCAGAGGGCGAGGAAAATCATCGCTGAGCATAAGACCGAGATCGACATCCCCAGCGATTTGCCGATGTTGAAAGTCGACCCCGTGCTGTTCGAGCAGGCGCTGTTCAATCTCCTGGACAATGCGGCGAAATACGCGCCGCCCGGCTCGACGATCCGGATACAGGGCTGGTCCGACAATGGTTCCGTTATCCTGCAGATCATGGATGAAGGGCCGGGCATCCCTCCCGGCGACCTGGAACGGATTTTCGACACGTTCTACCGAGTGCGCAAGCGCGACCAGGTCCGCGCCGGCACCGGGCTCGGCCTGTCGATCTGCCGCGGCTTCATCGAGGCGATGGGGGGCACGATCACGGCGGCAAACCGAACCGACCGTTCGGGCGCGGTCTTCACCATCGGGATGCCGAAGCCGGCGAACCAGCCCGATCTCAATGCCGCCAATTCAGACGACAACGAAGTGGGTGACTTGGCATGACAAACTCGAACGTCAGGATATTGGTTGTCGACGACGAGCCGCCGATCCGCAAGCTGCTTCGTGTCGGGCTCGGCAGCCAGGGCTACGCGATAAGCGAGGCGCCGAACGCCAAGGCAGCGATCGAACTGATGGATGCGGAGAAGCCGGATCTCGTCCTGCTCGATCTCGGCCTGCCCGGCATGGGTGGCCACGAGCTGTTGCGCAAATGGCGCGACGACGGCCTCGACATTCCGGTGGTCATCCTGTCCAGCCGCACCGACGAGGCCGGCATCGTCCAGGCTCTGGAACTTGGCGCCGACGACTACGTCACCAAGCCGTTCGGGATGAACGAGCTGGTTGCGCGCATCCGCGTGGCGCTGCGCCACAAGTTCCAGCAGCAGGGTGAAAAGCCGGTATTCCAAACCGGCGGCCTGTCCGTCGATCTGGTCAAACGCATCGTCAAGGTTGAAGGCAAGGACGTTAAGCTGTCGCCGAAGGAATACGAGATCCTGCGCATCCTGGTGCAGCACGCCGGCAAGGTGCTGACCCACCATTTCCTTTTGAAGCAGGTCTGGGGCGATTCGACCGACGTGCAGTATCTCAGGGTCTATGTGCGGCAGCTCAGGCAGAAGATCGAGAAGACCCCCGACCAGCCGCGCTATATCACCACCGAGACCGGTGTCGGCTATCGACTGCGCGAGGTCGAATAGAGGCCGTTCGACTTGACGCTCTATCTCTTTGTTTCAACGCAATTCCCTTTGGGAAAGCGCCAACGCGCTTTCCCGGGAAAACCGTTTCACACTTTTCCTGGAATTGCTCTAACCGACAGCCTCCTGCAGGCGGGTTGCCGTCGACGATGTTCGCAAGGCCGCGAGGCAGCCCACAATGCCGAGCGGCACGAAAGCAAGAAATAGCCAGGACGCGACGTTCGCGGCCGCGTCATGGTTTAGTCCTTCTGAAAATCCACTGGCATTGGCAACGATGCCGGCAAGTGCTGCTCCCACGGCATAGCCGATGCGCTGCATGGTCGGCACGGCCGCCGAGGCGATGGTCTGCTCGTCCTCCGGGGCGGAGGCGACGATGACGCGCGTCAGGAACGGCCAGGCGATGCCGAAGCCGCCACCCTGCAGCAGGGCGCAAAGCAGGATCAGCGGAATGGAACCCAGCGGTATCGTGTAGGCAAAGCCGGCAATGCCTGCCGCGATCATCAGCGCGCCGCCAACGATGATCAACCGCTCTCGGTGCGGTGGCGCATTGGCGACGAGGATCGACAGGATCGACCAGGCGATCGATTCGGCGGCGATGATGTAGCCGGTGGTGAGCAGCGGGATGTTGTGCAGGCTGGTCAGGATCAGCGGCCCGTAGACGCCGAAGGAACAGGTCGCTACCGAAAAGGCGGCGACCATGGTCATGCCGGCGCCGACCGGTGTGCGCCACGAGAACAGCCGCGCCGGAAAAAGCCGGGAGCGCGGCTTCAGCGCGTCGATGTAGAAGAACAGCACCAGGCCGATGAGGCCGAGGGCCATCAGCACCGACGAGCGCAGCAGGGCGATGTCAACGCCTGCCGAGGCGATCAGCACCACGGCGACGGTAAGGCAGCCAAGCGCTGCGAATGGGAAGGGCGGCGCCTTGCCCGCGGTCGCCTGCGGCCTGGTGGCCTCGGGCGTGTTGAGGACAATCAGGCTCGCCAGCGCCATCGCAGTGCCGCCGAAGGTGAAGATGCCAAAGGCCCAGCGCCATGACAAAACCTCGGTCATGATCGCGCCGAGAAGCGGGCCGCTGAAGGCGGCGACGCCCCAGATCGCCGACATGATGCCGAAAAGCTGCGGCCAGATGGCGCGCGAGAACAGCCGTTCGACCGAGACGAAGGCCAGCGACACCAACGCGCCGCCGCCAAGCCCCTCAATCAGGCGGCCGGCAAGGAACAATTGCATGGAAGGCGAGGTGGCGCAGATCAGCGCCCCGGTGGCATAAAGGAGGGCGGCAACCACCATGTTGGTGCGCAGCGCCACATAGCTCACCAGCCGTCCGGCCGCAGCGCCGGCGACGATGGCGCCGAGTTCATAGATGGCCAAAGACCAGCCGACGAGCTGGACGCCGGCCAGTTCGCCGACCATGGCCGGCATCACCGTCGCCACCATCGTCTCGTTGGTGGCGTGCAGCAGGATGCCGAGGCTGATGAAGCAGAAACGCGCCAGGTCGCCGCTTGCCCACAAAGCGCGCCAGTCGACCCTGTTGGTGCTGATTCCGGTCATGTCCACCCCTGCCTTCCATATCTCGACGCCAACGCATGGCGCCAGAAGCCAGTCTGGGTTTCCGGCAGGACCATGCGCAGGCGGGAGCTTGTATCGCGCGCCGCGTCGAGGGCGCCGCTCCAGTCGGGGCAGGCTTGTAAAACCTCAACCGGGGTTGAGCTCAAGCGAAATTTTCGAGATTTTTTTCGGCAAGCGACCGAGTGATCAATTCTCGGTGCTGCGCAACTGGAACTGGCTGACGCCGATAGCGAGGTTGATGCCGGTCTGCGTCTGCAGGCTGAGTGGCTGCAAGGTGAAGGCCTGCGAGGAGCCGCCGACCAGCAGATTGGCACCGGCGCCGACTGCGGCGGTCACCTCAGCGCTGGCGCCGATATAGTCGCCTGCCAGCGCGCCCGGCGCGTAGATGTTCTTCAGCGGTGTCAGCACGATCCACTGCATCACCGTCTGCTTCGTGGTGCCGATGTCGAGGCCGTATTTATTGACGGCGCCGAAATAGGCTTCCGGTGCAAAGGTCTTGTCGGCGGGGTTGAAGGTGCAGCTCAAATCCTTGCTCGAGCCGAAGATGAACCCGGTGCCGCCGCCGATGGCGCAATCCAGCACGCCGAGTTCGATGCCCTTGTCCTGTGCATGCGCCGCTCCGGCAAGCGTGGTGGCGAATATGGCAGCAGCGATGGCTGTCTTTGGCATGCAGTCCCCCAGCGGTTCGGAACCGCTCTATCTCTTTGTTTTGACGCAATTCCCTGAGGGAAAGCGCCACGCGCTTTGTCTGGCAAAGCCGATTCACCTTTTCCCGGTATTGCCTAAGAATCAAACGGCGCGGAACCATCCTATCTGGTTCCGCGCCGTAAATAGAGGGTCGTGGAGCGCAGGGCTCCATGCAATCACTTGAGCGAGTGGATCAGCTCGAGCGAGGTCACTGCAACGGCGAGGTTGACGCCGGTCTGTGCCTGTACGCTGAGCGGCTCCAGCATGAAGGCGCTGTTGAAACCACCGACCAGCAGGTTGGCGCCGCCGCCTGTCACCACGCTGGCCTCGGCATTGACGCCATAATAGCTGCCGGCGAGATCGCCCGCATCACGTTCGCGCGTTGCCGCCAGCACGGCCCAGACGAGCTGGCCCTGATGCGTCTGGCCGACATCGACGCCGATCTTGGAGATGACGCCGGTGTAAATCTCCGACGGTCCGTGATGATACGGGCGGAAGACACAGGACACGCCCTTGTTGGAAGCGACGATGTAGGAGGTGCCGCCATCAATGGTGCAGTCGAGCGTTCCGAGCTGCAGCTTGCCGGCGCTGGCTGGGGCGGCGGCGAACACCGTCGTGACGAGGGCAGCGGCGCAGGCGAGTTTCTTGATCATGGTGGGTCCTTTCGCAAATTGCTTGGAATAACGGCTTGGGTGGCCAGACCGTTCCCCTGAAAACTTGGCGCGAACAAGGCACGCGCCAACACCTTGCCGCTGGGGTTAATGCGCGGTTGCCGGACTGATGGGTTTTCGAGAGCCCGCGCGCTCTTTCGGGCGCATAGTGGGAAGCGCTTTGATTGGCGCCTAGGTCGCACCGCTGACGCGGGCGAGGCCATCCTTGGCCGGCTGGTAGGTTGGATCAAGATGCACGGCTTCGCGGTAGGATTTCCCAGCCTTGACCTTGTCGCCGCGCCGTTCGTAGATCAGTGCCTGGTTGGCCCAGGCCTCGGCGTTCTTGCCGTCGAGCTTGATCGCCATGTTGAAGTCGGCAAATGCGTTGTCTTCGTCGTTGGTGGCTAGATAGGAAAGGCCGCGGCCATTGTAGGGCTCGGCCGCGTCCGGCGCTAGCGAGATGGCGGTCGAGAAATCCTCGATGGCGAATTTGTGCTGGCCCTGGCTCTGATAGATCAGGCCGCGATTGTGGTAAGCGCGCGCATCGGTGGTGTCGAGCTGGATCGCCTTCTGGAAGTCGTTGAAGGCATCCTGGGTGCGACCCGCCTTGCGGTAGAGATTGCCGCGGCCGATATAGGCGGCGTCATAATTGCCATTGATCTGGATCGAACGGTTGTAGTCGTCGAGCGCGGCCTTCTGATTGCCGAGGAAGCGCTGAATGAGCGCACGGTTCGAATAGGCCTGGTAGAAATTCGGGTTGAGCTGGATGGCGGTGTTGAAATCCTGGAGCGCCGCCTGGTACTGGCCGCCACGGCCATAAGCGGAGCCGCGCACATTGTAGCCTTCGGGATCCTGGGGATTGCGCTGGATCACCGCCGACAGCGAGGAGATGTTCTCGCTCGAGCCTTGCGCCTTGTCGATGTTGTTGAATTCGCCGGTAGGGCCCGCCGTCTGGCAGCCGGCCAGCGCCAGCCCGGAAAGCAGGGCTGCCGTCAGGGCAAAGCCGCGCAATGGGGTTCTGCGCTCCACGCTGATTGCGTTCATGTCTGCCCTGTCCTCACTTCAGTCGCATCACTCGGTCCGGGTCCCCCCTCCGGGCCGGGTCAAAATTGTCGTAGAGTGTTAGAGCGTCCTTTGTGCGTCCAAGTGGACGTCTGTCGCCCTAAACAAAAAGGTGGCGGCGATTCCGCATCGCGCCACCTCTAGTATCCTTCGAAAAGGACGAAAAATTGGCGTTAGAACCGCGGCGGGCGCGGAGCACCACCTGCACCGCCGGCGGCGCCAGCAGCAACCGGACGCGGCGTCATCGGCAGCAGGCCTTCGCGCTGCGCGCGCTTGCGGGCCAGCTTGCGGGCGCGGCGCACGGCTTCGGCCTTTTCACGGGCGCGCTTCTCGGAAGGCTTCTCGTAATGGCCGCGCATCTTCATTTCGCGGAAAATGCCTTCGCGCTGCATCTTCTTCTTGAGCGCGCGAAGCGCCTGATCAACGTTATTGTCGCGGACGAGTACCTGCACGGGCAATCCTGTCTTTCGGGTTTGTTATCAACAGGCAAGCGGCCATAGCCACAAGCCTCCGCGGCGATCTACACCACGAATTGTGGCGGCTGATAGCAGAATCAGGCCGCGCTGTCCACAGCCGAAATGAACATCAGCGGCAAACCGCAGCCGGTTTGCCGCTGGATCGGGAGCCGACTACGCCGTGGCGAGGTGAAGCCGCTCGAAATCTTCGAAGAACTCGCCATAGTCGCAGGTGATCTCCTCGCCGGCCGCGATGTCGCGGGTGGCGATGGCGCCGCCATACTGCGAAAAATCCGTATTCGGCCGTTCGGCGTGATTCATGAAACGCCCATTGTCGACCTCATAGACCATGAAACCGGGACGGTCCGGGCTTGGATAGGCATAGCGGTCGAGCAATTCCCTCAGATGCGAGGGGGCTGCCTCGTATTTTTCCATCGGAATCAATCGGTCGAAATCCGGATCGAGCCGCCAGATCGAGGCGCCTTTCCTGATCGGCTCGGCGGCGAACACGCCGACGCCTTCGATTGCACTGGCAGCCACGTAGGTTCTGATCAGCATCATGGTTCCAGGACCTGTATTGGCAAAAGACCCGACAGGAAACGGCATCGCCAAATCGCACGGAAAAAGCAAGACCGGCCGTCCACCTTGCTACAATCAACATGCATCCTGGCGGGAAAAAGCCTTCACGTCCGGTTGATCGACACGCCGCCATCGGCAAACAGCGCGGCTCCCGTGGTGAAGCTCGACGCGTCGGAGGCGAGGTAGAGGGCCGAACGGGCGATCTCTTCCGGTGTCGCGACACGCTTCAACGCATGCAGGTTTTCGACGAAAGCCCGCGACTCAGGAGTCTTGAAGGTCGCTGCCGGCGTGTTGGTGCCGCCGGGCAGCAGCGCGTTGACCCGCACGCCCTTTGGGCCATATTCCGCGGCCAGCACCTGCGTCAGCCCGATCAGGCCGGCCTTGCTCGCGGCATAGCTGGTCATGCCGGGCATGCCGACGGTGTTACCGACGAAGGTGGAAGTGAAGATCAGCGAACCACCGCCGCGCTCGATCATCGCCGGCACCTGATATTTTGCACCGAGAAACGCGCTGGTGAGGTTGGTGTCGAGCGTCTCGCGCCATTCTTCCAGCGGCAGTTCCGAAATCGGACCCATGAGACCGACGGCGCCGGCGTTGTTGAAGGCGATGTCGAGCCCACCGAATTTTTCGACCGCCAGATCGACAAGGGCTTTCGCATAGGCTTCGTCACGGACATTGCCGGCAAGGGCGACGGCCGTGCCGTCGGCGTCGGCTATCTCGGCCACCAGCGCATCGAGCTCGGCCTGGCGGCGGGCGGCGACGATGACCCTGGCGCCTTCCTCGGCGAAGAGTCTTGCGGTGGCGCGGCCGATACCGGAACTGGCGCCGGTGACGATGGCGATCTTGTTGGCGAGTGCAAGCATTTTCTGCATCCTTTTCTTCGCCAGCGGTGCCGGCAATCGGGAGGTTGATCGCAGGTTGGGCGCGCGAGAGCCACCCGATACGTGCGGAGGCATCTGCTAAGATTTCTTGACGCTGGGCGGACGCCAAGCTACCAAGCCGTCATTCAACATTGCGGGTGGGACGCGCCACCCATTCCAATGACCCCCCAAGACATCATGAGCAAGTTGCTGAAGCCCGGCTTCGAAGGCGACAGTACGTTGACGTTCGCTCTTCAATCGGAATTTAATAGAGGCTTTCCGCTCGAAAATCTTCGGCCGCTGCTGACGTCCGACAACCTTCATACCCAGGCCGCCGCCGCTTTCTTGGTGGCCGAAATCAGTTCCAAAATAAGCTACAACGTGAATTGCGTCGTCGCGGAGATAGCCGATCTGCTCGACAGTGAAGTTTCGGGCATCCGATTCGACGCAATCGAAGCGCTTCTGGGATGCACGACGCCTGCGGACGGCGCCATTCTCGGTCGCGTCATGCTGCGGCTGGATGACGAGCATGCCGGCGTTCGATGGAGAACAACCGAGTTCATCCGGTTCGCGGACCGGTGGCAGTTACGGCTCGCGGTGGAAAATGCTGCCACGCTGCGTCCGGACTCGGCCTTCCCGATCCTGGCAAAGGCTCATGGCCAGCACTTCAGGGCTACGACCAAGGGGATACGGTGGCTGCTCGATCATCCGGACGCGCTTGTGCGGCGCTTCGGTGCAGCCGTCGCAGTCAGGCCACGCTATGTGGTCGACGAGCAGCTCCTGGCAATGGCCGAAGGGTCGGATGATGCCGAAGTCAGAGAGATCGCGGCCAGTTGTTATCATAGCCATCTGACACCGATCTACGCTGTCTGGTCGTCTGCACTGTTCAGGCAAGGCATGTCATCCGCGTGACTTGCTGAGTCGCATCGAGAGTCTGGCGGCCCCTGTATCGGCCCGAACTATTGCTTCAGCAGCCATCCCAGGCGATCGAGCGAGAACGCGTAGCTGGTGACGATGAGCAGGGCGACGATGATCCCGGCGGTCGTGTAGCCGGCCACGTAGAATCCGGCGGCACCACCGAACAGGATCGTCAGTTCCAGCGCCAGCCGCACCGCACCCGGTACCGGCACCGGGGCACGGCCCGACCGGCTCGGATCGTCGAGGACGGCGAAGGTGCCCCACAAGGCAGCGGCGATGAGCGGCAAGGCCAATGCCAGGAGCCAGCGCCACAACCCATCGGAGAGACCCCAGCCCGACAAGCCGAGGCCGAGCAAGGCGGCAAGCTCCAGCAGGAAGCGCAACGTCAAATTCCACCAGGCATTGCCCATGATCGTACCTCCAGAGTGTCGTCACGGCAATGTGACTGAAGGCAACCATGGCTACCAGATCGCATGCGTCATTTTCGGCGCGGCGCAAAACGGCAAGCGCCGTCGCAAACAGCGCAAGGGTGGATGCTGCGTTTCGCTAGTGATACACCTCGCGCGCCGGGGTCGATAGAATGCCCTGCCGCCATTTGCGAGGCTGGAACGTTGAAGAAATATTCGGTATTCGCCATCGCCCGCGAGGCCATGCGTGGCCACAAGGGCTGGGAGGAACAATGGTCCTCGCCTGAGCCGAAGAAGGAATACGACGTCATTATCGTCGGCGCCGGCGGTCATGGCCTGGCCACCGCCTATTACCTCGCCACGGTGCACGGCATCACCAATGTGGCGGTGCTGGAAAAGGGCTGGCTCGGCGGCGGCAACACCGGCCGCAACACCACCATCATCCGCTCGAACTATCTCTATGACGAGAGCGCCGGCATCTACGACCACGCGCTGAAGCTGTGGGACGGGCTGAGCCAGGAACTCAACTACAACGTCATGTATTCGGCGCGCGGCGTCATGATGCTGGCCCACAATGTGCACGACATCCAGGTGCTGAAGCGCCATGTCCACGCCAACCGGCTGAACGGCATCGACAATGAATGGCTGACGCCGGAGCAGGCGAAGGAATTCTGCCCGCCGCTAAACACCTCCAAGGATGCGCGCTATCCGGTCGTCGGTGCGGCCTTGCAGCGCCGCGGCGGCACGGCGCGCCACGATGCCGTGGCCTGGGGCTATGCGCGCGGCGCCTCGGCGCGCGGCGTCCACATCATCCAGAATTGCGAGGTCACCGGCGTCAAGCGGGCGGCCAATGGCGCAGTCATGGGCGTCGACACGACGCGCGGCTTTATCGGCGCCAAGAAGGTCGGCGTCGTTGCCGCCGGCCACTCGTCCGTCATCATGAACATGGCCGGCGTGCGCATGCCGCTGGAAAGCTATCCGCTGCAGGCGCTGGTGTCAGAGCCGGTCAAGCCGGTGGTGCCGTGCGTGGTGATGTCGAACACGGTGCACGCCTATATCTCGCAGTCCGACAAGGGCGAGTTGGTGATCGGCGCCGGCACCGACCAGTATGTGTCCTATTCGCAGACCGGCGGCCTGCACATATTGCAGCACACGCTCGATGCCATCTGTGAGATGTTCCCGATCTTCACGCGCATGAAAATGCTGCGCTCATGGGGCGGCATCGTCGACGTCACGCCCGACCGCTCGCCGATCCTGGCCAAGACGCCGGTGCCCGGCCTCTATGTCAATTGCGGCTGGGGCACGGGCGGCTTCAAGGCGACGCCGGGCTCCGGCCATGTCTTTGCCCACACCATCGCCAAGGATGATCCGCATCCGATCAACGCGCCCTTCACCATCGAGCGCTTCCGTACTGGCCGCCTCATCGACGAGGCGGCAGCGGCGGCGGTGGCGCACTGATGATGGCGCAGATGGCTGTCGCGATGCCGCTGATGCTGGCGGGGGAACAGGGCATGTTCCATTTTCCGTCGGCGGACGAAGTGCGCACGCAGCCGATCAGTCGCGCCGGGAACGAGGCCGGATGGCCGTTTTCCGTCGATGACGGCATCCTGGCCTGCGTGTGGAGCGGCGGCCAGAAGGTGGTCATGTTCCTGGAGAACATGCCTTCCGACCAGGATGAGGACGACACATTCGAGCCGCGCCGCGTCATCGTCACGACCGATCCGATGCAACTCACCATCGGCAACATGGCGTACCGCGACCTGTTTCGTCCGGCCGCAAGCGTGGAGGAGCGCATCCGGCTCGTCGCGCCCTTTGCCGCCATGGGCCAGAGGCTTTGCGACCAACCCGCCGGCGCTCACGTCGGCAACGGCGAATTGTAGGAACGAACCAAATGCTTCTCATCCGCTGCCCCTATTGCGAGGAAGAGCGCCCGGAACTCGAGTTCCGCAACGCCGGCGAGGCGCATATCGCGCGCTCGGCCAACATGGCTGGCGAGAGCGACGACGATTTCGAAAAGTTCTTCTTCATCCGCTCTAACCCCAAGGGGATCATCTATGAGCGCTGGCGGCACATGCATGGCTGCGCGCGCTTCTTCAATGCGGTGCGCGACACCGTCACCGACAAGTTCATCATGACCTACAAGGCCGGCGAACCAAAACCGTCGAAGCTGCCCAAAATCTCCAACGAAGTGGTTGCCAAATGAGCGGCGCGTTCCGCATTCCCGGTGCCGGTCGCCTCAAGCAGGCGAAGACCGCGCGGTTCAGCTTCGATGGCCAGTCCTACGCCGGCATCGAGGGCGACACGCTGGCTTCGGCGCTGCTTGCCAATGGCGTCCATCTCGTCGGCCGCTCATTCAAATATCACCGTCCGCGCGGCATCCTGTCGGCGGGCGCGGAAGAGCCCAACGCGCTGGTCGAGATCAAGCGCGACGCGGCGCGCAAGACGCCAAACGTGCGGGCCACCGTGCAAGAGCTCTATGACGGGCTTGAAGCACAGTCGCAGAACCGCTGGCCGTCGCTGTCCTTCGACGTCGGCGCGGTCAACGACATCGCGTCGCCGCTGTTTTCGGCCGGTTTCTACTACAAGACCTTCATGTGGCCGAAAGCGGCCTGGAAGAGCCTTTACGAGCCGAAGATCCGCGCCGCGGCCGGCCTTGGCGTTTCCCCGGATAAACCTGATCCCGATCATTATTCGTCGCGCTATGCGCATTGCGACGTGCTGGTGCTGGGCGGCGGGGCCGCCGGCATCGCTGCAGCACTTGCCGCGGCCGAGACCGGCGTGCGCGTCATCCTGGCCGACGAGCAGGCCGAGTTCGGCGGCAGCCTGCGTTTCGAGACCGGTGCCGGGATCGATGGCCAGGACGGTTTTGCCTGGGCGCAGGCGGCGATTGCTAGGCTTCAAGGGATGGACAATGTCCGCGTGCTTCCGCGCACGACGGCCTTCGGCTACTACGCGCAGAATTTCGTCGGCCTGGTCGAGCGCGTCAGCGATCATCTCTCCGCCCCCGGCCACGACCTGCCGCGCGAGCGGCTGTGGCAGGTCAGGGCCAAGCGCGTGGTGCTGGCCTCCGGCGCCATCGAACGGCACATGGTCTTCGCCGACAATGACCGGCCGGGCATCATGCTGGCCGGTGCGGCGCGCACCTATCTCAACCACTACGGCGTCGCTGTCGGCAAAAATGTCGGCGTCTACACCGCCAATGATTCCGCTTATGCGGCGGCGATCGACCTTAAGAAGGCCGGCGTCAACGTGGCGGCGATCGTCGACCTGCGCGACCATCCGACCGGACCGGTGATCGACGAGGCGAGGGCGCTCGGCATCGAGGTCAATTTCGGCCGCGCGGTGATCCGCGCCGGTGGCAAATTGCGGGTGTCGTCGATGACCGTGCAGCCGAAGAATGGCGGCGGCGAACGCACCATCCCGGTCGATGCGATCCTGATGTCGGCCGGTTGGACGCCGTCGGTGCATCTGTTCTCGCAGTCGCGCGGCAAGGTCGCTTTCAACGACGAGACCAAGCGCTTCGTGCCGGGCACCTATGCGCAGGATTGCGTCTCGGTCGGCGCCTGCAACGGCACCGACGGGCTGTCGGCGACGATCGACGAGGCTTATGCGGCCGGCGAGAAGGCAGCGAAAGATGCCGGCGCTAAAGCCGTTAAGAGCAACAAGCCGAAGGTAGACGCCTCGGAGAGCTGGTCGCGCGGCATGCTGGGGGCTGCCCCCGGTGCCGGCCCGGACACGACGGTGAAGGCCTTTGTCGATTTCCAGAACGACGTCACTGCCAAGGATATCCGCCAGGCGGTGCATGAGGGCATGCGGTCGATCGAGCACGTCAAGCGCTTCACCACCAACGGCATGGCGACCGACCAGGGCAAGACCTCCAACATGCACGGCCTGGCGATCGCCGCTGAGGAGCTTGGCAAGCCGATCCCGGAAGTCGGCCTGACCACGTTCCGCGCGCCTTATACGCCGGTGACGTTCGGCGCGATCGTCAGCCACGCGCGCGGTCCGCTGTTCGACCCGACGCGCAAGACGGCGATCCATCCGTGGGCCGAAGCGCAAGGCGCCGTGTTCGAGGATGTCGGACAGTGGAAGCGCGCGTGGTATTTCCCCAAGGGGGGTGAAGACATGCACGCCGCGGTCGACCGCGAATGCGTCGCGGTGCGAAAGACGGCCGGCATGTTCGATGCCTCGACGCTCGGCAAGATCGAAGTGGTGGGGCCGGATGCGGCCAAGTTCATGGAACTGCTCTACACCAATCCGTGGGAGAAGCTGGAACCCGGCCGCTGCCGCTACGGCATCATGCTGCGCGAGGACGGCTTCATCTATGATGACGGCGTCGTCGGCAGGCTGGCGCCCGACCGCTTCCATGTGACGACGACGACCGGCGGCGCGCCGCGCGTCATGAACCACATGGAGGACTATCTCCAGACCGAGTTCCCGCACCTCAATGTCTGGCTGACCTCGATCACCGAGCAGTGGGCGGTCATCGCCGTGCAGGGTCCCAAGTCGCGCGACATCATCGCGCCGCTGGTCGAAGGCATCGACATGTCCGACGAGGCGCTGCCGCACATGTCGGTGCGCGAAGGCAAGATCTGCGGCGTGCCGACCCGGCTGTTCCGCATGTCGTTCACCGGCGAGCGTGGCTTCGAGGTCAATGTGCCGGCCGACTACGGCCAGGCCGTCTGGGAAGCGCTGTGGGCCGAGGGCCAGAAGCATGGTGCGGCGGCCTACGGCACCGAAGCCATGCACGTGCTGCGCGCCGAAAAGGGCTACATCATCGTCGGCCAGGATACCGACGGCACGGTGACGCCGAACGATGCCGGGCTCGACTGGGCCGTGGGCAAGAAGAAGGCCGATTTCGTCGGTATCCGCGGCATGGCGCGGCCGGATCTGGTCGCCAAGGGCCGCAAGCAGCTGGTCGGCCTGAAGACCAAGGACCCCAAGGTGGTGCTGGAAGAAGGCGCGCAGATCGTCGAGGATCCAAAGCAGGCGATCCCGATGAAGATGATCGGCCACGTCACCTCGAGCTACTGGTCGGAAAATTGCGGCCGCTCTATTGCCCTTGCGCTGGTCGCCGGTGGCCGCGACCGGATGGGCGACACGCTCTACGTGCCGATGCCGAACGGGGTGATCGAAGTGGAGGTTTCCGGCATGGTGTTCTTCGACGAGACGGGAGGGCGCCTCAATGGCTAAGGCCGCCGCAAAGAAGACGGCACCGGCTGCACCGCCTTCGGTCGAGCGCCGTCCGGCGCTGGCTGGACGCAACACCGCCGCGACCGGCGCCAAGGTCGAGGTGCTGCCGCCGGTCGAGCGCATCTCGCTGCGCGCGCCGGAGGCTTCGACTGCCGCCCTTTCCAAGGCGCTTGGTGTGACCTTGCCGAAAAAGCCGAAGACCTCGGCCACGAAGGCCGGCCGCACCGCTCTTTGGCTTGGACCCGACGAATGGCTGGTCATCGACGAGGCCGGCAACGATCCGCTCGCCGACTGCGCCGCGGTTTCCGCCTTGCATTCGGCCGTCGGCATCTCTCATCGCAACATCGCGATCGCCGTGACGGGCGCCGGCGCGGCCGCGGCGATCAATTCTGGCTGCCCGCAGGATCTGTCCCTTGATGCCTTCCCGGTCGGAGCGGCTTCGCGCACGATCCTGGGCAAGGCCGAGATCGTGCTGCTGCGCACGACGGCCGATGCCTTCCGGGTCGAGTGCTGGCGTTCCTTCTCGGACTATGTCTTTACTTTCCTGTCCGAGGGATCGCGGGACGCAGCGGTCTGAACTCGGAACGTTTTGCAGGGCACGCTCGTCCTGCATACGCACGTCGAGGGAGAATGCCGATGCCGTCGAATTCCGCGCCGAAGTCGCCGGTCAAGAAGAGCCCTGCCGTTCGTTCGCTCGAACATGAGAAGCACGAAGGCTCGAGCGCCGAAGAAGAACTTGAGGAAGGCCTCGAGGACACCTTTCCGGCCAGCGATCCGGTGTCGATAACGGGAACGGCCATCCCCGGCGGTCCCGCGAAGCCGGGCAAGGCCAAGACCGTGGCCGGCCGCAAGAAGCGCACGAGGTAGTTTCCATCGGACCAGGCCGGATCGGGCCTTCTCAATCCCATCGGGCATGCTATTTAAAGCGCTTTGGGAGAGAAAAATGCCGACAAAAGCCATCGTTTGGGGCGAGAACGTCCACGAGCAGACCAATGCCGCCGTGCGCGACCTTTATCCCTTGGGCATGCATGGCACGATCGCCGCGGCGCTCAACCAGGACAAGGGTATCGAGGCGACCACCGCCACCTTGCAGGAACCCGAGCACGGCTTGAGCGAACAGCGCCTGGCCACCACCGATGTCCTACTGTGGTGGGGCCACAGGTCGCATGGCGAGGTCAAGGACGAGATCGTCGAGCGCGTGCAGAAGCGGGTGTGGGAAGGCATGGGGCTGATCGTGCTCCATTCCGGCCACTACTCGAAGATATTCAAGCGGCTGATGGGCACGCCCTGTTCGCTGAAATGGCGCGAGGCGGGCGAGCGCGAGCGCGTCTGGGCGATCAACCGCAGCCATCCGATCGCGCAGGGCATCGGCGAGTGCCTGGAGATCGGCGAGACGGAGATGTATGGCGAGCCGTTCGCGGTGCCGGAGCCGCTCGAGACGGTGTTCGTGTCCTGGTACGAGGGCGGCGAGGTGTTCCGGTCCGGGCTGACCTACCAGCGCGGCGCCGGCAGGATCTTCTACTTTTCGCCCGGCCACGAAACCTACCCGATCTACCACAATGAGGGCGTGCAACAGGTGCTGCGCAACGCCGTGCATTGGGCGCACAATCCGGCGCCGGCCTGGTCCGGCATCACCAATGCGCCGAACGTGCCGACGGATGCCGCCAAGGAGAAGATCGTCCAGAAAGGGCTGCGCCTGCATGCCGACGGTGACAAGGGCCTGAGTTGATGGGCCAGGCCGGGCTACGCGTCAGCGTTCTACTGGGCCAGTCCGGTGCCGCCAACCGAGGCGGCGTCGCTTAGACCAAACTGCTCGCCAGGCCGGCTTTCAATTTGCGCCGGCCTCGGCGTTTGATTTTGTCTCACAATGTGCTGGGCACGATCCACGGATTGATGCTGATGCCGAGCCGCGGGCCCTTGCCGTCAGCGGTATTTTCCGTGGAACCCTTCTTCTCGACCGAGCCGGTGGGAGCGCAATCGAGCTTCACGTGGGTCCTGGTGTCGACGCAGGTCGCAGCAGGTGCCTGCTTGACCGGTTGGGTGGCGCCGGCGGCGAAGGCCGAGCCCGAAAGTGCCAGCACGGCGGCGAGTGTGAGGAGTGTCGTTTTCATCGTCAGTCTCCGTTTTCGACCGTTGAATTTTTCCGTACGTGTACGATGCGGCGTACATATACGTCTGGCGATGCCGACGTTCAAGTCAGAAACGTACATGTACGAATGAATTTTATTGAACTTTTATTGAACGCCGAAAATCGCGGCGTTCTGGCGCAGCCGAACACTCCAACCGGACGTTGGTCGCGGTTGTCAGAGCCTGTGTGGGATGCCGCTCAACACTTGACCGGCGTTTCGGTCAGCGGCGGCACGGTCTGCGTGCTCAGCGTGGCAAGCGTGAAATCGCACATCCGCTTCACGAAAGCCTGCGGGTCGCCGAACGGATAGAACGGAAAGGTGATCAGCAGCGAGATCGTGCCATGGCCGACCGCCCACAGCATGGTGGCGATGGCGCGCGGGTCGCCCTGCAGCTTGCCGGCGGCGACACAGGCCTCGACCCTACTGATCAGCGCGTTCATCGCCGGGTTGCTCTCTTCCATGTCCTCATAGCTCCTGCCTTCCGGCAGCTTGGTCTTCTCGGTCATGAACACGGTGCGATATTCGTTGGGATTGCCGAGCCCGAAGGCGGCATACTCGGTCATGACCGCCTGCAATGCCTCGATCGGATCGTCGGACGAATGCTCCTCGATGCGGCGGGCAAGCGTCTCGAACGCATCTTCGGCCAGGGCGAACAGGATGTCCTGCTTGTCGGCGAAATAGGAATAGACCGACATCGGCGCGTAGCCGACCCGCTTGGCCAGTTTGCGGATGGTCAGGCCTTCATAGCCTTCTTCCTGGACGAGCTTGTGCGCGGCCTCGACCAACTCGGAGCGCAGTTCGGCCCTTTGTTTCTCGCGGCGTGTCTGGACGCTCGGCGGCAAGATCTCGTGCCTTTGGTTGGTTGGTACCTGGCTAAACTATATACGCTGTACGAAAACGGACAAGGGCGCGACAGGTTCCCAAACGGCATGCTTCAGATCGCGCCGATGCCGCCGTCGACGGCCAGCGCATGGCCGGTCATGAAGGAGTTTGCCGGATCGGCGGCAAACAGGATGGCGGTGGTGATTTCGTCGACTTCCGCCACCCGCTTCATCGGCACGCCACGCGTCAGCTCCGCCAACGCCTCCGCTTCCGGCGCGCCGGAGACGCGCACGAAGTTGTCGACCATCGCCGTCCTCGTGTGGGCGGGGCAGATGGCGTTGATACGCAGGCCCTTGGTGGCGTATTCGACCGCCGCCGAGCGGGTCAAACCGATGACGCCGTGCTTGGCGGCGGCATAGACCGAGAGTTTCGGCGCGCCGGACAAGCCGGCGGCCGAAGCGATGTTGACGATGGCGCCGCGCTTGCCGGTCGCCTTGAACTGCCGCTCCATCTGCGGGATCTGATGCTTCATGGCATAGAAGACGCCGAGCAGATCGACCTCCAGCACGCGGCGGGCCTCATCCGAGGGGACCTGCGGCAACCGCACGAAGCTCTGCACGATGCCGGCATTGTTGATGGCGACATCCAGCCGTCCGAATTTTTCGACCGCCAGCCTAACCAGATCCTCGGACAGTTTTTCGTCGGCGATGTTGCCGGCAAGGGTCGCCGTTTCGGCCTGCAGCGTGGCTGCAAGGTCGGCCAGCGCCCTTTCGTCGATATCCGACAGCACCAGCCGCGCGCCTTCAGCGGCAAAGCCTTTCGCCGCACCCCGGCCAAGCCCGCCGGTCGCACCGGTGATCAGCACGGTTGCTCCCGCAAAACGGCCCATCACGCCTCCTGGTCGATCAGTTTCGCGGCGAGATGCGAAAGCAGTTTTACCGCCTCGCCATAGGTTCTGGCCTTTTCGGGATTGGAGGCGTTGCCGTCCAATGCTCGCTTGAAGACGCCCTGGCAGATCGCCGCCAGACGGAAGAAGGAGAAGGCCAGGAAGAAGGTCCAGTCGCCGATGCCGTCCAGCCCGCGTCGCCGGCAGTAGGCGACGACATAGTCCTCTTCGGAGGGCAGGCCGAGCGCGCGACGGTCGATACCGCCCAGGCCGCGAAAGCCCGAGGCGTGGGGCAGGCGCCATTGCATGCACTGATAGGCGATGTCGGCGAAGGGGTGCCCGAGCGTCGACAATTCCCAGTCGAGCACCGCCAGAACCGTCGGCTGGTCGGCGGCAAAAATCAGATTGTCCAGCCGATAGTCGCCATGCACCAGCGAGACGCGGCCGTCGTCGGGGGGCCTATGCGTCTCCAGCCAGGCAATCAGCCGGTCCATATCGGCGATGGTACCGGTTTCCGAGGCGCGATACTGGGCGGTCCAGCGGGCCAGCTGGCGCTCGAAATAATTGCCCGGCCGGCCGAAATCGACGAGACCCGCGGCCCCGACATCGACATCGTGCAGCGCTGCGAGCGTTGCGTTCATGGCATCGTAGATGGCGGCGCGTTCGTCGTTGTCGCGGGCCTCGGGCAGCGCCGGATCCCAGAGGATGCGGCCGTCGAGGAAATCCATGACGTAAAACATACGACCGATCGGCGAGTCCTCCGCCGACAGATGCAGCATCCTGGGCACTGGCACGGCGGTGCCGGCAAGCGCGCTCATCACGGTGAATTCGCGGTCGACCTGATGCGCCGATTTCAGCAATTGCCCGGGCGGCTTGGCGCGCAGCACGTAGCGGCCGCTTTGCGCGGTCAAAAGGTAAGTCGGGTTCGATTGGCCGGATTTGAATTTTTCGATGGAGGCAAGCCCGGTAAAGCCGGGGATGCTGGCCTCGAGATAAGGCGCCAGCGCTGCCTGGTCGAGAACGTTCGGATCGTTCATGCCGTCTCGGGCTGGCGTTCGATCAGGGTCAGCGTCAGCCAGCGAGCGGTCAGCGCCGGTTTCTTGGAGCCTTCGATCTCGATCGTCACGTCATGCGCGGTCTGCACCCAGCCCGACGGCCTGACCTTGACGTCGGCCAGCACGAAATGGGTGCGGATGCGCGCGCCGGTCTTCACCGGCGCCAGGAAGCGCAGCGAATCGAAGCCGTGGTTGACGCCCATCTTGCCGTTTTCCAGCGGCGGCATGGTCTCGAAGGTCATTGCCGACAACAGCGACAGCGATAGGAAGCCATGCGCGATGGTGCCGCCGAACGGCGTCTCGCGCATGGCGCGCTCCGGATCGCAGTGGATGAACTGGTGGTCGTCGGTGGCGTCGGCGAACTGGTCGATCATGCGTTGTGTGACCACCCGCCACGGCGACACGCCAACTTCCTTGCCGACACTGGCCAGAAGTACATCGAGACTGATCGGTTCCACGCGGATGTCCTCCAGTTCACCCCCGGCTCCGGCCGGAAAATGTTATTCCTTGAACAACGTCAGCCCATGCTGCACCGACTGTCCGCCGTCGATCGGCAGGATGGCGCCGGTAACATAGCTGCCTGCACGGCTGCACAAATAGAGTGTTGCGCCGGCAATGTCATCCGGTGCGCCGATACGGCCGATCGGAACATGGTTGCCGACATGCCTGGCTTGCTCTTCCGTGCCGGTGGCAAAAGCCGTCATGCGGCTCTGGAAGGGGCCAGGGGCGAAGGCGTTGACGGTGATGCGGCGGGCGGCGAACTCGAGCGCGAGGGTGCGCGTCAGATGATGAACCGCGGCCTTCGACGCCGTATAGGAATAGGCGTCGTCGGCCAGCGCCTGCGTGCCCATCACCGAACCAAGATTGATCACCCGGGCCGGATCGGCATCGCTGGCGGCGGCATCGAGCAGCGGCAGCAATTCGCGCGTCAGATGGAAGACCGCGGTGACATTGACGCCGAGCACTTTCGCCCAAGCGGAATAGGGAAAGCTCTCCAGCGGCGCGCCCCAGGACACACCGGCATTGTTGACCAGGATGTTCAGGTGGTCGGTCCGCGCCTTGACCTCGGCGACGAGTGCGGCAATGCCGGCCTCACTGGAGACATCGCCGGCGAAGCCTTCGGCCCGGCCCGGTGCGCCAAGCCCATTCAGGTCGCTGGCGACCTTGATGCAATCCTCACCCTTGCGTGAGGCGATCATCACGCTGGCGCCGGCCTTCACCAGCGCGGTTGCCGCCATGCGGCCGATGCCGGTCGCCGCTCCCGTCACCAGCGCGGTCTTGCCGGCCACCGAAAACAGCTCGTCCAGATAGCTCATCACAAATCCTCCGCGCCCTGCCTTGGTGTGCGGGCCTCGGTGTGCAGGCAAAACAGTTCGCGTTGACAAGGCTATCCGAAGTACGGTCATCCTTGCCACGGGTAAAATGCCTGGCCTGCATGAGGGTTAGCGATGACGGAGATGAATCTCGGTATGACCGAGCGGCTGAAGCCGATCCACGCGCGCGTCGCGGCCATGGTGCGCGACGAGATCATGCCGCTCGACAAGGAATTCCTCGGCGAAGTGGGCAAGCAAGGCGACCGCTGGGCCTATAGCGCGCGCCAGAGCGAAATCCTCGAAGGGCTGAAGAAGACCGCACGGGAGCGCGACCTGTGGAACTTCTGGCTGACCGGCTCGGAGCGCGGCTACGGCCTTTCCACGGTGGAATACGCCTATCTTGCCGAGGAGATGGGCAAGGCGCATCTAGGCGCCGAGACCTTCAACTGCTCGGCGCCCGACACCGGCAACATGGAGGTGCTGGAACGGTATGGCTCGGCCGACCACAAGAAGGCGTGGCTCGAGCCGCTGCTCGACGGCAAGATCCGCTCGGCCTATCTGATGACCGAGCCGGATGTCGCCTCGTCCGACGCCACCAACATTGCGATGCGCTGTGAGCGCCAGGGCGGCGACTATGTGCTCAACGGCGAGAAATGGTGGGCTTCCGGCGCCGGCGATCCGCGCTGCGCCATCTACATCGTCATGGTTAGGACCGGTGCCGACGAAGAGCCGAAACACAGGCGGCATTCGATGATCCTGGTGCCGTCCGACGCAAAGGGCGTGACCAAGGTCCGGGCCATGCAGGTCTATGGCGACGATGACGCGCCGCACGGCCACATGCATCTTCGCTTCGACAATGTGCGGGTGCCTGCATCGAACCTGATCCTGGGCGAGGGCAGGGGGTTCGAGATCGCGCAGGGCCGGCTCGGCCCCGGCCGCATCCATCACTGCATGCGCGCCATCGGCCAGGCCGAGATGGCGCTGGAGATGCTGTGCCAGCGTTCCGTGCGCCGCGAGGCCTTCGGCCAGCCCTTGGCAAAACTCGGCGCCAATTTCGACATCATCGCCGAATGCCGGATGGAGATTGAGATGGCGCGGTTGCTCTGCCTGAAGGCGGCGTGGATGATCGACCAGGGCGATGCACGCGCCGCGGCACCCTGGATCAGCCAGATCAAGGTGATCGCGCCGCGCGTGGCGCTCAAGGTCACCGACGAGGCGGTGCAGATGTTCGGCGCGCAAGGCATCAGCCAGGACACGCCGCTGGCGCGCTCGTGGACGCATCTGCGGACATTGCGCCTTGCCGATGGGCCTGACGCCGTGCATCGCCGCCAGGTGGCGCGGACCGAACTGAAGAAATACACGCAGGAAAAGGTCTGAGCGCCGGCATTCGTCACCCGGCGACGCCGGCAGGTCCAAGCAAGGAGTGTTCCGATGACCGTCCCCTCCGAAATGAAGGCGCTGCTGCTTGTCGGCGACGGCTACACCAGGACGCCTTCCGGCAGCGCGCTGGAAGCGATGGAGCCCTATCTCGAGCCGGGCAGCATCGAGGTGCCGACACCGGGGCCGACGCAGGTGCTGATCAAGGTCAGCCTCGCCTCGATCAATCCGTCTGATGTCGCCTTCATCAAGGGCCAGTACGGCCAGCCACGCGCCAAGGGCCAGCCGGCCGGCTTCGAGGGTGTCGGCACCGTCGTCGCCAGTGGCGATGAGCCCTATCCCAAAAGCCTCGTCGGCAAGCGCGTCGCTTTCGCCACAGGCGTCAGCAACTGGGGCTCATGGGCCGAATATGCCGTAGCGGAAGCGGTGGTCTGTATCCCGCTGCTCGACACCGTTCGCGACGAGGATGGCGCGGCGATGATCGTCAACCCGCTCACCGCGCTCGCCATGTTCGACATCGTGAGGGAAGAGGGCGAAAAGGCCTTTGTCATGACCGCCGGCGCCAGCCAGCTCTGCAAGCTGATCATCGGCCTGGCCAGGGAAGCGGGTTTTCGACCCATCGTCACCGTGCGCCGCGACGACCAGATCGCGGCTCTGAAGGAGCTTGGCGCCGCACACGTCCTCAACGAAAAGGCGCCGGATTTCAAGACGGCGCTGCGCGAGGTCATGAAGGCCGAACAGCCGCGCATCTTCCTCGACGCGGTGACCGGGCCGCTGGCCTCCGCCATTTTCGACGTCATGCCGAAGCGCTCGCGCTGGATCATCTACGGACGGCTCGATCCCGAAGCCACGATCATCCGTGAACCCGGCCAACTGATCTTCCAGCACAAGCACATAGAGGGTTTCTGGCTGAGCGAATGGATGCGTCAGTTTCGCGACCGCCGCGGCCCGGCGATCCTAGAAGCGCAGAAAAGGTTCTCCGATGGGCGCTGGTCGACCGATGTGACGGCGTTGGTGCCGCTCGCCGAGGCAATGGCGCGGGTGCCGGCGGAACTGGCCAAGCCCAACGGCAAGGTGTTCATCCGGCCTTAGCATGAAGGTGCCAGACGTTCGAACACGAACCCTCCACATGCTCGCGACGCCGAAAATGGCGATGTCCGGCTGCCGCTGGCGCCATCGGGCTGCCATCCGCTCTTTCAGCCCTCTATGCCGCGCCGCTTTGTCCGTGATATGCCGCCGCCATCGAATGCCTGACGGCGCCGGCAAGGGCCTGTTCCGGGGCGGTGTGGAGTGACTTGATGACGATTGCCAAGCCGGTTTTCGACCGTTTGGGACTTAGCATGTGGATCGGAGCGTTCCTGATCGTTCTTGTCATGGTCCTGTGGTCGCCGGACACGCATTCGGTGCTGGGGGCCTACAGATTTGGCAGCGAGGAATTTCTGGCCGGCCGGCCGCTCTACAATCTTGGCTCCCAGATGGGGTACCTCTACGCTCCGGCTTTTGCCGCGCTCTATGTTCCGCTGTTGAAGCTGGGCCCGCATTTAGGTGGCCTGGTGTGGCACGCCCTGGGCTTCGCGGTGCTGACCTTCGCCGCCATGCGGCAGGTTCGCAAGCTCGGCGGTCAGGAACTAAACTGGCTGCTTTCATTCGGTCTGTTCCTCGCTCTGCCGCTGGCGCTTGGCGCGATCCGCAACGGACAATCGACAATTCTGCTGACAGGCGCCTGCTGGCTTCTTACGCTTTCGGCGCTTGAAGGGCGGCGCGCCGAGACCTTCTTCTGGGCTTCGCTGGCCCTCATTGCCAAGCCGACCGCGATCATCATGTTGCTGTTGGCGGGAGGGCTGCGCCCCAGGCTGATCCCGGTGCTGGTGCTGGCGGTGCTGTTCGTGCTCGCCATACCTTATGCTTTCGCGCCAGCCAGTTATCTGAACGGCCAGTATCTTGATTTCGCCCGAATGCTGACCTCGATGGCGGTCGACAAGACCAGCCGCTTTGTTGCCTCCGATTTCACCGCGCCTTTTGCGGCGGCGGGAATGCCCATCGCCGAATCCGGCGCCACGGCGGTGCGTTTCGTGGTCGGCTTGTTGACGCTCTCGATGGTGCTCTTGTTCGATCGCAAGCTCGAGCGGGGGACGGCAGGGCTGGCGATCTTCCTGACGGCCACATTCTACATGTGCGTCTTCAATCCGCGTGTCGAGCCCAACACCTATGCGATGATCGCCGTGCCTGCCGGGCTCGCCATCGCTCTGTTATGGCGCGAGGAACGAGGCGGCGTCCTCGCCTCGGTGCTGTCGACGGCGCTGTTCGCGACCGGGCTGGGCGGCGTCGAGCAACATGTGCATGCTTTCCTCAACCCCTGGTTCCGGCCGATCGCGATTGCTTTCATAGCCTGTTCCCTGATCTGGTGGTTCTGGGCCAAGGCGGGGGAAAAGGTGGTGAATGCGGGGATCGCAAATGGCTGAGTCGCGGCCGGTACTCGATATCGTCGCGCCGTTCCTCAACGAGGCGCCGTCGGCATTGGCATTCGCCGAGTTGCTTGCCGCGCTGGAGGCGGCGGTGGCACAGCGCTTCGGCATGGCCGTGCACAAGATCCTGGTCGACGACGGTAGCCGAGACGATGGCGCAAAGCGGTTTTCGCAGGTCCTGACGGGGTCGTGGGAGATCGTCCGCCTAAGCCGCAATTTCGGCAAGGAAGTCGCCGTGCTTGCCGGCCTCGACCAGTCGCGCGGCGACATGGTGCTGATCATGGACGCCGACCTCCAGCATTCGATGGACATCAGCCTGAAGATGATCGCCGAGCTGGTGGAACATCCCGACATCGACGTCGTCTACGCGCAGAACGACAGGCGTGAGGCCAGTTGGCGACGCAGTCAGCTGGCGCGGCTTTTCTACAGCCTGATCAACAGCAGCCAGCGTTTCGACATTCCCGAAAATGCCGGCGACTTTCGCGTCATGCGCGGTGCCGTGGCGCGTGCGCTGACCAGCCTGCGTGACAAACGACGCTTCAACAAGGGCCTGTTTGCCTGGGCCGGCTTCCGCCAGAAGGCGTTGCCCTATTCGCCGGAGAACCGCGCCAGCGGCACGTCGAAATGGAGCCGGCTCAACCTGATCGCCTTCTCGCTGGAAGGGTTCACCTCCTTTTCCGTCATTCCGCTGCGCTTGATCAGCCTCAGCGGGCTGCTTGCCGCATTTGCAGGCGCTGTCTACGGCGCCAAGGTGTTCTTCGAGGTGATCTTCTACGGCATTGCCGTTCCCGGCTATCCCAGCCTGCTGGTCGCCGTCGTCCTGCTCGGCGGCCTCAACCTGACGCTTCTCGGCCTGATTGGCGAGTATGTCTGGGTCACGCTCAGCGAAAGCAAGGATCGGCCGGTCTACATCGTGCGCGATGTCGTACGCAGCGACGTCGCTCCCGACCGGTTGGCACCGGGCGCTCGCGAGGCATGAAGCGGCGCATCCGCCTGATCGCCGACGACTACGGCCTGGCGCCAGGCGTCTCCGCCGCGATCCTCGATTTGCTCGATCGTGGGCGCCTGACTGGCACCAGCTGCATGACAGGCTTTCCAGAATGGGTGCACGAGGCGGAGCGCATAAAGCCCCTGTGCGGCCGCGTCGCGGTCGGGCTGCATCTTACCCTAACCGATCAGCCAGCCGTCACCGGCCGGTCGAGCTTGGCGCCGGAAGGCCGGCTGCCGCCGCTCCGCTCGCTGGCGTTGCCTGTTCTGCGCGGTCGCATCGACGACTGCGATGCCCATGCCGAACTCGACGCTCAATACAGCCGCTTCGTAGAAGCACTCGGGCGTCGCCCCGATTTCGTCGACGGGCATCAGCATGTGCATTTCCTTCCGGTCGTGCGTACATGGCTGCGCGCGCGTCTGCACGAGGAAGTCGACAGGCCGGCGCTGCGCGGCGCGCCGCCACTGGCCGGCACGGCGCCGAAAGTCGCCGCGATCGCAGCGCTCGCTGCCGGGTTCAACCGGTCCATGCAGCATGCCGGCTTCACCGTTTTCGAACCGCTCGCGGGCATCTACGACTGGCGGCGACCCGAAAAGTTCGCATCGGTGCTGCAAGCCGCTGTCGAGGCCTTGCCGGAACGGGGGCTGTTCATGTGCCACCCCGGCCATGTCGACGAGACGTTGCGCGCGCGTGACCCGATGCAAGGTGTGCGCGAGGTCGAATTCGCGGTCCTGGCGTCGGACGACTTCGGCGCCAGCCTGGCCCGCGCCGGTGCCGCAATCATGGACGGCACGGGATGAGCGGCGCCGACCAACCCCGGCGTTCGACCGGCAACAAGATCGTCCGCTTTGCCATCGTCGGACTTGCCAACACAGCCATCGACCTTGTCAGCTTCTTCCTGCTGCTCAAGCTGCAGATGCCGCCGGTGCCCGCCAACATCGTTGCCTGGTTCATCGCCGTCAGCTTTTCGTTCGTGGCGAACGGCTTCTGGGCGTTCGAGCGCAATCAAGCCATCCGGCTGCGTGACGCCTTCCTTCGTTTCGCCTCGCTCGGGGCGCTGATTTCGCTCGGTGTCTCCAGCCTTTCGATCGCGCTGTTTGCCGCCACCGTTGGAGTATGGCCGGCAAAGATCGGCGGTGTCGTGGTGGCGGCTGTGCTGAATTTCCTCGCCGCGCGCTGGTCGATCGAAGGCCGGCTCTTGAGATAGGCACTGCCTATTCACTGGCGGAAAACCGCGACACAGTTTCTTGGGACTTCTCTATTCGGCCGGCTCAACCTTGCTATAGGCGGCTTCCTCCAACTCGCGCTTCAGCCGCGCTTCCTCATGGGTCTTCGGCGTGACGAAGCGGCCCAGCAAGAGATAGGCGACCGGCGTCAGGAACAGCGTCGAAACGGTGGCGAGACCCAGTCCGCCGACGATGACCCAGCCGAGCGCCACGCGCGCCTCGGCACCGGCGCCGCTCGCCAGCACCAGCGGCAAGCCGCCGAGCACGGTGCAGATCATCGTCATCATCACCGGCCGCACGCGGATGATCGATGCCTGCTCGATCGCTTCGCGCACGCCAAGCCCGCGATCGCGCAGCTGGTTGGCGAATTCGACGATCAGGATGCCGTTCTTGGCCATGACGCCGACCAGCAGCACTAGGCCGATCTGGCTGTAGGCGTTGAGGCTGGTGCCCGAGAGCAGCAGCGCGAAGATGGCGCAAGCAAGACCCAGCGGCACCGTCGCCATGATGATGACGGCGCCGACGAAGCTTTCGAACTGGGCGGCCAGCACCAGCAGGATAATGACCAGCGCGAAGCCGAAGATGGTCACCATGCCGCTGTTGGTCTCGCCCAGCGTCGCGGCCTCGGCCAGCGGCAGGATGCGGCTGCCCCCCGGTAGCAGCGGCGTGGCGATTTCCTCGGCGCGGGTCAGCGCATCGCCGAGCGCGAAGTCGCCGTTGAGGTTGGAGGTGATGGCCACCGACGGCTGCTGCTGCTCGCGCGACAGCGACGGCGGCACCGCACGCTCGGTCAGCGTGGCAATGGTCGACATCGGCACGAAGCGGCCATCTGATGTCTTCAGGAAGATATTCTCCAGGTCGGTCGGGTCGTTGATCGGGTTGGTGGTCGAGACCAGCTTCACGCCGTAGCTGCGATCGGCGATGTAGACATCGACGACGTCGTTGCCGTCGAGCATGGCCTGCAAGGTGTTGGCCATCCCGGTGATGTCGATACCGAGGTCGGAGGCGCGCTCGCGGTCGATGGCCACGGCCAGCTGCGGCTGCGTCGGATCGATCGACAGGCGCGGCGTCTGGAAACGCGGGTCCTTCTGCATCTCGGCGATGATCTTGACCGCCGCGTCGCCGAGAGCCTTGCGGTTATTGCCGACCAGCGCGAACTGCAGGCCGTTGCCGGCACCGCGAATGCCGAGGCTGTTGGGCTGCACCGGGAAGATGCGCACGCTCGGCACTTGTTTGGTCAGCTGGCTGATCTCGGCCATGATCTCTTGCTGGCTACGGCTGCGCTCGTCCCACGGCGCCAGCGTCATCACCATGAAGCCTGAGTTGTAGGAGCCGTTCTGGCCGGCGTTCTCGAAGGTGCTGCGGATCTCGCCGGACTCGCGCATCGGCTGGATCAGCCTCTCGATCTTCTGCATCTGCTGCGTCGTGTAGTCGAGGCTGACACCTTGCGGGGCGCTGATGCGCAACAGCACGGCGGCGCGGTCCTCGGTCGGCGTCAGTTCCTGGCGGATGGTGCCGAACAGCGCGAAGGCGGTGCCGGCAAACAGCACCGCGACCAGAAGCACGATCCATGGCGCGTCGAGGCAAGCGTGCAGGGCGCGCTTGTAGGCTGAATTCAGCGCGCCGCCGATGCGGGCGCCGATGCCGTGGCCGCCTTCATGGTGGAGCGAGGCGCTCGACAGCATGCGCGAGGCGAGCATCGGGCACAGCGTCAGGGCCACCACGCAGGACAAAAGCACCGACATGGCGAGCACGAAGCCGAATTCGCGGAACAGGCCACCGGTCTGGCCGGGCAGGAACGAGATCGGCACGAAGACGGCGACCAGCGTCAGCGTCGTGGCAATGACGGCGAAGAACACTTCCTGAGCGCCGAGCACGGCGGCGGCGCGCGGGCCCATGCCTTCATTGCGTCGTCGCACGATGTTTTCGAGCACGACGATGGCGTCGTCGACGACCAGTCCCGTCGCCAGCACCAAAGCGAGCAGGGTCAGGATGTTGACCGAGAAGCCGGCCAGATAGATGGCGGCGATGGTGCCGATCATGGCAACAGGCATCGACAGTCCCGGGATTAGCGTTGCGCGCCAGTCAAGCAGAAACACATAGATGACGATCAGCACCATGGTGACGGACAGGCCGAGTGCGATCTCGACCTCGTGCACCGCGCCGTTGACGAAAACCGCGTCGTCGCTGGTGATCTTGATCGACATACCCTTGGGCAGGTTCTCCTGCAGCTTGGCGACGGCGGCCTGAACGCCTGTCGAGATGTCCAGCGTGTTCGATTCCGCCTGGCGGATGATGCCGATGCCGATGCCGGTCTTACCATCCGAACGCAGCGTGGTCTGGCCGACATCGGGGCCGAGCGTGACGGTGGCGACGTCGCGGATGCGCGTCGTGCCGCCGATGATGATGTTTTCGAATTCCTCGGGCGTGGTCACGTCGGCGGTGGTGCGGACGATCAGGTCCTGGTTTGTCGTGGTGATCGAACCGGCCGGCGAATCGAAAGCGACAGAAGCAAGCGCCGCCCTGAGGTCGGCAACGGTAAAGCCGAGGCTGGCGAGCTTGTTCTGGTCGACGTCGATGCGGAAGATCTTGTCTCGATAGCCATAGATCTGGACGTCGGCAACGCCGGGCACGGCGGCCAGTTCGTCCTCGATCTGATCCTGGACCACCACCGTCATGTCCTGGATCGACATGTCGTCCGAAGTCACCGCCAGTCGCATCACCGGGTCGGAATTGGCGTCGGCCTTGACGATGCGCGGTGGATCGGCGGTGTCCGGCATCAGGTTGGCGACACGGCCGACGGCATCGCGCACGTCCGAGGCGGCGACGTTGAGGTCGACGCCGTCGTTGAACTCGATGGTGACGCGGCTCGAACCGAAGGAGGAGGAAGACGAGATCGACTTGACGCCGGAGACGCGGGCGACAGCGCCCTCGATGGTGTCGGTCAGTTCACGGTCGACGGTTTCGGCCGCGGCGCCTTCGAAGGCGGTCGAGACCGTGACGACCGCGCGGTCGACGTCAGGCAGTTCGCGGATCTCGACGCCATAGAAGGCGGCGAGGCCGGCGACTGCGATCAGTGTGTTCAGCACGAAGGCCATCACCGGCCTGCGGATGAACAGGGCGGTAAAGCCGGTGTCACTGCCAGCGTTGACGGGGCTGGTCATGAGCCTTGAGCGGCGTCCGCGGCGCGCTGGTCTTCGCCGGCGATGCGCACGGCACCGCCCTCGCTGACGCTCTGGGTGCCTTCGGTCACAACCATGTCGCCGCTGTCGATCTCCGCGTCGACCAGCACGGTCTCGGTGTTGCGCTGGATGATGCGCACCGGGACCCGCCTGGCCTTGCCGTCCTCGACCTGCCAGACATAGGCGCCGTCCGAGCCCCAGAGGATCGCCAGCGGGCTGACGGCCGGATAGGTCTCGCCGGGGAACTTCATGATGATGCCGAACGACATGCCGGCACGCAGCGAATCGGCCGGATTGGCTATCTTGGCCTTGACCAGCAAAGTGCGGCTCTTTTCATCGATGTGGTTGTCGATGGCCGAAACCGTGCCGGTGTAGGTTTTGCTGGGATTGGCGATCGGCGTCGCCGTCAATTGCGCGCCGACCTTGACGGCGGCGGCGAAACGTTCGGGCACGAGGAAATCGACAAGGATACTGGAGCGGTCGTCGAGCGTGGCGATCGCCGACTGGTTGGTCACATAATTGCCGGCGGCGATCGGCAGGATGCCGACAGTGCCGGCGATCGGTGCGATGATGGAGCGCCGCTGCAGGGCAAGTTCGGCATCGCGAAGTACGAGTTTGGCGACCGCCAGCACCACTTCGGCATCGGCGACGGCGACCGGTGTTGCTGCGTTGGAAGCCCGCAGCGATTTCACCCGGTCGAGCTTGTTCTGCGAGTCCTGTAAGACGAGCTTGGCACGATCCTGCGCGATCACTTCGGTTTCGGAATCGAGGGTGGCAATGATCTGTCCCTTGTCGACATGGCTGCCGGATTCGACCAGCAGTTCGGCAAGGCGGCCGGAACTGTATGGATTGACGGTCACCGAGGCATTGGCACGGCCGGTGCCGATCGCCTGCAGGCGGTCGTTGATGGCCGCCGTAGTGGCGGCCAGGGCGACCACGTTCACCCGCCGGTTGCCGCCATTGCCGCCGTTCGCCTGCTTCGTGCTGGCGGCACCGGTTTCAGCTGGGGGCGTTGCCGCATATACCCAGTCTATCCCCCAGCGTGCCAGCACCTCGGGTGCGCCCGGAAAAAAGCGCAGCCAGGCGGCTGCCGCCACGACCAGCACCACAAGCGCGAAAAGTATCTGTTTCCAGGCGGCCATCGGCACTCCGGTTGGGCAAAACGATCAGCGCGTCGCGTCGAAACGGATTCATGACGCGCTTTAGGCCTTTTGTTTATGCATGTCGCTATCTCAAAACCGGGGCCACTTTTGAGCGACATGCATTGGCGGTTTCCCGAAAGGAAGCAGACGCAGCGAGGCTATTCTAAGGCAAGAAGACACCCCGATATCGCCCCTTTATGACAACTCGCCAGTGTCTGCGCACATTAAATCTGCGTAACGTTGACTGGTCTAACGCAGACCTTCCATCTCGCGGATGCGCTTGGCGCCTTCTGCTTCCAGTTGCCTTGTGACGGCTCCGATCAGTGTTTCGGCGACGACGAAGAGGGCTGCCGAAGAGTCCCATGCCGACGGCACCGCGGTTCGTCCGGCAATGACGTGGCGGGCAAAGCGGGCGATCGGCGACAGCCACTGGTCGGTGAACAGCACGATCTGTACGCCGCGCTGATGTGCCTTCTCGGCGAAACGGAGGAGGCTGTCCTGGTAGCGCCTGATGTCGAAGATCACCAGCACGTCGCGCTTGCCCATGTCGATCAGCCGGTCGCGCCACATGCTTTCCTGGCCGGCGAGGTGAAAGACCTCGGGCTGGATGATGGCGAGGTGGGCGGCCATGTAACGCGCCAGCGGATCGGTGAAGCGGCCGCCAATCAGGAAGGTCTTGCCGCGTCGGTCGGCAAGGCGGGCGGCGATGTCGGCGAGCTGCTTGTCGGACAGGTGCCTGAACGTCTCGCGCATATTGTCGAGCGTCGCTTCCAGCATCGGTGACGCGGTGCCGCCGCCGGGCGAGGGCGGGTTGAGCGTCCTTATCGCCGGCGATTGCAGTTGCGCTGCCAGTTCGTCCTGCAGGCTCGACTGGAATTCGGGGTAATTCTGGAAGCCGAGCCGGGCAACGAAGCGCAGGATCGTCGGCGAAGAGACGCCCGCCGCGGCCGAGAATTCGGCAACCGTCTTGAGGCCGATCATCGGATAGCTGGCGATCAGGGTCTGGGCTGCGCGCCGTTCACTGGCCGGCATCGTGCCGACGCGGTCGGCGATCAGTTCGGCAATGCTGGAAATCATCTTTCCCCCGCCCCCGGAGCGGAATGGCTAAACCCATCCGGCTCCGTCTGTTTGTCTTGGCCGCATTTTTGCGACGTCAGGTGATTCCACCTGGCTGCAAAATGCTTCGGCCCTGTCCACTGTCTTTTCCGAAATCGCATTTGACAAAGCCGGGTAAACTGTATGAAATCATCCATAGGGACGCAATGAGACAAAATACGTAACATACGATACAGCGCTCCCCGGGGACGGCAGACTATGGAGCAAGCACGGCCCGCCAGCCTTGCATCGTCTGATACCGTGAGGGTGACCAACCCCGGCGGATCGAGCCCTTTCGTGCTGACCTGCGATCACGCCTCGAATTTCCTGCCGGCCGAATTCGGCACGCTCGGCCTCGCAGCCGAGGACCTGTCCCGCCACATCGCCTGGGATCCCGGTGCGCTGCCGGTTGCCCGCCGCATGGCCGAGGCGCTCGACGCGACGCTGGTCGAAACCCGCATTTCGCGCCTCGTCATCGACTGTAACCGTCCGCTCGATGCGCCCGATCTGGTGCCGCCGATCAGCGAGACCACGGCAATACCCGGCAATGCCGGCCTGTCGGACAAGCAGCGCGCGGCCCGTGTAGCGCTGTCGTGGCAGCCGTTTCATGCCGCGATCGAGGAGATTGTCGCCGGCAGGCTGGCGCGCGGGCAGGAAACCCGCCTGGTGTCCGTGCATTCCTTCACGCCTGTCTACAAGGGCCGCAACCGGCCCTGGCATATCGGCATCATTCACGACGAGGACCGCCGGCTGGCATCGCCTTTGATTGGCGCGCTGAAACGGCTTGCTGGCGTCACCGTCGGCGTCAACGAGCCCTATTCGCCTGCCGACCGCGTCTATTTCACGCTGGAGCGGCACGCACGTTCGCGCGGCCTGCCGTGCGCGATGATCGAAATCCGCAACGACGAAATCGCCGGCGAGACCGGGCAGCGGAAATGGGCGGATCTGCTCACGGGTATTTTTTCGGATCTGGAGCCACAGGAGGCCGGACACGCCAGATCGCGTTCAGTCGGAAAGTCAGTTCAATCGGCCAGCTAAGAACCAACAGGGGACTTCCAATGGCAGCACCGGGATATACTGAAGTTGACAAGGCGGAGGACGTAAAGGCCCTCCACAGCATGGGTTACGCCCAGGAACTGGAGCGGCGCCTCAGCCGCTTTTCAAATTTCGCCGTTTCCTTCTCGATCATCTGCATCCTTTCGGGCGGCATCAATTCGCTGGCCCAGGCAACCTCCGGCGCCGGCGGCATCGGCATCGGCATCGGCTGGCTGGTCGGCTGCTTCGTGTCACTGACCTTCGCGGTCGCCATGTCGCAGATCAGCTCAGCCTATCCGACTGCCGGCGGCCTCTATCACTGGGGTTCGATCCTTGGCAACCGCGGCACCGGCTGGGTCACGGCCTGGCTCAACCTGCTCGGCCTGATCACCGTGCTCGGCGCCATCAATGTCGGCACCTGGACGTTCTTCGTCGGCGCCTTCGGACCGGCGCTCGGCATCGAGGGCACGCTGACCAACCAGATGATCTTCCTGGTCATCATCACCGGCGCCCAGGCACTGATCAATCATCTCGGCATCAAGCTGACGGCGAAGCTGACCGACTTCTCGGGTTATTTGATCTTCTTCGGTTCGATCCTGATCGCGGTCGTTTGCCTTCTCTCCGCCGAGACCTGGGATTTCAGCCGGCTGTTCACCTTCCACAACTACTCCGGCGATGCCGGCGCCAGCGTCTGGCCGTCGGTTTCGAATGCCTGGGTGTTCGCACTTGGCCTCTTGCTGCCGATCTATACGATCACCGGCTACGATGCTTCCGCGCACACCTCCGAGGAAACCATCAAGGCAGCCTCCTCGGTGCCGCGCGCCATGGTCATGTCGGTGATCTGGTCGGCCGTCTTCGGCTATCTGTTCCTGGCCGCCTTCGTGCTGATGATCCCGAACATGGATGACGCCGCCAAGCAGGGCTGGAACGTGTTCTTCTGGGCCTTCGACCAGCGCGTCAGCCCCGGTGTCAAGGAGTTCGTGTACCTCGTCGTGTTCGTCGCGCAGCTTCTGTGCGGCCTCGCAACCGTGACCTCTGCCTCGCGTATGATCTTCGCCTTCTCGCGTGACGGCGGCCTGCCGGGTTCATCGGCACTCGCCAAGGTCAGCCCGACCTACCGCACGCCGGTGGCGGCGATCTGGACGGCGTCGATCCTGTCGGTGCTGTTCGTCTGGGGTTCGACGCTGGTGTCGGTCGCCGGCACCTCGGCCTACACCATCGTCGTGTCCTGCACCGTCATCTTCCTGTTCCTGTCCTTCACCGTGCCGATCGTGCTCGGCATGCTGGCATGGGGCACGCCGAAGTGGGACAAGATGGGTCCGTGGAACATGGGCCGCGGCGTGTTCATGCTGTTCGCCTTCCTGTCGATCGTGTCGATGATCCTGATCTTCGTCATCGGCATCCAGCCGCCGAACGATTGGGCGCTCTACATCACCGTCGGCTTCTTCATCCTGACGGCGATCGTCTGGTTCGCGTTCGAACGGAACCGGTTCCAGGGTCCGCCGCTCGGCGACATCATCGCGGCGCGTCAGGCAGCCATCAAGGCGGCGGAACAGGCCGTCGGCGAAACTGGTCACTGACATCAACCATCCTGGCCATGGCCGGCATCGCGCCGGCCATGGTTTTGTTTAACCCGTTCAAAAGCTCAAGCGCTGGAGTGCCAAAGGAATGGCCGGAAATTTCTCGTTCGATCAGTTGAAGAAAGCGGTCTCCAGTGGCGAGATCGACACGGTGCTCGCCTGCATCGTCGACATGCAGGGGCGGCTGGCGGGAAAACGGTTCCTGGCGCAGTATTTCGTCGATTCCGCGCATGACGAGACGCACGGCTGCAACTATCTCCTGGCCGCCGACATCGATATGGAGCCGGTGCCCGGCTACAAGGCGGCGAGCTGGTCGAAGGGCTATGGCGATTTCGTCATGAAGCCGGATCTGGCGACGCTGCGGCGCATTCCCTGGCTGGAGAAGACGGCGCTGGTGATCTGCGACGTGCTCGACCACCACACGCATGACGACCTGCCGCATTCGCCGCGCGCCATCCTGAAGAAGCAGGTCAAGCGGCTGACGGAGCGCGGCTATATCGGCTATTTCGCTTCCGAGCTGGAATTTTATCTGTTCAACGAGACCTACGATTCCGCCCGCAAGAAACACTGGCAGGGTCTCGATACCGCCTCGCCCTATATCGGCGACTACCAGATCGGCATCACCACCAAGGAAGAGGGCGTCATGCGCCGGCTTCGCAATGAGATGGAAGCGGCCGGCATCCCGATCGAGAATTCCAAGGGCGAGTGGGGCCCAGGCCAGGAAGAGATCAATGTGCGCTATGCAGAGGCGCTCGACATGGCCGACCGCCACGTCATCCTGAAGAACGGCGCCAAAGAGATTGCCGAGTCCGAAGGCAAGGCGATTTCCTTCATGTCCAAGTACAATTACGGGCTGGCCGGCAATTCCAGCCATATCCACAATTCGCTGTGGAGCGCCGACGGCAAGACGCCGCTGTTCTTCGACAAGAAGGCCGACTGGACGCTGTCGGCGCTTGGCCAGCAATGGGCGGCAGGACAGTTGAAATACGCCAAGGAATTCACCTGGTTCCTGGCGCCCTACATCAACTCCTACAAGCGCTTCCAGGCAGGCACCTTCGCGCCGACCAAGATCATGTGGAGCGAAGACAACCGCACCGCCGGCTTCCGGCTGTGCGGTGAGGGCACCAAGGGCATCCGCATGGAATGCCGCATCGGCGGCGCCGACCTCAACCCCTATCTCGCCTTTGCAGCGCTGATCGCCGCCGGCCTTGCCGGCATCGACGAGAAGCTGGAACTGCAGAAGCCATTCGTCGGCGATGCCTATCAGGCGTCGCGTTTGCCGGAGATCCCGAAGACGCTGCGCGACGCCACCGAGACGCTGGCGAAATCAAAGATGCTCAAGCAGGCGCTCGGCGAGGACGTGCTCGAACACTATGTCCACACCGCAAAGTGGGAGCAGTTCGAATACGACCGCCGCATAACCGATTGGGAACTGCACAGAGGGTTCGAGCGGTATTAAACTAGCCGGCGGACGTTGGCGCGCCTCTCGCCCTACCCTCCCGTGAATCGCGGGCAGGGCGACCGGAGAGCACTTCCCTTCTCCCGGTCACCATACGCGGGAGACTGCCGGGCAGGCGGATGAGGGCAGCGCCACGCCACAAGATTTTGTTGTAGAATGCGAGGACTTACAAAATGACCGAGACGGTCAAACTCAAATCCCCCATCGATGGCTCGATTTACGCCGAGCGGCCCGTGGCAACGGACCAGGCGACCAATGCCGCGGTCGAGCGCGCCAAGGCGGCGCAAGAGAAATGGGCCGAGACGCCGATCGTCGAGCGCGGCAAGTACATGCTGGCGATGCTGGAAGCGCTGGTCGCGATGACCGACGACATCGTGCCGGAGATCGCCTGGCAGATGGGGCGCCCGGTGCGCTATGGTGGCGAGTTCGGCGGCGTCAAGGAGCGCACCAACTATATGGTCGAGATCGCCGAGGCGGCGCTCAAGGCCGTGCCGGCTTCCAACCCGAAGGACGGCTTCCGGCGTTATGTAAAGAAGGACCCGCTCGGCGTGGTCATGGTGATCGCGCCGTGGAACTATCCTTACCTTACCGCGGTCAACACCATCGTTCCGGCGCTGATGGCCGGCAACGCCGTCATCCTCAAGCATGCGGCGCAGACGCTGCTGGTTGGCGAGCGCTTCCAACAGGCTTTCGACAAGGTTGGCCTGCCCAAGGGCGTGTTCCAGAACGTCGTGCTCAACCATGCGCAGACCGAGAAGCTGCTCGGTTCGGGCAAGATCGACCACGTCAATTTCACAGGGTCGGTCGGCGGCGGCCGCGCCATCGAAAAGGCGGCGGCAGGTACCTTCATGACACTCGGCCTCGAGCTTGGCGGCAAGGATCCGGCCTATGTGCTGCCTGATGCCAAGATGGATCATGCGGTCGCCAATCTGGTCGACGGCGCCTTCTACAATTCCGGCCAGTGCTGCTGCGGCATCGAGCGCGTCTACGTGCACGAAAAGGTCTATGACGAGTTCGTCGAGGGCTTCATCGCCGAGACCAAGAACTATGTCGTCGGCAATCCGCTCGACCAGGCAACGACGATGGGGCCGATGGCGCAGGCGCGTTTCGCCGACCTGATCCGCGAGCAGAAGGCCGAAGCTCTGCGCAAGGGCGCGGTGGCGCACATCAACATGAAGGTGGCCAATGACAAGGCCGGTTCGCCCTATCTCGCGCCGGAAGTGCTGACGCAAGTCGACCATCAGATGAGCGTCATGCGCGAGGAGAGTTTTGGGCCGATCGTCGGCATCATGAAGGTGCGCAACGATGAAGAGGCGATCGCGCTGATGAACGACAGCCCTTATGGGCTGACCGCTTCGATCTGGACCCGCGATACAGAGCATGCCGTCGCGATCGGCAACCGCGTCGAGACCGGCACGGTGTTCATGAACCGCTGCGACTACCTCGATCCGGCCCTGGTCTGGACCGGCGTCAAGGACACCGGCAAGGGTGCTGCCCTGTCGGCCATCGGCTATGACAATCTTACCAGGCCGAAGTCGTTCCACCTGCGCGAAGCCATCTGATTTTTCGAAAGACAAAAAATGTCCAAGCTGATCTCCAAATGGAACTACCCCACCACCGTTCGCTTCGGCGCCGGGCGCATCAAGGAACTGCCTGAGGTGTTGGCGGCCACCGGCATCAAGCGGCCGCTGTTCGTCACCGATCCCGGCCTCGGGAAACTGCCGGTCGTTGCCTCGACCCTGAAGATCCTCGACGATGCCAAGGTCCCCTACGGCGTCTTTTCCGAAGTGAGGCCGAACCCGGTCGAGTCCAATCTGACCGCCGGCATCGCGGTGTTCAAGAAAGGCAAGCATGACGGCGTCATCGCTTTCGGCGGCGGCTCGGCGCTCGATCTCGGCAAGCTGATCGCCTTCCAGGCCGGCCAGACGCGGCCGGTGTGGGACTTCGAGGATGTCGACGACTGGTGGACGCGCGCCAATTCCGACGCGATCGCGCCGATCATCGCGGTGCCGACCACGGCCGGCACCGGATCGGAAGTCGGCCGCGCCGGCGTCATCACCAATGAAGCGACGCACACCAAGAAGGTCATTTTCCATCCCAAATTGCTGCCGGCCATCGTCATTGCCGATCCGGAACTGTCGGTCGGCATGCCCGGCTTCATCACCGCCGGCACCGGCATGGACGCGCTTGCCCACTGCCTCGAGGCCTATTGCGCGCCGGGTTACCATCCGATGGCCGACGGCATCGCCGTCGAAGGTGTCCGGCTGGTCTTCGAGAACCTGCCGAAGGCCTATGCCAACGGCAAGGATCTCGTCGCCCGCGCCCATATGATGAGCGCCGCCGCGATGGGCGCCACCGCCTTCCAGAAGGGGCTTGGCGCCATCCACTCGCTGTCGCATCCGATCGGCGCGCTGTACGACACACATCACGGCATGACCAATGCGGTGTTCATGCCCTATGTGCTAGCCTTCAATCGGGACTCCATCGAGGAGCGCATCGGCCGGCTTGCCGCCTATTGCGGCATCAAGGGCGGCTTCGACGGCTTCGCCAAGGCGATCATCAAATTGCGCAGGGAACTCAAGGTGCCACATGCGCTGCCGGGCCTGATCAAGGGGCTCGACATGGACAAGAAGCGCAAGGGGCTCATCGCCGACATGGCGGTGGTCGATCCGACCGCAGGCGGCAACCCGGTCAAGCTGACCAAGAAGGCGGCCCTGACCTTGCTTGAAAACGCTATCGCCGGCACGGTGTAAGACGGTTTTCTTGTTGAAGATTGATCTGGAAAAATCAGGGCAAACCAAGGGGGAAGGGATGAAACACATGGCAGAAAGTAATTAGCCGGAAAAATAAGTGATGGCTAATTGCTACAGCCGGTTAAAAAGAGTTAACTTTTCGCGCTGCGATCAGCCGGTTTCACAAAGCTTTCATCTGGCTGTCACATGAAAACGATACCGGATCGCAGGCGTCCAACGGCGTCAGTTCAACGGAGAGAACACATGTTCAAATTCACGGGGAAAGTGCTTTCCCTTACGGCCGCGACCCTTATGGCGTCGTCGGTGATTTCGTCCGCGGCTTCGCTGGACGATCTCGTCAAGGCCGCTAAGGCTGAAGGCCAGCTCACCACCATTGCTTTGCCGCATGATTGGTGCGGTTACGGCGACGTCATCGCCGGCTTCAAGGCGAAGTATCCGGAAATCACCATCAACGAGCTCAACCCCGATGCCGGCTCCGGCGACGAGGTCGAGGCGATCAAGGCGAACAAGGACAACAAGGGCCCGCAGGCGCCTGACGTCATTGACGTCGGCCTGTCCTTCGGCCCGACCGCCAAGGCCGATGGCCTGCTGATGCCTTACAAGGTGTCGACTTGGGACTCGATCCCGGACAGCGCCAAGGATGCCGATGGCGCCTGGTACGGCGACTATTACGGCGTTCTGTCGTTCATGGTGAACAAGGATCTGATCAAGGAATCGCCTGCTGACTGGGCCGACCTGCTGAAGCCGGAATTCGCCAACGCCGTCGCCGTCGCCGGTGACCCCCGCGCTTCGAACCAGGCCATCCAGGCAGTGTATGCCTCCGGTCTGTCGACGGGTGCTGCCGCTGGTGAAGCTGCCGGCACCGCTGGTCTCGACTTCTTCAAGAAGCTCAACGCTGCCGGCAATTTCGTTCCGGTCGTCGGCAAGCCCGCAACGCTGGCCCAGGGCCAGACCCCGATCCTGATCAACTGGGACTACAACGCGCTTGCTGGCCGCGACACGCTGAAGGGCAACCCGCCCGTCGATGTCGTCGTGCCGAAGACCGGCGTCGTCGCCGGCGTCTACGTGCAGGCAATCAGCGCTTTTGCACCGCATCCGAACGCAGCCAAGCTCTGGATGGAATACCTCTATTCCGACGAAGGCCAGATCGGCTGGCTGAAGGGCTATTGCCACCCGATCCGCTTCAACGATCTCGCGAAGAACGGCAAGGTTCCGGCGGACGTGCTGGCCAAGCTGCCGCCGGCGGAGTCTTACGCTTCGGCCGTGTTCCCGACGCTCGACGAGCAGGGCAAGGCCAAGGAAGCCATCAGCAAGAACTGGGACGCCGTTGTCGGCGCCAACGTCAAGTAAGACTTGAAATCCACCGGGCGGCCGCCAGGCCGCCCGGCCTTCCCTCGAAGACGGTAGCCGGCGCATGACCGATCTCTCGCTTTCAAATCAGGCACTAGCCACCAAGCCAGCGTCGCCGAACCAGGCGACTGCGTTCCGCTTGCCGACGCAATGGATCGGCGTGGCGCCGTTCTTCATCTTTGCCCTGATGTTTCTGATCTTTCCCACGATCTATCTCGTGATCGGGGCTTTCCAGAACAGTGAAGGCCAGCTTACGCTCGACAACATCCTGCAATTGGTCAGCGACCCATCGATCAGCAGTTCCTACTGGGTTTCGATCAAGATCAGTTTCTGGTCGGCCATCATCGGGGCCTTTGCCGGGCTCGCAATAGCCATCGCAATCGTGCGCGGCGGACTTCCAAGCTGGACGCGCTCCGCGACCCTGACTTTTTCGGGCGTCGCCTCGAATTTCGCAGGCCTGCCGCTCGCCTTCGCGTTCCTGGCAACGCTCGGCCGTGTCGGCATCGTCACGACGCTTCTGCGTGACGTTCTCAACATCAACATCTATGCGATGGGCTTCAATTTCCTCACCACGTCGGGCCTGATCGCGGTTTATCTATTCTTCCAGATACCGCTGATGGTGGTCATCATCGTGCCGGCCATTGACGGGATAAAGAAGGAATGGGGCGAGGCGGCTGCCACGCTCGGGGCGACGCAGTCGCAATATTGGCGCATGGTGGTCATACCGGTTCTGTGGCCGAGCTTCCTCGGCACGGTTATCCTGTTGTTCGCAAACGCTTTTGGCGCCATCGCGACCGCTTATGCGTTTGCCGGTCCAGCGCTCAACATCGTCCCCATCAAGCTCTACTCGCAGATCAATGGCGACGTACTGCACAACCCGCAACTCGGCTATGCCATCGCTTTCGGCATGATCGTCATCACCGGGCTTGCCAACGTCTTCTACATCTGGTTCCGGACTCGCTCCGAAAGGTGGCTCAAATGAAGTCGGGAAAATTCTGGGCCTGGGTCGTCTTCATCGTCGGCGCCGCCTATTTCTTCATTCCGCTGATGGCGACGGTCGAGTTCTCCCTGCGCATGCGGCGTGGCGTGCATTCCTTTGACGCCTACCAGATTGTGCTGGGCGATCCGCGCTTCCAGTCGACCTTCCTGTATTCAGTGGTCGCGGCCGTCTTCACCATCATTCTCGGTGTGCTGATCGTGGTGCCGGCAGCGTACTGGATCCGGCTGCGCCTTCCGCAACTGCGGCCGATCGTCGAATTCATCACCCTGCTGCCGCTGGTCATCCCGGCCATCGTCATCGTTTTCGGTTACATCAGGATGTACGGCTCGAACTCGCCGCTGCCGTTCCTGGGAAGCAACATGGGCGCGAATGCCTTGCTGGTGATCGGCTATGCGACGCTGGCCCTGCCTTACATGTATCGTGCCGTCGATACCGGTCTGCGCACCATCGACGTGCGCACGTTGACCGAAGCAGCGCAGATTCTGGGCGCCGGCTGGGGCACGATCATTGGCCGCGTGATCCTGCCTAATGTGCTGATCGCCGTGCTGTCGGGCGCCTTCCTCACCTTTGCCATCGTCATCGGCGAGTTCACCATGGCCAGCCTGCTCAATCGGCCGGCCTTTGGCCCATACCTGCAGAACATCGGCGCCAACCGCGCCTATGAACCGGCAGCCCTTGCCATCATCGCCTTCGCCATTACCTGGGGCTGCATGTCGCTCATCCAGATACTGTCCCGCTTCGCGCCGAAATCGGCGAACCGCCCGAACTGACCTGAGAGAAAAGCCATGGCCGAGCCATTCCTATCCATCCAGCATGTGCGGAAGTCCTACGGTTCCAACACCGTGGTGCAGGATTTCAGCCTCGACGTCGAGCCGGGCGAATTCGTCTCGTTCCTCGGACCCTCCGGTTGCGGCAAGACCACGGTTCTGCGCATGGTCGCCGGCTTTGAGGAGCCGTCGGCCGGCAAGATCGTCGTCGCCGGCAAGGACATCACAAGGCTGAAGCCCAACCAGCGCAACGTCGGCATGGTGTTCCAGGCCTATGCGCTGTTCCCGAACCTTACCGTGGCGCAGAACATCGCGTTCGGGCTGAAGGTTGCCGGCATGTCGAAGGCCGACGCCGACAAGCGTGTCGCCGAGATGCTCGACATGATCAAGCTGCCACAGATGGCCGACCGCTATCCCTACCAGCTTTCCGGCGGCCAGCAGCAGCGCATTGCGCTGGCGCGTGCGATTGCGCCGAAGCCGAAGCTGCTGCTGCTCGACGAGCCGCTGTCGGCCCTCGACGCCAAGGTGCGCGTGTCGCTGCGCGAGGAAATCCGCTCGATCCAGAAGAAGCTCGGCATCACCACCATCTTCGTCACCCATGACCAGGAAGAGGCGCTCTCGATATCGGACCGCATCGCAGTCATGTATGGCGGCAAGGCCGAGCAGGTCGCCACGCCGTTCGAGATCTACAACCGGCCGGCGACCAAGTTTGTCGCCAATTTCGTCGGTACGCTGAACGTGCTCGAAGGCAAGGTCACCGATGCTGCATCCGGCAAGGTGCAGGTCGACACGCAGGAAGTCTCGCTCAAGGGCAAGCTCAATGGCTCGAAGTCCGGCGACACGCTGTCGCTTGCTCTGCGTCCGGAAGCCATTTCGCTAGGACTTCAGCCCGGTCGCGACTCCAGCCTTTCCGGCGAGATCTCCGAGGTGCATTTTCTCGGCTCTGTGATCCGGGTTCGCGTCGGCATCGGCGGCAACACCGTGTCGCTCGACACATTCAACAGCCCGGCCACACCGCCGCCCGCTGTCGGCGAAAAGGCCCAGATTTCGTTCTCGTCGAGCGATATGCTGGTGCTGCACTAGGCGGTAGAGCAGAAGGGGCAGAGGAAGAACCAAGCCTCCTCAGGCCGGCGCTGTGAATGGCTGCATGACTGTCTGAAAGACCGGCAGCGCTTCCATTTTTGCGGCATGTGCGTCCAGCGCCGGGAAGTCGGCCAGCGACACAAGCCCGGGATGCGCCTCGCCGATGAAGCGGAGCACGGCGGCAACCGCGATGTCGGCATGGCCGATGCGGTCGCCGAACCAGTAAGATGTCGACCTTCCCTGACGATCGGTTTCCAGGACTGCAAGGACAGCCTCGATCTGTGTGCGGCAGCGCCCGGCCCAAAGGTCGGAAACTTTCTCATGCAGCCGCGTCTCATAGAACAGGCTGACCGCCTTGTCGCCGAGGCCGGTTGCCAGGGCTGTTATCCGCAGCGCCTGGTGACGCGCCGGTTCGGCCGCCGGAAACATCCTCCGCTCGGCCGGAACGAGGCTGTCGAGATAGTCGAGCATCAAATGGCTTTCGATCAGCACCTCGCCATTGTCCAGCACCAGGGTCGGCACCCGGGCCAGCGGGTTGTAGGGCCGGATCTTGTCGGCATCGCCGAAGGCCGACCATGGACGGTGCTCGTAGGCGATGCCGTATAAGGTCATCGCAATGCCGACGCGGCGAACGAAGGGGGAGTCAAATTGGCCAATCAGGATCATCGTCGGACTCTTACGCTGCAAGTGACTGCTGGACATACTGCCACGGGGCTTGTGCGCAATGGCTAATCAACAGCATCTTGCTGGCTTGCCACTGCCGACAATGCAGCATCACGGGGGGTAACAGGCCATGGCTCTTTTCGAACTGACGCTTGTCCTGCTTTTGACTGCCGTTGCGCTGACGGCGCTGTCGCGACGGCTGGAGATTCCCTATCCGTCCCTGCTGGCCTTGGCCGGGGTCGGGATTGCCTTCGTGCCTGGTGCGCCAATGATCGAAATCGATCCGGAACTGGCTCTTGCCCTGTTCATTGCGCCGGTCCTTCTGGATGCCGCCTACGACACATCGTTGCGGGATCTCAACCGCTACCGGCTGCCGCTTGCGCTGCTGGCGCTCGGCGCCGTCGTTTTCACCACGGTGGTCGTTGCTTTCGTTGGCTGGAAGATGGCCGGGCTGCCGATCGCGGCGGCAATCGCGCTCGGCGCCATTGTCGCGCCGCCCGATGCCGTCGCGGCGTCCGCCGTACTCGGGCAGTTCAAGGTGCCGCACCGCATCACCGCCATCCTGCAGGGCGAGAGCCTGCTCAACGATGCCACCGCACTCCTGATCTACCGCCTGGCGGTTTCGGCAGCGCTCGGCTCGATCATGCTGAGCAACGCCATCCCGACGATCCTGCTGTCGACGATCGGCAGCCTCGTGGCGGGTTATCTGCTTGGCCGCTTTTCGCTGCTGACGCTCAGCCGGATCGAGGATGCGGCAAGCAGCACCGTGGTGCAATTCGCCGGGACATTCGGGGTCTGGATCCTGGCCGACAGGCTGGGCCTGTCCGCCATCATCACCATCGTCGTCTACGCCATGACCATTGCGCGGATGGCGCCGCGCCGCATGTCGGCCAGGCGGCGCGTCAGCACCTATTCGGTGTGGGAGTCGGCGGTCTTCGTGCTCAACGTGCTGGCCTTCGTGCTGATGGGCCTGCAGGCACGATCGATCGTCGGCCGCCTCTCCGGCGAAGGGCAAGGCGAAGCCTTTCTCTTCGCTGCAACGGTGCTGGCCGTAGTCGTCGTGGCGCGCCTCGTCTGGGTGGGGAGTTACGTTGCGATCATCCGATGGTTGGCCCGCTTCGGCAGCGAAGGCCAAAGGCGAGATGTGCCGACGTTTGGCGGCGCGGTGCTCGTCGGTTGGTGCGGCATGCGGGGGCTGGTGACGTTGGTGGTGGCCATTGCGCTGCCGGCGGGTTTTCCCGGCCGTGATCCGATCGTGCTTGCCGCCTTCGCGGTCGTTCTCGGCACGCTGGTGCTGCAAGGCATGACCCTGAAGCCGCTGCTGCGGATACTCAACTTCGACCCGGACAGAACGATCGACAACGAGGTGGCGCAGGCGCGAGTCGCCATCATGCAGGCAGCCCTTGACGTGTTGAGCCGCAAAACATCGGCGGCTGCTGCTGTTGTGCGCGAGCAGTATGAGGCTCAGCGCCTGATCGCTCAAAACCCGGAGGACGCACAGGCGGCAACCGAATATGACCGGCTGCGCCTCTATGCCATCAACCGCCAGCGCGACACGCTCGAGGAGCTGCGCCGCAACGGCACAATCGGTGACGAGGCCTATCACCGGCTTGAAGAGGAAATCGACTGGTCGGAACTGGCGGCATCGCCAGCTGGAAGTTTCCAGCCACTGACGACGTGAGATATCTGGCCCAAGCCGCTGCCATTTCCCTGCACATTGCAACCAATCTGCCAAACCGCTACGCCATCATCGAAATTGAGCCGGATAAGCAATGAAGCTGGTCAGCTACAACATCCAGTACGGGTTCGGCAGCGACGGCCGCTACGATCTTTCGCGTGCCGCCCGCATCGTCGCCGGCGCCGACATCATCGCGCTGCAGGAAGTCGAACGGCACTGGCCGCGCAGCAACTACGACGACCAGCCGGAGCTTATTTCCCGCCTGCTGCCCGACTATCACTGGGTCTATGGTCCGGCCTTCGACATGGACGCCAGCGAGCAGCGCGACGGCCGTCTGATCAACCGACGCCGGCAGTTCGGTACGATGGTGCTGTCGAAGCTGCCGATTGTCTGGTCGCGGCTGCATGCGCTGCCGATGCGCCGCACGCTGCGGCCGCTCAACACGCGCAACGCGGCGCTTGAATGCATGATCCGAGCGCCGGCCGGCCCGGTTCGGGTGTTTTCGTTGCATCTCGCCCATATCGCGGTGGAGGAGCGACTGGAGCAGATCGATTACCTCTTGGGCGAACATCGCCGTGCGACCCGCGAGGGCGGACCGTGGAGCGGCGTCGATGACGAGCCGGCGCGCAACTGGAGCAATGGCGGGCCGGAGCCGGAAAATCCGTTGGAAGCGATCTGGATGGGCGATTTCAACATGGAGCCGGGCAGCGCCGAGTATGGCCGTATCGTCGGCAACACGCCCTATCATCGCGGCGCCGCCTACCTCGATGGCTTCGTCGATGCCGCCGCCGTTGCCAGCCAGCCGACCGCGGATTTCCACACCCATGTGAAGACCATCGACGGCAAACTGGCCAAACGCCGGCTTGACCATTGCTTTGTCGGCGGCATGTTTGCCGGGCGCGTCCGCTCGGTCGGCGCCGATGTCGGCGAGGTCGCATCGGACCATTTCCCGCTGCGGGTCGACATCGACCTCGAAACGCCGCTCGCCATGCAGCGCGGCGGATGAGCCGGCAGTGACGCCCTTCGTCTTCTTTGCGGTGCTTGCCGCCGCCGCCATGCACGCGATCTGGAATGCGCTGGTCAAGGTGCATCTCGACCGCTTCCTGTCGATCACGCTGATGACGCTCGGCATGGGAGCCGCCGCCCTTGTTGTGCTGCCTTTCGTCGAAGTGCCGAAGGCGCAGGTGTGGCCCTACATCGTCGCCTCGGTGATCTTCCACATGGGCTACCGGACCTTCCTGATCGGCGCCTACCAGGCCGGCGATTTCGCCCAGACCTATCCACTGGCGCGTGGCACGGCACCTTTGCTGGCAGCCCTTGGCGGTATGTTCGTCGTCGCCGAGGTGCCGGCACCGCTTGCCATTCTGGGCATTTTCCTGCTGTCGGCCGGCACGTTGGTGATGTCGTTTCGCGGCGGTGCGCATCTGGAAAAGCTGAACCTGCGCGCGGTCGGCTTTGCGTTGGGCACGTCGATCTTCATCGCCAGCTACACGCTGTCCGACGGCAGCGGCGCGCGGCTGGCGGCCACGGCGCAAAGCTATGCCGCCTGGCTGTTCATCTGCGATGCGCTTGGAGCGCTGGTGCTCTGCCTCATCTTCCGTGGGCCGAAAGCGCTGCCGGTGCTGGCACGCGACTGGAAGGCGGGCCTGTTCACCGGCGTGCTCAGCGGCGCGGCCTACTGGATCGTGATGTGGGCGATGACCAAGGCGCCGATCGCCTCGGTCGCGTCGCTGCGAGAGACCTCGATCCTGTTCGCCATGATGATCTCGGTCTTCGCCCTCGGCGAGAAGATGACGCGCTGGCGCGCCGCCGCGGCGCTCAGCATCGTCGCCGGCGTTGTTGCGCTCCGACTAGGCTAGCTGTCGCCGTTAGCCCAGCACGGTCATCACCTGGCCGCGTCGCTCCGGACTGAAGCGGATGACGACGATGATGCAGACGGCAACCACGCCGGCAAAGAGCGCCAGCGCATAGCCGTAGCTGCCTCCAGGGGCTTCCGCGATGCCTGCCTGGTAAGGCCCGCCATAGGACGCTGCGAGATTGCCGGCCTGATAGATGAAGCCGGGCAAGGTCGCCCGCACGGACCCCGGCGAAAGCTCGTTGAGATGCACCGGGATGACGCTCCAGGCGCCCTGGACCGCGACCTGCATGACGAAGGCGCCGATGGCGAGCGTGAAGGGCGTTGTGCTGTAGGCCCACAGTGGAATCGACGGCAAGGCAATCAGGCACGCCAGGGTGATGGCGTTGACGCGGCCGATCTTCTCGGACAGATGGCGCCGATGTTGGCGACGATGGTGATCCAGCTCACCGTATGCGGATCGAAGCCGTGCTGCTTCTTCAGGAAGGTCGGGTAGAGGTCCTGTGTGCCATGGCTGAAGAAATTGAAGAACATCATCAGCACGACGGCATAGAGGGCGACGCCCCAGTGCTTTTGCAGGGTTTCCAACAGTCCCGGCCTGGCGGTCTTCTGCGCGTCGACGAAGGCCGGCGATTCCGGCACGTGCGAGCGGATGAACAGCACGATCAATGCCGGCACGAAGCTGAGCAGGAACATGGCGCGCCAGCCGATCGTGTAGCCGCCGATCGTTTGCTGATAGAGCAGGCCATAGACCACTGCCGCCAAGAGGTAGCCCGTCGGATAGCCGCATTGCAGGATGCCCGAGACCATGCCGCGCGCGCTGGGCGGGATAGACTCCATTGCGAGCGAACTGCCAAGTCCCCATTCGCCGCCCATGGCAATGCCGAACAGGGCGCGCAGTGCCAGGAAGATGCCGAGATTGGGCGAGAAGGCGGCCAGCGCGCCAATCACCGAATAGCTGACGATGTTGAGCATGAGGATGGGCTTGCGCCCGTATTTGTCGGCAAGCATGCCGAAGAAAAACGCGCCGATGAAGCGTGTCGCCAAAGTCAGGAACAGCGCCTTCGAGACGGCCGGAACGTCGGTCTGGAATTCAGTCGCAATATCCGTGAGCAGGAATGTCAGGAGGAAGAAATCGAAAGCGTCGAGCGTCCAGCCCAAAAATGAAGCCAGGACGGTTTTCTTCTGTTGGGAATTGAGGTTCAAGACGTTCCTCCTTTGCCGTCCCCGGGCAACGATATGTCGCCCGGTCGGCAAAAGAGAACAGCTGGTCAGCCGGCTTTCGAAAAACCGGCGGTCACTTTTTCGTAAGATCGAGATCGAAGACCATCAATCCGTCGGTGCCGCCTTCGAGTGCGGCGACCAGTCGGGCGCCGGCGCGCTGATGCGCCTCATGCACCAGATAGGCGTCGCGGGCGGCGGCATCGCGGAAATCGATGGTGAAGCCATGGGTGAAGCCGCGCGCGAACGGCTCAGGGCTGACATTGGCGCTGAGTTGGACCGTGTCCATGCCGTCGATCACCTGTCGCAGCGCCTCGAGGTCGGCATGGATCGCCATGCGCTCGGCGGAGGGAACATCGTTGCGAAACCTGGCGAAGACACAGTGCCTGATCATCTTTTGCTCCTAAGCCGCCCGGTTTCCGGAAAACACGGCCGGCGGCAGCGGCTCGCGGTCGAGGATCAGATCGGCACCCTTTTCGCCGACCATGATGGTCGGCGCATTGGTGTTGGAGGAGGGCACGCGCGGCATCACCGAGGCGTCGCAGACCCGCAGGCGCTCGATGCCGCGCAGTCGCAGATCCGGCGTCACCACGGCCATGTCGTCATGGCCCATGCGGCAGGTGCCGACCGGATGATGGTCGGTCTTGGAACTGCGGCAGGCATAGTCGAACAGCTCGTCGTCGCTGGCGAGCGACGGGCCGGGCAGCACCTCGCGCAACACGTAGGGCGCAAGCGCCTTCTGCCGCATGATCTCGCGCGCCAGCCGCAGTCCCTTGATCGACATGGCGCGGTCGTAGGGGTCGGACCAGTAGTTCGGATCGATTAGCGGATGGTCGGCAGGGTCGGCGCTCTTAAGCCGCACCGTGCCGCGCGAGCGCGGCCGCAGGAAGGCGGAATTCAGGGTGACGCCCGGGTTGTTCAGCTTCTCGACGCCGGCTTCGATGCCGGAGCCCAAGCCGAGGTGGAACTGGATGTCGGGCGAGGCGGCGGTCGGGTCGGCGTACCAGAAGCCGCCGGTCTCGAACAGGCTGGAAGCCACCGGCCCCTTCTTCAGCAGCAGATATTGCAGGCCGGCCCAGGCCGTGCGGTGCAGCTTGGCGTAATTGTCATAGGTATGGTCGCCGGTGCATTCGGCGATGACGAACAGGTCGAGATGGTCCTGCATGTTGGAGCCGACGCCGGGCAGGTCATGCACTGGCCTGACGCCGACCGACTTCAGATGCTCGGCCGGGCCGATGCCCGACTGCATCAACAGCTTCGGCGAGCCGATGGCGCCGGACGAGACGATCACCTCGCGGTCGGCGCGCAGGATTCTCTTCTCGCCGCCCGGCCTGTCGACGATCTCGACGCCAATGGCGCGGCCTTTCTCGACGACGATGCGGGTCACCAGCACATCGGTCCTGACAGTGAGGTTCTTGCGCGCGCGGATCGGCCTGAGATAGGCGACCGAAGCGGAGGAACGCCGCGCATCCTTCTGGGTCAGCTGATAGTAGCCGACGCCCTCCTGGCTGGCGCCGTTGAAATCCGGGTTGAAGGGAATGCCCATCTCCTGGCCGGCGCGGAAATAGGCCTCGCAGATCGGCAGCGGTGAGATCGGGTTCGACACCCCAAGCGGGCCCTGGTCGCCATGAAAGTCGTTGGCGTAGCGCTGGTTGTTCTCGGCGCGCTTGAAATAGGGCAGCACATCGCGATAGCCCCAGCCGGCGAGACCCTCTTCCTTCTCCCAGGCGTCATAGTCGCGGGCATTGCCGCGCGTGTAGATCTGGGCGTTGATGGAAGAACCGCCGCCGACCACCTTGGCCTGGGTATACCAGAAGACGCGGTCCTTCATGTGCTTCTGTGGAACGGTCGACCAACCCCACGAAGCAATGCCCTTGGTCATCTTGGCGAAGCCCGCCGGCATGTGAATGTAGGGATGCCAGTCTTTTCCGCCGGCTTCCAGCAGCAGCACCTGATGCGTCGGATCCTCGCTCAACCGGTTGGCCAGAACGCAGCCGGCCGGGCCGGCGCCCACGATGATGTAGTCGGTCATGACACTATCCACCTTACAGCCGCGGCACGGAGAGCGCGCCGTCGACATTGATGATCGAGCCGGTCGAAAAGCCGAGCTTGCCGCCGGCAAGCGTCGCCACCACGGCACCGATGTCCGATGCTTCGCCCCAGCGCTTTGCCGGCACGAGCCCGCCGTCGATCAAGGCGCCATATTTGGCGGTGACGCCTGATGTCATGTCGGTGTGGATGATGCCCGGCCGCACCTCGAACACAGCGATGTCCTCGGCGGCGAGCCTGAGCGCCAGGGTCTTCACCCACATCGAAAGCCCGGCTTTCGAGATGCAGTAGTCCGGCCGTTCCGGCGACGCCATTTCGGCGCTGACCGAGGTGATGGTGATGATCGATTTCGGGTGATCGCCAGGTGCAGCCAGCATCGCCTTGGCGACGGCCTGGCTGAGGAACACGGTGCCGCGCAGATTGATGCCGAGCACCTTGTCGAAGTTCTCCGGCTTCAGCTCCAGGAGGTCGCCGCGAACCACGGCGCCGACACCGGCATTGTTGACCAGGCAGTCGATGCGGCCGAAGGCGCGCATCGCGGCGTCGACCAGTGCCGCATGGCCGCCGAGATCGGCGATGTCGCAGCTGACATAGGCGAACTTCGCGCCGTGCGTGGTGATGTCCTCGGCTAACCCGTCAGCGGGTTTTTCGGCAAGGTCGGCGACGAGGATATCGAAGCCGGCATCGGCCAACGCCTGGGCGCAGGCAAGGCCGATGCCGCGTGCGCCGCCGGTGACGATGGCCGCCGGGCGGCTCATGCCGAAAGCTCTGTCTTGCGAATATGGTCGGCGACACGCAGCGCTTGCGCGGCGATCGACAGCGCCGGATTGACGGCGGCCGAGTTCGGCAGGAAGCCGCCATCGACAACGAACAGATTCTGGTGGTCGAACGACCGGCAATATGGATCGAGCGGCGACGTGGCCGGATCGTCACCCATCTTTACCGTGCCGCACTGGTGCGACGGCGTGCGCTTGTCAAAGGGGCGCGACAGCACGATCGGATAGCCGCAGGCGCGGAAGTTTTCGCGCATCACCTTGGTCAAGCCGTCGAGCGACTGCATGTTGGAGCGCCGCCATTGCATGACGATGTCCTTGCCGTCGACCATGATGCGGCTTTCGGGATCAGGCAGGTCCTCGCACATCAAGTACCAGTCGACAGCATGGCCGGCCATGAAATCGAGCGCGAATTTCGGCGCGAACTTCACATTGGCGCTGAGGATGTTGCCGTCGATCTTGCCGAGCAGCTGGACGTTGCCGAGCGGCTTGCCGCCCCTGCCGTCGGACAGATAATAATCGTTCAGCATCAGCGTCTTCTGGTAGACGGCATCGTTGCGGCGGCGCGGATCGATCGCCAGCATGGCGCTGGAATTGTGGTTCATGAAATTGCGGCCGACCTGGTCGGAGCGATTGGCGAGGCCCTTGCCACCTCCCTTGCCGGTGGCGGGTGACGGCGAACGCAGCAGGATGACGGCCGAATTGACCGCACCGGCGGAGAGAATGACCAGCTTCGGCGTCAGCTTTTTCAACGCGCCATTCTGGCGATAGTGAACAGCGACGATGGTTTTGCCGTCGGCCGAGGCTTCGAGATACTCGACATAGGCGCCGGTCTCTAACTTTATGCTCGGGTCGGTCAGCGCCGCCGTCAGGGGTCCCGTTTGCGCGTCGACCTTGCCTTGGCCGGTGTTGGGAAACGCGTCCCAGCCGGTCTTGCCATCTTTCAGCCAGGCGTCGATGTCGACGCCGAGCGGCAGCGAGGCCGGATGCAGGCCGAGGCCCTTGAGCTCGGCGCGGGCGCGCGCGATCGGCGCCTCGTCGGGCACCGGCTTGAAGTCATAGGGGATCGAATGAAACGGCTCGGTCGGGTCTTCGCCCAGTGAGCCGCGCACGCGAAACAGCTGCTCGGCCTTCGAATACCAGGGTTCGAATTCTTCATAGGAAAACGGCCAGGCCGGCGAGACGCCGCCGAAATGCTCCATGGCCGCAAAATCTTCCCTGCGGTAGCGGATCAGGACCGCGCCGTAGAATTTCGAATTGCCGCCGACATAGTAGTAGTTGCCGGGATTAAAGGCCGCACCGCCGGCCTCGCGCCACATCTCTTTCGGCCGGTAATGACCGTCGACGAAGATCGAACGCGTGTCGCGCGCATGCGGCGTTGCCGGCAGGGGTTCGCCGCGCTCCAGCATCAGGATCGAGGCGCCGCTGCCGGCCAGACCGGAGGCGATCGTGGCGCCGCCGATGCCGGAGCCGATGATGACGATATCGGGATTGGTCATCTCGGTCAGAGAATGCGGTTTTCGGTCGCCGGATCGAAGAACACCGCCTTGGTCAGATTGAAGGCGAGCGGCGTGTTGGTCCCGGGCTGGATGTTGGCGTCGGCGCGCAGCCGCGCCACTACGCCCTTGCCACCGAGATTGGTGACGGCGAAGGTGTCGGAGCCTGCCGGCTCCACCACCTCGATAAAGCAGTCGGCGGTGGCTATGTTCGAGGCATTGCGCTCGGCGCCTTCCGGATCGGTCAGAGCTTCGGGGCGGACACCGAAGATGATCGGCTTGCCCTGAAATGCAGACAGGCCCGTCGGCGCGTTGGCCATCGGCAGCGAGATCGGCTCGCGTGCCTCGCGCTGCAGCACGACGGACAGCGCGTTGCCGTTGGTGCCGATCGTCGCCGGGATCAGGTTCATTGCCGGGGAACCCATGAAGTCGGCGACGAAGAGATTGGTCGGGTTGTTGTAGATCTCGGCCGGGGTGCCGAACTGTTGCACTTCGCCGTCGCGCATGACGGCGATCTTGGTCGCCAGCGTCATCGCCTCGATCTGGTCGTGGGTGACATAGACGATGGTGGTGCCGGTGGTGGCATGCAGGCGCTTGATCTCGATGCGCATGTCGACACGCAGCTTGGCGTCGAGGTTGGACAACGGCTCGTCGAACAGGAACAGTTTGGGGTCGCGCACCAGCGCCCGGCCCATGGCAACCCGCTGGCGCTGGCCGCCGGAAAGCTGGCTTGGCTTGCGCTGCAGGAGGTGGCCGATCTGCAGCACCTTGGCCACCTTGTCGATGGCCTGCTGGCGCTCTGCCGCCGGCACGCCACGCATCTCCATGCCGAAGGAGATGTTTCCGGCCACCGTCATGTTCGGATAGAGCGCATAGCTCTGGAAGACCATGGCGATGTCGCGCTTGGACGGATGCAGATCGTTGATGGCGCGGCCTTCGACACGGATTTCGCCCGAGGTGATCGTCTCCAGGCCCGCGATGGTGTTCAGAAGCGTGGACTTGCCGCAGCCGGACGGCCCGACGAGCACCAGGAAGCCGCCTTTCTCGAGTTCGACATCGATCCCCTTGAGGATCTCGACCTGGCCGAAGCGCTTTTTCAGACCATTGATTTCCAGAAAAGCCATCAGATTATCCTTTGACGGCGCCAGCCATCAGACCGCGCACGAAATAGCGGCCGGCGAGCACGTAGACGAGAAGGGTGGGCAGTGCCGCGATCATCGCGGCTGCCATGTTGACGTTGTATTCGACGACGCCGGTCGAGGTATTGACGACATTGTTGAGCGCCACCGTCATCGGCATCACGTCGCCGGAGCCGGCATAGGCGGAGGCGAACAGGAAGTCGTTCCAGATGTTGGTGAACTGGTAGATCACCGTCACCACGATGATCGGCAGCGAGTTGGGCAGCATGATGCGCCGGAAGATCTGGAAGAAGCTTGCCCCGTCGATCTGCGCCGCCTTCACCAGCTCGTTCGGAAACGTCTCGTAATAGTTGCGGAAGAACAGGGTGGTGAAACCGATGCCGTAGACGACGTGAACGAATACCAGGTTCACGGTCGGATTGCCGAAGCCGAAGGTGAAGCCGGTCGCGTTCTGCAGCTTGACGCCGAACCTGCCGAAGCTGCCGAGGACCGTTGCCATCGGCAAGAGGACCGACTGGAACGGGATGAAGCAGGCAAACAGCATCAGCCCGAACACCAGCGTCGCCCCGCGAAAGCGCCACTTCGTCAGCACATAGCCGTTGAGCGCGCCGAGCAGGGTCGAGATGATGACTGCCGGAACCACCATCTTGATCGAGTTCCAGAAATAGCCCTTCATGCCGACGCAGGTCAGGCCCGAGCAAACTTCGCTCCACGCTTTTATCCATGGCTCGAAGGTCGGCGCTTGTGGCAGCGCCAGCATGTTGCCGTTCTGGATCTCGTCCATGGTCTTGAACGAGGTGACTAGCATGACGAACAGCGGCATCAGGTAGAACAGCGCGAACAGCGCCAGCAGCCCGTAGATGACGATGCGGTTGACGATCCTAGCGTTGACACCGCCGGAGGGTTGACGGGCGGGCGTGGTGATGGCGCTCATCGCGGCTTCTCCCGCAGTTCCGAATAGAGATAGGGCACGATGATGGCGACGATGGTCATCAGCATGATCACGGCGCTGGCCGAGCCGACGGCCATCTCGTTGCGCTTGAAAGTGTATTCATACATGAAGTTCGACGGCAGCCAGGCCGAGCCGCCCGGCCCGCCGCTGGTCAGCGCCACGACAAGATCATACGACTTGATGGCAAGGTGCGCGAGCACGATGAAGGCCGACAGAAAGATCGGTCGCAGCAGCGGGATGACGATGCGGCGATAGAGCTGGAAGGTGGTGGCGCCATCGATCTGCGCCGCCTTCATGATCTCCCCGTCGATGCCGCGCAGGCCGGCCAAAAACATCGCCATGATGAAGCCGGAGGCCTGCCAGACGCCGGCAATGACCACGGTGTAGATGACGAAGTCCTTGTTCTTGATCCAGTCGAAATGGAAGCTCGTCCAGCCCCATTGATGCAAGGTCTGCTCGAGGCCGAGGCCAGGATCGAGGAACCACTTCCAGGCGACACCGGTGACGATGAAGGACAGCGCCATCGGGTAGAGATAGATCGGCCGCAGCACGCCTTCGCCGCGGATCTTCTGGTCAAGCAGGATGGCCAGGGATAGGCCGAGCGCCAGGCAGATGAAGATGTAGAGAAAGCCGAAAATGCCCATGTTGGTGATCGACGTGTACCAGCTCGATGGCGGGTCGGTGTCGAAGGTCCAGCCCCACAGCCGCCGATAGGCGCGCGAGCCAGTGATGACATAGGACGGGAAGGTCTTGGAATTGGTGAAGGACAGATAGATCGTCCACAGAATGAAGCCGTAGACGAAGATAATGGTGATGGCGAAGCTCGGCGCCAGCACGATCTTCGGCAGGGCATCCTGCAGGCGCGAGCGCACCGAGGCGCGCGGACGGGCGTGCTCCGGCGTCAGCTTGATCTGGCTTGTCGCTACCGTGCTCATAGGGCTCCTCCCGTCGACGCGAGGCCAACCAGGTTCGCGGATCGGAGCCTTCCCCGCCGGGGCGGGGAAGGCGTTTTTGGTGTGTGGCGCTTACTTGGCGTCGTCGATCGCCTTGACCAGCTCGGTCACGGCCTCGTCCGAGGTCTTGATCTGGCCGTGGACGAACTTGGTCACGACATCCTTGTAGGCATTGGCGATCGCGGGCGGGGCGCCATAGCCCTGGGCCAGCGAACCGAACAACGTGCCCTTCTCGTTGGCGGCCTTAAGGTCGGCGATGCCCTTCTTGCCGCAGGCGTCGAAGTCGGTGTCCGGAACGTCGGTGCGGGCCGGAACCGAGCCCTTGACGACGTTGAAGGCCGACTGGAAGCTCTTCGACAAAGTGGCGGTGGCAAGTGCCGCTTGGGCGGCCTTGCGGTCGTCAGATACGTCGAACATGCCGAACACGTCGGAATTGTAGACGACGCTGCCGTCGGTGCCCGGGAAGCGGTAGCAAAGGAAATCGGTACCCGGGGTCTTGTTGGCGGCGTGGAACTCGCCCTTGGCCCAATCGCCCATGACTTGAACCAGGGCATCCCCCTTGATGACCATGGCTGTGGCGAGGTTCCAGTCGCGGCCCGAGAAGTTCGGGTCGACATAGGTGACGAGCTTGGCGAGGTTGTCGAACGACTTCTTCATCGTGTCGGACTTCAGCGATGCATCGTCGAGGTCGTTGAAGGCCTTCTTGTAGAACTCAGGTCCGCCGGTCGACAGCACGACCGAGTCGAACATGGTGGCTTCCTGCCAGTTCTGGCCACCCAGGGCGAGTGGAATGACGCCGGCCGCCTTGGCCTTATCGAGCAGCGCAATAAGGTCGTCGAAGGTCTTCGGCTCGGTGCCGCCGATCTTGTCCATCACCGCCTTGTTGATCCACAACCAGTTGACCGAATGGACGTTGACGGGCACCGCGACCCATTTGCCGTCATAGACGGTAAACTTCTGCAGCGCCGCGGGAACAACCTTGTCCCAGCCCTCTTTGACGGCGATGGCGGTGATATCGCCCATCTTGCCGGCCGCCGCATAGTCGAGCGCGGTGTAGCCGAGCATCTGAGAAGCCGTCGGCGGATTGCCTGCAGCCACCATTGCCTTCAGCGCAACCATTGCGGGGTCACCGCCACCGCCGGCCACCGGCACGTCCTTCCAGGCATAGCCTTCCTTGGCAAGGTCCTGCTTGAGCACGTTGAGGGCAGCCGCTTCGCCGCCCGACGTCCACCAATGCAGCATCTGCACTTCCTTGACGTCCTCGGCATGGGCCGCGAAAGCAAAGCCCGATGCGAGGGCCGTTCCGATAAGCAATTTGCGCAACATGTACTTCCTCCCTTGTTGCATCTACACGACCGGCGGATGCCCGCCGGGTTCTTCCCAACTCAGCCGACCCACCACCCGGTGCGCTGGCCGCGATGAAACTGGATTGTCTTTTCTTCGGTATAATCCTCGACGGCGCGTTTGCCGAGTTCGCGTCCGAGACCGGACTGCTTGTAGCCTCCGAATGGCAGTTCGGGATAACCTTCCATGAACGTGTTCACCCAGACGGTTCCCGAACGCACATTCCGCGCCACCGACATGCAGGTGTCGATGTTGGCGCTCCATACGCCCGCGGACAAACCATAGGGCGTGTTGTTGGCGATGTGCAACGCCTTATCAATCGATTCAAAAGTCAGCACCGAGAGCACCGGGCCGAACACTTCTTCGCGCGCGATGGCCATATCTTCGGTGACGCCGCGGATGATGGTGGGATCAAGGTACTGGCCGGCATTCGAGGCCAGCTGTTTGCCGCCGCTGTAGACACTGCTGCCGTCGCTCGCCGCTGCCGTAACGTAGCCGGCTACCTTGGCCAGATGGTCGGACGAGATCATCGCGCCGACCTTGGTGTTGTCGTCGAGCGGATCGCCGACCGTCACCCGGGCGGTGAGCGCCTTGACCGCGCCGAGAAAATCATCGGCGATAGCCTTGTGCACGATCAGCCGGCTGCCGGCATTGCAGCATTCGCCGGCATTGAAGAAGCCGCCGAACACGGCAGCGTCGGCGGCCGCTTCGAGGTCCGCGTCTGGAAAGACGATCTGGCCGTTCTTGCCGCCGAGCTCCATCGAGACTTTCTTCAGCGACTGCGCGGCCGAGGCCATGGTCATCTTGCCGACGCGGGTGGAGCCGGTGAACGAGACCATTTCGACCAGGGGATGGCTGACCATCGGCGCGCCGACATCGGCGCCAAGACCGGCGAGGATGTTGACGACGCCGGCGGGCAGGCCGGCCTGCATCAGGATGTCACCGAGAACAAAGGTCGAGGCCGAGGTCATTTCGCTCGGCTTGACCACCGCCGTGCACCCGGCGGCGAGCGCGAAGGGCAGTTTCTGACTGACGATGAGGAAAGGGAAATTCCATGGCGTGATGATCGAGACGACGCCGATCGGCTCGCGCAGCACCACGCCAAGCATGGCGTCGCCGAGATTGGCGTAGGATTCGCCGTGCAGGGTGCGGGCGAGCGAGGCGGCATAGCGCCAGATGTCGACAGCACCACCAATTTCGCCGCGCGCCTGGGCGATCGGCTTGCCGGATTCCAGTGCGTCGAGCCGGGCGATCTCCTCCAGCCGCGTCTCTATCAGGTCGGCCGTCTTGAGCAGGATCGCGGCGCGCTCGGCCGCCTTCATGCGCGGCCATGGGCCTGTCTCGAACGCCTTGTGCGCGGCTTGCACCGCGGCTTCTACTTCGGCTTCGCCGGCCTGTGCATAGTGCGAGACGGTGAAGCCGTGGCCAGGGCTCTTGCGTTCCAGCGTGCGGCCATCGCGGGCATCGACATGTTTGCCGTCGATCAGCAGCCGATAGGTTCTTGGCGCTGTGGATGCCTCGGCGGGCATGATGATGTTGAGAGGGGCGTTCATCTAACTGTGTAATCCTCACGATCTTGAAAATGCTGGTTTTTGCTTGGTCTTGAAAGCGCCGACGCCGGCCTTGAGATCGCCGGTCAGGGTGATGAAGCCGCTGGCCAGCGCTTCCGTCGCCGCTGCACTTTCCTCGCCTTCGGCGATCGCGATCATCAGCTTGGCGGCTTCCGTCGCCAGCGGGCCGCGCTCGGCGATCTTTTCGGCCCACGCCTTGGCTTCGGTCAGGCCACTGCCGGTTGCGACCACCCGGTCGACCACGCCGAGCGCCACCGCTTCGGGAGCGAGCAGAATCTCGCCGCCCAGCGCCATACGCCGCACTGTCTGCGCGCCGAAGCGGCGCACCGCGCGTTGCGTGCCGGACCAGCCGGGGACGACGCCGATCGAGGTTTCGGGGAAGCCCAATTTCACCTGTGTCTCCGCCACGCGGAAGTCGCAGGCGACCGCCAGTTCCAGCCCGCCGCCCAGCGCATGGCCCGACAGCACGGCGATGGTCGGTTGCCGCAACCGCGCCAGCCGGTCGAAGACACGATGGCCGTAGCGCACCCATTGCACTTGGAAGTCGGCGGCACTCATCTGCGCCCACGCCTCGACATCGCCGCCGGCGCAAAAGCCCTTGCCTTCGCCGCGCAGCAGCACGACACGAACGCCTTCCGCCATCTCCGCTTCGTCCAGCGCTGCCTCCAGCGCGCGTAGCATCGGAATATCCAGCGCGTTGAATTTCTCCGGCCGGCACAAGGTGACGATGCCGATGGCGCCGTCCTGCTCGAAGGTGACAAGACGCTCAGCCATTCGCGCCTCCAAGCGAGGCGCCGCCATTCAGCGACAGCCCGATCGGCTGGTCCAGGTAGAGCGCCGCCGGTGTCGTCTTGAGGTCCTCGGCGACACCGAGGGGGATCTCGGCCTGGGCCAGCACGTCGCGCTGCAGGTCGATGCCGGGTGCGAGTTCGGTGACGACCAGACCCTCCGGCGTCAGCTTCATCACGCAGCGCTCGGTGACATAGGTGATGTCCTGTCCCTGCGCGACTGCGCGTTTGCCCGAGAAGGAGATGTGCTCGACCTCGTTGACCACCTTCTTGACCTTGCCCTCTTGGTCGATTCGGATGCCGCCATCGGCCAAGGAGAGTTTCGCCCCGGCGTTGAAGAAGCCCGAGAAGACGATCTTCCTTGCCCGCGCGGTGATGTCGACAAAGCCGCCGGCACCGGCGGTGACATGCGGCCGTGCCGACAGTTTCGAGACGTTGACCGAGCCGTGGCGGTCGATCTGCAGGAAGGACAGCAGCGACGCGTCGAAGCCGCCGGCCTGGAAATAGATGAACTGGTGCGGCGAGGGCATGATCGCCTCGGCGTTGGAGGCGCAGCCGAACTTGAAGTCGAGCAGCGGCACGCCACCGACGGCACCCTGTTCGATCACCCAGGTGACCTTGCCGTGCTGGCCTTCCTCGAGGAGGATGCGCGGCACATTGGCCGAGATGCCGAAACCGATGTTGACGGCCATGCCGTCGCGGAGTTCCAAGGCGACGCGGCGCGCGATCACCTTCTGTACGTTCATTTCGGCATTGCGGAAGCTAGACAGCGGCCGGAAGACCTCGCCCGAGATTGCCGGATCATAGGGCGTCAGCGTCGTCTGCAACTGGTCGGGCGCGACGACGATGTGGTCGACCAGCACGCCGGGCACGCGCACATCATGCGGCTTCAGCGTGCCGTTCTCGACGACGCGCTTGACCTGGGCAATGACGACGCCGCCATTGTTGCGGGCGGCGAGCGCCTGCTCCAGGCCGCCAAGATAGGCGCCCTCATGCTCGTAGGTGAGGTTGCCGCGCTCGTCGGCCGTTGTGGCGCGGATGATCGAGACCTGCGGCACGATCGAGCGGAAATAGAGCCATTCCTCGCCGTCGAACTGCTGCACCGAAACGATCGGCTCGCTGGCGGCCGCGTTCATGGCGCAGCCCTGGTGGCGGGGGTCGGCGAAGGTGTCGAGGCCGACCTTGGTCAGCACGCCCGGCCGTTTGGCGGCGGCCTCGCGGTGCATGTCGAACAATATACCCGACGGCACATTGTAGGCGGCAACCGAATTGTCGCCGATCATCTTCCAGATCTGCGGCGGCTCGGACGAGGAGGGGCCCGACGGATAGGAGCCGCACAGAGTGCGCTTCAACAGGCCAGGCTTGGCCAGATGGTCGATGCCTTTGATGCCATACATGTCGCCGGCGGCGATCGGGTGCAGCGTGGTGATATTCTTCGGATGGCCTTCGCTGTCGAAGCGCTCGCCAATGGCGGCCAGCACCGCGTCCGGACAGCCGAGACCGCTCGACGACGACACGGATACGACCATGCCATCCCTGATCAGGCCTGCGGCTTCAGCAGCGGAAACGACCTTGCTCAATTCATGCTCCCGAGTTTCGGGTCGATCTTGACGGCCTTGCCGGAACTGGCCGATTGCAGGGCCGCTTCGGCGGCAGTGAGCGACCAGATGCCGTCCTCGCCGGTGGCGGAAGGTTGGCCTTCACCGCGGATCGCGGCATGGAACTGACGCAGCGACCGGGAATAAAGGTCCTCGCGGTCGAAGCTTAGTTCCTCTTCGCCTTTTGCCGTGCGCAAGGTTACTGAGCCGACCGGCTTCTGCGTCATCACATTCCTGGCGATAAGCGAGCCCTCCGAGCCATGCACCTCGAAACCGGTGTCGGCGAATTTGGTGGTGAAGCCTTCATGCGACTGGGCGATGACGCCCGACTTGAAGCGCCAGATGCACATGGCGCCGTCTTCCAGCCCGCTGCCGGCCATGCCGGCTGACTGCGTGAAGGCCGAGACTTCGATGGGATCGTCGCCGAGCACGAAGCGCAGCGTGTCAGCATCGTGCACCGTGATGTCGAGCACCACGCCGCCGCCTGCCTCAGGTTTCGTGATGCGCCAGCCCTGCAGGTTTTCCGGCAGGTAGACGGCATGGAAGACGCGCGCGGCGATCGGCTTGCCGATACGGCCGGCTGCGATCGCGTCACGCATGGCGCGGTGCGCGCCGGCATTGCGCAGATGGTGGTTGGTGCCGAGCACGACGCCGGCGGCTTTTGCCGTGGCGACCATTGTGCGCGCGTCGTCGCTGGTCAGCGCCAGCGGCTTTTCGCACAACACATGTTTTCCCGCCTTGGTGGCGGCCAAAGCCTGCTCGAGATGCAGTTCGTTGGTGGTCGAGATGTAGACCGCGTCGATGTCGGCGCCGAGCAGAGCATCAAGCGTCGAAACAGCCAGCGGGATGTTGTTCTCCGCGGCATAGGCCGTGGCGCGCTCCTGACTGGAACTCATCACCGCCGCGATCTCGCCATCGCCTTGCGCGCGGATGGCGTTGATCATGAACTGTCTGGCGATCGTGCTGGCGCCGACCAAGCCCCATCTGACGCTCATGCCGCGTCCCCCATTCCTGCGGGCCTGTTTCGGGCGCGGCGATCCGGGCCGCAGCTTTCCCTGATCACCAGATTGACCGCACCGATATGATCTTCGGCCCGCGTCGTGCGCGACTGGATCATCTTGAGCATGACATGGGCGGCACGTTCGCCGAGGCCGGCCGTGTCCACCGAAACGCTGGTCAAGGCCGGCATGTAGTGCTCGGCCTCGACCACGTCGTCGAAGCCGACGACGGCGAAATCCGGTCCGGGCTCAAGCCCACGCTTGCGCAGCGCCAGCATGACGCCGAAGGCGACCGCATCGTTGAAACACAGTGCCGCGGTGGGCGGTTCGGATGTTGCGAGAGCGGTATCCAGGCAGGCGATGCCGCCCCTGCGGCTGGTCTCGCCTTCGATCACGGTGATGTCGCGGGCGGCGATGCCAAGCGTCTCGCAGGCTTCGCGAAAGCCGCCCAGCCGCTCTTGATAGACCACGAGGTCGGCCGAGCCGCCGAAGAAGGCCAGCCGGCGATGTCCTTTGCCGATGAGATGGGCGGCGGCCAGGTAGGCGCCGCGATGATTGTCGGGCGTGATCACCGGAATGCGGCTTTCGGGCAGCCGGCGCATGGCGAAGACGACCGGAACGCCCGCCATCTCCAGGCGACGGAAAGCGCCCGGCGTGGTGCCGCGCGCCGGCGACACGATGAGGCCGGCGACGCCTTGTTCCATGAGAGATTTCAGCACCTCTTCCTGGCGCACCGGATTCTCCGCCGTGTTGGCGATGAAAGGCACGATGCCGGCCGACTGGAAGACGCGCTCCATGCCGACCGCCAGTTCGGCGAAAAAGGGATTGGTGAGATCGTTGATGACCATGCCGATGACGTTGGAGTGAGCCTTGCGCAGATTGGCGGCGCCACGGTTGTAGACGTAACCGACATCCTCGATCGCCTTGCGAACCTTGACCGCGGTCTCAGGCCGGATCAGCCCGCTGCCCTGGAGCACGAGCGACACCGTCGATTTGGACACGCCTGCCTCGCGGGCGATGTCGAATATCGTTGCCTTGGCCCGGCTGGCCATCCAGATGCATCCTCCCGCTTTCCAACGTCGATCTATTGGAACGTTCTAATCACTACTCCCATTCGGAGTCAATTGGGGTTCTTTCCGAATTTCGAAGAATTGACATGATAAGGCCTGCAAGCCCACTCTATAAGGCTTTCTGTGTTGCGGCGCAGCATTTTTTCCGCGAATGAACGACGAATCGTAAAGGTTCTTGATTTATTGGAACGTTCCATTTATAGGCACGACGATAGGGAGAGAACGATGGACATTGTCTTGCCTGGTGAGGGTGGCCGCAGCACCCGCTATGCGCTGGTCGGCCAACCGGTGCAGCCGGTGGTCGGCGCGCGGTTTTCGCGCATCGCCTATGCTGCAGCCCATGTCGTTGCCGATCCGCTTGCGATGACCGATCCGTGGTCGAAGCCGGTGGTCGACTGGGACAGGACGATGGCGTTTCGTCATCACCTGTGGCGGCTCGGCTTCCGCATCGCCGAGGCGATGGATACCTCGCAACGCGGCATGGGTTTCGACTGGACAAATGCGCAGGAGTTGATCCGCCGTTCGATCGCTGAAGCGCGCACCGTCGAAGGCGCCGATCTCGCTTCGGGTGCCGGCACAGACCATCTGGCGCCTAGCGCCGCCCGGACGCTCGACGATGTCATCGCGGCCTACGAGCAGCAATTCGCTTTCATCGAAGGGCAGGGCGGCAAGGCGATCATGATGGCCAGCCGCGCCCTGGCGGCTGTCGCCAAGGGTCCGGACGACTATGCCCGTGTCTACGACCGGATCCTGAGCCAGGCGTCCGGAAAAGTCATCCTGCACTGGCTGGGCGACATGTTCGATCCGGCACTGAAAGGTTACTGGGGCAGCAGCGATTTCGAGGCCGCGCTCGACACAGTCGTCGCCATCATCGAACGCCATGCCGGCAAAGTGGAAGGGATAAAAATCTCGCTGCTCGATGCCGGCAAGGAGGTCGCGCTCAGGAACCGGCTGCCGGACGGCGTCGTCATGTTCACCGGCGACGACTTCAACTATCCCGAGCTGATCGCCGGCGACAGCAGGAGGCACTCGCACGCGCTGCTCGGCATTTTCGATGCGATCGCGCCGGTCGCCAATGCGGCACTGGCGAAGCTGGCGGACGGCGACCGTGCCGGCTATGACGCGCTGATGGCGCCGACAGTGCCGCTATCGCGAAAAATCTTCGAGGCGCCGACCGAATACTACAAGGCCGGCATCGTCTTCATGGCCTGGTTGAACGGCCATCAGGACCATTTCGCCATGGTCGGCGGCATGCAGTCGGCGCGCGGTATCCGTCACTATGCCGATGTCTTCCGCCTTGCCGACCAGGCCGGTTTGCTGGCCGATCCGGAGCTGGCGGTGGCCAGGATGAGAGGTTTGTGTGCCGTCGCAGGCGTCTCGGAATAGATGTAGGCTCGTGCCCTGATCCACATTCCCTTTTCGTTTATGATCGAAAGGGTAGGCGTGCGATTTCGGGGGCCATGCTGGCGATGAAGCCAAGGATTTCCATCGTTTTCGTGGTTTTGATGGCGGCGATCCCCATGTCAGCCGCGCAAGGCGGTGATGGCGTCGATCAGGCTGACGCCAAGGCTGCGCTGCTCGAAGCTTACCCCGGCCTTTTTACCGTCTCGGGCAATACAGTGATGTGGTCGCATGGTGCCACGATGGTGTGGGATGATGGCAAGGCATGCACGCCCGAGGAGTTGATCAAGTCCCCCGATATCGAGGACATGTTCCACTACGTTTATCCGACAGCCAGTGCCGGAGACCTTGTCCCTGACGTGGATTTCGATCCGGGGCGGATTCGCAACGAGGCTTTTTTCAAAAAACTCTATGGGGCCAGTGCCGCGGCGGTCGGCCATCATTTAACGACCGTCAAGTGGCTGCCCAAACTGGGCAAGTATCCGGTTCGGATAACCTCACTCTTCGGTGTTGACGAGCGCCTCGCCAAAATCTCGAATGCCTTGCAGGAGTTGCCCGCCGACATGAGCCGCTTCGGCCTCAAACCGGGCGGCGGTTTCAATTGGCGGGTCATCGCCGGCACGGATCAACTCAGCGTCCATTCCTTCGGGGCCGCGTTCGACATCAATGTCGGTTATTCCGACTATTGGTTCTGGAACAAGCCCGACAGCAAGGGCCGGATCCCGTTCAAGAACCGCATTCCCTTATCAATCGTCACGCTGTTTGAAAGGCAGGGTTTTATCTGGGGTGGGCGCTGGTATCACTACGACACCATGCATTTCGAATACCGGCCTGAATTGCTGCTCTACAAGGAAAAGCAGGGCTGAGCTGGCCTTTGGATGCTTGGCCAGCGGAAACTCGGCGTTCGTCTGGTATTGGATGGTGGGCGTGACAGGGCTACCCACCATCGTCTTGAAGCCCAATGCTACCGGGCATACTGGCAAGGACGGGAGACAAAATGCCTCCCTCTAGTGTCTCCTCATACCAGCTATGCCGAATCGAGGCAAACGGTACGGTTGATATTGTAAAGGCCATACTGATCAACAAAGGGTCGCAGTCGGCAGGGTGATCGGAGCGGGCCAGTCGCCTAGGTCGGATTGGCATAGGTGCTGTCATTGCTCGCTCAACTATGCAAACTAGCCGCCAAGCTGGCCTTCAAAATTACAGATGGGATTTGACGAAATTCGATCGATACGAGACCATAGTAGGTAAGAACAGATTGCGGCTTAAGCCGCTGGTACCGGGGGCAAGCAGTGGACATCCAACTGACAAGCGCAGAGCAGCGTGCAGATGCCGCAACAAAACTATCGGCGTTTCCAGTCAATCTTCACAAGATTAGAGAGCACGTACAATCGATTCTAAATGACTGGAAGTCATCTGGATTCTTTTATGACTACACAGACCATAGTTTCTCCCATGTATACGACATGCTAAAAACGCTGGATTGGATAATACCGAACGATACAAAAGAATCGATGACTCCTGCTGATTGGATACTACTGGTTCTTTCGGTATATTTCCATGATATAGGTCTATTGATAACTAAGAACGAATTTGAAAATCGATTTAACAATACGGACTATAAGAACTACCTGGCTAATCCGGTTATTTCGGCTGAAAAATATAAAGATTACAATGCTCGTCTGTCTCAAATGTCGTCCGATTTGGCGGATCGCTTACGGTATCAGGACTTTGTTAGATACACGCATGGCAAGCGGGTGCGTGCATGGTTGGACGGTTCCGCCCTAGATGATGGAAAATCAACCGAACAGATGAGGTCCGTGATCCATGATCTTTTAGGCAATCTTGATTTGACCATAAAGAAGGACTTGGCACTTCTGTGTGAAAGCCACACTCAAGGAAATATTGATGATATAAATACTTACAAGCTTTCCCAGCCCTACGGAGGACCCGAGGAAACTGCGAATCTCCAATACTGCGCCGTGATATTAAGAACCGTAGACCTCCTGCAAATCACTCGCAGGAGAGCCCCTAGCGTTCTATACCAATTAGTAAACCCCGGTGATCCAAATAGCCAGACTGAGTGGCAGAAGCAGAATGCGGTACGGACAGTGCGCCCGGCGCTCGGTCGAGACAGAGACGGACATGTTAGCGAGACCGCGCTGTCGGATACCGTAGAGGTGCACGCAACCTTTAAAGAACCCGACGGATTTTTTGGACTTACAAGTTATTTGAGGTATGCGCAAATTGAACTGACGCGATCCTATATCGCCATACAGAAATCGTCAAAAGACGTTATAAGAAATTACCTATTTCCATGGAGAGAAATTGATCTAAAGTACATAGACACCGAAGGATTTTTGACTGACTCATTTGAGTTTGAGCTAGATCAACATAAGATACTTGATCTTCTTACCGGACATACACTTTATAATGACACTAAAGTAGTGCTCAGGGAGCTGACGCAGAATGCTTTAGACGCAGTGAGATTGCAGGCCGACATCGATAAGAATTCGTCTGCGGAGTACGGTCAGGTCGATATAGTGTGGGACAGCGCTAAAAGATCTTTGACTGTTACTGACAATGGCACAGGTATGTCGCAGGAGGTAATAGAGAGCCATCTATTAAAGGTGGGCTCCTCTAGGTATCAAGATCCGAAATTTAAAGAAAAACATCCGGGGTTCCATTCAATCAGTCGCTTTGGGATCGGCGTCCTATCCGCTTTCATGGTTTCGGATGATGTGGAGATCACAACCTGTAGTGAAGACGAGGAAGACGCGAGACGCATCGCCTTAAGGTCGGTTCATGGGAAGTACCTGATAAAACTTCTGAATAAGATATCGGACCGACCGCAGCTTCCTATGTTGCCCCATGGGACGTCCGTGAGATTGATTTTGCGACCTACGGCTGATGTCGGTGATGTGTTGATGGTCGCAAGATCATGGCTGATGTTCCCACGATGTAGGGTGCGTGTGACTATCGACAGCGACGAGCCGGTCCAGATTGGTTACGTAGAGCCAAAGGAAGCGCTCAGCGCTTATATCGAGGCCACATCGGTCGCGCGGACGGGCTACAAGCGGGAATACAAGGTGAAGCAGTTCGAGCAATCCGGCGTGAAATTGGCTTTTGCGGTTGCTAAGGATGAGCTATTCCAAGACTGGGGCTTTGTCGAGATATCGCGAGACCGGCGACCTGACGACGATATTTTTATTCCTATAGCAACGTGTGTAGAGGGCGTTGCCGTAGAGCAAACCACCCCGGGCTTTCGAGCCCGAAGTATTTTGGCGATTGCAGACGCAATAGGACCTCAAGCCCCGAGAACCAATGTTGCACGGTCTGCACTTGAGGATACAAATGAGCAGCGCCAAATGCTCGAGACGATTTACTCATTGTACTCTCATCATATTACGGATGAGATAGCCCGGCTCTCATCTACTGAAAGCCACTCCCTTTCCCGTGCGGTAGGCGTTGCTCCGTTTATTGCGGCCCCACTTACGGGACAGCTTGGCGCCGCCTCCAAGCCTGCGCTCTTAATCGAAGCTATGTCTGAGGTCCCTCTCGTCCTGTTAGAGGATATGGACAAGCGGCAGAATGTATCGTTCAAGAGTATAGCTGAGCTAAAGGAGTTCTGGACTGTTGAGTCTTCCCTATATCGATCGATAGAGTATTTCGTCAGAGAGGCGCCGGCAGACATTACTGCCCAGAATATCCTGTCAATCCTTGGGAACAAGGCTACTGGCAAGCTTGGGCCTATAGTATGTAATCTCAATACTTCGCAATACGTTGAGGATAATATAAAGAGAAATTTTGAGGTGACTGAGATTAGGGCTTCGGAGGAAGCTCGCCAAATCGAGCTGAGATGGATTAAGCGAGAGCGTAACGGAGATCTGTGGCTCTCAAGTACGAAGCTCTTCGAGCAACTTGGTACCAGAGACGTTAAGTTTTGGAGAGCCCTAGCGACGGTTAGGGAACGTGTTAGAGGTGGCAGATCTACAGCCATCGGTGGTATCAACGTTCCAGGCCCGCACGTCAAGGCTACAGGCTTGGATGCCTATGGTAGCTTTGTTGCCAATCGGGAGCGTTACCTCGTGCCGAATGAGCCTCTATCTTTATGGTTATATAACAAGCAAGATCGCGCCGACGTAGAGAAGCAGCGCTCTCTTGCTGTATACTTTCTCGTCCTCGAATATCTGATTAATTTAAGCGTCTCATGGGATTTAGTTACCCCTGAGCTCGTTGGCCGAGCTACAGAGGGCGACTTGTTTGAGGATCTGCGCTTGTACCTCAATGACAATGATGGCTTCGCAAACGCTGCTCTTATGACAAAGGTGAGGAGTTTCAATCCGTTTGCTTGGGACCGCCGAGATCAAAAATCTGCGGATGATTTTCCATTCTAGCCGTGTGGAGGTTGCAGAGTGTCAGACAGTGCAGGTGAGTTTCTTCTAGAGCGCTATAAGTACATACTTGATCAGAAAAAAGCACTAAACGAAACAACGTTTAAGATTGCTGCTCTGTATCAGGCCGTCATTGTTGTACTGTTTGCAGGAGAGTTTGCGGTCGTAAAGGATTTTCTTAGTAGGGGCGTCTCAGCAGAAGTTGCTAAGATGGCGAGTTGGGCGATCTTCGCCATGAATTTATTGCTGGCTACAATCTGCCTAACTTTGCTGATTGGGGGAGCTTTGGCTTGGCTAAGCTATCGTAAAGAGCAGATTGAGATCGAGCTATATGCTATGAAGATGAAGCGGCAAGAATTGAAAAAGACAAATCTACTGCGTTGGTATGAAACTTATATTGCGATCAGTATCGTTTCTGTCTCGTTATTCCATTTAGTACTATTGTGTATGTACATATCGCCGCTTCTATCTAGCTAGAGTCAATCTATGGGTATTTTCTATGTTGGTCTAAGTTCTAAAAGGGGCCATGAGACCCGTTGTTTTCAGTGCTGGCCTCCCTTTAGAGGCCGGAGCTCGATGTGCGTAAAGCCACAAACGACGAAATTTTTCGCGAGGGTTTTCATCTTAGTCATAGGCGCAACTTCCCCCATCGGGTTGCCAGGATTTGTCTACGCAGTTGCCACTGCGATTGGAAACCTCATTCGTGTTCGGAGCTACGAGCTGGGGTAATACGCGTATGGGCCTAGGTAGCCCTCTGCCGGATGGTTTAAATCACAACTCGGTTGAGATCATACAGGTATGATGGGGGCTATGAACGGCAAGCTAATTGCTCCCTATGTGGAATATATAGCCGCATATTCTGAATACGGCTATGACGAATAGCTATGATGATTGGACTATGATGTACATGGCGTGAAGCTATGCACAGATTAAATGGTATCAGTTTGAGCCTTATCCATCGAAGATGGGAACATAATACATAGATTAGGAAGATACTTGTATTAATATCTAGACACTGATATAGCGACGATGTGGATAGATACTGAGATACCAATACTATATTATAGCTAGGTACTATGTAGTGTATGTGGTATATAGATAGAGATAGTACAGTGTACACTATCGGAGCTGCCATAAGGTACACTGCTATGATAGATAAACTATATAGACCACTATGTTAGGTATTAGATATACTAATATAAATAGGATACTATAATAGTATCTAATCTATTACTTTAATCCATGGGTCGCTAACGCTCCGCCATGTTATGCATCTGGCTATGCCTATCAGGCACTCACTATATAGCTTCGGCTACAATGCTATATTAAATACCGACCTTGGTAACAGTCCTAGTGGCCGGCGACTCAGCCGATCTTGTAAGGTTTCTATAGGGGTTGCGTCCGTTAGGCTATACCCTAGCGGGCATACGATCCGGCTTACATCGAGGTGTACGTAAGGGTTGACATCGATCAACGGACAGTCATATATACGGACATAACCCTAACGTACATATGGGAGTCTATGATGTCCGTTATCCTTTACGCCAGAGTTTCCACAGCTGATCAAACCATTGAGCATCAAGAGACGCAGGCCAGGAACGCTGGCTTCGAGATTGACACTGTGATTGCCGACCGCGGTAGTTCCGGCTTGAACACCCTACTTAGAGAGCGCGCGGAAGGTCGGCGCCTCTACGATATGCTACGCAAGGGTGACACGCTGGTGGTGCGATGGGTGGATCGGCTCGGCCGAAACTACCAAGATGTCTGCGATGCGATCAGGGAGTTCATGCGCAAGGGCGTTACCATTCGAACCGTGATTAACAACGTGACATTCGATGGCGCTACTACGGACCCCATTCAGCAAGCAGTACGGGATGCGCTCATTGCGTTCATGGCGGCAACTGCTCAGGCACAAGCGGAGGCAACGAAAGAAGCGCAGCGCGCGGGTATAGCTCACGCCAGGGCGAAGGATACGAAGTACCGTGGCCGCAAGCCAACCTATGACCGAAGCCAGTATCAACTGGTGCTGGATATGCTCGCAGGTGGCGCTGGAGCATCTGCCATTGCCAAGGCATCGGACCTAACACGGCAGACGGTCTTGCGCATCAAGTCAGCGCCCGATCAAGCCGAAGCGGCGCTGTTGGCGTGGGGGCATTAGCAATGGGTCTCAAATCGGCCAGGGAAGGCGGCTGAGAGGCGACAGGGAACTTCCGCCGTCCAATCCTGCGCCAGAGCACCGAACGAATCCTGCGGGCCTCTCTGGCGGAAACTAGCCAACACGCCAAGGTGGCGGTGGCCCAAACTTCAAAATTTCCGTTGCGAGCCTCTCAGGGTCTATTCCATCAGCATAAGCGCGCTTTGTGCCTTCGTCGTCAGTCAATTCGATCCAATGCAAGTCGGTGGCAGCTTTGCCGTCTAAGCGCTTGGCCTCTGCTACAACGGCGCTGAGATATTTGTCGAAACCCATCCGCTGGTTTCGCGTTTTGTTAGCTTCCACAACCTCTTGGTAAAGATCATTGCGGTGTCCTGGAGTGTCCGTGCTGTCAGCCTTTTGCTTCCCGCTGCTGCGTTCCGGGACAGAGGAATGAAAGATGTTTATCAGGACTTGATTCCAGAGGGCGAGCTTAGGCTTCATACCCTTGCGATATGCCTCTTCAATCATGGGCAACTGCTTGCCTCCGTACATGAGCCGTACGTGGTCCATCGCGTCATGGATCATGGAGGCTGGCATATGCTCTGCATCGATGCTTGCCACCATGTTGGCATCAGCTACCGTGCCGCCAGACTCTAAGCCGGTCAGGAATATCGATGCTCTTACAGTCTCTGCGCCTCGCTGAACAATGCCTTTGAGGAAATAGAATACCGCCGCTCCAAGCACGATCAGCACTAGCAAAGTTTCCATGTTAGCCCCCTGTGTGCTCTGCTAAGTCCCAGAGCGTGTGCCCATATATCCAATTTTTGGATAATCTGAATTTCGGATTACCCGCCCGTCAGACCTTTCGTCAACGGGCCAATGCCAAAGTCCCTGCACTCAACTCGTCATGTGATGATCGCCAAAGCGTTGGCGGATCAGAGGCGTTCGAAAGGCTTGTCCCAAACCCAAGTTGCGAAAGCGATGGGTCGGCATCAGCCCTTCATTGCGAACATCGAGAGCGGACAACGTCGAGTCGACCTAGTTGAACTTCTCGACATAGCCGCAATCATCGAACTGGACGTACCAGCTCTTATGAAAAAGTTAACAGACAGCTAGAAACTGCGTAGCGCAGCTTGCATCTGTGCGATTGTGTATCCCTGCTTGAAATAATGCTGTTGGGTCACGCCATGCCGCGTATGACCGACGATCGCCTTTACGAGGTTTTCCTCTACGCCAGCCTGCAGTAGCTTTGTGATCATGGTGTGCCGGAAGCTGTGAAACACTAGGTCCTTTGACTTGATGCCAAGCTGAACGAGGAAGCGTACATTGAACCAACGCCCAAGGGCTCGACCATAGCCCTCCTTCGAGGTGAACTGGAACTCAGGAAAGAAACGTGTCTCGCCTCGCGACTTGAGCGTTTGCAAGTATCCCAAAATTCCTAGCTCCAGGAGCCGGTCGTGTATGGGCACCACTCTCCGAGATGCGGAGTTCTTTAGGCTCTTTCCTTCTCCTTCGTCGTTGAAGTCGAAACACCAGACTCCGTCAGTCATTTTAATGTCTGCTACTTCTAACTGACTTATCTCATTCAATCTGGCGCCTGTGTAGAGCCCAATCAACGGCCCCCATTTTTGATATTCCCTGTTCAGCAAACCTCGTGTGTTATTAAGAAGCTCGCTAAGCATCAGATCGATATGAGTTTGAGAAAACGGCTCTCTCTGAGCCTCTTCGTCATTCTTCTTGCTTTCTCTAAGTGTGGCTCCGTCGAACAAATTTTCTGCGACATATCTGTTTCTCTTTGCCCAAGAGAAAAGGCCAGCATAGGTCTGGAGATAGGTGTTGATGGTGCGGACAGTGAGCGTCTTGTGCCCATGCAGCTTCGATATTTCATCGATAGACAGGTTGCGAGTGGCTTCGATTTTGTTCCTATTTCGAGGATAATTTAGGAGGATCTCTTTCACGCGTTGCGCGTCCGAAGATGTGACCTGGGCAATCTCGATCTCACGCCCCAGAACCTCGTACAAAAGTTCGATATGCTGGCGTTTCTGATCCTCTGACCGTTTGACCCAGCGTCCCGCTTTCTTCTCCTCAGCTATGAATTTCATAGCAACTTCACCAAGAGTGTCTTTCGAGCTGGCCGCTGGTTTCGCGAATGTCGTCCCTGAGGGAAGGGCGGCTTTGTCAAAGTCGAAACTGTCAAAAGACTGATCATGGGCTAGCACCGCAGAGCAGTACGCCTTGTATGCCCGCTTCATCTCGCTTTTGAATGTCACGAAGGCATCAGAGCCTGGAGCCAACGCAAGCTGGTGTGACTCGGCAAAGCGCATAGCTAGCGAGTCGTCTGTCTCATGGGGAAAGATATCGCCGCCCGTCAATATCGCGTCGTCGGCAAACGCTACCCCGTTCTGTAGGGCCGCCAACGTCTCGGGTCTTAGCCGGCCTTCCGCAGCTATCTCGTTTTTGCGGCGTTCCAGCGCGTCTCGAAAGTGCGTTGTGAGTGCAGCACGTATTTCATCGTAGCGCATGCTGGATGCAGACCACCGTTTCATAAGGACTTGGCCGACATAGCTTAGGTGCCGAGCTAGGTACAAGGCTTCCGAGTCGGCCCGCGTACGAAGTGAGATTTTGAGGCTCGCAGGTTTTCCACTGCTGCCAGCACAAGGCTTTGTCAGCGGCCAGCGAAAATAGAAAATCCGGTTTCGGGAGAGTTCGAGATAAGTCGGATTCCGCATTCTGGTGCATCCCTTGGATGCCTCACCAGCGAAAACTCAGCGTAACCCATTGTTTTTCAAAAGGATGGTGGGCGTGACAGGGATTGAACCTGTGACCCCTGCAATGTCAATGCAGTGCTCTCCCGCTGAGCTACACGCCCATCCGAAGCCGCGCATACACCATTTTTGATCCAGCGCGTCAATAGCAGGAAAAAGGAAAGAAGGCGTCGTCTCGCCGCAGTGGCGACAAGGGTGCTTACGCCTTACTCGGAAAGCGGCTCAGGCCGCCTGCAGCATCTTTTCGACCTCGTTGACGAGGTCGCGCAGGTGGAACGGCTTCGACAGCACCTTGGCGTCTTTCGGCGCCTTGGAATCGGGGTTCAGCGCAACCGCGGCGAAACCGGTGATGAACATGACCTTGAGGTCGGGGTCGATCTCGGTGGCGCGGCGCGCCAGTTCGATGCCGTCCATCTCCGGCATGACGATGTCGGTCAGAAGCAGCGAGAACGGTTCCTCGCGCAGCCGCTCGTAGGCGCTGGCGCCATTGTCGAAATCGCTGACCTGGTAACCGGCGCGCTCCAGCGCCTTGACGAGGAACCGACGCATATCGTCGTCGTCTTCCGCCAGAAGAATGCGTGCCATGATGTCCCGTCCGAATCACCCGCTCGAGATTGCCGTTGGGCAAGCCCGTTAACCATCCTGTATATGAGGAGGTGAGGGTAAACATCAAGTGAACGTGAGCCGGGACGGTTCATATTTGCCCGGCCTGTGCTGCTGCTGAAATACTGGACACGCGGCCAGCAAGGTGGCACCTTCACATCATGATGCACTGGTGTTTGCGGGTTCGCTCAAATTGAAGACGGCAGCCGAGGATTTTTCGGTCTTTCCACCCTTCGAAATCCGGTCGGGCGCCGAGCAGCGCGTCCCCTTCCTCTTCAACTCACCGCATAGCGGCCGCTACTATCCGGAGCGCTTCCTTGCCATGGCAAGGCTGGACCGCAACGCCATCCGCCGTTCGGAAGACTGCTATGTCGACGAACTGTTCGGCGGTGCCGTGGCGCTGGGGGCGCCAATGCTGGCGGCGAATTTCCCGCGCGCCTATCTCGACGTCAACCGCGAGCCGTGGGAACTCGATCCGCGCATGTTCGCCGAGCCGGTGCCGTCGTTCTGCAACATCCGCTCGGCGCGGGTCGCCGGCGGGCTTGGCACGGTGCCCAAGCTGGTCGGCGAGGGGCTCGATATCTATTCCGGCCGCTTGCCGCTGTCCGAAGCGGTCGCTCGCATCGAGGCTGTCTACAAGCCCTATCACGAGACGCTGAAACGGCTCTTGACCAGAACCCATGCGCGTTTCGGCTTTGCCGTGCTGATCGATTGCCATTCGATGCCGGCGAGCATCCGCGTCGGCGACAACGGCTTGAGGCCTGACTTCATCATCGGTGACCGTTTCGGCATCTCGGCCACCGCGGCCTTGACCGAGACAGCGATCAGCCTGCTCACCGCCATGGGTTACACCGTTGCCCACAACAAGCCCTATGCGGGCGGCTTCATCACCGAGCACTATGGCCGCCCGGCGCGCCATCTCCACGCCCTGCAGATAGAGGTCAATCGCGGGCTCTACATGAACGAGCGGACATTCGAGAAGGCCGCCGGCTTCGACGCCCTGGCTGACGATCTGACGCGATTTTCGGCGGATCTGATGGCCATGCCCGACCATCATTTCATCGACCTGCCGCTGGCGGCGGAGTGAAACTTTGGTCCGGGATACTCCGGCGTAAAAAAAGACCGCATCGTTTGCACGATACGGTCGAAGTCTAGGGAGGAAACGCCCAAGGAGGGCATGGACAGGAAAACCTGTCCGAGGCTGAGGTTATTGTGCGCTGCACAAATGTCAAGCGACCTTCAGGCTTTTTTAATTCACTCTGATGTGGAAATTGCATTTCGGTGACGCTTGTGTGACATCCGGGCAACAGGTGCCGCTGCGGGAAAATCGTCGAACACCCTTGTTTTGGCAGGAAATTGGCGGCAGAGCACGGCTTGGGCATGCTGCAATGCGGGAGAATCAGGTGGACATCAGCATCGATTTCATGCGCCGCATCGCGCAGGCGGCAGCGGCGGAAACCTTGCCGCGCTTCCGCAGCCAGGGCGCCGTCGCCAACAAGGAAAAGGGCAGTTTCGACCCGGTCACCGAAGCCGATCGCGAGGCCGAGCGCGCCATCCGGGCGCTGATATCGGCTGAATATCCCGACCATGGCATCCTCGGCGAGGAGCATGGCAGCGAAAACGTTTCGAGCAAGCATGTCTGGGTGATCGACCCCATCGACGGCACGCGCGCCTTCATCTCCGGCCTGCCGGTGTGGGGGACGCTGGTCGGGCTGACCGTCGACGGCGATGCCGTTGCCGGCATGATGTCGCAACCTTTCACCGGCGAGCTCTACTACGCCAATGCCTCGGGCTCCCACTATGAGGGGCCGGGTGGCCCGCGCAAGCTGACAACCCGCAAGACGACGAAGCTCGCCGAAGCGACGCTGTTCACCACCACGCCGGCACTGTTCAAGGGCGAGGCGCGCGAGCGCTACTACCAGTTCGAAAAGCAGGTGCAGCTCGCCCGCTACGGCACCGATTGCTATGCCTTCGCCATGATCGCATCGGGAAGCGTCGATATCGTTGCCGATCCCGGATTGAAGCCGTACGACATCGTGGCGCTGATCCCGATCATCGAAAAGGCCGGCGGTGTGGTCACCACATTCGATGGTGGGCCGGCGGAGAAGGGCGGCGATGTCGTGGCAGCGGCGACGCCGGAGCTGCATGCGGCGGCGATGGCTGCGCTCCGAGGCTGATTTCTCCACGCTTTCTTCGACGCAATTCCGAACGGAAAACCGCTCACACTTTTCCTGGAATTGCGTCAGCGCGGCTTGATCGAGCGCTGGAATTCCGCTGGGGTGCGGCCGTAAACCTGCCTGAACGCGGAGCTGAAATGGCTGTGGCTGGAGAAGCCAAGGTCCATGCCCAGCGTCGTCAGATTATCGTAGCGGCCAAGCAGGTCGAGCGCGCGCGCCAGCCGCAGGCGCAAATGATAGCGATAGAGCGGCATGGCCTCGACCTGCTGGAACATCTGCGTCAGGTAGACCGGCGAGACGCCGACCTCGGCGGCAATTTCTGCCAGCGTCCAGCGTCGCGACAGATCCGAGGACAAAACGAGCTTGGCGCGGTCGACCAGTTTCTGCCGGCCCGTGCTGGCGCCGGCGACATGCGAAGTCCGCTCGCCGAGAGAGCGCCGCACCAGCGTCAGCGCCAGGGTTTCGGCCTCGAGTATTTCCGCGACGTTGCGGCTGAGGCTGTGGCGCAGCAAAGCCACCAAAGCCTGGGCCCGTGGGTCGATGCGTCGGCGTTGGCGACGAAATGCCGGGGTGGCGCCGCTGCGCAATTGTTCCTTCGGCGCCAGCTCCAGCAGTTGTGCCTCCTCGACGACGAGATCGAGGCAGGCGTCGCCACCCTCGACGGGGTGGCTGATCCGATAGGCTTCCGCCTCGTTGAAGAACAGCAGCTGATTGGCTTCGGCGACGGCGTCATTGCGGCCGACATGGCGCACGAAGACGCCGCGATAGGGAAACACAAGATGCGTCGCCGACGTGCACTCTTCCTCGCTCCTGTGCCGGCATTGCCCGCTGCAGACGACGTCGCGCACCCTGACAGTGCCGGTGTCGAGAAGCGGCTGGACCGTGAATTGCGATATGGCCATTGCGTTGTTTTCCTGTGCCGGGCCATGGGCCCTGGATCGGCACTCTACGCAACCGGCCCGCCCATTCCTGTCAGGAGACTTCCAGGCAGGCTGCTTCTCAAAGCGCGTCGCATCAAAATGGAATCACGCGACGCGCTTTGAGTTTTAGTTTCGCGCATGTCGTCGCCCCGAAACCGGGACCACTTCTGGGCGACATGCATCAATCCCACAGCCGGCGCGTGGATTCTGAGTAGGCTTCACCGCGCGACAGACCGATGTCCTTGAGCTGGTCGTCGGTCATCTCGAGCAAGGCGCGCCGGCTTCGACGCCGCTCCATCTGATAGCTGACCCAGCTGGCCGCAGCCATGAATTGTGCACGCAGGGCCTGCCGGATCGTTGCGGCGTCCGATGCGCGAACCGTTGGCTTGAGTGCGGGGATCGTGTCGGCCAGGCATTGCGTTGCTGCTGTATGATCGGGGCGCATCGCTCAGTCCTCCCTGGCGCCGGCTGCCGAGGCGCCGGCTTCGTTCAGCGCTTGCGCGCATTCCTCGCAACAGACTTCGACGGTCTTGCCGCCGACCTTGACGCGGATCGGGTTGGCGTCCAGCTGGCAATCGCAGGCGGCGCAGGTTTTCTCGGTCATGATCTCATCTCCATGGCGTTCAGTTCGACGCGGGCAGATGAGCACTCCGGGACGGCGCGGGCTGTCAGAATCTTTAGCACTTTGCGCGCCGCGGGCGCCGCCGGCCGATCCCTACTGACAACAGGGTGTCAGTTGGCACCGACTATGGAAGGGCCTTTCCAAGAGGAGGACCAGACATGCCGATGCAATCAACAGCCAGCCACGCCAATGACAGTCGGACGGACGGGCGCAGCGATTTCGACTTCTTCTTCGGCAACTGGGATGTCAGCCATCGAAGGCTGCAAAAGCGCCTGGCGGGCGACACCAACTGGGACGAATTCGGCGGCACATGCGAGGTACGCCCACTGCTCGGTGGTCTCGGCAATGTCGACGACAATGTGATCGAGCTGCCGGGCGGCGCCTATCGTGCCGCAACGGTGCGGACCTTCGATCCGGCGACGCGGCAATGGTCGATCTGGTGGATCGACGGTCGCAACCCGCTGACCATCGATGTGCCGGTGCGCGGCGCATTCACCGACGGTGTCGGCACGTTCCTGTGTGACGATGTCTTCGACGGACGGCCGATCCAGGTTCGTTTCCTCTGGTCACGGATGATGGAGAATTCGGCGCGCTGGGAACAGGCCTTTTCGCTTGATGGCGGCACGAGCTGGGAGACCAACTGGGTCATGGAGTTCGCCCGCCAGGCGTGAGCCGGCGATCGGCGTCCGTCAGACCGTAGGGTCGTCGCTGCCGGGAATGAAGGCATCGAAGGCGGCGAGGAGTTGCTCGCGGTACATGTCGGCCTCCTGCAGGATTTCGTGGCGGGCGCCGTCGATCATCAGCAGCGAACCGAGCCGCAGACGCCTGGCATAGGCTTCTACCGCCTTGGTCGAGACGACCTGGTCGGCGCCGGCGGCGATTATCAGCATGGGGACCTGAATGCGAGCCATGAAGTCGGGGTCGCTGACAGCCTCAGATGCTTTGGCGGCAGCCTGCAGCCAGCGGATCGTCGGGCCGCCGAGCGCCAGCTGCGGGTACTCTTCGTAGATCCGCGTGTTGCGCCGATAGCGTACCGGGTCGGACGTCAGCTTGTTGGTCTCGAAGGGGGCCGTCACCTTCGGCCGTGGACCCCAGGCGGCATAAAGACGGCCAAGGCCGAGCGCGCAGAAGAACGAACAGACGCGGCGAACAGTCGATATCGAGACTGGCAGATCGGGCACGGTCAGGAATGGCGCGATCAGCACCATGCGCCGCACGCGGTTCACCATCGACGGCGTGGCAAGCAGCGTGATCACCGCGCCGGCTGAATGGGCGAGGATGTAGTAGGGGCCGCGGCAGTCGGGCAGGACGATCTCCTCGAAGAACTGCTCCAAGTCGGCGGTGTAGTCGCGGAAGCTACGGACATAGCCGCGCTGGCGATTGCGGATCAGACGGGAAGAATCGCCCTGGCCGCGCCAGTCGATGGTGGCGACGCCAAAGCCACGGTCGGCAAGATTTCGGATGGTTTCGAAATATTTCTCGATGCACTCGTTGCGGCCGGTGAGCACGACCACGGTGCCTTTCAAGGGGCGAGTGACCGCGCCGAACAGGCCGTAGCGGATCTTCTTGCGGTCACGGGTGGTGAAAAAGCCACCGCTGGCGTTTTCCGGTCGTGGATTGCCCTCGATTTCGTGAAAAAGGGGGATGTCTGGGACAAGATCCGTCATTCGGCGCTTCGTGCTCGTGCCGGCCGGTGCTGGCTGGCTCTGCTAAGGTGATAGACGCCCATGCGCCAAAAGCAAAGGAATTCCCGGTGACGCGAGACCCACAATGGGGAAGGCCGGAAGCCGCTTGAAAGCGGGCTTCCGGCCTCTGTCGATCCGGGAGGAAGGGACGTTACACCCCGGTCGGCCTCGTTGCGGCGCCTCAAGAGCGGTTCATCGTCCGGCGCCGCCAATCCTTGATCTTGGGCTCACTCTAGCGCCGGCTATCTGAACGCGCGCCGAAGCGCCGGTTCATCTGCCGTTCATCAACGACCAGCCGCACGGGTTTTTGCCGACAGGAGAAATCTTGAAATGCATTCGAGCGCTCCCCAAATGTCGGATGCGGTCGCCAATATCGGGGCCGCTGGTCCAGCCGAAACGCCGCTCAAGGGTTTCGCACCGGCCATACGCAAACCATGTTGCTCAACAGGAGAACACCTCATGCGTCACGTTGACTTTTCCCCGCTCTATCGCTCGACCGTCGGCTTCGACCGTCTCTTCACCATGCTCGATTCGCTTGCGCAGCCCGATGGCGCGCAGACTTATCCGCCCTACAACATCGAGCGCACCGGCGAGGATTCCTACCGGATCTCGATGGCTGTTGCCGGCTTCTCTGACGAGGAGATCTCGATCGAAGCCCATCGCAACGTGCTGACGGTAAAAGGTGAGCGCAAGGACGAGGGCACCGGCGAAGGATCCGAACTGCTCTATCGCGGCATTGCCTCGAGGGCTTTCGAACGCCGCTTCCAGCTTGCCGACCATGTTGAAGTCGTCGGCGCCGCGCTGAAGAACGGCCTGCTGTTCGTCGACCTCAAGCGCAACATTCCCGAGGAGTTGAAGCCGCGCAAGATCGCGATCACCTCGGCTCCGGCCAAGGCCAAGCAGATCGAGGCCAAGACCGCCAACTAAGGACAGCCAACTAAACCAATAGCCTCCCAAGGCAAAGGCGGCGCCGAAAGGCGCCGCCTTTCTTGTTGTCCGGGACTATCCAGCGATCAGCCGGCCGAAGCGGTCGACCTCATCGGCCGTCGTGGCAAAACTGGTGACGAAGCGATAGAGCAACTCGTCCTCGCTGATATGGCCGTCAAAGCCATGCGGCCTGTGCCAGTCGTAGAAGGCAGCACCGGCTGCCTGCAGCTTCTCGGCTTCGGCTTTCTTGATCACTGCGAAAACCTCGTTCGCCTGCGGCAGCCAGGCCAGCTTTGCCGTGGCCGAATCCTCGATCGCCGCCGCAAGGCGCGCGGCCATGGCATTGGCGTGGCGGGCAGTGTCGAGCCACAATTCGTCCTTGAAATAGGCCTCGAACTGCGCCGCGACGAAGCGCGATTTCGAAAACAGCTGGGCGGCGCGCTTGCGCAGGAAGGCCAATTCCCTGGCCCGGTCGAGATCGAACAGCACGATCGCCTCGGCGCACCAGCAGCCGTTCTTGGTGCCGCCGAAGGACAGCACGTCGACGCCGCGTTTCCAGGTCATTTCGGCCGGTGTCGTGTCGAGAGCGACCAGGGCGTTGGCAAAGCGGGCGCCATCCATGTGCAGCGGCACGGAATGCTTTTTGGCGATGGCCGAGATCGCATCGATGTCGTTCAGCCCGTAGATTGTGCCGACCTCGGTCGACTGGGTGATCGAGACCGCCATCGGCCGTCCCCAATGCACGATTTCGGGGGCGAAGCGGCCGATGATCCTTTCGAGATTGTGCGGGTCGATCTTGCCCAATGCGCCATCGATCGCATGCAGCCGCGAGCCGCCGGAAAAATATTCCGGCGCGCCGCATTCATCTTCGATGACATGCGATTCGCGGTGGGCAAAGGAAATGCCGCCAGGCTTGTTGAAGGTGGTCAGCGACAGCGAGTTGGCGGCCGTGCCGGTCGCCACGAAGAACACCGCGACCTCGCGCTCGAAAATCTCGTTGAAGCGCCGGTAGACGGCCTGGTCGAGCGCTCCGTCACCATAGGCGGTGGAAAAACCATCGGCATTGGCCGACAGGCCGGCAACGATATTGGGATGGGCGCCTGCCCAATTGTCGGAAGCGAAGAACATGCATCTGCCTGTGTTTTTGGGGAAATCGGGCTAAGGTTGACCGGTTTCGCATGCTGACCGCAAGGGCCAGGCGCCGGAAAACCATTAAAGCCAGTCGGCATGGCCGGGGCAGCGGGCGGCGACTGAAGCTTACGTTTCTCCTCAACTTCACGTAATTTTATGTCGCCGGCGGCTCAAGTTTTTTGTGAATCGGTCTTGTGTGCGTCCAGAAATTCTGTCATAAAAATTTAGGACAGTAGTGCTGTCTTATTTTGTCGCACAAAACGAGCTGGATTGGCGTATCATTTGGGCCTCTCCGGCTGTTGCTGCGGGCGACAGGTTGGACAGCCAGACGCTGGCCTGTACGAATACGAACCATGCGGAAAGCCGCCTGGTTCGGCAAGGATTTCGCAAGACGTGCCGCAAGGATCAGGGTGAGCCAGGCGCTTGCCGGGGCAGACCAGCGCCCGAAGGGCTGGGAATGGAGGACCAAGAGATGACGGACATGACGCACTCTGCGACGAACGGCCAGGCCGCGCAGACGAAAGCGGCAACCGTCAAAACCGCGTCCCGAACCGACATTGGCCGATCCAATATTGGCCGAACCGGCTTTTCCGCCCAGGGCCTCTACGATCCGCGCAATGAGCATGATGCCTGCGGCGTCGGCTTCATCGTCAACATGAAGGGCGTGAAGTCGCATCAGATCGTCGAGGACGGCCTTGCCGTGCTCGAAAACCTGACGCATCGCGGCGCCGTCGGCGCCGATCCGCTGGTCGGCGATGGCGCCGGCGTGCTGGTGCAACTTCCGGACCGTTTCTTCCGCGAGGAGATGGCGGCCCAGGGCATCGAACTGCCGCCGGCGGGTCAATACGGCGTCGGACACTGGTTCATGCCGCAGGACGCGGCACTTCGCGCTCATATCGAGGACATCATCGCCGAATCGGCGCAGTCCGAGGGGCTTCCGCTCATCGGTTTCCGTGACGTGCCGGTCGACAATTCGTCGCTGTCGAAGGCGCCTGACATCGTCGCGTCCGAACCGTTCCATCGGCAGGTCTTCATCGGCCGCACATCAGACATTCCCGATGACGAGGAGTACGAGGCCAGGCTCTATCTGCTGCGCAAGGTCATATCGGGCCGCATCTATGCCGAGAACGACAACAAGGACATCGGCTCCTACTGCGTGTCGCTGTCGGCGCGCACCGTCGTCTACAAGGGCATGTTCCTGGCCTATCAGGTCGGCGCCTATTACAAGGACCTGACCGATCCGCGCTTCGAAACCGCGCTGATCCTCGTCCACCAGCGCTTCTCGACCAACACGTTCCCGTCGTGGAAGCTGGCGCATCCCTACCGCATGGTCGCCCACAATGGCGAGATCAACACCGTGCGCGGCAACAACAACTGGATGGCGGCGCGACAGGCATCGGTCGATTCCGAACTGTTCGGCAACAACATCTCGAAGCTGTGGCCGATTTCCTATGAAGGCCAGTCCGACACCGCCTGTTTCGACAATGCGCTCGAGTTCCTGTTCCAGGGCGGATACAGCCTCAGCCACGCCATGATGATGCTGATCCCGGAAGCCTGGGCCGGCAACAAGCTCATGGATGCCGACCGCAAGGCCTTCTACGAATACCATGCCGCGCTGATGGAGCCGTGGGACGGACCGGCGGCGGTTGTCTTCACCGATGGCCGCCAGATCGGCGCCACGCTCGACCGCAACGGATTGCGCCCGGCGCGCTACATCGTCACCGACGATGACCGCGTCATCATGGCTTCGGAAGCCGGCGTGCTGCCGGTGCCGGAAGAGAAGATCGTCAAGAAGTGGCGGCTGCAGCCCGGCCGCATGCTGCTGATCGACCTGGAGAAGGGGCGCATCGTCTCCGACGAGGAGCTCAAGTCGGAGATCGCGACCAAGCATCCCTACAAGACCTGGCTCGCCAACACGCAGCTGATCCTCGAAGACCTGAAGCCGGTCGAACCGCGCGCGCTGCGCAAGGATGTCAGCCTGCTCGATCGCCAGCAGGCGTTCGGCTACTCCCAGGAAGACACCAAGCTGTTGATGTCGCCGATGGCGACGACGGGCCAGGAAGCCGTGGGTTCGATGGGCACCGATACGCCGATCTCGGCGATGTCGGACAAGTCGAAGCTGCTCTACACCTATTTCAAGCAGAACTTCGCCCAGGTCACCAACCCGCCGATCGACCCGATCCGCGAGGAACTGGTGATGAGCCTGGTGTCCTTCATCGGGCCGCGGCCGAACATATTCGACCTGGTCGGCAATTCGCGCCGCAAGCGGCTCGAGGTGCGCCAGCCGATCCTGACCAATGGCGACCTGGAGAAGATCCGCTCCATCGGCCACACCGAGGACCGTTTCGACACCAAGACGATCGACATCACCTACGGCTCGAATGAAGGGGCCGCGGGCATGCAGGGCGCCATCGACCGCTTGTGCGAGCGGGCGGAGGCGGCGGTCGCCGGCGGCTACAACATCATCATCTTGTCCGACCGCCAGGTCGGGCCGGACCGCATCGCCATCCCGGCGCTGCTGGCGACGGCCGCGGTACATCACCACCTGATCCGCAAGGGGCTGCGCACCTCTGTCGGCCTCGTCGTCGAATCCGGCGAGCCGCGCGAAGTGCATCATTTCTGCTGCCTTGCCGGCTATGGCGCCGAGGCGATCAACCCTTACCTCGCCTTCGACACGCTGCTCGACATGCACAAGCGCGGCGAACTGCCGAAAGAGGTCGACGCCTACGAAGTCGTCACGCGCTACATCAAGTCGATCGGCAAGGGCATCCTCAAGGTGATGTCCAAGATGGGCATCTCGACCTACCAGTCCTATTGCGGCGCGCAGATTTTCGACGCCATCGGGCTGAAGACCGATTTCGTCCAACAGTATTTCACCGGCACCGCGACGCTGATCGAAGGTGTCGGGCTGGACGAGATCGCGACCGAGACGCTCAGCCGCCACAATGACGGCTTCGGCAACGATCCGGTGCTGCGCAACAGTCTGGAAGTCGGCGGCGAATACATGTTCCGCATGCGCGGCGAGGCGCATATGTGGTCGCCCGACGCGGTCGCCACCTTGCAGCACGCCGTGCGCCAGGGCTCGTGGGAGACGTTCAAGGACTATTCCGCGCAGATCGACAGCGAGACGGCCCGCGCCCAGACCATCCGCGGCTTGTTCAGGATCAAGCTGGCCGAGGAAACCGGCCGCAAGAAGGTCGCGCTCGACGACGTCATGTCGGCGGCCGACATCGTCAAGCGGTTCTCGACCGGGGCGATGTCCTTCGGCTCGATCTCGCGCGAGGCGCACACCACGCTGGCACGCGCCATGAACGCCATCGGCGGCAAGTCCAACACCGGCGAGGGCGGCGAGGAGGCCGACCGTTATCTGCCGCTGCCCGGCGGCGGCAAGAACCCGGAACGCTCGGCGATCAAGCAGATCGCCTCGGGCCGTTTCGGCGTGACGGCCGAGTATCTCGTCAATTCCGACATGATGCAGATCAAGGTGGCGCAGGGCGCCAAGCCCGGCGAGGGCGGCCAATTGCCCGGCCACAAGGTCGACGCGACCATCGCCAAGGTCCGGCACTCGACGCCGGGCGTCGGCCTGATCTCGCCGCCGCCGCATCACGACATCTATTCGATCGAGGATCTGGCGCAGCTGATCTACGATCTGAAGAACGTCAATCCGGCGGCCGACGTGTCGGTCAAGCTGGTCTCGGAAGTCGGCGTCGGCACGGTTGCTGCGGGCGTCGCCAAGGCGCGCGCCGACCACATCACCATCTCGGGCTATGATGGCGGCACCGGTGCCTCGCCGCTGACTTCGCTCAAGCATGCCGGTAGCCCATGGGAAATGGGCCTTGCCGAGACGCACCAGACGCTGGTGCTGAACGGCTTGCGTTCGCGCGTGGCGCTGCAGGTCGATGGTGGCTTGCGCACCGGCCGCGACGTCATCGTCGGCGCGCTGCTCGGTGCCGACGAGTTCGGCTTCTCGACCGCGCCGCTGATCGCGGCCGGCTGCATCATGATGCGCAAGTGCCATCTCAACACCTGTCCGGTCGGCGTGGCGACGCAGGACCCGGTGCTGCGCAAGCGCTTCAAGGGCACACCCGAGCATGTCATCAACTTCTTCTTCTACGTGGCGGAAGAGGTGAGGGAGCTGCTCGCCGAGATGGGTTACACCCATATCGACCAGATCATCGGCGACACCGACCTTTTGGAGAAGCGCGACCTGATCGTGCACTGGAAGGCGCGCGGGCTCGATTTCTCAAAGATGTTCTTCAAGCCGGACGCGCCGCATGAAGCGGTGCACTGGACCGAGCGGCAGAAGCACCCGATCGACGACGTGCTCGACCGCAAGCTGATCGAACTGTCCAAGCCGGCGCTCGAAAGCAAGCAGCCGGTCAAGATCGAGGTCGACATCCGCAATGTCGACCGCTCGGCCGGCGCCATGCTGTCGGGCGAAGTGGCCAAGCGCTTCAAGCACAAGGGCCTGCGTGAGGACACGATTTCGGTGAAGCTGACCGGCACCGCCGGCCAGTCCTTCGGCGCCTTCCTGGCGCGCGGCATCTCGTTCGATCTCGTCGGCGCCGGCAACGACTATGTCGGCAAGGGCCTATCGGGCGGCCGTATCGTCATCCGGCCACCAGAAGAGGCCAAGATCGTCGCGGCGGAGTCCATCATCGTCGGCAACACGGTGCTCTATGGCGCGACCGAGGGCGAGGCCTATTTCGCCGGCGTCGCCGGCGAGCGTTTCGCCGTGCGCAATTCGGGCGTGGCCGCCGTCGTCGAAGGCGTCGGCGACCATGGCTGCGAGTACATGACGGGCGGCATCGTCGTCGTCATCGGCAAGACCGGCCGCAACTTCGCCGCCGGCATGTCGGGCGGCGTTGCCTATGTGCTGGACGAGGCGGGCGATTTCGCCGAGCGCTGCAACATGGCGATGGTCGAGCTGGAACCGGTTCCGGAAGAAGACGACCTGATGGAAAGGCTGCTGCACCATGGCGGCGACCTCGACCACAAGGGTCGCGTCGACGTGTCCGGTGACATGACCAGCCATGACGAGGAGCGGCTCTACCAGCTGATCTCGAACCATGTGCACTACACCGGTTCGGTGCGCGGTCGCGAAATCCTCGATGACTGGACGACCTTCCGGCCGAAATTCCGCAAGATCATGCCGGTCGAATACCGCCGCGCACTGATCGAGATGGAACGCATGCGCATGGGCGTGGCGGCGGAATAGACTTGGCAGTTGCCGGGAGGCTCAGGTTTCCCGGTCCACTTTCATCGAAAGTTTGACCTCGAAGGCAAGGTTGCCATGGCTGCCTCAAGAGGTTAACGGGTGCGGCGAAAACCGCACCATCTGGACAGCAGGAACTGGACTATGGGCAAGGTAACAGGCTTTCTCGAAATCGACCGGCAGGTGCACAAGTACCAGCCGGCCTCCGACCGCATCCGGCATTTCCGCGAATTCACGCTGCCGATGTCGGACAAGGAGGTCGAGAAACAGGCCGCGCGCTGCATGGATTGCGGCATTCCGTTCTGCCATGGACCGACGGGCTGCCCGATCCACAACCAGATCCCGGACTGGAACGACCTCGTCTACAATGGCGACTGGGACAACGCGATCCGCAACCTGCATTCGACCAACAACTTCCCGGAGTTCACCGGTCGCATCTGCCCCGCGCCCTGCGAGGAAGCGTGCACGCTGAACCTCGAGGACATTCCCGTCGCCATCAAGACGGTCGAGCAGGCGATCGCCGACAAGGCCTATGAGACCGGTCATATCAGGCCCTATCCGCCGGAGAAGAAGACGGGAAAGCGCGTCGCCGTCATCGGCTCCGGCCCGGCCGGCATGGCGGCTGCCCAGCAGCTTGGCCGCGCCGGCCACGACGTCCATGTCTATGAGCGCGAAAGCCGGCCGGGCGGGCTGATGCGCTACGGCATTCCCGACTTCAAGATCGAGAAGCACTATATCGACCGGCGCATCGAGCAGATGCAGGGCGAGGGCGTGACCTTCCATTGCGGCGTCAATGTCGGTGTCGACAAGCCGGTTGCCGAACTGCTCGATGAACATGACGCCGTGCTCTATTGCGGCGGTTCCGAAACGCCGCGCGCGGCCGGCATTCCCGGCGACGATCTCGGCGGCGTGCATGATGCGATGCCCTATCTGGTGCAACAGAACAGGCGGGTCGGCGGCGAGCCGATCCAGTCGGTGGCCTGGCCGTCGCATCCGATCATCGCCGGCGGCCAGCATGTCGTCGTCGTCGGCGGCGGCGATACCGCGTCCGACTGCGTCGGCACCGCCTTCCGCCAAGGCGCCGTGCGCGTCACGCAGCTCGACATCCGACCGCAGCCGCCGGAGAAGGAAGACAAGCTGTCTGTATGGCCTTACTGGGCGACCAAGATGCGCACTTCGTCCTCGCAGGCCGAAGGGGCGGAGCGCGAATTCCAGGTGGCGACGCTCGAGTTCATCGGCGAGGAAGGCCAGTTGACCGGCGTCAAATGCTGCGAGGTGGACGAGAAGCGCAAGCCGATCGCCGGCACCGAATTCGTCATCCGCGCCGATCTCGCCTTCATCGCCATCGGCTTTGCCGGCCCGGCCACGGCCGGCCTGGTTGGGGAATTGGACGGCCAGATGAAGATCGTCACCGACAGCCGCCGTTCCAGGAACGTCGAAGCCAATGACCGCGACTACAGGACCAGCGTCGACAGGCTCTATGCGGCCGGCGACGTGCGTCGCGGCCAGTCGCTGGTCGTCTGGGCGATCCGCGAGGGCCGCCAGGCAGCGCGTTCGATCGACGAGGCATTGATGGGGTCGACCGTACTGCCGAGCTGAGCCCGTTTGAAATTCTACTCCCGCGGCCATCTGGAGGCGTTTTCTGCGCTTCCGGTGCTCACGTACTTAAACGTACGCTCCGCGCCGGTTCTCGAAACCGCCACCATATGACTCGCGGGAGCGAATTTCGAAACGGGCTCAGGGGAGCTTCTAAGGGTTGATCGCCGTCGTCGTGCCGGGTGCCGCCGCCGCCGAAGCAGGCTGCGTCCGGGGTGGCCAGGAGAAATCGTCGGCGCGGCCGGGCGAGGCTTGCGGCGCCTTGCCCTCGACCACCAGTTTTTCACCGGGCAGATCCGGATTGGCTTTTGCCGGCGGGGCTGCGCCCAGAAGTTCGGAGCCGCCGTCGAGTGCCGGATCGCTGAGCAGCATCGGCGCGGTGCGGTCGATGACGATGGGCGCGGCGGCCGGCCCAGGCGCTTCGACGGGAGCGCCCGCCGGCGCGGTCGCCGGGGCCACGCTTCCCGGCGCGGCGAGGCCGAGGATCTTCATCAGCGGCTTCTCGGTATAGAAGGCGAGCTTGCGCTTGCCGGCCTTCGAGACATTGATGCCGTCATCGGCACGCAGCCGCACGGGCTGGCCGTTCATGTCCGGTCCACTGGTGACGAAGGCGCCGTTCTCGTCGACGAAGCCGTCCCAGACGTCGACGAATTCGCCGCCATGGCTTTCGGCGGCCTGATGGTAGATGTCGTTGAAGGCGAGCATGTCGGAGGTCATCTTCGGTACCCGGAAGGCCGGCATGCCAACCCAAAGGAAGGGCACCTTGGCGTCGGCGATGGCCTTGCCGAGCGCATCGGTGCGGCGCTCATATTCCTTGGTCCAGTTCTCGGATCGGGGCGGCTCGCGCACATCCCCTACCTTCATCTGCTGACGGTCGTTGGAACCCAGCATGACGACCACGGCGGCCGGTTTTTCGGTCTCGATCAACGTCTTGATCTGCTCGGGCCAGTTGTAGAAATCATCGCGCACGAAGCCGGAAGAGCCATTGCTGCGAGCCACGATCCTGATGCCGGTGTTCTCGGCGAAGGCGGTGTCGAGACCTTCGGCAAGCCCGGACGCCATGAAATCGCCGACCACCAGGACGGTGCGGGCATCAGGGACTTTCTCGGCGATCGGCATTTGCGGCTCGGCCGGCGCACGCGGGACGCGGGGTTTGCGCGGCTTTGGCTTCGCCTTCTGGATGTTCAGCGGCGGCTCGATCCGCTCGCTGCGGCGTGGGAACAAAAGGTCGCGCAGCGACCAGCCGCGGTATTGCTGCTCCTGCGCCATGGCCGGCGCATGGAAGGCGCCAGCCACGCCGACGGCGAGCACGACGACGGCCAGAATCAGCACCGGCATGCGACGAACAAGCCCTGCGATGCGCGCAGCCGAAGCCAATCGTTTCCTCCATCCCGTGGCGCACTGCCTTGAAAAGTCGCGTCGACTTTTCGAAGGTCATTGCACCAAACAGATTGCTACAGTGTCCTTTGCGCGTCCGAAAGGCCGCGCGGCACCGCAGGTGGCTCTATTTCTGCCGGAGCCACTTCAGCACTTCCATGCTCGGATAGCCGTCCTGGGCCAATCCGGCCTTGGCCTGGAAGGCCATGATGGCGGTTTTCGAGCCGTCGCCGATCTTGCCATCGAATTTGCCGTCGTAGAGGCCATGCTGGGAAAGCCGTTTCTGCAGCTCCTGCCTTTCCTCGAAAGTGAGCTTGGTGAAGGGCCGCTTCCAGTCCTGCACGAGACCGCTGGAGCCGGCGATTTCGTCGGCGAGAAGACCGACGGCAAGCGCATATTTGTCGGCATTGTTGTAGGCCTTGATGACCGAGAAATTCTTGATCATCAGGAAGGCCGGCCCGCCGCGGCCGTCCGGCACTTTCAGCGTCGCCTTGTCGGAGCCGTTCTTGAACGGCTTGCCGTTGGCCCTGACGACGCCGAGCGCCTGCCATTGCGACAGCGTCTTCGAGCCGCCAGGAAGCTTGCCGGCCGGCAAGGCGACCTCATAGCCCCAGGTCTTGCCGGCCTGCCAGCCATTCTTCTTCAACAGATTGGCGGACGTCGCCAGCGCATCGGGGATCGAATTCCAGATGTCGCGCTTGCCGTTGCCGTCCATGTCGACGGCATAGTGCAGATAGCTGGTCGGGATGAACTGGGTGTGGCCCATGGCGCCGGCCCAGGATCCGCTCAGATGGCTTTCGTCGATATCGCCGGTCTGCAGGATCTTGAGTGCGGCAATCAGCTGGGTGCGGGCGAATTTCGCCCGCTTCGGATCGGCATAGGCCAGGGTCGCCAGCGAGCGCACGACGTTGCGCATGATGTCGTCGCGCTTGAGGATTTCGCCATAGTTGGATTCCATCGACCAGATGGCGAGCAGAATGTAGCGGTCGACGCCGAACCTCGCCTCGATCCTGTCCAGCCATGGCTTCCACTTCTTGGCCATTTGCTGGCCGACGGCGACAGACTGGTCATGGACGCGGTTGTCGAAATAGTCCCAGGCGGGTGCGGTGAATTCAGGCTGCGTACGCGCCTTTTCCAGCACCACCGGGTCGATATCCCTGATGTCCCTGAAGGCCTGGTCGTAGAGGGCACCGGAAACGCCGCTCTGCACGGCGGTGGCGCGGAAGCCGGCGACCCACTGCCGGAAGCTGGCATCGGCGAAAGCCGGGCCGGGCATCAGCAGGGCGAGCGAGAGGCTGGCTGCCGCGATGACGCCGGTAAAACGCTTTGCGGCACTGCGAACGGACATCTTTTCCCCTTTCTCTGTCTCAGGAAAGACCATTCATCGCCGAACCAGGTTAGGAATTAGTTTACCATAGGTGCTGCCGGGAACGAAAAGACGCCTCAAAGCTTTACCGGGGAATGTTCCCCTCAGTTGCTCGGTAGTCCTCAATTCCGGCGTGAAAATGTCTTGAAACGGGGATTGCGGAGCAGGCCATCAAATGGATAATTGACAGTATGAAGAGAGTTCGCAAGGCAGTCTTCCCGGTCGCCGGTCTCGGCACACGGTTTCTCCCGGCCACCAAGGCCATCCCTAAGGAAATGCTGACGGTCGTCGACCGGCCAGTGATCCAATATGTTGTGGATGAGGCGCGCGAGGCCGGTATCGAGCATTTCATCTTCGTCACCGGCCGCAACAAGGCGGTCATCGAGGACCATTTCGACGTCCAGTTCGAGCTCTATGACACGCTCGCCCAGCGCGGCAAGGACGACCAGCTCGCCCGCCTGCAACGCCTGCAGCCGGCGCCGGGGCAGACCAGCTTCACCCGCCAGCAGGTGCCGCTCGGCCTTGGCCATGCCGTCTGGTGCGCGCGCGAGCTGGTCGGCGACGAACCGTTCGCCCTTTTGTTGCCCGACATGATCATGCAGTCAGAACAGAGCTGCATGAAGGACATGGTCGAACTCTACCAGGAAACCGGCAACAACATCATCGCGGTGCAGGAATGCGACCCGGCCGAAGCCCACAAATACGGCATCGTCGGCCGTGGCGAGGACACGCATCACGGCTTCCGCATCACCGAGATGGTGGAAAAGCCGAAGACCGGCACCGCACCGTCCAATCTCTACATCAATGGGCGCTACATCCTGCAACCGGAGATCTTCAAGATCCTCGAAGGCCAGGAAAAGGGCGCCGGCAACGAGATCCAACTCACCGACGCGATGCTGAAGCTGGAAAAGCAGCAGCCCTTCTATGGCTACCACTATCAGGGCCGTACCTTCGATTGCGGATCGCCGGAAGGCTTCGTCGAGGCCAATGTCGCCTTCGCGCTGTGGCGCAGCGACATGAACGAGAGCATGGCCGGCGTCATCCGCACGCTTCTCGACGAACTGAAACCGTCGGAGCGTCGCGGCGCCGCCTTCTAGGGCCATGTCGATAATTCAGGTGACGCCAGCCCGACCTAAATCTCGACATAGCCTTGATGCGTGTGCAGACCTTAGCGCTGCACCTTCACGCCCAGGAAGATGCTGTTGGCCGTGTAGTCGCGGCCCGGCAGGTTGCTGGTCAGTTTTTCGGTCCTCACCCGGGTGGTGAGGCCGGCATAGCGGTTCAGCCACCATGTCAGGCCGGCCTCGGCGCTCAAGGTCCTGTCATGGCCGTCAACGCCGATATAATCGCGCCAATCCAGGCCCAGAGCCGCATTTCCGGTTAGGTTGGCGCGGATCTGGCGCTCGCCCGTCAAGCGGCCTGAATAAAGGATATCGCCGCTTTGCCCGGCGGTGGTCGTGGGCTCGACGGTGGTCAGGCCGGTCAGGCCGATCGTCGTGCCGCGTTCCGGCGACCATTTGAGGTCGGCGTTGACGGTCGCACCCGAAATTGCTTCGAGCCGATCGTCGTCGATCGCCTCCCTCAGCCAGCCGGCCGAGAATTCGCCCGACAGCTTCTCGCCCATGTCGAGCTCAAGGCCGGCGCGCGCGCCCAGCCGCTTCGACGAGCGCTCGAACCCATCGGTGTCGATGCGTTGATCATAAGTCCGGCGGCCGACCTCGATTTCGGTGAAGGGGGTGAGTGCCGGAGAAATCTCGTAGCCCGTGCGCAGGGTTGCCGTATAGAGTGTGGAGTCGCGGTCCTTCTGCGACAACGTGGTGCCGTCCGAAAGCTCGGCGTCGCCATAGAAGTCGTGCGTCACCGCGCCGGTCAACGCATAGCGCATCTTGCCGACGTCCTTCTCGATGCCGAGGCTGCCGTCCACGGTCTGCCGCAGCGGCTGCGTGTTGACGCCAGCAATGGCGTCCGGCGAGGAGGCCGATTCCGGCACCGCCTCGTAGCCGAGCTTGGCGATGGCGCGCAGCTCGTTGTCGAGGTCGACGTTGAGCTGGCCTTCTATGCGGCCCTGCTCGTTGTGAACTGAATAGCCCGACACGGTCTCGCGGAAAAGGCCATAGCCGTCGATCGTCGCCGAGTTCTCACGCCAGTCGGAGGCGGCGGAAAAGCGCAGCGCCGTCTCGGACAGCAGCGCCGACGTGCCGGCACTGCTCGCGTCGCCGTTCGAGGTGGCGGTCAGGCCCTGTTCGATCGTCGGCCGAATGACGAAAGAGCCCCATTTGACGCCGGTGGCGGCAAACGGATCGTCCTCGGCCTTCTTGTCCTGGCCTTCGATGGAGGCGGTGCGTTCGGCGCCGCGGTCAAGCTTCTGACTGTCGACGCTGTCGATGGTGACGGCGCGGCGGTTGGCTGCCTCCTGATCCGCTTCGGTGGTGTCGTCGTCCGTCGGGGAGGTGATGGCACCCGTGGTCGCGGCGTCCGTGGCCGCGGCCGTCGACTTTTTCTTCTTCGACTTGCCGGCCGCCTTGTCCTTGGCCTGATCCGCCGCACTTTGTCTGGCAGTCGATGGCCGGCGACGAGGTTTTGGCGGTGCCGCGGTATCGGCGGAGGCATCGTCGGTGGCCGAAGGCGGATCGAACACGCTGCCGGTCGCAGTCGCCGAGTCGATATCCGTGTCGTCAGCCACCGCGCCGGCGCTGGCCGGCAGGTAGGTTCGTGCCGGCGCATTGTCCTGCGCGGCGTTGGCCGGCGCCTGCTGGCCTTGGGCTGCCAGAGCCAGCTGTCTCGCCTTGCGCTGCTGGTCGGACAGGATCGCCGTTTCGGAGACCTCGCCGCGCAGCTCCGTTTCCTGGGCATGGAGCGCCGTTGGGCGCAGCAAGGCAAGCATGCTGGTCGCCAGCAGCAAGGCGCAGGCAGCCTTGCCCTTTCGTCTTCCTGATTTTTCTGGCTGGCCCCCGGACATCTTCACCACTGCTTGCGCGGCGCACGCGCGCCATACTTACCGAACCGTAAATGGGGATGGTTAACGGAGGGTTGAGGCGGCAACCCGCCAGCGACCTCAAGTGCCGATTTTCAAAGGGTTTCATGCGGCGTGCGTTAAGCCTTCTGGTTGCCTGCTTATCGTTGTCCCGAAGCACCGTGGGGCCATTTCTGTTGGACAGGCGGGCGGCAACGCGCTAATCGCATCAGCCATGCATGCGGGATCCCTGAATAAGAAGCCTTTGGACAGGCAAGCCTCGATCGCTTCGGCGCTGAGAACGGTGGCAACGGAGCAGGCTGGTGTCGCGGCCCTTGCCGAGGCACTCGAGAACGGACTGGCTGAGCCTTTCGCCCAGGCCGTCGAGATGATCTCGAAGATCGAGGGTCGGCTGATCGTCACCGGCGTCGGCAAAAGCGGCCATATCGGTTCGAAGATCGCGGCGACGCTGGCCTCGACCGGCACACCGGCCTTTTTCGTCCATCCCGCCGAAGCCAATCACGGCGATCTCGGTATGATTGCCAGGGACGATGCCATCATCGCCATGTCGTGGTCGGGCGAGAGCAGGGAACTGATGGGCATTGTCGCCTATTCCAGGCGCTTCTCCATTCCGCTTATCGCCATCACCGCCGGAGAGACATCGGCGCTCGCGCGAGCCGCGGACGTCATGCTGCTGCTGCCCCGCGCGCCTGAAGCCTGTCCACACGGCCTGGCGCCAACGACGTCGACGCTGCTGCAACTGGTGATGGGCGATGCCCTGGCGATCGCCCTGCTCGAAGCGCGCGGCTTCACGCCGGACCATTTCCGCACCTTTCACCCCGGTGGTCAGCTCGGTGCCAACCTGACGCAGATCCACGAGATCATGCATGTCGGCGACAGGCTGCCGCTGGTGGTCTCGGGCACCGGAATGCAGGACGCGATCCTTGAACTGTCGAGCAAGGGATTTGGCTGCGTGGCGATCACCGACGCCGACGGCGCGCTGGTGGGCATCATCACCGACGGTGACATAAGGCGTCACATCGGCAGCAATCTGCTGGCAATGACGGTGGATGAGGTGATGACAAAAGGACCGAAGACGGCGTCGCCGGACACGTTGGTGGCAACGGCGCTGCAGACGATCAACAATTCAGCCATCACCAGTCTGATGGTGGTGGAAGGCAGACGGCCGGTCGGATTGATCCACCTGCACGATCTCCTGCGCATCGGCGCGGCCTAGTCTAACTCAAGCCGCTCTGGACGACTTGATTCGACCTGTTGCGATCGGCAATGATTGCTTGCAAAGCCCTAGCTCACGATTGCCGTTGACGAGGTCAGATGTTCTCCAGCCTAATCGAAAGATTTCGTCGGCGGCCGGACTTTAGTCGTCCGCCGCAATGTGGAAAAGTGTTGGGCGACATCGTCGCTGGAGCATTGGAAGGCAGCCTGGCGCCTGATTTTCAACGAGTGGGCGATCTGTCCTGGGCGGGAAGCTCGACAGATCATATCCGTTATCTGCTGAAATTTCAGGCGATGAAAGGGATGACCTTCTCTGCCTGCTGGGGCCTCTCAGTCGACTTTGTTCCAATTTCCAGAGGTGGAAGCTTACGGTGGAAAAGGACAGCGAAGTCGGCAAACTTCGATCTCTGTATCGACCCCATTGACTTATCAGGCCGGATCCCTAGCTGGTGCTCGTTTTACAGCAATGATCGCGATGATCGAGTCGCACACGCCGCCTTGAAGGTGCTCGATGCGGCACGACAGGACTGGTCCGGAATCACTTCGCTAAACGACGTTGCTGATAGTTTCGAACGACGATCGAAGATGGAGTTTCGACGCTTTTCGTTGGAAAATTATGTGCAAACGGACCTCGCGTGGGGCTTGGTCCTCATCGCCATCAGAGAGGCGGATAGGGGCCAGAACCACCTCGATGCGTATTGTGACAGGTTTGCGGTTGCGCGGGACGATGCCGTCCTGACAAAAGCGAGAAACGAAGCGGCCACAATCGCGACTGGATGACATTTTCCAGCCACGCTCGGATTTCCCAAAACCAATGCTTCGATATCAGACCCGCTCCACGGCCAGTTCCAGATCCGTGTCGGCCGCAGCCGTCACCCGCACCTGGGTGCCGGCCGGCAGATCGGGGCCGGAGACACGCCACAGCGTATCGCCCAGCTTGATGCGGCCACGCCCGTCTCGGATCGGTTCGGCTAGCGTCGCCATCTTGCCGACCATCTGAGCGCCGCGCCGGTTGAGCAGCGGCTGGTCGGTCGGATCATCGCGACCACCGACCAGTTTCTTGCCGACATAGGCCGAGATCAGTGACAGCGCCAGGAAGGCGAGGACCTGGACTTGCCAGGTCCAGAAACCGGCATCCCAGATCAACAGCGACACCGCGCCGATGATCAAGGCGGCGATGCCGATCCAAAGCATGAAGATGCCTGGCGCGATGATTTCCATCACCAGCAGGACGAAGCCCAGAACCATCCAGTTCCACGGGCCGAGTTCGGAAATGATGCGGTCCAACATGGGAGTGTACCCCTCAGTTCTCGCTTGGGCGAACCACGGGCGGGCGGGCGGCCTGCCGGGCAGCGCCGGCCGTGCCTTCGCTGCGGAAGACTTCCTTGGCGATTTCGCCGATACCGCCAAGCGTGCCGATCAGCGACGAGGCTTCCATCGGCATCAGCACGATCTTGCTGTTGGTGGCCGTTCCGATCCTGCCAAGCGCTTCGGTGTATTTCAGCGCCACGAAGTAGTTCAGCGCCTGCACGTCGCCCTTCGAGATTGCTTCCGACACCACTTGCGTGGCGCGCGCTTCGGCTTCGGCCGAGCGCTCGCGCGCCTCGGCGTCGCGGAAGGCGGCTTCCTTGCGGCCCTCGGCCTCGAGGATCTGCGACTGCTTGAGGCCTTCGGCGGCGAGGATCTGCGCGCGCTTGTTGCGCTCGGCCGTCATCTGGCGACCCATCGATTCGATCAGGTTGGCCGGCGGGTTGATGTCCTTGATCTCGACGCGGGTGATCTTGATGCCCCACGGATGCGCGGCTTCGTCGACGACGCGCAACAGGCGCTCGTTGATGGCGTCGCGGTTCGACAGCAGCTCGTCGAGGTCCATCGAGCCCATGACGGTACGGATGTTGGTCATCGTCAGGTTGAGGATGGCGTTCTGCAGTCCGGCAACCTGGTAGGCGGCCTGCGCCGCATTGAGGATCTGGTAGAAGGCGATGCCGTCGACGCCGACGATGGCGTTGTCGCGGGTGATGATTTCCTGGCTCGGAACGTCGAGCACCTGCTCCATCATGTTCATCTTGGCGCCGATGCGGTCGACGAAAGGCGTGATGAGATTGAGGCCTGGACTCAGTGTCTTGGTGTAACGGCCAAAACGTTCGACCGTATAGTTATAGCCTTGCGGAATTGTCTTGATGCCTTTGAACAGCACCAGCACGACAAGCGCGACCAGAACAATGACCGCAATATCGAAACCACTGAAATCCATTTGGCTCTCCCTCAGAGGCAGGCCGCGAAAGCCATTCTCTCGCAGCCGGCTTCAACAAAGACTTAAGTGTGTTTCAAGTGCGTTACAATCAGGTGATGATGGATTGTTTGTAGGTTTGCTATCGGCGGTTGAAAGCAAACAACTCTGCATCCGTGTCGCTCAGCCCGTTGATCGAGGCCGAGACAATTTCGGAAGCTATCTGCGAGAAAGTGATGCCGTTGCCGCCGTAACCCATCACGGCGTGGATGCGCGGGTGCCTGGGAATGGCGCCGATATAGGGCAAGCCGGTGGTCGTGGTGCCGAACGAACCGGTCCAGGCGAATTCGGGCCTGACGTCGAGATGCGGGAACAGCCGCCCAAGTTTTTCGGCGATGCGTGCACTCTTGTCGGCGATCAGCCCGTCGCGCCGCGTCTCGTCGATAAAGTCCTCGTCCTCGCCGCCACAGACGACCCTGCCGTCTGATGTCGCGCGCATATAGAGGTACGGGTCCGACGCCTCCCATATGAACGCTGCCCGCGGCCAGATCTTTCGCGGTTGCGGGCGTGTCGCGATCGCCCATGTCGAGATGATCCGGTGGGCGGCCGCCGGCACGATGTCGACCAGTTCGTAGCCAGTGGCCAGAACAACATGCCTGGCCGTGATGGTGGGGCCATCCCTGGTTGCCACGACCACCTCATCGGCACTGTCCTCGATCGCCGTTGCTTCAACGGGGGCATGGAAGCGCGCCTTGCGCTCCGCGGCCTTCAGCAGCAGCCCGGCCGTCAGCTTGCGCGGATCGAGGGCGATGTTGCCGTGGCTGAGGATGGCGCCTTCGCGGTCGATGCCGAATTTCTCCGCCAGCGGTGCCGCCGTGAGATAGGTCGCGGCGATGCCTGCCTGTCTTCGCGCTTCGGCCTCGTTCCTGAGTTCCGACGGGCCGAGTAGAGTGCCCGCCAGATAGAGCGACGGGTTGCAGCTCGGGCTGCAGTTGATGTCGAGTTCGGCAATGCGGGCAGCGAGGTTGGAAACGGCGAGCCGCGAGCGCCGCCAGGCCTGCTCCGCCGAGGTCTTGCCGATCATCTTCGAGAGCACTGAAAGCGGCTGGTCTATTTCGAACTGCACGAGAGCAGTGGTGGCGGACGTCGAGCCTTTCAGCGGGCCGCGCCGGTCGATGCAGATCACCGCATGACCGTGCGCCGTCAGCGCCTCGGCCGTCATGGCGCCGCTGATGCCCATGCCGACGATCAGCACGTCAGCCTTGGCGTCACGGGTCAGCGCGGCCGTCGGGACCGCAGGCGCCCGGTAGGCGGACCAGACAGGCCGGCCGCTTCTGAGGTCAAGTTTGCGAGGCATCAAATTCTCCGGAGGTGCTGCACAACGCCCCGGAGCTTGTGTTGTTCCGGTGTCAGACCCAGCCGGACAGTTCGCGCCGTACCATCGCCTCGATCACCGCCATCCCCTCGGCGCTATCGTTGAGGCAAGGTATGTGGGCGAAGTTCTTGCCGCCGGCGTGATGGAAGGTCTCGGCCGCCTCGCGGCCGATCTCGTCCAGCGTCTCGATGCAGTCGACCGAAAAGCCCGGATTGACGACGGCGATCGACTTGACGCCGTCCCTGGCCAGTTTCTCCACGGTCTTGTCGGTGTAGGGCTGCAGCCATTCCTGCGCGCCGAAGCGCGACTGGAAGGTGATGATCAGTTTGTTGTCATCCCAGCCGAGCCGTTCGCGCAACAGCCGCGTCGTTTTCTGGCAGTGGCAATGATAAGGGTCGCCCTTCTCGAAATAGGGTTTCGGGATGCCGTGAAAGGAGGCAATGACAACCTCCGGTTCGAAATCCAGCGTGGCCAGATGCCGCTCGATCGAACGCGCCAGCGCTTCGATATAGACCGGTTCATCGTAGTAAGGCGGCACGCTGCGGATGGCGGGTGCGCGGCGCATCTTCATCAGGGCACGAAATAGCTGGTCGTTGGCGGTGGCGGTGGTGGTCGCCGAGTACTGCGGATAGAGCGGGAATGAAAGAATGCGGTCGCAGCCCTTTTCGACCAGCCCCTGGGCGACGCTCGCGGTCGAAGGGTTGCCGTAGCGCATCGCCCAGTCGACGACGACCTCCGGCAGATCGCGCAACGCCTCGGCCAGCTTTTCGCCCTGAGCGCGGGTGTAGGTGCGCAAGGGCGATTCATTCCTGTCCCGGTTCCAGATCCGGGCGTAGTTGGCGCCCGACGCCTTCGGCCGCCTGGTGAGCACCAGCCCATAGAGGATCGGGTACCAGATCGCCCTGTTGAGCTCGATGACGCGCGGATCGGACAAGAATTCACGGAGATAGCGCCACATCGGCTTGAAATCGGTGCCGTCCGGCGTGCCGAGATTGACCAGCATGACACCGATCTTGCCAGCCTTGACCGGCGGATGCCCGGCGGGCAACGGGCCGCCGGCCTTCGCGGCTTTGGGATCGGCAGGACTGGAAAGGGTCATACATGGTCTCCGGACACGGCGCGAAACTAGCGATGCCACGCCAGTTTTCAATGCAGCGTCTGGCCGCACCTTAGCAGGCAACGAAAAAGCCCGCCCGGTTTCCCGGGCGGGCGCGTCGTTGAAAGAGGCGAAGCAACCTTACTTTGGCGGGATGGTCAGGGTTGCGCCAAGCGCAAGCCGGTGAGGCCTTTGGCCCTTGTTGGCCTCGTAGATCAGTTTCCACTTGGTCGCATCGCCATAGGCCTTCTTTGCCAGATCCCAATAGGTGTCGCCGGCAACGATGACATGGCTGCTTTCGGCCGGCGCGGCCTCGGCGGGCTTTGCCGGTTCGGCGGGGGCGGGCGCCGGTGCCGCTTCCGCAGGTTTGGCCGGTGCGGCCGGCGCTGTCTCTGTCGATACGGCCGGCGGTGTGTTGGCAATATCGCCCGACTTGGCGGGCAGTTCGGGCATTGCAGGCGCAGCCTCAACGGGCTTTGCTTCGGCAGGTTTGGCCGGCTCAGCTGCCGGGGCAGTTGGCGCCGCCGCGACGGTCGCGGCGATCTCCGTGATGCGGCCATCGAGCTTGGGCGTGTAAGGCCGGTGCGCGCCGAGATAGTCGGCAACCACCTGTTCGAGGCCCGGACCGTAGTCATAGGCATTCTTGGCCTTGTCGGCGAAGATCTTGTAGCCGTCGCCACCCTGGCGGACATAGTTGTTGGTGGCGACGAGGTAGTCCTTGTTCGGATTGATCGGCGTCCAAGCGCCGCCTTCCATGACTTCCACCGATTTGACGCGACCGGCATTGGGCGCAACCGACTTGTCGAAGGAATATTTCAGGCCGGCGACCTGCGGGAAGCGGCCGGCGCCGTCCTCGATCTGGCTGAGGCCGTTCTCGAGGCCGGCCACCAGGTCCTTGCCGGAAATCTGGAAGGTTGCCAGCGTGTTCTGGAACGGCAGCACGGTCAGCACCTCGCCCATGGTCACGGTGCCCTTGTCGATCGAGGCACGCAGGCCGCCGCCATTGGAGATGACGATCTCGACGCCCTGTCCCTTGACGCGGTCGAGGATGGCGTCGGAGACGAGGTTGCCCATCGCGCATTCACGGGTGCGGCAGTTCTCGCGGCTGCCGTCGATGACGTCGGTGGTCTCGGCCACTTCCTTGTTCTTCAACGCCTCGATCGGCGCGCCAAGCTCCTTGATGCGGGCGAGCACAGCCGGGTCAGGGGTGATCGACTTGTCGAGATAGATCGGGTCGCCGCTGGCCGATTTGACGACGCCATTGTCGTCGAACACCACCTTGAACTCGCCGAGATATTTGGAATAGGACGCCGCCTGCACGACCGGCACCTTGTAGCCGTCGGGATTGTCGACCATCGTCGGATAGGGGCCTTCCGCCTTCGGGTCGGTGTTCGACAGCAGCGAGTGGCTGTGGCCGCCGACGACCACATCGATGCCTGGGATCTTGGCAATGACGTCGCGCTCGCGCTTGTAGCCGATATGGGTCACGGCGATGATCTTGTTGACGCCTTCGCCCTTCAACTTCTCGACCTCGGCGGTGATGGACTTGACGTCGTCCTCGATGGTGATGTTGGGGCCGGGGGAAGCGAGTTCTGGGGTGTCATTGGTCACCGCGCCGATGATGCCGATCTTCTGGCCGCCGACCTCGACGACGATTGACGGCTTGACGCGGTCGCCGAGTTTGGATTGCGCGTTGGCCTTCACATTGGCGCCGAGCACCGGGAACTTGATCATGTCGAGGAACGGCGCCAACGCCGTCTCACCATCGTCGAATTCATGGTTGCCGAGCGCCATGGCGTCGAACTTCATCTCGTTGAGGAATTCGCCTTCGACCTTGCCTTTGTAGGTCGTGTAGAACAGCGATCCCTGGAAATTGTCGCCGGCGCTGAGCAACAGCACGTTCTGGCCTTCCAGCTTCTTGCGCTCCTGGGCGATGGCGGTGATCAGCCGGCCCGCGCCACCGATGCACTCGCCCTTGGTCTCCTCATCGGCCGAGCAGGTCGATTCATATTTGTTGTTGCCTTCGATGCGGCTGTGCCAGTCGTTGATGTGCAGGATGTTCAGCGTGTAGTCGGCAAAGGATGCGCCGGACGACAGAGCGAGCGTCGAGGCGGAGAGGGCGGCAATGGCGGCAAATTTCTTCATCTTCGTCTCCCGGAAGGCTGATCAGAGGCGTTTAACGCTCTTGCTTGACTGGAACATAACAGTCGGCGTTTGGAGCATGTTCCCATCGCGTTCCAGATGACGCAAGCGGAAATCCGGGGACTTTTGCCGGCATAAAAAAGGGACGGCGGCCAATGGCCGCCGCCCCCTGGGGAAGCGAATGCTCGCTGGCTCAGGTGCGCCGTGTCAGCACGAAGTTCTGGCCGCTGGAGCTGGTGCAGTTGAGCTGGCTAGTCGACACCATCAGGCAGTTGAAGCTGACCGCGGTCTGGCGGATCAGCGACGTGCCGTTGATCTGCACCGACGTGGCGCCGGTCATGGTGTAGCTGCCATCGGCAAGCTTCTGGCCGGTGTCGGTGGCGACGGTCGTGAAGGTGCCGCTGGCGAAGGTCGAAAGGCCGGTGCCCTTGGCGTCGATCCAGGAGCCTTCGACACCTTTCGGCGAAGCCGCCATCGGCGGTTCATCCGGGCCGCTGGTCGCACAGCCAGCAAGTCCCACTACAGCTGCTGCAACGCTCATCCAAACAATCTTGCGCGCAATGTTCATTATGAAATCCTCTCCTCTCGCATCGGCCCAAAAATCGGAATCGATTTTTGGGATGCTCGATGCGCACACCCAAAGTGCTAGAGCGTACTTTGTGCTTCCGATTGGACGCACGTCGCTCTAGGCCGCACCCCTTCAATCGCCCGATTTCCGGGCGATTGCAAGGCAAGGGAGTATCCCTAGCAGAGCGCTATCGGACGAGGATGTTGCGGAATTGCCACGGGTCGCTGCGGTCGAGGTCTTCCGGGAACAGGCCGGGCCGGTTATCGAGTGGCGTCCAGTCGGTATAGTGGCCCTTGACCGGTCCCAGATATTGCGACTGCACTTCCAGGCAGCGCTTGTAGTCCATCTCATCGGCCTCGACGATACCGGCTTCAGGGTTTTCCAGAGCCCAGACCATGCCGGCGAGAACCGCCGAGGTGACCTGCATGCCGGTAGCGTTCTGATAGGGCGCCAGCCTGCGCGCGTCGGCCAGCGAAAGATGTGAGCCGTACCAGTAGGCATTCTTGTCGTGGCCGTAGAGCAGCACGCCGAGTTCGTCGACACCGTCGACCAGTTCATTCTCGTCGAGCACGTGGTGCACAGGCTGCGGCTTGCCTGCGGCGCCGAACATCTCGTCCAGCGACAGCATCGCGTCATTGCAGGGATGATAGGCATAGTGGCAGGTCGGACGGTATTGAACCTTGCCCTTCCTGGAGCGCACGGTGAAGAAATCGGCGATCGAGATCGCCTCGTTGTGCGTGACCAGGAGGCCGTATTGCGGCCCAGGCGTCGGGCACCATGAACGCACGCGCGTGTTGGCGCCGGGCTGCTCCAAATAGATGGCGGCCTTCGAACCGTGCTTGTGCTTCTTGGCGTTCTTCGGCATCCACGTCTCATGCGTGCCCCAGCCGAGCTCGGCAGGCTGCAGGCCCTCGGAAATGAAGCCCTCGACCGACCAGGTGTTCCAGAACACATCCATCGGCTTCGGCTTCTTGGTGCGCTGGGTGTCGCGCTCGGCGATGTGGATGCCCTTGACGCCGGCCTTCTTCATCAGCTTGGCCCAGCCCTCGCGGTCATCCTGCGTCGGCTCTGAAAACTCGAGGCCGAGATCGGTGGCGAGGTTGACCAGCGCCTGCTTGACGAACCACGAGACCATGCCGGGATTGGCGCCGCAGGTGGAGACCGCCGTCGCGCCGCCGGGCTTGTCGTGCTTTTCCTTGATCATCGCTTCGCGCAGCGCGTAGTTGGTGCGGCTGGCATTGTCGGCCTGGGCATCGAAGTAGAAGCCGAGCCAAGGCTCGACGACGGTGTCGATGTAGAGCACGCCGAGCTTGCGGCAGAGGCGCATCAGATCCACCGAGCCGGTATCGACCGACAGGTTGATGCAAAAGCCCTGGCCGCCGCCATTGGTCAGAAGCGGCGTCAAAAGCTTCTTGTAGTTCTTCTCGGTCACCGCTTCCTGGACGAAGGCGATGCCGCGCTCGTCGAGCAGCTTGCGGTCGGTGTCGCGTGGGTCGAGGACCGTCATGCGCGACTTGTTGAACGTGAAATGGCGTTCGATGAGCGGCAGCGTCCCCCGTCCGATCGAGCCGAAGCCGATCATCACGACAGGGCCGGTGATCTCACCGTAAACGGGCCAGTTTTCATTCGCCATTTTATCGAGCACTCCTCAAAACCCAGGAAACTGGGAAAACACATGCAAAACCGGGCATTCTTGCCCGGCGGCCATGCGCTACATCACAGATCATTGTCACAAACCAGCGAAAAGCGCCAACCGGGGCTACGCGTCATTGGCCATGTGGTTAAGGACGGCAATCAGCCGGTCGCGGTCAGAAGTCAGGCCCTTGTAGTCGAGCTGGGCGAGATCGAGCCCTTCGAGCTGGGCGGCGAAAGAGACTGCGAGCGTCGCCCGGTCCGGGTGCCGCTCCAACACGGCGAGCGGGTCGAGGTGGATGCGGATGGTGAACAGGATGTCGCGCGAGGACGGCAGCTTGCGCAACGTCTGACGCTCGACGCGGATAAAGGCGTGCGCCCTGACGTCACCATCGGGGAAGCGTGTCGGCCGGCTGGTGGCGCGGTCGATGCGCTCGACATTGGACAGCGGATGATAGAGCGCATTGTCGGCCTGGATCGACCAGTTGAAGCGCTCGACCGCCTGGCCCTGAAGGCCGTCGAACATGCGGTTGATCAGCTCGGCCGGCCGCGTGCCCGGACCGAAGCCCGGTACGGGCTCGTGGATTTGCTGCAACGGCTTGCCGAATTTTTCGAGCAGCGACCAGGATGAGGGGAAGCACAAAGAGCCGGCGACAAGCCGCCAGCCGCTGTCGTTGCGGCGCATCAGGATCAGGTCTTCCTGGACCAACAGCGAGGCGGCGACGAGCGGTGCGCCGTCGAGACCGGAAGGCAGGGCGGGGCGGTTCACGGCGCCCATCACCTCGATGCCCGCATCGGTGCGGCGATGGGTGCGCGGAAATCGCCCCGGCAGATACGCGCCGAGCAAGTCGAGCACTTCCCGCTGGGCGTCCCGCGTGCCGTCCTCCTCGACGAAAACCCGCTCGGGGATTTCGGCATAGAGCCGGCGCTTCTCGGCCAGATACGGCAGCAGATGGTCGTCGACCTCGATCCAGTCTGCCGGATCGAGCGGCTTCAGCCCGATGCTGAAGAGTTTCGACGAGCCGTCATAAGGCGTATGGGTGGGCAGCGCCTCGGCCAAGCTCATGCTTCCCTGAAATCGTCCAGGACGGCGGTGGTCATCCTCGCCAGGAATTCGGTGACCTCGTAGTCGGCTGCGTTGGCCATGGCGAAGGGATCCGCTGCCAGCCTGGCGTCGAGCACTTCGCGCGGGCATTGCGCGATGATGATGCCGCCGGTTCTCGGTTTCTTTGGGCCGGAGGCGACGAAGATGCCGTCCGCATAGCAGGCCTTCAGCCATTCGATATGGGCCGCCTGCAAGCGGTCGATCTCGGTCAGCGGCACCTTGTAGTTCAGCGAAACGACGAACATAGCATTCTCCCGGTCACGCCAGCTTTGCGGGAATCAAGCCGCGCAGCGAATTGCCGACAAAGAGCGCCTTGGCCGACTGCAGATCGCCGTAGCTGTAGAACGCTTCGCGGGCACCGCCTTCATCCAGAAGCTCGGCGCGCAGTACGCCAGGCAGCAACCCGCAGTCGAGCCGCGGCGTCGCCAGCATGCCATCGCCAAGATCGGCGAAGACGTTGGTAATGGTGCCTTCGCAGATCTCGCCGCGCTCATTGGCCAGAAGCACCTCGTCGGCCTGGGTGATGAGATATTCGGCGCGGGCACGGCTGTACAGCTGGCGCCGGCTGGTCTTGTGGCGCAGCAGCGTGTCGTGCGAATCGAGCCTTGTCCGCGCCAGCCGCAGCACCCAGACCTTGTCGGCGGCCAGCGGTTCATAGAGCTGTGCCGAGGCGGTCGCTTCGCCGTCGCGCGACAAGGCCAGGCGCGTGCGCAACGCGATGCCGGATCCGCTGACCGCATTGCCCAGCACGTCGCCGATCCTTTGCGGGTCGCAGGCAAAACCGAGTTCCGCTGCCGAGCCATAGAGGCGCGCAAGATGACGATCGAAGCGCAGGAAGCCCGAGCCGGGTTCCCAACGCATGGTCTCGATCAGCTGGAAGTCGGCGGTGTTCCCGTCGCGAAGCGCGCTTTCAGCAGACACTCCTGATACTCCTCCTCAGCCGTCGAATCGAAGACGACGCCGCCGCCGACATTGTAGACGGCCTCGCCGCCGGAAAAGAGCGAGATGGTGCGGATCGCCACGGAAAAGCGCATCGTGCCGCCGGGTGCGATCCAGCCGATGGCGCCACAATAGGCGTCGCGCGGCGTGCCTTCCAGATCGTGCAGGATTTCCATGGCACGGATTTTTGGCGCGCCGGTGATCGAGCCGCACGGGAACAGTGCAGCGAACACCTGGCGGATGCTGAGACCCGGCAGCAGTTTTGCCCTGACGTCGCTCACCATCTGGTGGACTGTCGGATAGGTCTCGATGCGGAACAGCGCCGGCACGTCCAGCGTGCCGACTTCGCTGATAAGCGAGATATCGTTGCGCAGGAGATCGACGATCATCCGGTTCTCGGCCTGGTTCTTCTCGTCGTTGCGCAGGAAGATCTTCTGCCGCTCGTCCTCGGCCTTGGTGGCGCCGCGCGGTGCCGTGCCCTTCATCGGATGCGTCTCGATCATGCCTGCGGCGTCGATCTCGAAGAACAGTTCGGGCGAGCGCGACAGCACGATAGGATCACCGAGCGCGACCAGCGCGCCATATTTCACCGGCTGGCGTTCGGTCAGCGCATCGAAGGCGGCCAACGGGTCGCCGGACCATTGCGCATGAATTGGAAAGGTCAGGTTGCCCTGGTAGCAGTCGCCTTGCCTGATGTGCTGGTGCAGCCGCGAGAACCGCTTCTCGTAATCCTCGAGCGACCATGTCGCCCGCGCGTCGAAGATCGGGCCATTGGTCGCCGCTGCGTTGCGGGGCGGCACCGCCTCTTCGACCGGCGCGTCGAACACCCCAAGGCACACGAGTGGAGCGCGGCGCCCTTTCGGCAGCAAGGGAACAAGCTTCGGTTCGAGCAGATAACCCGCTTCATAGGAAAAATAGCCGGCCAACCATCTGCCGGCGTCATGCGCCGCCTGCGCCGCCGCCAGCGCCGGCAGGAAGTCCTCTGCCTCATGCGCCACGATGATGTCGGCCGGCCGGTCGAAGACGAGCTGGCGCGCGCTTTCGTCGTTGCGGAAAATTGCGGCGGGCAGGGACATGGGACTCGGATGCTGCGCTCAATGAAGCCGTCGACCGCTCTATATGGGGGGCCGCCCGCGCGCAATCGAGGGAACGGCACGCTGCCCCTCAAAGCCGACCTCCTGGGCCGACCTCCTGGGTCAAGCTCCGGGTCGATATTGCGGCCAAGAACAAACGGCGGCGCCTTGGGCACCGCCGTTTGTCATAATCCTGCTTTCGCCGATCAGGTGTTGCTGGCGGTTCCCGCAGTCGGAAACTGCTTGGCGAATTCCGTCTCGTTACCGGCGGCAAGCAGCTTGGCCTGTTCGATCCAGCGTTCGCGGGCGATGCGGCCGTCGAAGTTCATGACATCCTCGATCCGCTTGATATCGGCGGCTGTCCAGGCGGCGATCTGAGCGAAGCTGGTGACGCCTTGTGCCTTGAGCAGCTTCTCGTTGGCCGGGCCGATGCCGATCAGCCGGCGCAGATTGTCGGGCTTGCCCGCTGCTGGCTTGGCTGCTGCTGGCTGGGCCGCCGTGGCTTTCGCCGGCGCTGCCGCTTTTGGCGCGGCACTTGGCTTTGGGGCGCTGGCTTTGGATGCGTCGGACTTCGGTGCGCTGGACTTGGCAGCGCCGGGCGCTGCCTTGGCCGCCGCCGGCTTCTTTGGCGCCGGTTTGGCCGCCGCCGGCACCGATTTGGCCGCGGCTGGCGTCGACATCAGGGCAGCCGGCGCCGGGCTCGCGGCCTTTGCCGCGCCAGTTCCTGCAGCTGGCGCTGCCTGCGCTTCGCGCAACCGGCGCTCAAGGTCGGTGCGGGTCTTGCCGCATGCATCGAGCTCACCGGTCAAGCGGTCGTTGTCGGCGCGCAGCCTGTCGCGCTCGCTGCGCGTGCGGTCGAGGTCGCCGCGCAAGCTGTCGAGTTCACCGCGCAGGCGTCCCCAGAGGAACCAGCCCACCAACACGCCTACCAGGAACGCCAGGAGCATGTAGAAAAAAGTGCCCATTGTCTCACTCTCCAATCAGATCCGTCTGCCGTGGCATGGGTTCATGACCTTCGGCGAAAGGACTAGTCGATGGTGGTTCCGCGGTTCGCAGAACAGCCGGCTTCGGTTGGAGCTGTCGGCGATCGGCTTTGCCTGCCATGGCCAACGGCCGTTGTCGCGTTCGCCAAGGCGCCGCGGCCGGCTGAGACTTTCCCTCGCCGATCCCCATGCGCTCCGGCTGAGCTTGGAAGGAAGGCTATCATAGGGCTTGTGGAAAGCTATCGGAAAACTTCCATAGAGAGTACTTCAAGAACGGATATTTGGGCCAAGAATAAGCGGTCCCAATATGCATCCCGGCTAGACTGTTTTGTGAGCAGATGAGACCTACGGGCGCGTTCAAGCGTCGAGTGTTTCCAGCTCGTCGATCAGGCCGCTGATGACGCCAAGCCCAATCTGCCAGAAGGCGGGATCGGTGGCATCAAGGCCGAAGGGCGCCAGGAGTTCGGAATGATGCTTCGTGCCGCCGGCGCGCAGCATTTCGAAATACTTGTCCTGGAAGCCGCGCTCGGCATTCTGGTAGACCGCGTAAAGCGAATTCACCAGGCAGTCGCCGAAAGCATAGGCATAGACGTAGAAGGGCGAATGGATGAAGTGCGGGATGTAGGTCCAGAACACCTCGTAGCCTTCGCGCAACTTGATCGCCGGCCCGAGGCTTTCGGCCTGCACTTCCAGCCAGAACTGGCCGAGCCTGTCGGAGGTCAGTTCGCCATTCCTGCGCTCGGCATGCACCTTGCGCTCGAATTCGTAGAAGGCGATCTGGCGCACGACAGTGTTGATCATGTCCTCGACCTTCTGGGCGAGCATGGCCTTGCGCTCGCGCCTGTCGGTGGTCTGGTCGAGCAGCGAGCGGAAGGTCAGCATCTCGCCAAAGACGGATGCCGTCTCGGCCAGCGTCAGCGGCGTCGAGGCCATCAGCGCGCCCTGGCCGCTGGCCAGCACCTGATGCACGCCGTGGCCAAGCTCATGCGCCAGCGTCATCACATCGCGCGGCTTGCCCATGTAGTTGAGCAGGACATAGGGATGCGCCGACGGCACGGTCGGATGCGCGAAGGCGCCGGGCGACTTGCCCGGACGCACCGGCGCGTCGATCCAGTTGCGGTCGAAGAAGGTGCGCGCGATTTCCGCCATGTCGGGCGAAAAGCGCTGATAGGCGGAGAGCACGGTGTTCCTGGCCTCGTCCCAGCCGATGATCGCCTGCGGCGTATCCGGCAACGGTGCGTTGCGGTCCCAGTGGTTCATCACCTCCATGCCCAGCCAGCGCGCCTTCATCTGGTAATAGCGGTGCGACAGGCGCGGATAGGCGTCGCGAACGGCGGCTGCCAGGGCGTCGACCACACCGCGCTCGACGCGGTTGGCGAGGTGGCGTGAATCGGCGATGTCCTCGAAGCCGCGCCAGCGGTCGGAAATCTCCTTGTCCTTGGTCAGCGTGTTGGTGATCAGCGTGAAGGTGCGCAGATTCTTGCGGAAGGTCGCTGCCAGCGCCTCGGACGCCTGCCGGCGGACGTCGCCGTCGGCATCCTGCAAGCGGTTCAGCGCCGGCTCAAGCGTCAATTCCTCGCCATCTATATCGAAGCGAAGGTCGGTCATCGTCTCATCGAACAACCGGTTCCAGGCACCGCGTCCGGTGATCGATTTCTCATGGAAAAGCTGCTCGACGCGGTCTTCGAGCTGGTAGGGCTTGTCCTTGCGCAGATCGAGAACCCAGGGCCGGTAGTGGCCGAACGCGGGATCGCCAGCAAGCGCGCCTTCGATCGCGCCGTCATCGATCAGGTTGAGTTCGAGCGCGAAGAACAGAAGGTGCGCGCTGGCGTCGGTCATCTTCTCCTGGATGTCGCCATAGAGCTTGGCGCGCTGCGGGTCGGCGGTGTTTCCGGCATAGACCAGCCCGGCATAGGAGACGATGCGGCCAATCAGTTCCTCCAGGGCCTCGTAGGCGACAAGCGCCTCGCCCAGCCTGCCGGCGCTGCCACGCTCGGCCTCGGCGGCCAGCGTACCCTTCCAGCGGGTCTCGAAGCTGATCGCGTCGGCTGCGGCCTTGGCGATGTCGCGCTTCAGTTCCGGTGCCTCCATGCCGGCATAGAGATCGGCAAGGTTCCACTCCGGCAGGTCGCCAAGCTCGGCCGCACCCTGACCGGAGGCTGGCGCCGTTAGCCGCCGAGCAGAAACCATGTGCCCAGAAACCATGTGCATCGCCGATACCTTCCGTGGCCGAGGTTCAAAGGGGAAAAGAGAAGCCGGTCAAATCCTAAGGAATTCATTCACCGGGTTTTTTGAAACCTTATTTAGAACCCTGTGCCAAGATGGTCCACAGGGCAAAATTCCTCGGGCGGGCATAGTCGTACCAGTCATGACAGGTTCCATACTCATAGTCGATGACGATCCCGTGCAGCGCCGGCTGCTCGAAGCAGCTGTGACGCGCTTCGGCCACGCGGCAACCGTCGTCGATGGCGGCGCGGCCGCGCTCGATGTCCTCGACGGGCCCGGCGCCCGCGAGGTTTCGGTGGTCATCCTTGATCTGGTCATGCCCGGTCTCGACGGCATCGGCGTGCTGAAGGCGATGCGCGAGCGCGACATAAATGTCCCGACGATCGTGCAGACCGCCCAGGGCGGCATCGAGACCGTGGTTTCGGCAATGCGTCACGGCGCCTTCGATTTTGTCGTCAAGCCGGCCTCTCCCGACAGGCTGCAGGCGTCGATCGCCAATGCGCTCAAGGTCGAGGCGGTCGAGGGCGAGGTCAAGCGTACGTCGCGCCGGCGTGGCGGGCTTTTGACCTTCAAGGACATGGTCACGCACAGCCCGGCCATGGACAGGGTGATCCGCCTCGGCCAGAAGGCGGCGGCATCCAACATCCCGATCCTGATCGAGGGCGAGTCCGGCGTCGGCAAGGAACTGGTGGCGCGCGCCATCCAGGGCAGCGGCGACCGCCGCTCGAAACCCTTCGTTACCGTCAATTGCGGCGCCATTCCCGACAATCTGGTCGAATCGATCCTGTTCGGCCATGAGAAGGGCTCGTTCACCGGCGCCACCGAGAAGCACACCGGCAAGTTCGTCGAGGCGCATTCAGGAACGCTGTTTCTCGACGAGATCGGGGACCTGCCGCTCGACGTGCAAGTCAAGCTGCTGCGCGCCGTGCAGGATGGCGAGGTCGACCCGGTCGGCGGACGCTCGACCGTCAGGGTCGACATCAGGCTGATTTCGGCGACGCACCGCAACCTCCTGCAGCGGGTCAAGGACGGCAAGTTCCGCGAGGATCTGTTCTATCGGCTGAACGTCTACCCGATCTTCGTGCCGCCGCTGCGTGACCGCCGCGACGACATCCCCTATCTGGTCACGCATTTCATGGAGAAGGTGGCGCCGGCCGACCCGCGTCATCGCCTGCAAGGCATTTCAGCCGCGGCGCTTGCCGTACTGCAGGCCTATGACTGGCCGGGAAACATCCGGCAGCTCGAGAATGCCGTCTTCCGGGCCTCGGTGCTTTGCGAAGGCGATGTGCTGACCACGGAGGACTTCCCGCAGATCCGGGCGCAGGTGGAAGGCACCGTCAACCTCGACGCCGATGGCGTTTCGCCGTCCGCGTCCTTGCCGCTGGACACGGAGCCGGGCGAGGAGGAAGTCTCGTCAGGCGAGGCTGTCCTGGCGATCGAGCCTGATCCGCTGGCCAGGCTGCAGCCTCGCTTCGGCACGTTGCGGGCGCTCGACGAACGCGGCAATGTGCGCGCGCTGGCTGATGTCGAACTCGAGATGATCAAGCTCGCCATCGACCATTATAACGGCCAGATGAGCGAAGTCGCCCGCCGCCTCGGCATCGGCCGCTCGACGCTTTACCGGAAGCTCAAGGAGTACGGCATCGACCCGGAGACCGGCCGCGTCGACCGGCTCGCTTCCTAGGTGTGTTGAGAATTAGGTGATGCCAGCCTGACCTAAATCTCGACACACCCTGGAGCGCATAATCTCTCCCGAAAACCAGTTTCCACCATCGCTTTGCCGAGCTTCGGTTCGGGATTCATGCTTCGGACGCAAGGCCGGAGCCAGCTTGCAATGCCAGAATCCGCCCTATATCGGGTTTTGGCGGGAATGTGGCGGGCCTATGGACAGGCCTGTTCACGCATTAAGGCTGACGGTAACAGATCGTGTTTCGAGCAAAGGCAGAAACATGATCTAAACCAGCGGTTTACCAAGAAAACCGGTGAACAATTTTTGACGGGATATCGCCACGGTGTTACCGCATTTTGGCTTCAATAAGCGATGATTAACCATTAGGATCGATATTCGGATGTGATAACGACACATCCGTTTGGACAAATCCGGGGACAAACGGCAGCCTGCAGGGCCTTTTGATTTGAACAGAATCGAACGACACACAAACGGGCGGCACCATCACGTGAGCGTCTGGCCGAAATGGCTGGCGGCGTTGATTGTCGCATTTGGTTTTGTTGCCGCGGCTGCAACTGGCGCCAGCGCCGAAACACGTTCGCTGAAGCTCTATCACCTCCATACGCACGAGAAGGCCGAGATCGTCTACAAGCGCAATGGCCGCTACGTTCCGGAGGGCCTGAGGAAGATCAACATCATCCTGCGCGACTGGCGCCGCAACGAGCCGACCAAGATGGATCCGCGCCTGCTGGATCTGGTCTGGGAAGCCTATCGGGAAAGCGGTGCCACGGACTACATCCAGGTCGTCTGCGGCTATCGCTCGCCGTCGACGAACTCGATGCTGCGCAGCCGCAGCAGGGGCGTCGCCGAGAAGAGCCAGCACATGCTCGGCAAGGCGATGGATTTCTACATTCCCGGCGTGCCGCTGAAGAAGCTGCGCAACATCGGCCTCAAGATGCAGGGGGGCGGCGTCGGCTACTATCCGACATCCGGTTCGCCGTTCGTCCATATGGATGTCGGCAATGTGCGTCACTGGCCCGGCATCAGCCGCCAGGAACTGGTCAGCCTGTTCCCCAATGGCAAGACGCTGCATGTGCCGAGCGACGGCAGGCCGCTGCCCGGCTTTGAGCAGGCGCTCGCCTCCTACAAGGCGCGCAAGGGTGCGGGCGCGCCTGCTATCGAACTGGCCAGCGCCGGCGGCAGCAGCAAGAAATCAGGTGGGTTCCTGTCGGCTTTCTTTGGCGGCGGCGGCGACGACGAGGCCGACGACAGTGCCGATGTCGAGACCGCTTCGGCGGCACCTCCGCCAAAGGCTAGAACCCTGCAGCCGGCCGCGACAGCCAAGACCAGCAACCTCCCGGGCATCGCCATCGTGGCGCCGGAGAATGCCAAGCGCGCGGAGATTCCGCAGGTGGCCGAGGAGCAGGCTCCGGAGCCGGAAAAGGATACGCCGGAGACGATCATCGCGGCGCTACCTGCCCGCAGCATTCCGCTGCCTGATTTTGCACCGCGGCCGAAGGCCGATGTCGGTGCCCAGTCGCCTGAGAACGTTCCTTTCGCCATGGCGGATGCGACAGCGACCGCGGACGCGACAGCGACCTCGGATGCGGCAACCACCACCGAGCAGGCCGTGGCGACAGCACATGCGCCGGCGAACGTGCCTTTCGGCATGGCCGATCCGTCGGCCGCTCCGGCCCCGGCCCCCGCACAGGTCGCCGTCAACAACGTACCGTTGCCGACATGGCGCCCCGACAATTCGCTGCCGGCCGCTCTGGCGCCGCCGCCCAGCAAGGACGTGCTGATGGCACTGGCGGATACGGCTGAGCGCGGCAGCGCCGCGACCGACGCCCTCTCGGCGCTGCCCAGCGCGCGGCCCGACATAGCCAGGCCGGACGAGGTGAAGGCCGTGCTCGACGAGGCCAATGCCCGGGCCGGTGCTGCGGCCGACGCGTACCAGGTCGCTTCCGTGTCCTTGTCCGAGGCGCGTTCGGCCTTCAACGATCCGTCGGGCGCCGATGCCGCATCGCCGCGTGAGGCTGTCGTTGCCCGCCCGGCCGGCACCGATCCGGCCGCCGCGATCGGCGCTGGCGTCAAGACGACCCGCAAGGAATCGAGAGCCACCGCCCGCGACTTGAAGCCTGGTCCCAAGGCCATGGTGGTTGCCGCCGCGCCGCAGGCCGCCCGCTGGGCGCTGACCAGCGGCGAACATGTCGCCACCGTTTCAAGCGCCACGACAGCACCGGGTTACGCCTACAGCATCGTGCATACGCCGCCGAGCGAGGTCTACACGGCTGGCTTCCAGTCGGGCGACCAGATGGCCGATGCCAACCGCTTCACCGGCAACGCAGTCAAGTTCCTGTCGGTCGCCCGCTTCCAGACCAAGTAAGCGACCAGTCAATCGACAAAGCCGCGTCGGGTAACCCGCGCGGCTTTTTTGTTGCGTAGCCGGGCGCGGTCGTTCCCTGGCCATCGGCCCGATCACGCCGGTCTGACATTGCCGTGAGCTTGGAACTTGCTCAGTCCTTCAAGGGTTTCTCCCCTGTTCGTTCAAACCCGGGGATATCCATGAAGAACATTCTACTGGCATCGGTCATTGCTTTGGCAACTGCTTCAGCGGCCATCGCTCCCACGCAGGCAGCGACCGTTGTCGTCAAGACTCACGACCATATGCACATGATGAGGAAGCACTGCCGGACCAAGGTGGTCACGCATTGGGCTCACCACCGCAAGGTCGTGGAAAAGATCAGGGTCTGCAACTGATCGGCACGAAACTCAATCGGCAGAACCCGGTCGACGCAAGTCGGCCGGTTTTTTCATGCCGCGCCGAAAGCCCTATTTTGCCAGCTTGCTCGCTGCGCGTGCGAGAGCCTCGATCTCGTCCCACTTACCGGCCTTGACCATGTCGTCCGGGGCCACCCAGGAGCCGCCGACGCAGACGACGTTGGGCAGGCTAAGATACTCGGCCGCGTTCTTGCCGGTGATGCCGCCGGTCGGACAGAATTTCACATCGGCGAGCGGCGAGGCGAAGGCCTTCAGCGATGCGATGCCGCCCGACTGCTCGGCCGGGAAGAATTTGAGGAAATGCAGGCCGGCTTCCCGAGCGGCCATGATCTCGCCAGGCGTGATTGCGCCGGGCAGCAGCGGAACGTCGCTGTCGGCCGCTGCCGCCAGAAGCTCGCGGGTGATGCCGGGGCTGACGATGAAGCGCGAGCCCGCTGCCGCCGCCTCTTCGAATTGACGCGCATCGAGAATGGTGCCGGCGCCGACGATGGCGTCCTCGACTTCAGCCGCGACCCGCCGGATCGCTTCCAGTGCATCGGCGGTCCTGAGCGTGATCTCGATCGCCGGCAGGCCGCCACGCGCCAGAGCGCGGGCCAGAGGCACGGCATCATCGACATTGGCGATCTTCAGCACCGGGATGACCGGCTGGCCGTTGAGGAGCGACAGGAGTTTTTCGGTCTTGCTGGGCATCTGTCTCTCCGTATCGTGCGACAATTCAACCGATTAGCAGACGGGTGTTTTTCTGTCCATGAAACGAAGCGTGTCGCGATGTCACGCGCCGTGGGGCGACGATACCGGCCATTGCCATCAAAACGATGACGGGCTGATGAAGCCGGTGCGCCTTGAATTGGCTGCCATGAGCGTCTAGTTGGCTTGGCAATGACATTGTCCACGCCCACAGACCCCATCCGTGTCGCCGCGCTCTACCGGTTTGCCCGGCTCGACGCCTTCGACGAATTGCGCGCGCCGCTCGCCGCTTTTTGTTGCGGGCGCGGCATCAAGGGTACCTTGCTTATAGCGCATGAGGGCATCAACGGCACCGTCGCCGGCAGCGAGGCGGCGATCGCCGAACTGATCGATTATCTCGAAGCCATCGACGGGCTCGCCGGCCTCGAGGTCAAATACAGCAGCGCAGCAGAAACCCCGTTCCACCGCATGAAGGTGCGGTTGAAGCGCGAGATCGTCACCATGGGTGTCGGCGATATCGACCCGGCGACGAGTGCGGGCACCTATGTCGCGCCGGGTGACTGGAACGCGCTGATATCCGAGCCCGATACAATCGTCATCGACACGCGCAACGCCTATGAGGTGTCGATCGGCACGTTCAAGGGTGCAGTCGATCCGGCAACGGCAAGCTTTCGCGAGTTCCCGGCCTGGGTGGAAGCAAACAGGGCGGAACTCGAGGGCCGCAAGGTGGCGATGTTCTGCACCGGCGGCATACGCTGCGAAAAGGCGACGGCCTACGTCAAGTCGCTCGGTTTCGAGGATGTCTTCCACCTCAAGGGCGGCATCCTCAAATACCTGGAGGAGGTTCCGGCCGAACAGAGCCTGTGGCAAGGCGAGTGCTTCGTGTTCGACGAACGCGTTTCGGTGTCGCACGGCCTTGCCGAGGGCGACGCCGAACTCTGCCGCGCCTGCCGCCATCCGCTGACGCCGGGCGACCTGACGTCACCGAAGTTTGCCACCGGCGTATCATGTCCGCATTGTTTCGATGCGCGTTCCGACGAGGACCGCCAGCGTTACGCCGAGCGTCAGCGCCAGGTCGAACTTGCGCAAGTACGGGGCAAGGGCCGGCATATCGGATCTTGATCCGAGCTTCGGCCACTCGCCGCCAGGATCTGTCCCGAAGGATCCGTCATTGTAATGTCAAAGTGCGGGGCCTACCTCTTCGGCGTTCGAAACCTGCCCGTTCGGCCGGGCAAATCCTGGAGGCATTGAATGTTCGATCCCAAGAAGCTTCTCGACGATCTGCTCGGCTCGCAAATTCCTGGCACCAGCGGCACCGTCCGTGACAAGGCGGGCCAGGCCGTGCAGATGGCCAAGGACAACCCGCTGGCCGCTGGCGCGCTCGCTGCCGTGCTGCTCGGGACCGGTGCCGGCCGCGAGGTGACAGGCGCCGCCGTGAAGCTTGGCGGACTGGCCGCGATCGGCGGCCTCGCCTACAAGGCCTACCAGAACTACAAGGCCGGCAACGCGCCGGCGGAAGCGCCCGCGACCGGCGAACCGGAATTGCTGCCGCCGCCCAAGGACACCGCTTTCCACCCATCGCAGGCGCCGCAAGGCGAGGACGAATTCACGCTGACCCTGGTTCGGGCGATGATCTCGGCGGCCAAGGCCGACGGTCATATCGACGACGACGAACGCCAGAAGATCGCCGGCAAGCTCAGCCTAGCCGGCATAGGCTCCGATGCTGAGAAATTCCTGATGAAGGAGCTGGAGAGCCCGCTTGACCTCGACATGCTGGTAGCCGGCGCCAAGACCGATGCGCAGAAGCTCGAACTCTACACCGCGTCGCGCCTTACCATCGATCCCGACACCCGCGCCGAGCGCGGCTATCTCGATCTGCTTGCCGGCCGGCTTGGCCTGCCGGATGCGCTGGTCGATCACGTCGAGGCGACGGTTTCGGCAGCCAAGGTGCCGGCCAAGGCAGGGACTTCGCCCAATCCGCGCTGGTAGCCCAAATCGGCACAGATCGCCTTTCCGGGATTAACCCTCCATTAACTCAGGAAGCGCATGATTCTACACAGTCGGACCGGTTTTTTCCTCCTCCCAAGCCCGGTTCAGATCAGGGCGGTCGCCAATGACCGCCCTTTTTGTCGGGCCCTGCCTGTTCGTTTGAGCAGGTCCTTTCCGAAAACCCGATTCCATTTTTCGAGATCGAGCTCAGGTCGTGCCGCTTGCCATCGCAGCCGTCATTTGCGATGCCTTCTCTCTTGAGGACAAACCCCGAAAATCAGTCGTGCACACGCAGCGCCGCTTGAGGACAACAGCCATGACCGAGCAAAGAACCGCCATCGTCACCGGCGCCGGCACGGGCATCGGCAAGAGCGTCGCCACGGCGCTGCTCAAGGCCGGCTGGAACACGGTGTTCTGCGGACGCCGCAAATCCGTGCTGGATGCCGCCGTCGCCGAGGCCGGGCCGACCGAGGCCAAGGCATTGGCGGTTGCCTGCGACATCAGCAAGGCCGGCGAGGTCGATGATCTGTTCGAGACGGTGGCAGAGGCCTTCGGCCGCGTCGACCTGCTGTTCAACAATGCCGGCATGGGCTACAAATCAACGCCGATCGACGAGATCCCGGTCGAGGTGTGGAACGATATCGTCGGCGTCAATCTCACCGGTTCGTTCCTGTGCGCCCGCGCCGCCTTCGGCGCCATGCGCAAGCAGCGTCCGATGGGTGGCCGCATCATCAACAACGGCTCGGTGTCGGCCTACGCGCCGCGTCCGGGCTCGGTGCCCTACACGGCGACCAAGCATGCCATCACTGGACTGACCAAGACGCTGGCGCTCGACGGCCGGCCCTATGACATCGCCTGCGGCCAGATCGATATCGGCAACGCGCTGACCGACATGGCGCAGCCGATGACGGTCGGCGTGCCGCAGGCCAACGGCTCGATCGCCGCCGAAGCGGTGATGGACGTCCAGCGCGTCGCCGACGCCGTCGTCCACATGGCCAGCCTGCCGCTCGACGCCAATGTGCTGTTCATGACGGTGATGGCCACCAAGATGCCGTTCGTCGGGCGTGGGTGAGCAGCGGACGCTGGTAGGGCCTCCGCCGCTGGCTCATTTGCCCGCAAGCGGCGCGCCGGGCTTGAAAAGCAGAATGGGCCTGATCTCGTAGACGGCGGTCGCATTGACACGGCGAAGGTCGCGGGCGATCGCGATGGCCTCGTCCCGCGTGGTGCAGTCGACGACATACAGGCCGAGCAATTGTTCCTTGGTCTCGGCGAAAGGGCCGTCGATTACCACGCCGTCACCCGGGCCGCGCAGGGTGAAGGCATCCTGCGTCGCTCCCAGACGCGCGGACGGTCCTAGCGTGCCTTCCTCATGAAGCCGGGTATTGATCTTCAGCAGGTCGGCCATCAGCGCCGCATCTTCCCGCGGCGTCAACGCCTTGATCGCATCTTCCACGTGATAGGCGAGGATTGCGTAGAACATCCGATGTCACTTTCTCCGGTCGTGAATATCCATAGACAGCGCGGGCTGAACCTCACTTCGCCAGGAACGTTCCAATCCGCTCCAGCGCCCGCAAGATGTTCTCCTCGGAGTTGGCGTAGGAGAGCCTGATGTAGCCCTCGCCGAGAATGCCGAAATCGGGACCGCCGATCAGCGCCACGCCGGCCTCGTCGAGCAGCGCCGAGGCGAGCTTTTTTGCCTTCCAGCCGGTCTTCGACACGTTGGGGAAGGCATAGAAGGCACCCTTGGGCGTGATGCAGGAGACGTTGGGCAACCCATTCAGCCCCTCGACCACGACCTTCCGGCGACGGTCGAAGGCGCGCATCATCTTGTCGACATCGTCCTGCGGGCCGTCGATGGCGGCAATGCCGGCGAACTGGCTCGGCGCGTTGACGCAGGACCAGCAATTGACCGCCAGCTTGCGCACCTTGTCGTAGAGATGGGCGCCCTTGTCGCCGTTCGGCCAGATCGACCAGCCCATGCGCCAGCCGGTCATCGCCCAGGTCTTCGACCAGCCGTTGAGGACGATCAGCCGGTCGCGGATCTCTGGAAAGCCAAGCAGCGAGCAATGCGTCTCGCCGTCATAGGTCATGACGTCGTAGATCTCGTCGGAGAGGATGGCGACGTCGGGGTGCTTCTCCAGCCCCTTGACCAGTTTCTCGATCTCGACGCGCGGCGTGACACCGCCGGTTGGATTGGCTGGCGAGTTGAGGATCAAGAGCCTGGTCTTCGAGGTGATCAGCGCCAGCGTCTCGTCGGCGGAGAAGGCAAAGCCGTTCTCCTCGCGCATCGGCACCGGGATCGGTGCCGCGCCGGTGAATTCGATCATCGAGCGGTAGATAGGAAAGCCGGGATCGGGATAGAGGATCTCGGCGCCAGGCTCGCCGAACATCAGGATCGCGGCGAACATGGTCGGCTTGCCGCCGGGCAGGATCATCACCGTTTCAGGCGATACCTCGACGCCGGTGGTGGTCAGCGTGCGCCGCACCACCGCTTCGCGCGTCGCCAGCAGGCCATTGGCCGGCGTGTAGCCGTGGTGGCCGTCACGCAGCGCCTTGATCGCCGCCTCGACGATGTGCTGCGGCGTCTTGAAGTCGGGCTGGCCAATGCCGAGATTGACGATGTCGCGGCCTTGGGTCGCAAGTGCTGTCGCCCGCGCGAGCACGGCGAAGGCGTTTTCCTCGCCCAGACGGTCGAAGGCCGAAATCGTGTGGAGCATTTTTCCCGTCCGTGTGGTTCTTACTGTTGGCGTGCGTTTTTGTGAGCCTTGGCCGGCAAAAGTCAAACGGATTGGAGCATTCGGTGTCGGAAAACCTCAAAGATTGGCAACCGCGTCCGCGACCCGAGCGCAAGGCGATCGACGGCCGGACCGTGCGGCTCGAACCGCTCAGCGCTGCAAAGCATGGCGACGGCCTGTATGAGGCGTCCTCCGTGTCAGACGTCGATGGCCGCTTCGCCTGGCTGCCCGATTATCCGCCGGAGACACGTGCCGCCTTCCAGCCATGGCTGGACAAGGTGGAGGCCAGCGAAGATCCGCTGTTCTTCACCGTCATCGACAAGGCCAGCGGCAAGGTCGCCGGACGCCAGACGCTGATGCGCATCGATCCCGCCTACGGCGTCATCGAGATCGGCAACATCTATTGGGGACCGCTCATCTCGCGCAAGCCGGGAGCGACCGAAGCGCAGTTCCTGTTCATGAAATACATCTTCGACGAGCTCGGCTATCGTCGCTACGAATGGAAGTGCAACAACCGCAACGAGCCATCGAAGCGGGCGGCCGAACGGTTCGGCTTCAAGTTCGAGGGCATTTTCCGCCAGCATCTCATCGTCAAGGGTGAAAACCGCGATACGGCATGGTATTCGATCATCGACAAGGAGTGGCCGGCTCTACGCCAAGCCTATGAAGCGTGGCTCGACCCGGCCAATTTCGATGGCGACGGCCAGCAGAAGCGACGGCTTGAGGATTTTCGCGCGGAGTTCGGCGCGTGAACTGAATTCGGCGCGCAAGGGAGTTGCCATTGGCACATACCCATTCCGACGATCATAGCGGACACGATCACGGCGCCGGCCATGTGCATGGCTCGACCGACAAGAAACGTGTCCTGATCGCAGCCTGCCTGACCGGCGGCTTCATGGTCGCCGAAGCGCTCGGCGGCCTTCTTACCGGATCGCTGGCGCTGTTGGCGGATGCCGGCCACATGCTCGCCGATGCGATCGCGCTCGGCCTTGCCTGGTATGCATTTCATCTTGCCGGCCGGCCGGCGACCGGCCGTCTCACCTATGGCTTCGGCCGGGTCAAGACGCTGGTGGCCTACACCAACGGCATCGCCATCTTCGTCATCGCGCTGTGGATCGTCTACGAGGCGTGGGGGCGCCTGCTGGCGCCGACACCGGTGCTCGGCGGACCGATGCTTGTCGTGGCGGTGCTCGGCCTGCTGGTCAATATCGGTTGCTTCTTCGTGCTGCATGGCGGCGACCGCGAAAGCCTGAACATGCGCGGCGCTATCCTGCATGTGCTCGGCGACCTGCTCGGCTCGGCGGCGGCGATCGTAGCGGCGCTGGTGATCCTGGCGACCGGCTGGACTCCGATCGACCCGATCCTGTCGGTCCTGGTCTCGCTGCTGATCCTGTCAACGGCATGGTCGCTGATGCGCGCCGCCGCCCATGTCCTGCTCGAGGGCGTGCCGCCGAGCCTCGACCGCGACCTGATCGCCAGGGATATCGAGGCGACGGTCCTGGGGGTGCGTGAAGTGCACCACATGCATGTCTGGTCGCTCGACGGCACGAGCAATATGGCGACGCTGCATGCCTGCCTTACCGAAGGCGTCGATGCCTATCAGGCGGTGAGCACCATCAAGAAGCGGCTTGCCAGCGAGCACGGCATCAGCCATGCCACCGTTGAACCGGAATTCGGACAGTGCGCCGACGATGGCGACGACCACGATCATGATCACGAGCATGGTGCGGCCGCGCATCACGACCATCATCACCAGGCCTGATCGATTGGTATCGATTGGTCCTGCCCCAGGAGTCCCAAAGCCTTGACAACCAGCCTGATGAAGACCCGCTGCCCGGGTGCAGCATGATGGACCGCGACACCAGGAATGCGGCCATCGCGGCTGCGTGGATCATGCTTCTGTTCGGTATCGCCGCCTTCTATCTGCCGACCGTGATGCTGGCACTTGGCAGTTTCTCGACCGTGCTGGCCGGCGCCTTTGGCATCGTCTTCGTGCTGGCGTTTTTCTCGGTGTTCTGGCTGCGGGCCCGCAACCAGCGCAGAAACCAGGGTAAGTAAGGGATTTCGACATGCGTATTCTGATCACTGGCGCCGCAGGCATGGTCGGCCGCAAACTCATCGTCCGGCTGGCCAAGGACGGTACGCTGCGCGGCCGCAAGATCGCAGCACTCGACCTGCACGACATCGTGCCGCCGCAGGCGCCGGCCATGGAAGGGGTCAACGTCTCCATCCACACCGGCGATCTCGCCGAGGCGGGCGCCGCAGAAAGCCTTGTCGCATCACGCCCCGATGTCGTCTTCCACCTCGCCGGCATCGTGTCGGGTGAAGCGGAGGCGAATTTCGACCTCGGCTACCGCGTCAATCTCGACGGCACGCGAGCGCTGTTCGATGCCATCCGCCTGGCGGGCTTTGCGCCGCGCATCGTCTTCACCTCGTCGATCGCGGTGTTCGGCGCGCCGTTTCCGGATGTCATCCCGGATGAATTCCATCCGACACCGCTGACCTCCTACGGCACCCAAAAGCAGATGAGCGAAGCGCTGCTCGCCGACTATTCCAGGCGCGGCTTCTTCGACGGCATCGGCATCCGGCTGCCAACAATCTGCGTGCGGCCAGGCAAGCCGAACAAGGCGGCATCCAGCTTCTTCTCCGGCATCATCCGTGAACCGTTGAGCGGCCATGAGGCGATCCTTCCGGTGCCGCGCTCGGTCGTGCACACCCACGCCAGTCCCCGCTCGGCGGTCAATTTCCTGATCCATGCGGCGGAGATCGACGGCAACGCTGTCGGGCCGCGCCGCAATTTGACGATGCCGGGCGTCGCCGTCACCGTCGGCGAGCAGATCGAGGCGCTGGAACGCATCGCCGGTGCCAAGGCGGTGAAGCTGATCCGCGAGGAGCCGGACGAGACGATCTGGGCGATCGTCAAGGGCTGGCCGACGCGGTTCGAGGCGCGGCGGTCAAGAGAGCTTGGCTTCAGCGCCGAAAAGAGTTTTGACGAGATCATCCGCGCGCATATCGAGGATGAACTGGACGGCAAGATCGCGGGTTAGATTAGGAGCGTCGCCAACCGCAAGATCATCCGCCCGTCGCCAGGCTCGCCGACAACAGCAGCAGTCCGAACAGGAAGACAAACGCCGCGCCACCGATCTCGACGATCGAGTGGATGCGGTTGCCCATGCGGCCGTCGCCGGCGAAATACACCGCCCAGTTCTTGGCGGTCACCGCTAGCGTCGCCAGGGCCGAGACGGTGATGGCGGTTCCCAGCGACATCGCAAGTACCGACAGCAGGCCGCCGAGCCAGAGCCCGTTGAGAAGTGCGAAGCTCAGCACGATCAGCGCCCCTGAGCAGGGGCGGATACCAACCGCCGCCACCGCCGACCACGCGGTGCGCCAGTCGAAGCGGTCGCCCGACAGCAGCGCCGGATCGGGCGCATGCGAATGGCCGCAGGTGTCGCAGACCTCGCCGGCCGCATGATCGTGATGAGCATGGTCGTGTGCGCCATGATCATGCGCACCGTGCTCGTGATGATCGTGCGAATGCGCATGGTCGTGATCGTCATGCACGTGCAGGGCGTGCGAATGGGCATGCGCCGAATGGTCATGGTCAGCATGCGAATGCACTGCATGCGAATGACCACCATGCGAGTGGCCGGCATGCGAATGGCCGGCGTGCGAATGACCCGCATGGGAATGACCGGCGTGAGCCGCCGACAGGCTGTAGGCGGGGCCTCGCCCAAACAGGCGCAGGACGGACGGGCCGAGCTTGCGCCACAGCAGCCAGGCACCGAACAGGGTGACGAAAACAAAGCTCATGATTTCCATGAACCAGGCCGCATCGGTCATCGAGACGGTGGTGCCGCGAAGGACGAAATATGCGACCGCCATCACCGCGACCGCGGTCAGGCCCTGCAGCAGTGCCGAGACGAAGGACAACAGGATGCCGCGCCGCAGCGCCACTTCATTGGCCACCATGTAGGACGAGATCACCGCCTTGCCGTGACCGGGGCCGGCGGCATGGAAAATGCCGTAGGCGAAGGACAGGCCGATGAGCACCCACAGCTTGCTGCCGTCCTGGCGCATCGCCTTCATCGCCGTCGCCAGCGCGCGGTAGAATTCCTGCTGCCTCAGATTGATCCACATCAGGATGTGGGCGAAGGGGCCGGTGGTGGGCGCCATGCCGTCATTGACGCCGATGCCGAGCGAACTCTGGGCATGGGCGGAATTGGCGAAATGCATCATGACAAAGGTGATGGCCAACAGGCCGAATGCCAAACGCAGGGACGGTTTCGTCACCGGCTTCATCCTTCTGGCTGACAGTTCAGTTCGAGCTTGGTGGCGAAGATCTTGCTCATGTCGGTGCCCGTCGGATCGTTGAAGAAGGCATCGGTCAGGGTCTTCTGGTTTTCGGCGATCGCCTCGTCCGGATCGGGACGGATAACCTTGCTGGTGCAATTCGACGGGAGGCCTTCAACCGTGATGTTGCGGTCCTCGGTGAAATCGATCGCCGTGTAGAAGGTCGGATCGTAGACGCCGATGTCGATCTTGCCGTTGAGCTTGATCGGCTCCTTCGGCTCGGACTCGAACAGGATGATCAGCTGGTCATTGTCGAAATTGGCCATCAGATGCGGCGGTGGCGTCATCGCCACGTCCTTGCCGTCGACGGTGACGAGCTGGAAGTAGTTGAACTCGGCCAGCGAGGCGTGGACGGTGTCGGCAACTTCCTTCAGCTCCTTGTCGTCGAGCTTCAGGTCGGAGTTCTTGTCGAACTCCATCATCACCGTCGAGGAAAACAGATCGTCGAAGCGCCAGAGATGGCGCAGCGCCTTCACACTTTGGTGATCCGCGGAGAGGATCACGTCGAGGCGAGCCTCGGCGAAGACATGGGGATGCACATAAGCCGGTCCGGTGGCGGCAAAGGTCGCCGCCAAGGCCGAAGCCAGCATGATTGCGTGCCGTTTCAGGTGCATTCTCGGTCGCGATTCCATCGGCCTCGGAGAGATGTCGAGAGTTACCAGAAAGGGGGCGAAATTGGGACCGCTGGTGGGTGTCGCCCAAAAAGCGGGCAGCGGCTCGAAGCGGTCAGGCAGCCTCACGCGACTTGAACCACTGGACCAAAAAGTCGACGAAAACGCGGACCTTGGCCGGCAGATAGCGCCGGTGCGGGTAGACGGCAAAAATGCCGCCGCCCGACAGGATGCGGTCATCGAGCACCGTCACCAGCCGCCCGCTTTCGAGATCGGGCGCGGCGATGAAATCCGGCAGGACGGAAAATCCGAGCCCCGCCAGGGCCGCGGCCCGCGCCGTCATCGGGCTGTTGACCTCGATCGGACCCGACACCGCGACGCTCACCGGATCGCCATTCTCGCCCTTGAACGGCCAGTTGTTCAGTCCACGGCCATTGGTGTCGACGATGCAGGGCATGCGGCCGAGATCCTGCGGCCGGGTCGGCATGCCGTGCTTGGCGATCAGTTCGGGAGAGGCGCACAGCCTTATCGAAAACGGCGCCAGCCGCCTGGCGATCAGCGACGAGTTCTCCAGCCGCGAGATGCGCACCGCGAGATCGAAGCCTTCCTCGACAAGGTCGACGAAACGGTCGTCGAGTTGGATGTCGAGCACGATGTCGGGATATTGCTTGGCGAAGTCGATCAGCGACTGGCCGATCGGCGCATCGGCGAAGGTGCGCGGCGCCGACAGCTTGATGCGGCCGCGCACGTCGCCTGAGGATTCGCGCACCGCGTCGGCCAGGCTGTCGACCTCGCGCACGATCTCGGAGGCGCGCCGGTAATAGGTGTGGCCGGCCTCGGTCATCGAGAACTGCCTGGTGGTGCGGTTGAGCAGCAGCGCGCCGAGCTCGTCCTCCAGCTCGCGCACATATTTCGACAGCAATGCCTTGGAACGGCCGATCTTGCGCGCCGCCGCCGAAAAGCCCTCGGCCTCGACCACATCGATGAAGGCACGCATGCGGGTCAGTGTGTCCATGGTCAGGCCTTTCGTGCGGCGTCGAGAAGTTTCCGGCCGAGCCGTATCAGGGCAATGTCGCTGCCGGAAGGGCCAAGCAGCGACAGGCCGAACGGGGCGCCGGCGACCGAGCCGATGGGCAAGGTGATTTGCGGAAAACCCGACAGGCCGGCCAGGCACAGAAGCCGCAGCGCCTGCTCGCGATAGGCCTGGAACTGCTCCGGCGTGCTGTCCACGTAGGGCGCCGGGCCAGGCACCGTCGGCAGGACAAGGAAGCCGTCCTTGCCGAGCAAGGCGTTCAGTTCGGCGCTGAAGGTCAGCCGGCGCACCGTCTCGGCCTGTGCTGTCGGAGCGTCGACGGCGCGGCCAAATCCGAAACGTTCATCGACGCCGGGGCCGAGGTCGCGCTCGCCACTGGTGATCCATGCGCCATGCACCGCCCAGGCCTCCTTGGCTTGGAGCCGGCGAAAGCACCAGTAGAGTTCATCCGGAGACGAGGCGAAGGGCGACGCCGGGGTCGCAGGCGTGCCGAAAACCTCGCTCGCCAGCGCCTTCATCCCGGCATATTCGGCAAGCGCCGGGTGGGCGACCAGTCCATCCAGCCATTCCAGCGCCAGCGGGCGTTCCAACGCTTGCTGGTGCGTGTCGCGGCCAAGCAGCAGCTTGCCTACGGTCTCGTAGGTCTCGATGTCGTCGGCGAACCAACCGAACGTGTCGAAGCTTGGCGCCAGCTTCATCGCGCCGTCGAGCGAAATGCGGCCATGCGTGGTGCGCAGTCCAATCAACCCGCAAAAGCTGGCCGGCGCGCGGATCGAACCGCCGGTATCGGAGCCGGTGGCGATATCGGCCAGCCTGCCCGCCACAGCCGCAGCCGACCCCGATGACGAGCCGCCGGTGACGCGATGGGGCGCTGCTGGGTTCACCGGAAACGAAAAATGCGCATTCTGACCGAACAGCGCGAAGGCGAGCTCGTCGGTCTGGGTCTTGCCCACGAAGCGCGCACCGGCATCGAGAATCATCTGCACGGCCGGCGCGGTGCTCGAGGCGGCGTCGCTTTCGGCGAATTTCTGCAAATTGCCGCAACCGGTGCGGTAGCCGGCGACGTCGTAGATGTCCTTGACGGCCAGCCGCAGGCCGGCCAGCGGTCCGAACTCGGCATGTGCCACCGGCATCTGGCGAACGTCGAGGAAGGCGTTGAGGGGGCCGTGGGTGCCTGGCATCGTTCGATATCCGGATACGATTGCACCAGCATTGTTCGATGCCAGAAATTTTACAACCTTGGATGCGATTTTTATTGATTGTGAAAGCGTACGCTCTTATATCGCGCTTGCCCAAAGTCGCACGTGCCTGTGGGTGTCCGCCGATCCTCGAATGGTGAGGGAAATCGGTAAGGTAACTGGAGCCAACCCCTCCAGTCGGTTTAGCGGCCAACCGCCAGACCGAGGACACCTTGAAGCAACGACGGTGCGGGCCTTTCTGGTGTTCTGCCGGTTGTCCAAAGACCGGGGTTACTGAAGAGGCACACCTTCATTGCCGGCAGTGCGGACGGGTCTCCCATCCAAGCCAAGGCAGACAAAGCGAACCGAGGCCGGGCAAGGCCAAGGTTCACCGCCGCGAGACGGCGTTTCATGGTTCCGGGGTCTCCACCGGCTGGTTCCATGGATTTCCGTCCCGCCTTTGTCCACCGCGTGTTCGCGAGGCCGACAGCCCGCGTCCCGCAGCCTTATTGCGCGCCGAAAGGCGCTGATGGAGAGACCCCGATGGCTACCCAGCGTATCCTTGACTTCCTCGCCACCCGACGTCCGACCGGCCCCTGCCTCGTCGTCGACCTCGATGTCGTGCGCGACAATTTCCGCGCCTTTGAGAAGGCGCTGCCCGATTCCAAGATCTACTATGCGGTGAAAGCAAATCCGGCGCCGGAAATCCTGCGCCTCCTTGCTGCGATGGGCTCGTCCTTCGACACCGCTTCCGTTGCCGAAGTCGAGATGGCGATGGACGCCGGTGCGCCGGCGGACCGCATCTCCTTCGGCAACACCATCAAGAAGGAGCGTGACATCGCACGCGCCTACCAGCTCGGCATCCGCCTGTTCGCGGTCGACTGCGTCGAAGAGGTCGAAAAGATCGCCCGCGTCGCTCCCGGCGCGCGCGTGTTCTGCCGCGTGCTGACCGATGGCGAGGGCGCCGAGTGGCCGCTGTCGCGCAAGTTCGGCTGCGTGCCGGCGATGGCGGTCGATGTGCTGCGCCATGCCAAGGGGCTCGGCCTCGACGCCTATGGGGTGTCGTTCCATGTTGGCTCGCAGCAGACCGACCTGACCGCCTGGGACCGTGCGCTGGCCGATGCCAAGACCGTGTTTGCGACGCTCGCCGACGAAGGCATCGTGCTCAAGATGGTCAATATGGGCGGCGGCTTTCCGACGCGCTACCTGCGTGACGTGCCGGCGGCCAAGGCCTATGGCCAGGCGATCTTCTCGGCGCTGCGCAAGCATTTCGGCAATGCCATTCCGGAAACCATCATCGAGCCGGGCCGCGGCATGGTCGGCAATGCCGGCGTCATCAAGTCGGAAGTCGTGCTGATCTCGAAGAAGGCCGCCAACGACAATGTGCGCTGGGTGTTCCTCGACATCGGCAAGTTCGGCGGTCTGGCCGAGACGATGGACGAGGCGATCCGCTACCCGATCGTCACCGCGCATGACGGCACAGAGACCGCGCCTTGCGTTCTCGCCGGCCCGACCTGCGATTCGGCCGACGTGATGTACGAGAAGACGCCTTATCCGCTGCCCCTGTCGCTGACCATCGGCGACGAGGTGCTGATCGAAGGCACCGGCGCCTACACGACCACCTACTCGGCGGTCGCCTTCAACGGCTTCGAGCCTCTCCGATCCTACGTGATCTGACGGTTCGCAAGAGCCGCTCAGATCATCCCAGGTGGGCGTCTGGCGTCCACCGGGGCTCGCCTGTGGAACAGATCTCCGCTCGCTAGGGATTGCGGAAATGGACATTGCAAATTTCATCGATGAGGGCGCCTGGCCGATCTCCCCCCTTGTGGGGGAGAGTGCCCGCGCCATTGCCATCGTCGCCGAAACCTCAGCCGACGTTGCAGCGCGCGAAGCGCTGCTCGACGACGCCATGGGCCCGATGCGCAGGAAGAAGTCCTCGGAGAAGCTGCGGCGCGGCCGCCGGCCCTCGGAAGGCCTGGCCTTCGTCGCCCGTGATGCGTCGGGCGCCGTCGCCGGCACCGTGCGGCTGTGGGATGTCAGGCTGGGCGAGGGCGGTCCGGCAGCGCTGTTGCTTGGTCCGCTCGCCGTCGAACCGTCGCTCAAGAGTGCCGGAATCGGCTCGGCGCTGATGCGTCATGCCATTGCCGAAGCGCTGCGGCTTGGCCATGCAGCGATCCTGCTGGTCGGCGACGCGCCCTATTACGGACGCTTCGGGTTTTCGGCCGCCAGGACCGGTTCGCTCGCCATGCCCGGCCCCTATGAGCGGCATCGCCTTTTGGCGCTGGAACTGGTCGACGGCGCGCTTGACGGCGTACACGGCACGCTGAAGGCGGCGGGACGCAAGCTGAAGGCGCAGCAGCTGACGTCGGCGGCCTGAGCTGCAAGGGCTGCCCGAAGCGGCCACCCGGCTTCGGCTCAAAACAAAAACGCCGCCCATCGGGCGCGTTTTGTGCGGCTCACAAGCGGTCAGCCGATCAGCTGGCTGAGCGCCATGGCGACGGTCATGTCGCCTTCGACCTTTATCTTGCCGGTCATGAACGCCATGGTTGGGTTCAGGTCGCCCGATATCAGCGAATCCAGATCGTCGAGCGAGAGCTTGATGGTGCAATCGGCGGGTCCGTCAGTGGTTGAAATGGTTGTGCCATCGATGACGATGACGCCGTCGGCGCCGGTGTCGAATTTCACCGAACGATCGAATCCGCTGCTCGCCACGCGCGATTTGATCTTCTCTGCAATCTCCTGAACGCTCACGCTGTTCTCCTTGTCTGGTTGCATCTGTCGCGCAGCGGCGCTCGAAGCTCCATGCCGCGCTTTCGCGATCACGGTCGCATATAGCTTTGGGTTGACGTTTACGTCAACGCGGATTCCGGTGGCTGGTTCCTATCGCCGCAGCGGATGACATCCCCGGTGTGACCGTGGCTTAGGCGCAGCGGCGAGCCGGGCAGCTCAATGTTCCTTGAATGCCTTGGTCATTTCCGCCGCTGTCTCGCTTTTCTTGCGGCGCAGCCAGTTGTCGCGGATTTCGTCCTTGCTCAGGAAATTGACCTGATCGATCAGAACCTCATGCACCAAAGTGGCGCCGACACGGGTGTTGACGGTATCGCGGATCGCGGCGCGGAAGGCATCGAGGTCGATCGTCGCCTTATTGGTGAAGTCGATCTGCGGATTGGAATAGAGGTAGGTATAGACCTGGTCGGTGATGAGCGCTTCCGCCGGAATGGACAGCTTCTTTATTTGCTCGGGCTCGACCGTGTAGACAAGCTTGGTCAGGAAATAGCCGCCGATCTGGGAATCGCGGATCAGCGGTACCGAAATGATGTCGGTCTTGACGTAGTCCAGGCCACCCAGCATCGGCTTCGGTGTCTCGCCGACACCACGCTCGCCGGCTGCCTGGAACGAATAGAACACGGCGCCGAGCGTGGCGGCGCAGATCCAGACGGCGATGGCGATGACCTTGAACATCAGGCCTTGTCATTTCCTGGCGATGGGAAAGCGGCACTATCTTTCTGCCTGGGCATTGTGTTCGACATCATGCCTTCATCCAGCCGAACTCGCCGGCGGAATAGGTGCCGTCGGTTTCCGCGCGCTGGATGGCGTGCCGCAGCAGGCTGGCGACCTCGTTGACCGCGCTGAGGTGAGCCAGGATGGCCGCCTCGTTCTTGGCCAGCTTCTGGCGCAGCCGGGTCAGGCCTTCGCGGTGCTGTTCGAGGAATTCGGCTTCGCTGCCGCCCCGCATGGCGCGCGTCAGCTCGTAGAGATAGCGGCTCTTGCGGGCGTTCGATGCCTTGAGATCATAGTTGGTGGCGTTGCGGATGCCGGCCGTCTCTTCCTCGACCACTTCCTCGATGCGGCCGATGATGGCGGCGAGGTTGCCAGGGCGCGCGAACGGGATCGGCGCTTCCGACGCGGTCGTGCGTGCTGGCAGGTTGGCGGTGAATTCCGAAAAGTCGGCCATGAGAATCCCGGTCTGGTTAGATTGAACTCGGATACGCACTATCTCAGTATTTTGGCTCCCAAAACCGGTTCCCGGTTTCGGGGGGCATTCCCTAGATCTTGATGTCTGTCTTGATGGCGGTGTCGTCACCGGTGATCGAACGGGCCGCCTTGCGTTGCAATTCGTGGACCAGCGAGGTCGACAGGCTGTTCTGTTGATCGATCTCGGTCTTTTCCGGCCCGCCCGAAACCGGACCGACCGGCACGACGCGCTTGCCTTCGAGATAGTGGTCGGCAAGCATCGACTTGGCGATGCCGATGCCGCCGCGCTCGGCCATCACGTCGGCCACCCGCTCGGCAAGCTGCGATTTCCACATGTCGCCGGCGAGGCCCTTGCCGTAGACGCCTTCGGTGTCCTTGGGCAGCATGTTCTGGATGAAGGTCTGCAGCACCATGGCCTCGAACTTCTTGAACTTCTTGGCCGGATCGGTGGTCGCGGCCTTGTCGGCGGTGGCGCGCGACAGGATCGAGCCGGCATCGGCCGAAGCCGCGGTGTCGACCGAAAACGTCCCGGCAGCACCGCCCGAGCGCTTGGTCAGCGCGGCACGAGCGGCCTCGATGTCCGTCGGGTCGACGGCTCGGGCCACATCCATAACGATGTCGCTGGGTGGAGAAATCGCCAAGAAAGTCCGCCTTTTATCGGTTTTCCTTAGCCAGACCATGCCTCAACAAGCTTGTGGCAGGCTTGCGCGGCGGGGAGGGGCGGAACGCAGGCATGTGTGTTGGTCCCGCCGCCAACTGCGGACATCGCCAAGCCACCATTCGGACGTCGCGTTTTTTGCCGAAAGCGGAACGTCGGCTTCCTAAATGGCATGGCTAGAAAGCCTACCGTTGTATGCAGCGTAGTGGACCGACCGCAGGGGCGCCGAACGGAGCGACGCACTACTTCACCGTAATGGCCATACCGCTGAGATCGGCATTGACCTGCATGCCTACCTGCTTGCCGGTGAGCTCGAGTTGTGCGCCCTTGTCGTTGGTCATGACGATCACCTGGGCCCCTTTGCCGAGCGCACCGCCACCGCCCGCCGCCCCATAGACCCCCGTTACATCCCGGACGCGGTGAATGTGGCGAACGGTACCTTGGAAGTAGGTCTTGGAAACCCCGAAAGCGAGGCCGCCCGAGATGCCGCCGACAGAGACGGGATAGCGGCGGCCATGGAATGTCAGCGTGCCTTCGCCACCAGAGCCACCCACAAAGAAGGCAGCCTTGTAGACGGAGAAGCGGATCGTGCCGCTGTCGGCATGCGCGGCGCTGGCAAGGCCTACACCCGCAGTGGCGATCGCGGCAAACGCGACTGAACGAAATGTGGACGAAATCTTCATGACGAGAACTCCTTGAAATCGCCGCTTACCCAGCCTGCCGGGCACGTCAGCGTCGTATCAATGAACAGTCTGGCCCGTCATTTGTTCCAAGCACGCGAACTGAAATCCGGTTGCGAGATGGCCGCTACGAAGCGAAGCGGACGACGAAAATAATACTCGGTGACCGGGCTAGTGCGACCAACGCTGGCTGACTCCGGATCGCCCGCGCCGCTATTCGTTGTTTCTCTTTTGCGCGATCAGGTCGAGGCGCTCGCGGTCGGAGCGTTCGCGCTCGTCGCGGTTGCGCACGTCTTTGTAGGCGCGCTCGACCATGTTGGTGCGCGCGGTTGCCGCTGCGATGAGGCTGGCCTCCTGCCTGGCACTTTCGAGGCTCGCCTCCTGGCGCCCGACGGCGCTGGCAATGCGGCGATGGTAAAGATCGGGAAACAGGCCGGAGAGGGAACCGGCCTGGTCGAAATGCCCGACCAGATCCCTGGCTTCGGCCTCTGCCGCGCTGGCCGCGGCAAGGAAGGTGGCGTGACGGGTTTCGTGCAGCGCCTTCAGCTGTTCCTGCACCTTGACCAATTTCTTCAGGCGATCCCTGCGCGCGCTCATGGCTATCTCGCCAATGTCAGGTCGACAAAGCCGGCGACGAACAGCGACAGCATGGTGCCGACGGCGAAATAGAAGATGATCATGCCGCCGCCGATGATGAAGGGCTGCGAGATGAAATAGATCGGGATCTGCGGGGTCAGCTTGTTGACGAAGCCGATCGTCAGATTGACGAGAATGGCGTAGGCGACAAACGGGCTGCCGAGGCGGATGACCAGGAAGAACGTGTCCGATACCGTGTCGGTGACATCGACGAGCGCGGCCTGCGGGTTGAAGAAGATGTTGACCGGCGCGACGGTGTAGGACGTCACCAGCGCGCGTATGATCTCATGGTCGAAATCGAAGACGAACAGCATCAAAAGCGCCGAGAACGAGATGATGGCGGCAAGGGCTGCCTGCGGCTCCGGCTCCTCGATCGCCGGTCCGCCGGTGCCGCCATAGCCGATCAGCATGGCGATGGCCGAGCCCATGAAGCGCAGGGCTTCCATGTAAAGCCTGGTCATGGCGCCGATCAGTCCGCCGACCAGAAGTTCCGAGATGATCATCGGCACCAGGATTTGCGGGCGCGGATCGACGAAGGGAAAGATGCGATCCCACAGGAAGGCGAGCAGGCCGCCGGTGGCGGCGACCGCCACGAACAGCCTGACCTGGACCGGGACGCGGGCGCTGGACAGGCCGGGCATCAGCATGAAGCAGGCGCCGATGCGGCAGAAGGCGAGGAACGCCGCGATGACGACGCCTTGCGAAAGCACACTCACGATATGGTTCCGAGCACCCTGATCTCGACGCCCTTCGCGATTTCGACGTGGCTGAGCACCGGCAGCGTGGTGAACAGCCGCTCGATGATCATGCGCACATAGGGGCGGGCGTCGGGCGCGGTGACCAGTACGAAACGCTCGCCGGCCTCTAGATGTTTCTTGATCGCCTTGGTCGCGTCCTGGCCGAACTCTTCCAACTGGCGCGGATCGATGTCGAACTCGCGCACCTCGCCCTTGGCGTCGCGCTTGAGGCTCTGGTGGAAGGCGAGATCCCAGCGGTTGCCAAGACGCAGCACCTTGAGCACGCCGCCCTCGGATAGGTCGCCGCAGATCTGCTGGGCCATGCGGATGCGGACATGTTCGACGATCTGCTCGGTGCGGCGCACATGCGGCGCGATCTCGGCGATCGCCTCGATGATCAGATGCAGATTGCGGATCGAGACCCGCTCGGCGAGCAGCAGCTTCAGCACCGCCTGCAGGCCGGGATAGGAGATGTGGGTGGTGCAGATCTCGTCGGCGAGCTTGCGATATTCCTGGTCCTGCCGTTCGAGCAGCGCCTTCATGTCCTTGTAGGACAGAAGCTGCGGCAGGTTGTTGCGGATGACCTCGGAGAGATGGGTGAGCAGCACCGACATGTTGTCGGCGAAGGTGTAGTTCTCGCGCTTGAGATCTTCGGCGAAGGTTTCGACCACGGAGTAGGCGCGCATGCCGAAGGCCGGCTCGCGGATTTCCTCGCCCGGTATTTCGGGTATGTCGCGATTGCCGAGCAGCACCATGATCTCGCCGACGCGCATCTGGTATTCGGCCACCACGGTGCCGTGCACCTTGATCTGGTAGCTCTTCGGCGGGATGGCGAAATCATCGGCAACCCGCACTTCCGGCACCACGAAGCCGTATTGCGTGGCGAATTTCTTGCGCATCTTGGACATGCGGAAAACCAGTTCCTGATGCGACACCAGCAGCCGCGTCGACAGCTGCTTGCCGATCAGCAGTTCGATCTCGGCGGTGGCGAGCGACGCCTTGACCGAGTTCTTTTCCTCTTCGACCTTGGTCGCCTTCTCCTGGTCCTTGATCGCTTCGGCGGCGGCGACGGCGCGGTTGTGGCGCATCGGGATGATGTAGCCGAGGCCGGCCATGCCGGCGGCCAGCGCAAAGAACGGAAACAGCGGCAGGCCGGGCATCAGGCCGAGCAGCACCAGCAGCGATGCCGCCACGTAGAGAGCGCGCGGATGGGCGCCGAGCTGGCCGAACACCGCCTGGTTGGTCGAACCGCGCGTGCCGCCCTTGGACACCAAAAGGCCGGCGGCCAATGAGACGATCAGCGCCGGGATCTGGGTGACGAGGCCGTCGCCGACCGACAGCTTGATGAACACGTCGGCGGCTTCGCCCATGCCCATCCCATGCCTGATATAGCCAATGGCGATGCCGCCGACGATGTTGATGGCGGTGATGATGAGGCCGGCGATGGCGTCGCCGCGGACGAATTTCGAGGCGCCGTCCATCGACCCGAAGAAGGAGGATTCCTCTTCCAGCTCCCGGCGGCGCAGCTGCGCCGTCTTGTCGTCGATCATGCCGGCGGAGAGATCGGCGTCGATCGACATCTGCTTGCCGGGGATGGCGTCGAGGGTGAAGCGGGCGCCGACTTCGGCGATACGGGTGGCGCCCTTGGTGATGACGATGAAGTTCACCACGATCAGGATCATGAAGACGATGAGGCCGATGACGAAGTCGCTGGCCATCACCAGCTTGGAGAAGCCGGCGATGACATAGCCGGCCGCGTGCGTGCCCTCATTGCCGTGCGACAGGATCATGCGTGTGGTGGCGATGTTGAGCGACAGCCGCAGCATGGTGGCAATGAGCAGCACCGTCGGGAACGACGAGAAATCGAGCGGTCGCTGGATCCACAGCGCCACCATCAGGATCAGCACCGAAAGCGCGATCGAGAAGGCGAGGCCGATGTCGATGAGAAAGGCCGGGATCGGCAGGAACAGCACGGCCAGGATGATGACGATGCCGATGGCGAAGAAGACGTCGCGGCCGTTCTTGGCCACTGCGCCCTGCTGGATGCTTTCGCTGATCGCCATGTCGTCCCCAAAATGCCAAGCCTGCCCGCGCGGCAGCCTTTTGAGCCTAACCGGCCAAGCTTGCGCGAGGGTGGGAGACTGGCTACTGGGCTCTCGACCGCTGCTTCCAAAAGGAAATCCCATGCTGCTGATCATCGGCACCATCCGCTTGCCGCCGGAAAAGCTCGAGGAGGCGAAGCCCGAGATGGAGCGCATGGTCTCAGCCAGCCGCGCCGAGCCCGGTTGCCTCGAATATTCCTATGCGCAGGATGTGTTCGATGCCGGGCTCATCCGGGTCACGGAAGTCTGGAGCGACAGGACGGCGCTCGATGCGCATTTCCGCTCGCCGCACCTTGCGGACTGGCGCGCGAGCTGGCCGGCACTTGGCATCGGCGAGCGCAATCTCGTGCTCTATGAGGCCGGCGATCCCAAGCCGACCTGATCGGTCCGCCAGCCGACGGCAGCCGTTCGCGTTCCAACGGAGCCAGCCGCGGCCGCGACCGGTCGCCCCACGCCACAATGGCGCCTTGTCTGTCGCCAATGTGGTTGCCATGCCGTGTCGCCGGGCGTATCAGGCGGGCTTTCCACTGCCTTTTCCGATATCGGCGAGCCGCCCCGGTGCTTTCCAGAAACCACAGCGAAGTCTACGCCCGCCGGCTGCGCGCGGTGCTGATCAGGTCGATGCCGCTGCTCGAGGCGCGCGGCATCGCGGTGGTCATCCTGGCCGGTGTTGTCGGGGTGATGGCGGGGATCCTGGTTACGGCGATGAGCCAGACCGTGCAGGACCTGCACGGGCTGTTGTTCGGCGTCCAACCCGGTGGCCGGCTTTCCGGCATGTTCTCGCTCGCCAACCCGATGCACGCGCTGATACCGGCGATCGGCGGCATCCTGCTTGGGCTGACGGTGATCTGGCTCAGACTGCGCAAATTCCGCACGCCGATCGACCCGATCGAAGCCAACGCGCTCTATGGCGGGCGCATGTCGCTCACCGACACCTTCATCATCGCCGGCCAGACGATGATCTCTAGCGGTTTCGGCGCCTCGGTCGGGCTGGAAGCCGGCTACACGCAGGTCGGGTCGGGCCTCGCGTCGCGGCTGGCGGGCATCTTCCGGCTGCGCCGCAACGATGTCCGCATCCTGGTCGGTTGTGGTGCCGCCGGCGCCATCGCCGCCGCCTTCGATGCGCCGCTGACGGGTGCCTTCTATGGTTTCGAACTGGTCATCGGCATCTACTCGGTCGCCAATGTCGCGCCTGTCATGACGGCGGCGATCTCGGCCTCGCTGACGGCGGAAGTGTTTGGCGGGGTGCCGTTTCCGCTTGAGCTTTCGGGCCTGCCGGCGCTGACCGCCAGCCAGTACGTGCCGTTCCTGCTGCTCGGCCTGCTCGGCGGTGCGGCCTCGATCGCCATCATGCATCTGGTGACGCTGATCGAACGCGGTTTTGCCAGGCTGTCGATCGATGCGTCGCTGCGCCCCGTCATCGGCGGCGTCATCGTCGGGCTGCTGGGGCTGGTCACGCCGCAAGTCCTGTCCAGCGGCCATGGCGCGCTGCATCGCGAATTCGCGATGAACTACGGGCTGGCCGTGGTGGCCAGCGTCTTCGTGTTGAAACTGGCGGCCTCGGCCATCTCCTTGGGCTCGGGCTTTCGCGGCGGGCTGTTCTTCGCCTCGCTGTTCCTCGGTGCGCTGCTTGGCAAGGCGTTTGCCGGTGTGATGGCGCTGGTCTCGCCGGCCACCGGCATCGATCCCGCTGTTGCCGCCGTCGTCGGCATGACGTCGCTCGCCGTCGGCGTCGTCGGCGGCCCGCTGACGATGACCTTCCTGGCGCTGGAATCGACCCGCGACCTGACGCTTACCGGCGTCGTGCTGGCGGCTTCGATCATGTCGGCCATCCTGGTGCGCGAGACCTTCGGTTACTCCTTCTCGACATGGCGCTTCCATCTGCGCGGCGAGACCATCCGCAGCGCTCACGACGTCGGCTGGATGCGCAGCCTCACAGTCGGCTCGATGATGCGAAAGGACATCAAGACCATCCATGCCTCGACGACGCTGGCGGCCTTCCGCAGGCAAGTGCCGCTCGGTTCGGCCCAGCGCGTCATCGCCGTCGACCCGGGCGAACACTATGTCGGCGTGCTGATCGTGGCCGAACTGCACAGCGATCCTTCCGACGGCGAGGTGGCGGTGCGCGATCTCACCAAATACAAGGACGCGGTGCTGGTGCCCAGCATGAACGTGCAGTCCGCCGCCGAGACCTTCCAGCGCGCCGGCGCTGAAGAGCTCGCCGTGGTCGAGGATTTCAGCGACCGCATCGTGCTGGGGCTGTTGACCGAAGGCCATCTGATGCGGCGCTATGCCGAGGAACTCGACAAGGCGCGCAGGGACCTGTCGGGCGAAGGTTAGTGCATGTCGCCCAAAGGTGGCCCCGGTTAGTGCTCGATCGGTCCCTTGGCCATCACGAGCGCCGTGCCCGCGGTCGTCGGGCGCTCGATCATGCGGCGCACGCGCGGCAGTTCGTCGCCGCTGTGCAGCGCCCGCAGGCGTTCACCGATGACGGCGTCGGCGTGGGTGATGCGTCCATTGTGGCGCACATATTCGAGCCAGGTCGGCGTATGATAATGCTCGATCCAGATCGCCGGATTTTCGAGGTCGCGTGCCAATGTCCAGTTGCGGGCGCCGTCACGGCGGCGGATGCGGCCGCGTTCGGCCATGGTGGCGAGGAACTCCGGCACGTCCTCGTCGCGGATGATGTATTCGATCATGATGGCGATCGGACCGCTGCGCGGCTTCAGGTCGAGCGCAAGGTGCGGCTCCTTGAAGCGGTTGAGCGGATCGAGGTTGAGCACCTGCTGCTGCGGCAGCGGCAGCAAGAAGCCGATGGCGCCGCCGGCCAGCATGGCGATGCTGGCCGCGATCAGCGCGGTTTCGGCGCCATGCGCATCGGCGACGACGCCCCAGATCCAGCTGCCTAGCGCGATGCCGCCGAAGGTCGCGGTCTGATAGACCGAAAGCACCCGGCCGACCACCCAGCGCGGTGTCGCCATCTGGACGGTGACGTTGAAATGCGAAAGGGCGATCACCCAGCAGGCACCGCCGACAAGCAGGCCGAGCGACGTCTGCCAGGCATGATGGCTGACGGCGGCATTGAAGGCGCAGGCGGCAAAGCCGGCGAAGGCGCAGCGCACCATCGTCTCGCTGGACAGCAGCTGCCGCAGCCGGACGCTGATCAAGGCGCCGCCGACCGCGCCGATGCCGAAGGCGCCGAGCATGATGCCGTAGGTCAGGGCATCGCCCTTGACGACATCGCGCGCCACCAGCGGCAGCAATGCCAGCACCGCGCCGGCGCTGAAGCCGAAAGCGGCGCCCCTGACCAGCACCTTGCCGATGTTGGGCGACATGGCGACATAGCGCAGGCCGGCGCCCATGGCGGCGCCCAGCGATTCGCGCGGCAAGGTCGAGACCGGCAGGTCGGGTTTCCAGCGCGCCAGCACGACGATCAGGCCGATATAGCTCACTGCGTTGGCCGCGAAGGCCGCCGCTGCGCCGGCGGCGGCGACGATGATGCCGCCGATCGCCGGGCCGACGCTGCGGGTCAGGTTGAAGCCCATCGAGTTGAGCGCGACGGCGGCCGGCACCTTGTTGCGGGGCACGATGTCGCCGACGGAGGCCTGCCAGGACGGGCTGTTGAGCGCCGTGCCGCTGTCGATCAGGAAGGTGAAGGCCAGCAGCGTCCACGGCGTGATCAGGCCGGCATAAGTGAACAGGGTCAAAAGCACGGAGGCGACCAGCATGAAGGTCTGGGCGACCAGCATCACCTTACGCCGGTCGAAACTGTCGGCGATGGCGCCGGCAACGAGCGCAAACAGCATGATCGGCAAGGTGGTCGAAGCCTGGACCAGGGCCACCTGATAGGACGAGGTGGCGATCGTGGTCATCATCCAGGCGGCGCCGACGCCCTGGATCAGGCCACCGAAATTCGAGACAAGACTTGCGGCCCATACGGCGCGGAAAATGCCGTGCCGGAAGGGCGCCAGCGCCGAAACGCTCTCGCTTTCCGGCTTTTCGTCAATCATCGGTGGGTCCCTGCCATGTCGTGCCTGCTCGTCAGACGATCCGTTTGCTCAGATCATTTGCCGAAAGTAGGGCATGGCGGTTGAAAGGGCGAACACCTTTCGAAAAAGGTCATGGTCCAACAATGGGATAGAGGCGGTCCACGTCTCCATTCCGCACCGGTCGAGGATCCCGATGGTTCGGCACGGACCTGCGCGGCTTTCGTCGACTTGCTCAGAATCCGTTCTGGATGCGCTCGAAGATGACGTTGGTGAAGGCCGATATCTGGCTGCCGATGAAGGGGCCGGTCAGCGCCACCACCAGCATGATGGCGACGATCTTCGGCACGAAGGTCAAGGTGATCTCCTGAACCTGCGTCAGCGCCTGGATGAGGGCGATGCCGATGCCGACCGCCATGGCGACCAGAACCACCGGGGCAGATGCGGTGAGCACCGTCCACACCGCGTACTGGACGATGTCGAGAGCGTCGGCCTCATTCATAGGACTGGCCCTGCCGGAAGCGTCAGCTCGCGGCCTTGATCGAGACGCCCGGGCCGACCGCGACCTCGGTGCCGTTCTGCAGCACCGCAATGAGGCCGCTGCTGGCGAGGCGCACCGACGCCACCGTGCCCGTCGTCTTGCCGTCGGCCGAGGTTATCGAGCGCCCGATCAGCGCATCGGCCTGCGACAGCGCCGAGGACGACATGATCTGGTCGAGCTTGGTGTTGGTCTGCACCGATTGCTCGACCTGCGAGAAGGTGGCGAGCTGTGCGACATACTGCGTCGAATCCATCGGCTTGGTCGGATCCTGGTTCTTCATCTCGGCAATCAGCAGCTTCAGGAACGACTGGTAGTCGACAGCCGTCTTCGAGGTCTGCTGGCTGGCCTGGTTGGCGCCAGTCGGTATCGTCGTCGTCATGTCCACGTTCATCAGTATCGTGCTCCCACAGCCAACGGGCGCGCGGCACCCGGAACATAGTCATTGTCGCCAAGCGCGCGGCGTTCGAGCGGATAGAGCGCGCGGATGGCCTTCAGCGCCTCGTAGATATGATCCTCGCCGACCATGCGGTCGATCTGTTTCAGTCCAGCGCAGATCTGGGCGTCCTCGAAGCTTGCCAGCAGCAGCGGCAACGAACGCCGGAACATGTCGCGCGCCTCGGCCGCGCCGGCCGGGTTCATCAGCATGACCTGCAGGATGAAATACAGCTGCTTGAGCGGCGTCGAGGCGTCTTCGGCCTGGATCACATGGTTTTCGAGCAGGAACTGCACATCGTTCATCAATTCGACGGTGACCTTGCGGTCGACGCGGATGACGGCGCCGTTGATGTAGATCTTCTCGTTCGGCTTCAGCGATATCTTCAGCGTGTTGGTCATTGAATGCCGTCCCTGATGATCTGGGACACCTCGATCAGCCCTTCGAAATTGTTGGTGCGGCCCTGGCGAATGTCCTCTGCCTCGCGCAGCAGCCACAGGCCGATGGAAATGAGGTTGGCGCGCAGTTCCTTGGGCAGCGCGTTGTCGCTGGAGCCGAGATCCTCGACGAAGGCGGTCCAGACGCGGTTGGTGAAATGCAGCGCCTCGACCGCCGCCATCGAGCCGTGGCCGGCGGCGGGCTCTACCGTTCCGTTAAGCGTTGTCAGGTCAGGTAATTCAACAGGCTGAGCTGCTGCAGGCGCGCGGTCAATGCAAAGGACGTTTCGATGTGCTGTGTCAGATCGGCAACCCGGGTCGCGGCCTCGGCCGGATCGACGCCTTCCAGATCGAGAATGTGCCGTTCGAAAAGGTCGACCTGCGTTTTCATGCGGTCGTTCGCATCGGAAACTCGCTTCTGGACGATGCCGGTCTCGGACTGAATCTGACCAATGCCGCTCAGCGCTTCGCCAACCAGTGCCGTGGAGCGGCTGACGACCTTGTTCTTCGCGGCCTGGCTGATGTTGCTGGACATCAGGCTGGAGACCATGGCCGCCGCCATGGCGAGCTTCTGGATGCCAGCGCTGTTGGCGCTGGTCGAGGTTGGCGTGGTTTCGTTCAGGGCGATGCGGCTGACGATCTGCTGGTCGGTGGCGTTCGACCAGTTGCCTTGCCAGCCCGGGCCCATGAATTGCGGCACGACGTCGTTGGTGATGAAGTCGTCCATCTGGGTGGCGGTGATATTGGCCGCCGCCGGGTCATCCTGCGTGAAGCCGAAATTGGCGACGAAGGCGGCATCGAAGGCCGCCTTGGCTGGCGAGCCGGCGGCGGTGAAGTCGTTGATCGGCTTGACGTCGGTGTTGGTGCCGGCAAACAGATACTCGCCATTGACGCTGGTGTTGAGGATCGAGGTCAGCTGCTGGATGGTCGCCTTGCCCGAGGCTTGGGTGAGACTGTTGGAAGAATCGCTCGATGACGCGGTGGTCAGGGCGGACAGAAAGGACTGCGCCGCGGTCGAGAGCTGGCTGAGCGAGGTCTGCGTCGAGGACAAGCGGGAGCCGACCAGACCGTTGGAGTCGATGATGACGTTGAGCCGGTCGAGATCGCGCGAGAAGGTGACGGACTGCGCGGTGCGCGCTCCGAGAGCCAGGCCGACATCGGCGACCCTGCCGGTCGAGGACTCTTTCGTGGCTTTGACAAGCTCCGCCTGCATGCGCATCTGCTGGGAGCGCATGGCGTTCGATATGGCGGCTGACGAGACTGAAGTCATGGATTATCCCACCGCGTTGAGCAAGGCCGTCATCATGTCGTCGACGGTTTTCATCATCCGGGCCGATGCCTGATAGGTGTGTTCGAGGTCGAGCAGCAGGGACATTTCCTGGTCGACGTTGACGCCGGTCGCGTTGGACAGCGCCTCGGCGCTGCGCGATGCCAGCGCTTCCTTGGCGTCGGAGGCGGTCGACGCCTGCTGGCGCACGCCCTCGAACCAGCCGATCGAGTTGGCCGCATAGTCGGAAACGCTGGACGTTGCCGAAACCCCGGCGGCCGGGTCGAAGGCCATCGGCTTGTCGAGCCGGTCGCCATAGGCAACCAGAAGGTCGGAATAGGAGGCGCCGCCGCCGGTGTTGGCGACATAAGCGGCACCATTGGCACCGCCATCGCGCAGCAGCGTCGGATTGCCGCCGGCGCTTGGGTCCATCGCCGCGTTGACGCTGATCGATGCGGCAAGGCCGTTAACCAGCGTGCCCGCTGCCGGCACCGCCGGCGCACCGGACCAGGTGAACAGGCCGGCGGCATTGGGCAGCGGAGGCGCGGTTTCGGCAAAAGCCGTGATCAGGCCGCGCGCGGTTTCGTCGAGCTGGCTCTGCATGGTCGAGGCGACACTGTCGCGCAATTGCAGCAGGCCGGCGAGCTTGCCGCTGGCGGTGGTGTTGCCGCCGGCTCCCGCCGAGATCGGCACATTGTCGATATAGACCGCGTTGCCGGCGGCACCGGCGGTGTAGCCGGCCGACGGCGCGAAGCTGACCGTGCGCGGAATGGTTTCGAACAGCGTCGTGCCGTCGCCAGTGGTGACGACCATGTCATTGTCACCGCGCGTGAAGGTCGAGACCGGGATATAGTCCGAGATCTTCTTCAAAAGCGCGTCGCGCTGGTCGAGCGCGTCGGAGACATCGGTGCCGGAACGGGTTCCAGAAATGACCGCGGTGTTGGCATCCTGGAACTGGCTGAGCAGCGAGTTGAGGTCGTCGACCGCGGTGGCGATCTGGCCGTCGGTCTGGGTACGGAAATCCTGGATCGCCGTGGAGCCCTCGTTCAGGGATCGCGCGACCTGCTTGGCGGCGTCGACGACGCTGGCGCCGAGATTCTGGTTGGATGGCGAGGTGGCATAGAGCTGCAGCGCCTGCTGCAAATTGCCGATCGCGGTTGAGGGCGAGGACGCATTGTCGACGCCATTGACCGATACCCCTAGCTGATCCATGCCGCTGTAGAGCGCGTTCTGGCCGCTCCAGGCCGACAGCGCGCTGAGGTTCTGGCGGAACAGCAGGTCGTTGGCGGCGCGCCGGATATCAACCGAACGCGCGCCCGGCGCGGTGCTTGTGACGACGGCCTGGCGGCGCGAATAGTCCGGATTGTCGGCGTCGGCGACATTGCGCGAGACGACGCTGGTCTGCCGCGCGGTGTTCATAAGCGCCGATTGGGCGATGCTCAGTGCAGTGGACAACGACATGCGGGTCTTTCACGGGCGGTGCCCGTTCTATCTCTTCAGGTTGACAAGGACGTCCATCAGATCGGAACCGGTCTGGAAGACTTTCGAATTGGCGGTGTAGCTGCGCTGTGCCGCGATCATGTTGGTCAGTTCTTCGGCGATGTCGACGTTGGAATTCTCGAGTGCGCCGGAGATGATGGAGCCGGCCTTGCCCTCATTGGCAAAGCCGATACGGACCGCGCCGGATTCGGTGCCCTGTGCGTAGACGTTGCCGGGCAGCGCGTTGAGCTGGTCCGGGCTCTGCACGTCTGCCAGCGGAATCTTGTAGAGCGCCTTGGTGGAGCCGTCCTTGTACTGCGCCGAGATGGTGCCGTCCTTGCTGATCTGGATCTTGTCGATGGTGCTCGGTGCGTTGCCGTTGACCTGGGCGTCGGAGACGGTGAAGCCGGCGCCGAGCTGGGTCAAGGCCGACAGGTCCAGCGAAAAGGCGGCGCCATTGGGCACCGTCAGGCTGACGCTGTTGACGGCGCCGGTGAGCTTGCCCGTGGTGGTGTCGAAGGTCAGGTTGGCCGAGCCCAATGCGCCGCCGGTGTAAGGGAACGACGTCCCGGCGGTGGCCTTCGACTGATCGAAGACCGCCACCTGCCAAGTGCCGGCGCCGGTGTTGGTGAAATAGACGTCCAGCAGCTTCTTGTTGCCGAGATTGTCGTAGGCGACCATCGAGGATTTCGACGTGTACTGCGCACCCGCCGCGTTGGTGGTGGGCAGATTGCCGGCGGCGACCGGCGTCGCGCCTGCCGGCAGGTTGCCGCTGTAAGTACCCTGGGTGCTCGGCGTTGCCGTCATCCCCTGGTCGGAGATGAGCACCGGGGTCAGTCCCTCGAAGCCGTTCACTGTCGCTGCCGGCACGCCGTTGGCGTAGCTGTAGGCCATCAGCTGGAAGCCCGCCGCATTGACCAGCCTGCCCTCAGCATCGGGAACGAAGGCGCCGGCCCGGGTCAGGAACGGTGTTCCGCTCGGATCCTGAACGACGAAGAAACCATCGCCGTTGACGGCAAGGTCTGAGACCGACGTCGTGTATTGAAGCACGCCCGGATCGCTGACCGCCTGCCGGATCGTCGTGGTGACGCCGCCGGAATTGTAGGCACCGCCGGTGCTCGGCATGACCAGCGACGAAAATTCGGCAGAGGACCGCTTGTAGCCGGTGGTGTCGGAATTGGCGATGTTGTCGGCCGTGGTGGACAGCCGGTTCGCCTGTGCATTCATGCCGGAAACGCCGGTCCGCATCATTCCGTAGAGGCTCATCGAAACGTCTCCCCAATGTGGATGCCGCTGGCTCCAATGCGGATGCCACTGGCTACGAGGCTACGCATCCTGTCTTGCGCGAGGCTGGCGCGGGGCTGCATCAGAAGACGAGCCGGTAGCCAAGGAAGCGCTTGGAATCGATCGGGTCGGTGCCCAGCTTCTCGCGCAGCTTCTTGCGCAATTTGCTGATGTGGCTTTCGACCACGTTCTCCTCGACCTCTTCGTCGAAAATGCCGTAGATGGCGTTGAAAACCTGGGTCTTGGTGACGCGGCGGCCGCGATTGCTTGCCAGATATTCGAGGATGCGGCGCTCGCGGCGCGGCAAGGGCAAAGGCTGGCCGTCGATCTCGGGGTCGCGGCCATCCATGAAGATGCGCATGGCGCCGATCTCGGTGTAGGCGACGTCTTCCTGGGCGCGGCGGCGGATAGCGGTGATGCGGGCGAGGATCTCGCGGATGTGGACGGGCTTGCGAATGACGTCGTCGACGCCGCTCTCGAACAACCGCAGCGTGTTTTCCAGCGAGTGCTGTTCGCTCAAGGCGATGACCGGTGCTCCGGTGCGGTCGCGGATCTGACGGGGAGAGATCGAGCCTTCGCGGCAGTCGCCGATGAGGAAGGCTCGGACCGACCTCAGGTCGGTGTCGGCCGCCGAGCTTACCCACTCGCCGAACTCGCCCGGCGCGAAGCCTGCGCAGGCGACACCCTCACGGTCGAAAAGTGAATTGTATCCCTCTGTTACGAGCTCGCGCTCGTCAACGATTACAATCATCGGCCCGCCTCCGAATCAAATCATTTGCCCCGTGAGAAAAGGGGTATCCGCTGGCGAGAATCCTGCACAACCGTCATTTCTTGTAGCTAGTTTCTTGGGAGTCTGGAATCGCGCCGGTTGCATTAGCCTGCAACCAGATATGCTTTCGGCAGCAAGTTCTGGCCAAGTCAAAACAACAACCAAGGACTGCGCGAACGGCGTATTGGAAGCCGAAGGTACGCCTACGGGTTGCAGAAGCCGCGGGCGTTCGCGGTCCATTTCCCAAAGCCGGTGGCGACCATGTTGGCAATGACGCGACAGACATAGATCTTCTGCGCCGGATCGTTGTCGGGACCGGCATGATAACGTGCGACGGCCATCGACCAGGTCTCGTGGCGGGCATGGAGACTGGCCAGGAAGCGCGCCGCATAGTCGACGTTCTGACGCGGATCGAGCATGTCCTCGACGCTGCGGAAATGCGACGCGTGGTAGTGATGGTTGATCTGCATGCAGCCCAGATCGATGAGCGTCTTGCCTTCGCGCCGGGCATTGGCGAAGGCCGCAAGGGCCTCGGTCCGGCTTCTCGGAAAGACTGCTTTTCCCTCTATATTCAAGGCGTTGGGCTGAAGGCTGCCCTTATTTCCGGTTTCTGTCAGGCCCACGGCATAGAGGATGCCGGCGGGCACGCCATATCGATCGGCGGCACGCAGGATCTCGGGCTCGCAGGGGTTGGTGGCGGCAGCGGCAGCGCCTGCTGCGCTAGATAAACATATCGTCGCCAGCGCGCTCGCGAGAAGGTGAAGTGCCGCGGCCGTAGTCCTGCGCGTCATCATTGCGGTTTCCTGCGGATTGCTGACCCGGTTGCTGACCACCCGCTCCACCATTGCCGCCGCCCGGGTTTCCAGGTTGGAAGGATGACGGATCGCGGCCCGACGCCGCCGGCAAGGGGGCGGTTCCATCGGTGCGGGTTGCAGCAGGAACCGCTACCGAAGGTTGCAGGATCGTAACCTTGTCAACCTCGAAACCGAGCCCACGCAGCGATTTGACGATGGCCTCGCTGTCGGCGGACAAACGACGATAAGCTTCGTGTGTTGCGGGCTTCAATTCAATCGAAAGTTGTTCTCCGGAGAGGCGAAGGTTGGCCGTCATCATGCCGAGTTCGGCGGGGTGAAGTTCGATCTTCAACACATGTGTCGGAACGGCAACAGGGCTGCCCAGCTGAGTGGCCGCGGATGAGGCTGGAAGGGCCTTTTGCGGGCCGCCATCGGCGGCTATGGCGTTGACCACATTGAGGGCTGCCTGGCTGATGGGACTTTGTGGTGGCGCCGGGAAGCTCTGTTGCGACACGACGTCGATGCGTGTGGGGGACAGGGATTGTTTTCCGGCTTCGGGCCGTAACGAGGACTGGACATCCTCGATGCTTTTCATCGCCGGCGCGGTGTGTTTCGATTGCACGCCGGGCACATCGGCGGTTGTGGCGTCTGGCAGCTTCTGCGACGCCACGACAGCATCGCGTTTCGGCGCGCTGGAGGCAATTCCGGCAGCGCTCGGCGGCTGACCGTCAAGCTCGGTCAAGGGCCCGTCGATGATCGACACCTGCTCCGGCTTCGACTTGGTTTCAAGGACTTCGTTTCCGGCCGTGGACTTCGACCGGTAGCTCTTTGGGAGCGGAGCATGCCCGTCGAGCGCCGGGTCCGCTGGGCCCTCGCCAGTGGCCGTGTCGCGCCCGCTTGCCTTGGTCGATGTCGAGAAATGGCGCAGGTCATGAAACGCGATCAGCAGCGGCAGATGGTCCTGGAGCGGCACGGCATCCGCGTCCGGCGCCGTCTCTTCGGCATCGGCATCATCCTTGTGCGACTTCGCTTCTAAATCGTCCTTGGCTTCCAAATCGTCCTTGCCGATTTTCGCGGTCGGCACCTTGGCCGAGACGATCTTTCCGGTGTCGGCCGATGTCGGCTCGGCCTTGCCGCCATGCCCGGCAAGACCGGCGGCGAGCTTGCTCCAGCGCTGCTCGCGCGATCCCGCCTCGGTCATCGGCCGCCGTTCCGGGCGGGCAGCACTGGCCTCGCCGTGCAGGATCTTGCCAAAGCCAGCGTTGTCCTTCTTGACGTTCGCGGCCGGTTGCTCCGGCGTCGCGCGAGCGGTGGCAAATCCCGGCAAGGCCGAGCCGAGGCTGGTGGTCATTTGGGGGCGGCTCCAAGCATCTGGTCGATCAGGTCGAGCTGTCGACGTGTTTTGGTCATGGCGGCATCGGTCGGGTCGGTGGGCTCGGGACTGGCCACGGGCGATGGCGCCGACGCCTGCACGACCGTCGCCGCATCGGCTGGTGCAGCCGCAACCGCCGGCGTTTGCGGAGCACTGGCTGCTGGTCCGCCGGAGGCGGCAGCGACAGCGGGTTGCTCGGCGACGGCGCCTTCCACGGGTGGCAGCCCGCTGGCGTCGGCGCCTTGCGCCGCGACGGTTTCTGGCGCTGGCGGCTGCTCGGCCGCGACAGGAACTGGCTTTTCCTCGGGGAGGGGAGCGGGCGGTGCAACGACTTCGCCGGCAATGGCCTGAGCGGCGTCGAGCAAGGCACGGTCGCCGTCCGACAGCTTGCTGCGGTTGATCTTGCCGAGCTTGGCGCGCACGTCTTCGATGGTGCCCGAGGTGACGGTGGAAAGACTGGCGTAAAGCAGGGCGCGCGGATCGTCCTGGTTGGTGTTGCCGTCGCGACCCTGCTCCGCCCGCGCCGAAGCGAAGGCCGACAGGTCGTTCAGACCGTCGATTGCCGCACGGCGAGCGATGCGCAGGTAGATCACCTTCTCGCGCTCGGGATCCATCATCGAGGTGATGTCGGCCAGCTTGTCCTGGCTGATCGACATATGCAGCGCGATGACGCCGGAGACGAAGGAGTCCGCGAATTGGCTGGCATAGGGCGAATAGAGGTAGCGCTCGACATACTGGGTCGACGCGAGTGCGAAGCGCGCCGCGTCACCCTGCGCACCCGCAATGCCGACCGAACGGCGCAGTGCTGCTTCCTCGACCAGCGTGCCGGGGCTGAGCAATCTTGCCTCGTCGAGCAAACCGAGCGCCGCCGCCGGCTGATCGCCGGCAAGCAGCGAGCCTTTGACCAAGGCAAGGAAAGCGCCGAGATCGGGAGGCAGCGTCATCGGATCGATCGGCTTCAACGCTTCGATCGCTTCGCCAGGCCGGCCATTGAGATAGTCGATAATCCCTTTGGCCACGGCAAGGCTTTGTGGGTCCGTCGTGGCGCGCGACGTGGCCGCCTCGACAGTCACCGGGTTGCCGCCGCTCATGCCGTAGACAAGCAGGGCGCGAAAGTTCTTGGGATCCTTGAAATCCTCGGCGTCCGCCGCGCGCAGGCGCGTGTCCACCATCTCGAGCAGCTTGGCCTGCATCGGCAGGGCGGCATGATCGCCGGCGGCGATGCGGTCCTGGATGAGCTGCAGCGAGCGCACCAACTGATATGGCTGGAGCGCGTCCTGGGCGAAGCCGGCTGACGGATATCCGCCGGCCAGCAGCAACAGGCCAATCAACCGGCTGGTGACGGCCGCCCGCCTCATCCGCCGGTCGCCATCAGGATTTCGATGCGGCGGTTGACGGCCGCCAATGGATCCGCCGGGTCCTTCGGCTGGCGGTCGGCGAAGCCGGCGACCTCGGTGATGCGGCGTTCATCGACGCCACCGCGCACGAGCATGTAGTAGGCAGAATGCGCGCGCGCCGTCGACAGCCGCCAATTGTCGTAGCTGTCGCTGCGGAATGGCCGTGCGTCGGTATGGCCGTTGATGCTGATGGTGCCCTTCTGGCTGTTGACGATGCGGCCGATCTTTTCCATCGCCAGCACCAGTTCGCGGCGCGGCAGCGCGGAGCCGACCTCGAACATGCCGAAGTCGAGTTGGTCGGTGATCGAGATGACGACACCCTTGTCGGTGGCTTCCACCGAGACGCCGTCATGCAGCTTGTCGCCGGGCTTGAAGGCATCGGCCAACTGCCGCTTGACCTCGGCCGCGGCCTTGACGGCGGCGGCGGTCGGCGCCTTCTCCCCAATGTCGGGCTTGGCGGCCTCCTGCGCCTTGGCCTCGACCTTGGCTGCGTCCGCGGCTTTAGTGTCGTCTGGTTTGGTCTCGCCCGGCTTCGCGTCGCTTGGCTTCGTGCCTGTTGGCTTGGTGTCGCCGGCCTTGGCCATTGCCGTGGCGGGGCTCGCGGCTTGCTTGCCGGTCGCGTCCTCCACCGGCGGTTCCAGCGGTGCGGCCGCGACGGGTGGCACGGCCTTGACCTTGGGCACTTGCGTTTCGGCAACCTTGTCACCGGGCTTGACCGCATCGCCCTCGATTTTGGCACGCTGGGCACTGGCTTCAGCGCCGGGCGCCGCCACCTGCTGCGACCAGAAATCCGGCTCGAACGGATCGCGATAGGAGGCGCCGCCGGAAGCGCCGGTCGCCGGGCCGGCAGCCTGCGCGCCGCCATCGCCCTTCTGGCTGACATTCTGCATGACGCCGGTATCGGTGGCGATTTCCGAAAGCACCGCGTAGGGGTCGGCGAACAGATGCTCGTCGGAGTGTTCCGCCTGCGGGAGTTCCTGCTTCTCCTGTTTGCGGTCCGCGGAGCCATCGCCGTCCTGGCCGGCCTTGTTGGTCGCCTTCTGCGGGTTGTCGGCCGTCGTCCCCATCGCGCGTGGACCGTCACCGAGATCCTCCAGACCCTTGCGGCTCGAATTGCGGTCGACCAGCTTGACCGGGTTGAAATAGCTGGCGACGGCTGCCTTGGTCTGCTCGTTGGCGGCATTGATCAGCCACATGACCAGGAAGAAGCACATCATCGCCGTCATGAAGTCGGCGAAGGCGATCTTCCAGACGCCGCCATGGTGACCCTCATCGTGGTCGTCGTGACCACGACGCACGATGATGATCTCCTGGTGAACCTGTCCGGCATCGGCGACGCTCATGCCAGGACCTCTGAAAGGGTGGTCGCCCATTCGGCCATGCGCGTCTCGAACACCGCCTCGTCGATGGCGACGGTGAGATCGAAGCCTGGTGTCTCGGTGAAGTCGAGATTGGCGGCGCGGGTCCCGAGCGCTGCCTTCAGGGATTCGAACAGCGAAAGCGGGCCGCGCACGGAGATGCGCACGGCTTCGGCATCGCCGACCGCCTCGCGCATGGCGCCAGCAAGCGCCTCGATCGACCGTTTCTGCAGGTCGTCGCTGACGATGCCGCCGATCATGCGGGCGACGGTGGCCGCGACCAACCCGGTCACGCGCGTCTCCATCGCATCGATGCGCAACGAGACCGCCTTGCCGACATCGTCGCCGAGGTTTTCGAGAAATAGCCTTGCTTCCTCGGCATTGGCCTGGCGTTCGGCTTCGAGCGCGGCCTCATGGGCAATCGACAGGCGTGCCTCGAGCGCCGCCTCGGCCTGGGCTACCGCTTCCGCGATCAGCGTGCCGATATCGGCTTGTGGCGCCGTCGCCTCGGGTTTGTGTTCGGTTTCGGCCGCGGCCCGGGGCTGGCCGGCACGTTGTGTGCGGGTACCGAAATCAGGCAGAAGGTCGAAAAGGGCTACCGAGGGCATGGTTCTACGCCGCGACTTCCTGAGCGGCCCATTTGCGCAGGATCTGCGCGGTGCGCTCCTCGTTGAGGTCGACCATTCGGGCAAGCCGCTCCTGCGGCGCCGGCCTGATCTTCTGGCGAAGATCGTCGAGCGGTGTCGGACCGGGCCGCGCGCCGGGCAAGGCGCCGACGGCAACGCTTTCGGCGTTTGCAGTTGCTTCCGGTGTCGGCAGCGAGCGCTGGACATCATCGTAGCTGGGGCCGGCCAGTGCCGGCGTCGCCTTTGCCGTCAGCGCCGCCGCCATCGGCCTCAGGCCGAAGAAGGCGACCAGGAACACCACGACGATGAAGGCGCCGGCGTTGATCAGCGTGCCGGCATGCTGGCCGATGGAATCGAGCATCCCAGCCTGCGGGATCGGCTCGCCGTCCAGCCCGTCGATGAACTCGACCGCCGAGACGTCGATGACGTCGCCGCGCTTGTCGTCGAAGCCGGTGGCCGAGGTCACCATCTTCTGGATTTCGGCGACGCGCTTGGCAATCTGGTCCGGCGTGGCGTCCTTGCCGAGGATGGTCATCAGCCGCTGCTGGTTAACGACGACGGCAATCGACATCTTGGTGACGGTGTAGCCGTTGGAGACGGTGGCGATCTTCTTCGAATTGATCTCGTAGTTTGTAATCTCTTCCTTGCGGTCGTTCTGCGAGGAGGATTGCGGACCGTCGGTGGCGGTTGACTGGGTCTCAGGCAGGTTCTGCTCGACGCTGGCCGGGGTCGAGGCCTGTTTCTGGTTGTTGTTTTCGTTGGCGCGCACCGACTGCACCGAGCGCTCGACGCGTGAATTCGGGTCGAAAATGGTTTCCTCCGTCTGGCGGGTGTCGGTGTTGACCTCGGCCTTGACGCTGGCGCGGAAGTTGTCGGGGCCGAGATAGGCGGTCAGCGCACGGCGGATGTTGTCACCGATCTGCGCCTCGACGGTCTGCTCGACGCCGAGCGTGCGGGCGGCGCTGGTGTTGGAAGGATCGTCGCCCGCAGCCAGCAGATTGCCGCTGGAATCGAGCACCGTCACCTTGTCGGCCGACAGGCCGGGGACAGCGGCGGCGACGAGATGGCGGATCGACATGGCGCTCTTCTCCGCATCGATACCGGCGTAGCGGATGACCACCGAGGCGGAAGGCTGCTGTTCGTCGCGGCGGAAATTGGCGCGTTCGGACATGACGATGTGGACGCGCGCTGCCTTGATGCCGGAAATCGACTGGATGGTGCGGGCGATCTCGCCCTCCAGCGCGCGCACGCGGGTGATCTGCTGCATGAAGGAGGTGAGGCCGAGCGAGCCGACATTGTCGAACAGTTCGTAGCCGGCATTGGCGCTGGTCGGCAGGCCCTTTTCGGCAAGCAGCATGCGCGCCTGCGCGGTGGTGCCGGCCGGCACCAGCACCGAGGTTCCATCGGCGCCGACATCGAAGCCGATGCCGGCTTCGCCCAGCACGAGGCCGATCTGGTTCACGTCGGCGCGGTCGAGCCCGACATAGAGCGTGTCGTAGGCGGGACGGTTGAGATAGACCGAGGCGATGCCGATGACGCCCATCACCAGAACGGCGATGCCAGCCAGCATGGCAAGGCGCTTGACGCCAAAGCCGCGAAGATTCGAGATGATGCTCTGGATCTGTTCCGGCACGGTTCGACGACTCCCAGCATGACTGTCCGCCGGAACAGTAGTCTTCGAAGCTTGTGCGAAAATGAAATCGGGCCGCGCTTGCGGCGCGGCCCGTCAATCGGAGTGCGAAAAGGAGGGCGGGATGCGAAACGAGGGCGCCGGTGGCGCCCGCGACTAGTTCTTGAACAACGACAGGATGCTCTGCGAAGCGCTGTTGGCGATCGACAGCGACTGGATGCCGAGTTGCTGCTGAACCTGCAGCGCCTGGAGCCGGGTCGATTCCTTGTTCATGTCGGCATCGACGAGCTGGCCGACACCACGGTCGATGGAGTCCATCAGGCTCTGGGTGAAGGTCTTCTGCAGGTCGATGCTGCTCTTGGCCGAACCGAGGATGGTGGCGGAATCGGTCAACTGCGCCATGACCTTGTCGATCCGGGTCACCATCTGGGTGATGATGTCGTCGGTTACGCCGACCGCGGTGATGTCGAGGTTGTAGGCGGAGATGTTGTCGACCTTGGGGACGACCGCTCCCGCCGCCGCCTGACCAGCGGTGTTTGCCGCGATGTCCGTTGCTCCGCCGGCGAGCGCGGTCGCATAGGCGTTGTCATACAGGGTCTGGGCGGCTCCCGTGGCATAAATCGAGGTCTGACGATCGAGGGTGCCGCGATTCTTGACCTCGGTGGCAAGGCCGTAGTCGAAAAGCTTGGTGCCCTCGACATCGATGTCGATCGTTCCGATCGAGACGGCGCCCGACGAGGAGCGATTGAACGAGGACACGATCTGGGAGTCGGCCTGGACGCCGTCATTGGGGGCGGCAGTCTGCTTGGAGGTCACCGCAAGGAAATTCGAGCCTGAGAAGGTCGCCGCATCGGCAAAGGACTTCATCTGCGCCTGAAGCGCATTGATCTCGGTCTGGGTTTTTGCCTTAGCGGCATCCGTCTGGCCGACGGTCGAAAGCAGCTTGGTCTTGATCTGGCCGATCGTGGTCAGCACATTGTTCATGCCGGTGTAGGCGGTGTCGACTTTCGAGGCGCCGAGGCCGAGTGCATCCTGCACCGTCGACAGGGCCGAGTTGTCCGAGCGCATCGTGGTGGCGATCGACCAGTAGGCGGCGTTGTCCGAGGCCTGCGAGACCCGATAGCCCGTCGAGATGCGAGCCTGCGTCTGTTCGAGTGACTTGTTGGTGGCGCTGAGGCTTTGAAGTGCGGTTAACGCCGCAGCGTTTGTCATGATGCTCGCCAAGAAAGTCGCTCCTTCTCAAAACCGACATGCTCAGACATGCCGGACAGGCCTGTTCAACGGGTGGCATCGTGCCGGTCGGACCGATTCGCCAACGGTCGTAAGCTATTGGTTAACCATAACTAGCGCGGCATGGTTAACAGCCTGTTAAAAGCTGGCCTTTGAGAGTTAAGGAACGAGCATTGTGCGAGGCTTGCAAAGGCAAGTCGAGCAAACGCAAATCGGGCCGCGCTTTTGGCGCGGCCCGATTTTTAGTGCGAACTGTGATCAGGCGAAGGCGATTAGCCGCGGAAGAGCGACAGGATCGACTGCGACGAACCGTTGGCGATCGACAGCGCCTGGACGCCGAGCTGCTGCTGGACCTGCAGGGCCTGCAGACGGGTCGATTCCTTGTTCATGTCGGCATCGACGAGCTGGCCGACACCGCGATCGATGGAGTCCATCAGGTCGGAGGTGAAGGTCTTCTGCAGGTCGATACTGCTCTTGGCGGCGCCGAGCGTGGTGGCGGCGTTGGTCATGTCGGCGAGCGCGGAGTCGATGACGGTCATCATCTGCTTGATTTGATCGTCGCCCGCGGCTTTGCCCGTTGCGGTGTCGAAGATCTTCAGGCTGGCGGCTGAGTAGGTGTCGGTGGCCGTTGCGGCGGCGCCCAGGGTCACGGCAACGGCCGTGAGGGTGGCCACACCGGTGGAGCCCGTGCGCTGCGAGTCCAGGATGCCCTTGTTGAGTGTCGCGGTGGTACCAGCTTCATAGAGCTTGATGTTTTCCACCTTGACGTCGATCGTCGAGATCGAAGACGCACCGGCGGCGTCACGGTTGAAGGCCGAAAGGATCTTCACATCGGCCGCCGTCGTGGCTGTTGCGCCGCTGTCTACGGACAGCATGTTGGTGCCTGAGAAGGTGGCGCCGGTGGCAAAGGACTTCATCTGGTCCTGAAGGGCGGCGATTTCGACCTGGGTCTTTTCCTTCGAGGCGTCCGTCTGGCCGTAGGATGCCAACAGCTTGGCCTTGATCTGGTTGATGGTGGAGATCGCGCTGTTCATGCCGGTGTAGGCGGTGTCGACCTTCGAAGCGCCGAGGCCGAGTGCGTCCGAAACGGTGGACATTGCCTGGTTGTCGGAGCGCATCGTGGTGGCGATCGACCAATAGGCGGCGTTGTCCGAGGCCTGCGAAACGCGGTAACCGGTCGAGATGCGGGCCTGGGTGTCCTGGAGGGATTTGCTGGTGGCGTTAAGGCTCTGCAGGGCCGTCAACGCGGCGGAGTTCGTCATGATGCTGGACATGGTACTCGTACCTTGATTTTACAGGTGTTTTTTTGACATACCGGGCCTCCCGGTATGACGGTGCGGCATCATGCCAATGATCTTCGAAATCGATCACCCGCCATCTGCGAGCGAATATGCGGGCTAGTCCCTACCAAAGGACTAAACCGGACGGTTAATCGAAAATATATTGCTTGAATTCTGCGCTGGAGAACCGCGATGGCGCCCAGCCGCCAGGGATCGGTTGCCAGCGCTCAGTTGAAGGAGCGCACCAGGCTGCCGACAAGGAGATTCCAGCCGTCGATCAGGACGAAGAACAGGATCTTGAACGGCAGCGACACCACCGTCGGCGGCAGCATCATCATGCCCATCGCCATGGTGATGGTGGCGACGATCAGGTCGATGACCAGGAATGGCAGCACGATCAGAAAGCCGATCTCGAAGCCGCGCCGGATTTCCGAGATCATGAAGGCGGGCACCAGGATGCGCAGGTCGACGGTGTCGCGCGAAACGGTCTGGCCACGCTCGCGGGCGAGATCGGCGAAGAGGTCGAAATCCTTGTCGCGCACATTTCGCAGCATGAAGGTGCGGAATGGATCCGAAATCTTGTCGAAGGCTACGGTCTGGGTGATCTGGTTGTCCATCAGCGGCTTGACGCCGGTGTTCCAGGCCTGATCGAACGTCGGCGCCATGACATAGAAGGTCATGAACAGCGACAGTGAAATGAGAATGAGGTTGGCGGGCGTCGACTGCAGGCCGATGCCGGCGCGCAGGATCGAGAAGGCGATGACGAAACGGGTGAAGCTCGTCACCATGATCAGCAAGCCCGGCGCCACCGACAGCACCGTCAGCAGGCCGAACATCTGGATGATGTAGCCGACGGTGGTGCCATCGGCCTTGCCGATGCCGCCGAGATCGAGTTGCTGCGCCGCCGCGACGGAGGTGGCGGCGGCGATCATCGCCGTGGCGAGAAGGAACTTTCTCATTCGAGCAGCAATGTCCTGATAAGAATCTGCTTGGCGTGACCCTGGCTGCGGATCGAGGCGCGTTCCTCGAGATCGGCCTTCAGGTGCTGGTAACCGCTGGCACCCTCGATCTGATGCATCTTCAAGGTGCGCACCAGGGCCAGAAGGTCCTGGTGGATGTCATCCGTCATGGACTGGGGCTGCGGCCCGTCATAGACGACGGACGCTTCCATTCTGATCCAGGTATCGGCAGGCGAGGCGATGTTGGTGGTGATCGGCGCGAGCACGACGAGCGTCGGCCCCACGCCTGGCTCACCGGCAGCGGCGGGCTGTGCGGTCTTGCCTTCGTTCTCAGGCGCGACCGGCACCGACGACGGTGCCCCGACGCCCTTGAGATAGCCGCCGGACATCCAGCCCATGCCGATGGCGGCCGCGGTCACAACCAGCAGCATGACGGCCTGGATGGCAAAGGAGGGACCCTTGCGCGGCTGGACCTGTTCGACGTTTGCCACGGTGCCGTGTTCCCCAATCCTAGAACGGAAGGACCTGGTCGAGAATCTGCTGGCCGTAGGCAGGTTGCTGGACCTCGGTGATGCGGCCGCGTCCGCCGTAGGAGATGCGCGCTTCGGCGATGCGTTCGTAGGGGATGGTGTTCTCGGCGCCGATATCGGCCGGCCGCACGATACCGGCGAGGGTCAACACCCTGAGCTCGGCGTTGACGCGCACTTCCTGCGACCCCGTGATCATCAAATTGCCGTTCGGCAGGACATCGGTGACGATGGCCGCGACATTGAGTTCAAGCGTTTCCGAGCGCTTGATCTCGCCGTCGGCCGTCGTGTCCGTGGTGGAGGTGAGAGCGCCGGCGCCCTTGCCGGCGGTGCTCCACTTGTCCCATTGCGCGCTGAGGTCGTAGCCGAGCTTGCGGTTGGCGGTGCGGCTCCTGTCGTTCTGGTTCTTGAAGTTGGCCCTGTCGTTGATCTTGATCTTGACGGTCAGGATGTCGCCCTGCGACAGCGCCCGCGGGTCGGTGAACAGCCGGCTCTGGCGGTCATCCCACAAGGAGAATTTCTTGACCGGCGTGGGCGGCGTTTGCGGATAGCGATAGAGGGACGAGGTGCTGCCGCCGTCGATGCCGGAGCCGACCGGGGACAAAGCCGGCTCCTTACCGACCTCCTTCAGATTGGTTCCGCAACCGGACAGCCCGGCGACCGCGCACAGGACGAGCATCTTGCGGATCATGACGGATCTACCCTTCGGGCTGCGCTGGCCATGATGCCGGTGAGCGTTGCCGCCGCCTTCTGGTCCATTTCGTTGAGGATGACGCTCGCCTTGCGTGAATCGAGCTTCATCAATATGGCCGCCGCCAGGTCGGCGTTGACGATGGCCAGCCGCTCGGCGGCGGCGTCAGGCTTCATGCCGGCATAGATCTGGACGACGCCGTCCTCGGCCCGGGCCAGGAAAACCTCACGCCGCTTCAGCCAGGTCTCGTATTCGGCCCGCTTCTCCTCCAGCGCCTTCATGCGCTGGTCGATGCCGGCCTGCAGCTGCTTCATCTCTTCCGCCTGCAAGGCATAGCGGCGGTCCCGGGCGGCGTCGGCGATGTTGGAGCAGAAGCGCTCGATCTCACTTTGATCCGGTGCCTTTTCCCGCGTCAATTGCTGCGGTGGCTCGGCGGCCGGCGCGCCCGGCAGGACCTGGCGAACCGTTTCCTCGCCGCGCGCCGTGCTGCCGACAAAGGACATGGCGACAACAGCGGCCGCGAACAGGATTGCGGCGGCGGGGCGTCTTTCATGGCGTGAGAGGAAGCGCTTCATCGGCATCGCCTATTGCAGAACCAGATCGGCCTGCAGGGCGCCGGCCGACTTGATGCCCTGCAGAATGGCAATGATGCCGTCCGGCTGGACGCCGAGACGGTTGAGGCCGGAAACGAGCGTTTCGAGATCCGGCCCGTCAAGCACGGCGACGCGGGCATCTGGCCGGCTGGCTTCGATGGCGGTGAAAGGCTCGACGGCCGTCTCGCCCTTGGAGAAAGGCTCGGGTTGGACGATGCGCGGCGCTTCGGTGATGCGCACGGTGAGCGTGCCGTGGCTTATGGCGACCCGCGAGATCTTGACGTCGTTGCCGATGACGATGGTACCGGTGCGCTCGTCGATGACGACGCGGGCCGGGGTGTCGGATTCGACCACCAGGTTTTCGATTTCGGCATAGAAGCGCGCCGCCGAAACACCCTTCGGCCGTCTGATCTGCACGGTGCGGGCATCGCGCTCGGCCGCAACCCGCGCGCCGAAGCGCTGGCTGGTATAGTCGTTGATGGCGTCGGCGATGCGAATGGCGGTCGAAAAGTCGGGATTGCGCAACTGCAGGGTCAGCGTCGCCTGATCGTCGAATTCGGCCTGGACCGCGCGCTCGACGATGGCCCCGTTCGGCACACGGCCGGACGTCGGCACGCCTTGCGTCAGCTTCTCGGCCTGTCCCTTGGCGGTAAAGCCGGAAACGATCACCGAGCCCTGGCCGACGGCATAGATCTCGCCGTCCGCCGCCTTCAAAGGCGTCATGATCAGCGTGCCGCCGGCGAGCGAGGTGGCGTCGCCCATCGAAGAGACGTCGATGTCGATGCGGGCGCCGGACTGCACGTAGGGCGGCATGTTGGCGGTGACGATGACGGCGGCGACATTCTTGGCGCGTGCGCTGCCGCCTTCGGTGGCGATGCCGAGATTTTCGAGCATGGCGCGGATCGATTGTTCGGTGAACGGCGAGTTGCGCAGGCTGTCGCCCGACCCGGCAAGCCCGATGACCAGGCCGTAGCCGACCAGCTGGTTGTCGCGCGAACTCTGCAGCTGGGCGATGTCCTTGATGCGCGAGGCGACCTGGCCCGGCGGCAGCGAACTCGGCCCCGACGAAACCCTGAACATGCGGCTGGTGGTGGCCGGATTGTATTCGGGATCGTCGTAGACGCCGCCATTCTTGGCGGCGAGGTCGCGCTTGGCCTTGGGCGTCAGGCCGTCGGCCAGCGCCGGCTGCAGGCCGAGCACGGCTGCCAGGATCAGAGCAAGTCCGCGCGTCATGAAGCGCTGACCTGGATGGTCCCATCCGCCATCACCGTGCCGGACAGGATCTTGCCGCTGTCGACGTTGCGGACCTTGACGAGGTCGCCGGCGGAACCCGGCTGCAACGTCACCGCGGTGGCCGAGATCGTCAGTCCGCCGGCGATGAAGAAGACCTGCACGGACGCGCCCTGTTCGACCAGCCAGGCCTCGCGGACGGCGGCGGAGGGAATGTAGCGGCCGGGCAGCAGCGTGCGCTTGGCGACCTTGCCGTCGAGTTCCTCGGCCCGCGTGGCGACCGCGTCCGGCTTGTGCTTGCCGGCGATCAGGGTCACGCGCTTGAGCGCGCCAAGCTCGATGGTCTCGCCGGGATAGATGACCCGGTTGGGGATCAACACAACCTCGCCGGCAGGTTGATTGCTGGCGATCTGAGTGGCCGATTCGTCTGCCGATTGATCTGCCGAATCCTGGGCGAAAGCCGGCATGGCGCCGGCCACCAGCGCAAGGACAAGCGCGGTGCGGCGGAATGCGGAGCAGGAGATCGGCATGGCCATCATCCCTACCTGATGTTCTTGGAAACGACCGAGGCCATGTCGTCGGCGGCCTGGATGACCTTGGAGTTCATTTCATAGGCGCGCTGCGCCGAGATCAGCTCGGTGATTTCCTTGACCGGGTCGACGTTCGAGGCCTCGAGATAGCCCTGCTGGATGGTGGCAAAGCCGGGATCGCCCGGCACGCCGACATTCGCCGGGCCGGAAGCCGTGGTCTCCTGGAACAGGTTGTCGCCGAGCGGGGCGAGGCCCGCCTCGTTGGCGAAATTGGCGATCTGAATCTGGCCGAGGTTCTGCAGGTCGGTCTGGCCGTCGATGCGGGCGAAGACCTGGCCCGTCTTGTTGACGATGACCTCGACGGCGTCGGTGGGAACGGTGATTGCCGGAATGACACTGGCGCCGTCCACCGTCACCAGCTGTCCGGTGGCATTGGTGTTGAGGGCGCCGGCGCGGCTGTAGAGCGTGCCGCCGTCGGCGCCTTCGATCTGGAACCAGCCCCTGCCGGTCAGCGCCAGGTCGAAACTGTTGCCGGTGCTGGTCAATTCGCCCTGGGTGTGCACGTTGCGCACGGCTGTCGTCTTGACGCCGAGGCCGATCGAGACGCCCTCCGGCACCAGCGAGGCGTTGGAACGATCGGGCACGCCCTGCGTGCGGTCGACCTGGTAGAGCAGGTCGGAGAATTCGGCGCGGGCACGCTTGTAGCCGGTGGTGTTGATGTTGGCGATGTTGTTGGCGATGACTTCCAGATTTGTCTGCTGGGCATTCATGCCGGTGGCGGCGATGGCGAGTGCTTTCATGGCGGAATTCCTCAGATGCCCATTCGGCTGACTTCGAGATAGGCGGAAACCACCTTGTCGCGGATCGCGACGGCGGTCTGAAGCGCCTGCTGCGCGCTCATCACGGCGTCGACCACCTGACGGGTGTCGGCATCGCCCTTGAGCGCCTGCACCGATACCTGCTCGGCATTCTCCATCGTGTTGACGGTCTTGGAGGCCGCTTGGCTCAGCGCCTCGGCGAAGGAGGTGCCGACATTGCCGCCGGCCGAGGGTGTCGCGCCGCCTTGGAGCAGGCTCGTCACCGCGTCGTCGCCACCGACCGAGGACTTGAACTGAAGGGCTCCGATGCCGCTGATCATTACTGGTTCCTCATCAGGTCGATGGTCATGGAAATCAGGTCGCGCGCCTGCTTGACGACCTGAAGATTGGCTTCGTAGGAACGGTTGGCCTCGGTCATGTCGGCCATTTCGATCAGCACGTTGACGTTGGGCATCTTGACATAGCCCTTGTCGTCGGCGGCCTCGTTGCCGGGTTGGAACTCGACGGGAAAGTCACTGGGATCGCGATCGATCGAGTTCACTTCGACCGTCGAGCTGCCGGAGGCCCGGTCGAGCTCGGAGACGAAGCTGATGGTCTTGCGGCGATAGGGATCGGACCCTGGCGTTGTGCCGGTCGACTGGGCGTTGGCCAGGTTTTCCGAAACCACGCGCAAGCGCTCCGATTGGGCGCCGAGGCCGGATGCTGCGACTTTGAGGGCTGCGGTCAGCGCGTCCATGGTCAGCTCTTCACCGCCATCATCATCATGGAATGGAACGCCTTGACGATCGCCGTGTTGAGCTCGAAGGAGCGGCGCACTTCACCGGCCTTCATCAACTGGTCTTCCAGCACCACCGAGTTCTTGGACGGCATGACAACGCCGTTATCTTCCTGCGGCTTGATGGTGAAGCCGGCATTGGTCGCCGCGTTGCCGAGATGGCCGGCCTGCGTGGCCTGCAGCGACACCGCGGTACGGTCGAGCACCTTTTCGAACGGCTCGACATCGTTTGCCGTGTAGCCCGGCGTGTTGGCGTTGGCGATGTTGCCGGCAATGGCGGACTGGCGCACGGCAAGCCATTGCGCTTGCTTGGCGGCGAGGTCGAAAAGGGAAACGGGCTCCATGGGAATCTCCGGGCGGGTTCCCGAAGACTAGGCCGCCAGTCTTGCGCGGACCTTGCGGATGGCCGGACGCCCGAGACGGGGCGTTACCTGGAGAGTTCGATCACCTGGTCGGTGCTGGTGACCATGACCCATTTGCCGTTGCGCTGCTCGATGGAAGACACCTGGCTGGAGTCCGGCAGTATCGAGCCCCGCTGGACGATCCACAGTCCGGCATCGTCCTCGATCATGGCGCGGCCGTTGGCGACATGAACCATGCGGAATTTCGCGGCGTCGGCCGGGAAGGGTTGCTCATCGGGCGCCGGCGCTGGATTGGCGTCATCCTGCACGGTTCCAGTGGCAAACAGATCGAGATTGGCCGCCGGAACGTCCTTTACCGTCAGCGGTGCGCTGCGTTCAGCGACCACGCCGCCGCCCGCCCGTCCCGAATTGGTGCCGGTGCCGCCGAACTTGATCGCCTGGACGCCAAACTGTTCCTGGTTGAAGAAGATGTACCAGGGGAACAGGGCGCAGATCAGCCCTAGCGTGAGGCCGAGCGCAGCAACGACGAAATCGCTGCGGCGGTCGGACTGTTTTTTCAGCCTGGGAAACTGTGCCTTCGGCGGCTGCGGCCATTCAGTGCGGGGGAACAAGCCCTCGATCAGCGAGTCGCGGCTGGCTTGCGTCATCTCGCCAGCCTTTGCCTGGGGATCCTTGGGCAGAGCGACCTCAGCAGCCTTGGACCGAACAGGCTCGGCTGTGGCAACCCTCGGCAGGATTGGCTTGGCAGCCCTGGGCAGGATTGGCTTGGCGGCCCGGGCTAAAACAGCCTCGGCTTTCGCAGCTATGGCGCGGGCAGCCCTTGCCTTGGCAAATCTGGCTTCGTCAGCCCTGGCTTGTTCCGCAGCGTTGGCCTCCGCGATCATCTCGCGCAGGATACGCTCGGTGTACTGGCGTTCAGTCTCCTGCATCGGCATTCAGCTTACCCTTGAGGTGACGGGCGAGATCGGAGAACGGTTCGGCGGACGGACGGTCCTTGGGCGATTGCGTCAGCGCCTCGTAGATCAGCGGCACCTGGCGCACCGCAATATCGAGCTCGGCGTCGACGCCGCCCTGATAGGCGCCCAGCAAACGGATGTCGCGCGTGTCCTCGAAGCGGGCGATCATCGACTTCAGCCTTGTCACCAGCGCGCGCTGTTCGGCGCTCCAGGCCTTGCCGGCAAGACGCGATATGGACGACAGCGGATTGACCGGCGGATAGCGGCCCTGTTCGGCGATCGCACGGTCGAGCACGACATGGCCGTCAAGGATGCCGCGCACGGAGTCGGCGACCGGGTCGTTGTGGTCGTCGCCGTCGACCAGCACGGAAATGATGGCGGTGATCGATCCCCTGCCTTCGACGCCGGGGCCTTCGGCGCCCGGACCGGCGCGCTCGAGCAGCTTGGGCAGTTCGGTGAACACCGAGGCCGGATAGCCGCGGGCGACGGGCGGCTCGCCGGTTCCCGTCGCCACCTCGCGCAAGGCATGGGCGAAGCGGGTGATCGAATCCAGCACCAGAAGCACGCGGTGGCCCTGGTCGCGAAAATGCTCGGCGACGCGCATGGCGGTGTCCGGCGCACGCCGGCGCATCATGGCGCTCTCGTCGCTGGTGGCAACGACGGCGACGGTCTTGGCCATGCTGTCGCCGATCGTATCCTCGAGGAATTCACGGACTTCGCGGCCACGTTCGCCGATCAGCGCCACGACGACTGTGTCGAAGGCGTCGGCGCCGGCAAGCATGGCGAGCAGCGTCGACTTCCCGACGCCGGAGCCGGCAAAGATGCCGAGGCGCTGGCCGAAACAAAGCGGCGTGAAGATGTCGATGACCTTGACGCCGGTCATGAAGGCGGTGCCGACGCGCTGCCGCGCCATGGCGCCGGGCGTCGTCTGGGCGCCGATCGGCGCGTCGTCACCCCTGACGAGTGACGGGCCGGCATCGATCGCCCTGGTGAGCGCGTCGATGGTGCGGCCGCGCCACGAGGCATGCGGAGCCACCGCGAGCGGACCGCGGCGGAACACGGCATCGCCGATGCCGGCATCGGCGCTGCGTTCGAAGGGTGCCACGACGACCTCGTCACGGCTGATCTTGACGATCTCGCCACGGCGCGCGCCAGCATGGCCGCGTTGTTCGACGATGTCGCCCAGCCTGGCGAAGTCGGAAAGGCCGCGCACCTTGTAGTGTGTGGACGTGACTTCGACGACGCGGCCGCCGCGCTTGAGCAGCGCCTCGGTGCCGGCGAAACGCCGCCATACCCGTTCCAGCGCGGCAAGCCGGTCTTCCGGAGCCGGCTGAAGCTGTCTTTCGGGTGCGCGGAGCGATGGCTGGTCGAGCGACATGGACTATTTCGAGCCGAGCGTCTTGATCGCCTCGTCGGTGGAGGAGTCGGTCTGCCGCATCAAGGCCGCCGTGTTCTCGAACGCGCGCTGCACCTGGATCAGCCGGGTGATCTCCAGCACCGGATTGACGTTGGATTCTTCTAGAAAGCCTTGGGCGATGCCGGTATCCGAGCGATCGGTGACCGGCTCCGGCGTGCGCGCGGGAATGATGCCTGAATTGCCGTAGCGGACGAAATTCTCGCCGGGATCGAAATCGTAGAGGCCGATGGAGCCGACAAGCTGGTCGTTCTGGCGCAGCGAACCGTCGGCCCCGGCCTTGGGCGGACCGTTGCGGGGGTCGAGCTGGATCGGCGCTCCGCCGGCGTCGAGCACCGGGTGGCCCTCGATCGACATCAGTTCGCCATTCTCGTTCATCGAAAAGCGCCCGTCGCGGGTCATGACGGTGCCGACCGGCGTATCGATGGCGAACCAGGCATCGCCCTGGACGGCGAAATCGAACGGATTGCCGGTCTCGGTCAAGGCGCCGTGCGCGCCCGAAAGATAGGTCTTGCCCGAAGACGCGAAGGATACCGACTTCGGCCCGGTGCCGGAGACGACATCCTCGAATTTCACGCCGGTGGCGCGAAAGCCGATCGTCGAGGCGTTGGCGACGTTGTCGGCGATCGTGTCGAGGCGGCGCTCGAGCGCGATTTGCGAGGAAAGGGCGACGTACAGGCTGTCCCGCATGATGGTCTCAGAACCTCAATTTCTGCATGGCCATCATCAGGTCGGTGGAGATGCCGACCGTGATCGGCTGGGCAAACAGCACGCTGGCCGAGCTGACCGCCGATGAGGTCGGGTTGTTTATCTCGTACATGCTGGTGAAGCGGGTCAGGAACTTGCCGAGCTTCTCGGGGTCGGAGAAATCCGAGATATCGAGTTTCTGCTCGAACAGCTGCGCCTGCTTGTCGATGTTGGCGGTGGCGAAGGAATCGGGCAGCCCGAGCGCGGTGCGCACGACGCTGGCAAGGGCGGTGTCGGCCAGCACGTCGTACCAGCTGGTGATGGTCGGCGCCTTGCGGTCGAAATAAAGCGCCAGCCGCACGCCCTGGTTGGTGTTGCCGGCATCCTCTTCGAGCGTCTGGCGCATGTACTTGTCGACGGTCGGCTGCTGCGCCGAAACGATGGTGGTGGCATTCTCGCCATTGGCTTCGAAATTGAAAGCCGAGGCCAGTGCGGCGTAGGTCTTGTCCGTCATCTTGTTGGCGACGCTGTCGGGGTCGCGGACGCCGCCCTGCAGAACCCGCTTGATGAGATCCTTGTCCTGCGTCGCCGCATCGAGGCCGAATGACGCGAGCGCGTAGGTATAGAGCCGGTTGTTCGACATCAGATCGTCGATCGACTTCACCTTGGTGATGTTGGCGAGATAATATGTCGTCTCGCCCTTCACATAGGCGGAGTTCGGATCAAGGCCAGCGATTGCCGCTTGCGTGGCGTAGTTCTTGGTCACCATCTGCTGCGTCTTGTTGTAGATGGTCGCGTCGGCGCCGTTGGCGGCGAAGTTGAAGGCGCTGACGAACTCGGCGTAGCGTTTGTCGGTCAGCTTGTTGGCGAAGCTGTTGGGATCGGAGGCGCCTTCCTTCAACGCCTTGACCATGAAGGCCTTGGCGTAGTCCATGTCCTCGAGCCCGTAGGCCTTCATGGCATATTTGAACAACCGGTCATTGTTGACGAAATCGTCGATCGATTTCACCTTGGTGATGTTGGCGAGATAATATTTGGTATCGCGGTCGACCACGGGCTGCTGCTCGATCCTGTCGAGCGATTTCGAGATGTCCTTGGTAATGAGCTGGTAGCTGGTAAAGGTATTAAGCAAAGAGGTGCCTCCGGCCGAAGCTATGCCGGCACAATACCCCCACTTCCTTGCGCGAAACTGAATCGGATCCAGCGGCTTCGATTCAAGCCTCACACAAGGCACGGGGGCTATCCCTTGCTTCCGATGTGAAATGCGGAAGGACCTGTTGTGGGCATTCTGATTGGACTGGTGGTAACGCTCGGCTGCGTCCTTGGCGGCTTCATGGCCATGGGCGGCCATCTTCATGTGCTGGTCCAGCCGTGGGAAGCCGTGGTCATCTGCGGCGCCGCGTTCGGCACGTTTCTGGTCGCCAATCCGATGAAGACGGTCAAGGATACCGGCAAGGCCATCCTCGAGGCGTTCAAGCAGGCGGTGCCGAAGGAACAGAACTACCTCGAAACGCTCGGCGTGCTGCACAGCCTGATGCGCGAGCTGCGCTCGAAATCGCGCAGCGAGGTCGAGGCGCATATCGACAACCCCGAGGAATCAGCGATCTTCCAGGCCTTTCCGACCGTGCTCAAGAATCACGATTTGATGAATTTCATCTGCGATTACTGCCGCATCATCATCATCGGCAATGCCCGCTCGCACGAGATCGAGGCACTGATGGACGAGGAAATCCAGACCATCAAGTCCGACAAGATGAAGGCCTATCACGCAATGGTGGCGGTCGGCGACGGCCTGCCTGCGCTCGGTATCGTCGCCGCTGTGCTTGGCGTGGTCAAGGCGATGGGCGCGCTCGACCAGTCGCCCGAGATCCTCGGCGGCCTGATTGGCGCGGCCCTGGTCGGCACCTTCCTCGGCATCTTCCTGTCCTATGCGGTGGTCGGGCCGGTCGCCACCAAGATCAAGACCGTGCGCGAGAAGAACAACCGCCTCTACATCATCGTCAAGCAGACGCTGCTGGCCTACATGAACGGCGCACTGCCGCAGGTGGCGATCGAGTTCGGCCGCAAGACTATCTCGTCCTATGAGCGGCCGACGATCGACGCCGTCGAGCAGAGCACGATGAACACCGGCACCGCCGAGAAGAAGGCTGCCTGAACGATGCGCCAGAGATCGGTCCCAGCATTGTCATGACAAGCCCGGGAAGCCCCTCGGAAGCCCGCTCGCTGATCATCGAGCGCCTGGTCGGTGACAGCGGCGAGGCCGCCCAGGTCATCGGCACCGGCCGGGGCATGGCCGAGCGCGCCGCGCCGCTGCTGCAGAAGAGCCTGACCAGTGAGCTTGGCGTTCCGGTCACCGTCGATCTCAGGGCCGTCGAGATCAGCCGCGTCGCGGAGGCGCGCTCGCATGCCGGCGATACGTTTGCCATGACCATCGTCGCATCAGCCACGTCGTCCGATGCCATGACCGTGGTGATCGATGCGCCGGCGATCGCGATCACGGTCTGTACGCTGTTCGGCGGCGACCCGGAGATGCCGGCATCGCCGATCGAGCGCGATCTGTCGCAGATCGAGGTCGATGTCTCGACCATGGTGTTCCAACAGGTCGCACAGGCCCTGAACGGATCCGGACGGCGCTCGCTCGATCTGCGCCTGCCCGTGCCGCGGGCGATGTCGGGCACCGAAGCCAAACGGCACGTGCTGCGCGACGGCGCTGCAGTCCGCATCGTCTTTGGCATCTCGACGCCGGCCGATAGCGGCACCGTCACGGTGACGATGCCGCAGCGTATCGTACTGGCCAGCCGCGATAGCGCCGCCAGTGTCAGCCAGGACGACCACAGCGCCAGCTGGCGCGCGCGCTTTTCGGAAGAGGTGATGCGATCCACGGTGGCACTAGAGGCCACCATGCCGCTTGCACGACTGACGCTCGGCGACCTTGCCGATTTCGAAATCGGCCAGGTCATCGAATTCGAGGAAACGGCACAGTCGCAGGCGCGTCTCAGCGCGCGCGGCAAGACGCTGTTCGTATGCGAGTTCGGCAAACTGGGTCAGAATTACACCGTCCGAATCAGGCATCCCTACGATGCCGGACAGGACTTTATCGACGGGCTGATGCCGGCTGCCGCCGGACGCGCCTGAGCATTTGGAGACGATTCATGGCCCAGACCAAGGCGGAAGCCGACCTCGACCAGCCCGACGAGCAGCTCGACCGTGCCATCGAAGAATTGCGCGGGGTCCTGCATGAAGAGGAGCAGCGCCCGGATGCGGCGTTCCGGGCCGCTTCATCAGCCAATTCAAGCGTCATCATGAACATCCCCGTCGATGTCCAGATCATCCTCGGCAGCACCGAGATGCCGGTATCAGACCTGATGGCGCTGCAGAAGGGGTCGACGGTGGCGCTCAACCGCCGCATCGGCGAACCCGTCGACGTCGTGGTCAACGGCCGCAAAATCGCGCGTGGCGAGATCACCGTGCTGGAAAGCGATCCGTCGCGCTTCGGCATCAGGCTGACCGAAATCATCGCCGGCACGAGGGGCGCCTAGACATGGATTGCGGGGCTTGCCGGTGGCAGCGGAGGCGAGAGGCATGACGACGCCGGTGACCTTGACCCGCGCGCAAAAGGCGGCCGCCATTTTGGTGGCGATGGGCAAGCCGTCGGCCAGCCGTCTCTTGAAATTCTTCAAGCAGGAAGAGTTGAAGGCGCTGATCGAGGGCGCCCGGCTGCTGCGGACCATTCCGCAAAGCGATCTCGAGCGCATCGTCGCCGAGTTCGAGGCCGAGTTCACCGAAGGGGCGGGACTGCTCGATTCCGCCGACAGGATGGACACCATCCTCAATGAATCGCTCTCGCCCGAAGAGATGAGCGCGATCATGGGCGACAAAAGATTCGAGGTCGCGCCGGAGGGCCCGCCACCGATCTGGCCCGAGCTCGAAAAACTCGAACCGGCGCGGCTTGGCGCCTTCCTGGCCGGCGAACATCCGCAGACCGCGGCCATGGTGCTGTCGAAGCTGGCGCCGCAAACGGCGGCGAGCGTGCTGCTGACGTTGACCAAGCCGACGCGCGGCGAAATCATCAAGCGCATGGTGACGATGGCCAATGTTCCGGACGCCGCCGCCAGGATCGTCGAAAACCGGCTGCGCAGCAGCGTGCTGACGGAAACCTCGACCAAGGACACTTCGGCCGGGCAGGCGCGCGTCGCCAGCGTTCTCAACGAACTGGACAAGCCGCTGCTCGAGGAGGTCATGCAGGACCTGGAAGCCGCCGGCACGCCCGACCTCGACGGCGTCCGCGCCCGCCTGTTCGCCTTCGACGATTTGCCGCTGCTGACCCAGAAGGCGCGGGTGCTGCTGTTCGACGGGCTGTCGACCGAACTGGTCACGCTGGCCTTGCGCGGTACTTCGGCGGCACTTGCCGAGGCGGCGCTGTCGGCGATCGGCGCGCGGTCGCGGCGCATGATCGAAGCCGAACTCGGACAAGGGTCGGAGGGCGTCGCCCTTGCCGACATCATGGCAGCGCGCAAGTCGATCGTGACGACGACGATCCGGCTGTCGCGCGAAGGCGCCTTCGAACTTCCCTCGACCCAGAACGCCGCCTAAGACCGCGACATGGCTGACGCGGTCGACAAGGATTCGAAAACCGAAGAGGCGACGGAAAAGAAGATCCGCGACACCATCGAACAGGGCAAGCTGCCCCATTCGCGGGAAACGGCGCTGCTGGCATCCTTCGTCGCCATACTGGTGTTCACCGTCTTCTACGCCAAGGACGCCATCATCGACCTCGGCATGTTTCTGTCCATGTTCCTGGAGAAGCCGGAAGCCTGGCCGATGGACACCGAGACCGACGTCATCGCGCTCTACAAGATCGTCCTCCTGGAGGTGGGCCGGGCCATCGTCAGCCTGCTGGTGCTGCTGAGCGTTGCCGGTGTCGGTGCCTCGGTGTTCCAGAACATGCCGCAATTCGTCGGCGAGCGGATCCGGCCGCAACTCTCGCGCATCTCGATTGCCAAGGGCTGGAACAGGCTGTTCGGCATCCAGGGTTGGGTCGAGTTCCTGAAGGCTCTCGGCAAGGTCGGTTTCGCCATCGTCGTGTTGAGCTTCACGCTGTCGGAAGACCACCGCAAGCTGCTCGCCGGCATGATCACCAATCCGGTTGCCTTCGGCCTCGTCATCCGTGGCATCGCCATCGACATCCTGGTGGCGATCGTCTTCGTCATGGGGCTGATCGCGGCGGTCGACATCGTCTGGTCGCGCTTCCACTGGAAGCAGGACCTGCGCATGAGCAAGCAGGAGGTCAAGGACGAGTTCAAGCAGTCCGAGGGTGACCCGATCGTCAAGTCGCGGCTGCGCTCGCTGGCGCGCGACCGGGCGCGCAAACGGATGATGACGGCGGTGCCGCGCGCGACGCTGATCATCGCCAACCCGACCCACTTCTCGATTGCGCTGAAATATGTGCGCGACGAGGATTCGGCGCCGATCGTGCTGGCCAAGGGGCAGGACCTGGTGGCGCTGAAAATCCGCGAGATCGCCCGGGAACACAACATCCCGATCTTCGAGGACGTGGCGCTCGCCCGCTCCATGTACAAGCAAGTTTCGGTCGATAATGTGATCCCGTCGCAATTCTATCAGGCCGTCGCCGAACTGGTGCGGGTAGTCTACTCGAAAAAGGCAGAGCGCAGACAGATTTCATGAACCGGCAACCGCACGCAAACTCCCGCGAGATCATCGTCGCCAGCGCCATTGAGCAAGTGGTGGGGGAACTCCGACTGATCGATGTCGCCGACTACATCGCCTTCATCCGGCTGGAGCATTTCGCCTGCCTGTCGGATCTGGTCGATTCGGCGGTGGAGCTGTTCTTCATGCCGGGCACGCTGCGGCTCGGCCATGGCGGCGAGGCGCATGTCGACTGGACGGGCAGCCCGCGCATCGTGCTCGATCTGGAGCTGAGGCCGCCGGGTGTGACCGTCTATTTCCAGCTGACGCTGAGCGAGCTCGGTGCTTCGGTGGTGGTCAACTATGTCTCGTTCGAGAAGCCGGGCGAAGACCCTGAGCACAACACGGCCCTGCTCGAGGCGGTGATCGAACAGGCGCGCATCCGCAAGGTCGAGCCGCTGGCCTTTCGCTGAACATCGGCCGCTTGCGAGCCTTAAAGCGCGTCTCGTCGAAACGCACTCATGCGACGCGCTTCAAGCCTTTGCTTCTATGCATGTCGTTTTCTCAAAACCGAAGCCACTTTTGAGCGGCATGCATTAGCCGCAAGATCCTCGAATTGCCCTATTCGATAAGTCCCAGCCGCAATGCCTTGGCCACCGCCTGGTTGCGGTTGACCGCGTTGAGCTTCTGGGTGGATTGGGTCAGGTACTGATTGGCGGTGTGCACCGAGAGCTTCAGCAGCCGTGCGATCTCCTCGCTGGTGTTGCCATTGGCGGTCAGCTTCAAGCATTCGAGCTCGCGCTTGGAAATCGCGCGCATGCGTCCGGCATCGCTTGGGCGCATGAGGGCGACAGCGGCGAACAGTGAAAAGCAGCGGGCGTGGATCTCGTAGAGCGCGTCCTGGGGCAGGACGATCTCGGACCCCAGGAAGACGACAAGGCCGCATTGCCCACGCTCGGCATGGACGGGGAAGGCGATGCCGCTGGTGCCAGGCGCCAGCGGCGCCATCTGCTCGGTCCAGGCGAGATTGCCGAACGTCTCCGCCATGGCGGCGACGCCGTCGTCGGTCCACCAGCGCGGTTCCGTCGAGTTGCGGGTGTGGCGCACGATCTCCTCGCCATTGGCGCCTGAAATGAATTTGGTCGCCACCGCAACACCGGGATAGTCGGAATCGAGGCAAGGGACGAGCCGCGCCCGTTCGGCCGACGGGCTGACGAAGAACAGGCCGAAGGCCGAGGCGTTGATGTCGACGGCGATCCAGCGGCAGCGGCGCACGGCGTCCGGAATGGTGACGGCGTGATGGGTCTCGGAGCCGAGCGAGAAGGCGCCGAACGGGTTACGCTGCTCGTTGAAAAGGGCTTCGGCAGCCTCCTTGATATCGGCCTGTTTCAAATGATGCCGCTCCTGATCGCCGTGGCGATGGCCATCGCGCGGTTGCTGGCCGCGAATTTCTGGATGGCGTGGGTGATGTAGCTGTTGACGGTGTTGGAGGAGACGCCAAGGATGACGGCGACCTCGTCGGTGGTCTTGCCTTCGGAGACCCAGAACAGACATTCGCGTTCGCGGTCCGACAGCGGATCCTGCATGGCGGCGGCGGCAATCAGCTGCGGGATGTGCGAAAGCGCGTAGCAGCATTTCAGCTGCGCCCTCATCAGCGCCGGCTGGTCGATGCTGCCGGCGGCCGCTGCCGAGAACAGAGCGAACAGGCGCTGACGGCCGACATTCAGCTTGAGCGAATAGACCTCGGCATGACCGAGCACATCGAGAAGGCGGGCCTCCTCGCCGGTGATCAACCCGTCTGTATCGGGCGCCTGCGATGCCACCAGCGGTCTCGGGCGAATGCCGGGCGCGACGGTGAGCGCGCCTTGTGCAAGCCCGGCGATCAGCCGCTTGCCGATCAGCTCGATGGCGTCGAAAATCCAGTTGGACGAAACGATGCGCGCATCGTTGCGGTCCTGGTCGTGGACAATAGCGACCAGCATGTAGCTGTCGGCGCCGATCTCGGCGGTCAGCTGCATGAAAAAGCTTGTGAGATCACCGCGCGACTTCAGGCGCGAGCCAAATGTATCGGATTGAAGAAGCGCGGCGGGACTGCTCATTCTTGTTGCTTTTGGCCGGAATCGTTTCTGCTGTCCGGATGCTGGGTGCCAGCCGCCGAACCCGAATACGCATTACTTTGACGAAGACACACGCTTGGCGCAGGGCTGCGCCAACAAGATCCGAATCCATTCAGGGAACGCGAAGCCGTCCGCGTCTGGTGCCGGAAAACTCCGGAACAAGAGACTTTGGGTGGTTGCCGCGCCCCCCAAGGACCGGCTGATTCGGGTCTAATCTACCCGCAGTTGAATCTGACATCAAACGCGATTTGACAAAATCGAATCCGGTGGACTCGCATACGACTCAGAGGCGGACTCCCAAGCCCTTTCACCGCCCTTGGGTCACGGAAACGCCGACACGGAAAAGCCAGACGTTGTTGCTAAGTTCCCGTATCGAGGGCGAATCGATTCCGATAGGTTTTCGACGACCGGCAGGGATGGGCATCCCTTCGGTCGGACTGGGCGAGATGGGCAGCGCTCTATTCGCGGCCATCGGCATGGGGGTCGATCATGAAGCGGGTTTTCCTGGCGTTCACGGTGGTGCTTGCGGTCTTGAACGGTGCGTGGGCGGCAGCCCCCGCGCAAATCCACGCCGATTGATCGGTTCAATGCGCGGCCGCCTGCCGCGCGCAAATCTTGGCACTGTTGGTTTCGGGGGAAACGATGAGCGATTCATTTCGGGAAGTTACATCCGTCTCGTGGTTTGGGCGGATCAAGCGCGCGGTCGGTGGGGTCATCTTCGGCCTGCTTTTGATCGTGCTGATGGTGATCGGGCTGTTCTGGAACGAGGGCCGCGCTGTGCAGACGGCACGCTCGCTCGCCGAAGGGGCTGGCGCCGTGGTCTCTGTCAGCGCCGACAGCGTCGACAGCGCCAATGATGGCAGGCTGGTGCATGTCAGCGGGCCGGTGACGGCGGACAGCGGTTTGTTCGATCCGGACTTCGGTATCGCGGCGCAAGGGCTGCGTCTGTCGCGCGACGTCGAGATGTATCAGTGGAAGGAAGAGTCCAAATCCGAGACCACCAAGAAGCTTGGCGGCGGCGAAGAGACGGTCACCACCTACAGCTATTCGAGGGTGTGGGACGACAGCCAGATCGACTCGTCGGATTTCAAGAAGCCGGACGGTCACCAGAATCCGCCGATGGCGATCCACAGCCGGACCTTCCAGATCCCGGAAGGCAAGCTCAGTGCTTTCACGCTCGATCAGCCGGTGCTCGATCGTATCGAGGGTGACAAGGACTATTCGCTGTCGGCCAGTCAGTCAGCCGCGATCAAGGCCGCGTACACCGGCAGCAGGCCGCTGAGCATCGTCGACGGTAAGATCTATCTCGGCGTCGACACGACGACACCGGCGCTGGGCGACTACCGCATCGGCTACGAACTGGCGCCGCTCGGCGTGGTCAGCATCGTGGCGCGACAGGCCGGCAGCCGGTTCGAACCCTACCAGACGATGGCAGGCGACGAATTGCTGATGGTCGACACCGGCACTGTCCCGGCCGACAAGATGTTTGCCGAAGCGGTCAGCGCAAACACGCTGATCACCTGGCTGCTGCGCGCTGCCGGCCTGCTGTTGCTGACGATCGGCTTTGCCCTGTTCCTCAGCCCGATCGGCGTGATCCTCGACGTCATTCCGTTCCTTGGCAGCATGGCGCGGATGGGGACCGGCATCATCGCCTTCTTCCTGGCGATTCTGGTCGGCACGACGACGATCGCCATAGCCTGGTTCTGGTATCGGCCGGTTCTGGCGGCGGGCATCCTGGCCGCCGGCGTCATCGCAGCGGCGGCGGTCTACTATTTCGGCCGCTCACGCAAGGCAGCCGCACCAGCGGTCGTGCCGAGCACCGGCACCGCAACCTGATCGCGAGAACCGGGCAGCAACGCCGCCCGGTCCCTGGTTTTGCTTCTGCTGTCGTTGCCCTAAAAACGCTGACGCCTTTGGGGCGACGGCATTTACCTGCCCTCGAAACCGGTCAGCACGCCGACGGCATTGACGCCGATCTCCTCGACGGCATAGCCGCCTTCCATGACGAACAGCGTCGGCAGGCCGAGCCTGGCGATGCGGCGGCCGATCTTGGGATAATCGGATGTCTTCAGCTTGAACTGGCTGATTGGGTCCTTCTCGAAAGTGTCGACGCCGAGCGAGACGACGACGACGTCCGGCGCGTAAGCGGCAAGCCTGGCGCAGGCATCCTCAAGCGAGGCATTCCAGGCATCCCAGCCGGTGCCGAACGGCATCGGATAGTTGATGTTGAAGCCTTCGCCGGCGCCCGAACCGCGTTCGTCGGCATGGCCGAGGAAAAAGGGATATTCGTCCATCGGATCGCCATGCAGATTGAGGACCTGCACGTCGGCGCGATCATAGAAAATCTCCTGCGTGCCGTTGCCATGATGGTAGTCGACATCGAGGATGGACACACGGCTGGCACCCTGGTCGAGGAACCATTGCGTGGCGACGGCGGCGTTGTTGATGAAGCAATAACCGCCCATGAATCCGGCTCCCGCATGATGGCCGGGCGGGCGGCAGAGCGCGAAGGCGGATGCCTCGCCGCCGTTGACCAGGCCCGCGGCGGTCAGCGCCACGTCATAGGACGACTTGATCGCGGCCCATGTGCCTTCGACGAAGGTGGCGCCGGCATCGAAGGAATAGTAACCGAGCAGGGCGTCGATACGCTTTGGCGGCACGTCGCCGCGCAGCCCGCGGGTCGGCCATGTGAAGGGCATCGCCGAGCCCTTGAAACCGGCTTCCACCCATTGCGGCCAGACCGTCGGCAGGAAGTCGATGTAGTCGGCCTTGTGGATCCGCTTGGCGGCGGCAAGATCGTGCTCGAGCGGCAGGACGATCGGGCCCAGCTTCTCGCTTTCGACCCGCGCCTTGATGAATTCGGCCCGCGAGGGCATTTCGAAACCCGGCACGATCGCGGCGGTGACCAGTTCCATCTGGCCGGCATGGCCAGCATGAAGCGGCGAATAGACAGTCTTCATGAAATTCCTCTCGAAATGCGAAATCAGTCAAGGTTGAGATAGGGGCTCACCAGGGCGAGCCACATGGTTTCCACATCGTCCTCGATGAGGTTGTATGTCCTGCGATCCCTCTTCAGTCCGACCAGCCGGCAGGCGTGCCCGACCTCCATCATCACAAGGCCGAGCCGTTTGGCGATCTTGTCTTCGAGAACAGGATTCACATGCCGCAGCCAGGCGGCGTAAAGCGCGATGATCTGCTCGTCATATTCGTCCTGGATAGGCCTGAGATCGGCATTGCCTGAAATGGCCTCGATCACCGGCATCAGGGTCGCGTTCTCGAGATAGATACTGGACGTGTCGATAAAGAGCTTGCGCACTTCGCGCCGGAATTCGTCGCGGTTGGTGGGCCGGGGGACCTTGATGCGCTTCTCGATCACTTCGGGAAAGGAGGACAGCCAGCGCCGGGCGAGGTCCAGAAGAATGGCTTCCTTGTTGGGGAAGTATTGGTAGACCGAACCGACCGACAGGCCTGCGCGCTGCGCAATGGCGAGCGTCGTCGGCGTCTTGGTTCCTTGCTCCCGCGTCAGGATCAGCGCCGCGTCGAGAATTCGGTCGACCACCTTGCTCGACCGTTGTTGGCGCGGCTGCTTGCGCGGTTCGAGCGCTATCCTGGTTTTGCGGTCGAGACTGCGCTTCACTGCCTGATGTCCCCGTTCCCCGCCCGGTCCCAACACATGCGCAGGGTGTTGTCCACAATACATGCCAAATTCCGCATGTTGACAAACGCGAATAATTAGTCGCATTCTTTATCCACGCTGTCCTCAGGGATAACAAGGGGAATTTCGAAGACAGCACGCTGGCAACGTTTTTTGTCCGTAGCGCCGCTCCGGTGGAGTGGCCGCTCGTGGGCGCAGGGTTGTCGGTCTCAGTCAGTCGTCAAAAGCGCGGAGTCGCGATGTCTGTCACGGGTGCGGGTCATAAAGCTGATCTGATCGTCATCAACGGTCGCGTGCTGACCATGGACGATGACAATCCCGCCACCGAAGCTGTTGCCGTCAAGGACGGCGCCATCATCGCCATCGGCAGCCGCGTCTCCATCGAAGAGCTCAAGGGACCGGCCACCAAGGTCATCGACGCCAAGGGCGGTTCGGTGATCCCGGGCTTCATCGAAGCCCATATGCATCTGTTTTCAGGCGGGGCTGAGCTTGCCCACCTCCAGCTCACCGGTATTCACGGGTTCGAGGCGCTGCAAAAGGCGATCCGTGACTATGCGCCAACCCAGCCGGATGCGAAAATGCTGGTCGGGCAGGGCGTCGACTACACGGTGCTCGGCAGTGAGCGGGTGACACGCCACCATCTCGACGCCATTTTGCCGGATCGCCCCTTCTGCATGGCCGCGCCCGATCATCACACCATGTGGGCCAACACCAAGGCGCTGGAAATGGCCGGCATCCTGCATGGGCGCACGCTCGGCCCGGGCAACGAGATCGTCATGGGCGATGATGGCCTGGCCGGCGGCGAATTGCGCGAGGGCGAAGCCTTCGGTCCGGTGCTTGACCTTGCCGGCGAGAGCCGGGTGCGGCTGGGCCTGGCCACCGGCGGCGAGCCGGATCCGATGCCGACCGCGGCCGAGCGGGCCGCCGACCGCGATATCATGCGGCGCGGTCTTGCCTGGTGCGCGCGCCATGGCATCACCTCGATCCAGAACATGGACGGCAATCTCTATCAGCTCGAGCTGCTGGCCGAGATCGAAGCCGAGGAAGGGCTGCCCTGCCGCGTGCAGATACCGTTCCACTACAAGAATTTCATGACGCTCGACATGCTCGACAAGGCGTCCGACATGGCCGAGCGCTACAACAGCGAGTGGCTGTCATCGGGCATGGTCAAGGTGTTCTACGACGGCGTGCTGGATTCCTGGACCGCGGTCATGGTCGAGCCCTATGCCGACCGTCCGGACTGGGTGGGCGAGCCGCTGTTCACGCCGCAACAATTCATCGACCTGGCTGTCGCCGTCGACAAACGCGGGCTGCAGATCGCCGTGCATTCGATCGGCGACGGCGCCGTGCGCGCGGTGCTCGACGGTTACGAAGCGGCGCAGAAGGCCAATGGCAAGCGCGACAGCCGCCACCGGGTTGAGCACATCGAGGTCACCACCACCGCCGACGTTCCGCGTTTTGCCGAACTCGGCGTCATCGCTTCCATGCAGCCGCCGCACCCGCCTGGCGCCATGGATTTTCCGCTGGAGCCGACCGTATCGCGCATCGGGCCGGCGCGGTGGCCGTTGAGCTATGCCTGGCGGACCTTGAAGGATGCCGGCGCGCGCGTGGTCTTCGCGTCGGATTGGCCGGTGTCGCCGATCGATCCGATCCTGGGCATCCAGGCGGCAGTGTTGCGCAAACCGTGGGCAGACGGCGACCCGGACCAGAGTTTCTCGCTGTATGAGTCCCTCGCCGGCTACACCGTCGAAGGCGCCTATGCCGAATTCGCCGAGCACCGCAAGGGGGTGATAAAACCCGGCTATATGGCGGATCTGGTGGTGCTCTCGGCCGATATCGAGGCGACCGCGCCGGAGGCGTTGCACAAGGTGCATCCGGTAACGACGATCTGTGGTGGCAAGGTCACCTATCAGGCCTGACTGTGGCATGAGGCTTGCTAGCCAAATTACGAATTGAACTGTGATTCAGTGCCGGGCTTGCCAACATACCGGCCTTGTGTTCACATCGAACAGGGGAAAATTCCGCCAGCAAGAGCGGGGTCAACAGTGAGGCGTAATCGTGCCGGACAAACCGGATCGGAATGCGATTGAAGTTGTCAAAGTAAGCAAAATTTTCGGATCAGGAGAGGGCCAAGTCGCTGCCCTCGATACGGTCTCGGTATCCATCCGCGAAAACGAGTTCTTTACGCTGCTCGGCCCGTCGGGCTGCGGAAAGACGACGTTGCTGCGGTTGATTGCAGGCTTCGACTTTCCAACCGCCGGCGAAATCCTGCTCTATGGCCAGGACATCGCGCCGCTGCCGCCCTTCAAGCGGCCGGTCAACACCGTCTTCCAGTCCTATGCGCTGTTTCCGCACATGACGGTGGCCGAGAATATCGGCTTTGGCCTGGAGATGCTGGGCAAGCCGAAGGCCGAGATCAAGGCGCGCGTCGACGCGATGTTGAAGCTGGTCAAGATGGAGGCGCTCAGCGCGCGCCGCACCAGCCAGATCTCCGGCGGCCAGCAGCAGCGTGTGGCGCTCGCCAGAGCACTCGCTCCACAGCCGAAAGTGCTGCTGCTCGATGAGCCATTGTCGGCGCTCGACTACAAGCTGCGCAAGGAAATGCAGATCGAACTGAAGCGGCTGCAGCACGAGACCGGCATCACCTTCATCTTCGTCACCCACGACCAGGAGGAAGCGCTGACGATGTCGGATCGCATCGCGGTGATGTCGTCCGGCAAGATCCTGCAGGTCGGCTCGCCGCGCGACATCTACGACCGGCCGTCGGAACGCTTCGTCGCCGATTTCATCGGCGAGTCGAACTTCCTCAAGGCCGAGGTGGTTGGTGTCTCAGCAGGCCGCGCAACGGTAAAACTGTCGTCGGGCACGGAAATCCCGGCCTCGCTGCCGGAGGGCCTGGTTCCCAAAGGCAAGGTTACCATCGTCGTGCGCCCAGAACATGCGCAGTTGAGCGCCGCAAGCCCCAGTGCTTCGCTGTCGGGCACGGTCGAGAACATCGTCTATCTCGGTACCGACACGCATTTCCATCTGCGCCTCGCCGATGGTGAGCCCTTCATCGTGCGGCGCCAGAACAGCCGTGGCACCGGCGACGGCATCGTCCAGGGCGGCAAGGTCGGCATCCTGATTGGCGGCGACGCCGCCCAGGTCTTGAAGGACTGACGATGGCGACCGCAGAGGAAGTCGCCAAGGCAGCAGAGCGACGCGATATCCGCGATCGCTGGCTTCTGTCAGCCCCAGCACTGCTGGTCATTTTTCTCGCCGCGACCGGCCCATTGCTGATCGTGCTTGTCTATTCGTTCCTGACGCCCGGCGCCTATGGCGACGTGAAGTGGCAGTTTTCATCCGATGCCTGGTTGTCGGTGTTCATGGAACGCGACATTTTTGACGATACGCTTTCTCTCGCGGCAGCGCATGTCACCATCTTCTGGCGCTCGATCAAGCTTGCCGTGGTGACCACGCTCGCCACATTGGCGCTCGGTTTCCCGACCGCCTATTTCATGGCGACACGCAGCGAAAAGACCAGGGATCTCTGGCTCTTCCTGATCACCATTCCGTTCTGGACCAACCTTCTGATCCGCACTTTTGCCGTGCTGCAGATCATCCGCAACGAAGGCATCGTCAACACGATCCTGCTCAAGCTCGGCATCATCTCGGCACCGATCCAGATCCTTTTCACCGATACGGCGATCCTGATCGGCATGGCCTATGTCTATCTGCCGCTGATGGTGCTGCCGATCTACGCCAGCATGGAGAAGCTCGATTTCCGGCTGGTCGAGGCGGGCTACGATCTCTACGCGACACGCTTCAAGGTGCTGCGGAAGATCATTTTCCCGCTGGTCAAACCCGGCGTCATCGCCGGCTCCATCCTGGTCTTCATTCCAGCACTCGGCGCCTATGTGACACCAAGCGTGCTTGGCGGCGGCAAGAATATGATGCTGTCCAACCTTATCGAATTGCAGTTCGGCCAAGGCCGCAACTGGCCGCTCGGTTCAGCGCTGTCGATCGCGGTCATGATCATCGTCATGGTGGCGCTGCTTGCCTATGTGCGCAATGCCGGCAAGTCGGGGGTGCGTCATGGCTAATCGCTTTTCCATCAAGCATCAGCCGGGATTCACGGCGATCGCCGCGACCTGCTTCGTCTTGCTCTACCTGCCCATCATCGTGCTGGTCGTCTATGCCTTCAATGCGGCGAACTCGACATCGGAATGGGGCGGCTTCTCGCTCAGATGGTTCCAGTCGGCGTGGCAGAACACGCAGGTCATCGATGCGACCCTGCGTTCGTTCCAGATCGGCGCCACCGCCGCGGTGTTCTCGACCATCTTCGCCACCATGGCGGCACTTGCCACGACCCGCACCGCCTCCTATCCCGGTCTCACCTTCAAATATGCGGCGATCAACCAGCCGCTGATGGTGCCCGAGATCGTCACCGGCGTGGCGTTGCTGATCTTCTTCTCGCGCATCAAGATCTTCACCGGCTATTCCGGCCTAGGTTACCTGATCGCCGCGCACACGGCGTTCTGCATTCCGTTCGCCTACCTGCCGATCCGGGCGCGGCTTGAGAACATGGACCTGACGCTGGAGCGTGCCGCCGCTGATCTTTACGCGACGCCATGGCGAACCTTCAGGCGCATCACGCTGCCGCTCCTGTGGCCCGGCATTCTGGCCGGACTGATGCTGGCTTTCGTCATCTCGCTCGACGATGTTGTCATCACGGAATTCGTCAAATCGGGCGGCCAGGACACGCTGCCCACCTACATGCTCGGCCAGATACGCCGCGGCATAACACCTGAGATAAACGCGATATCGACCGTGTTCCTGCTCTTGTCGGTCGCTATCGTGACGTTGTTCTTCTTCATCAGCAGGAAACGCGACTAAATCTGAAAAATGGGAGTTAACACCATGAACTGGAAGACAACTGCGACCGCCATGGGGTTGGCGCTGCTCGCATCGACGAGCCTGGCTCGCGCCGATGGCGAACTGAACATCTACAATTGGGGCAACTACACCAGCCCCGACGTGATCAAGAAGTTCGAAGCGAAATACAACATCAAGGTGACCATCACCGACTACGATTCCAACGACACCGCGCTTGCCAAGGTTCGCCAGGGCGGTACCGGTTTCGACATCGCGGTTCCGTCGCAGACCTACGTGCCGATCTGGATCAAGGAAGGCCTCGTTCTGGAGACCGATCCGGGCAAGATGGAGAACTTCAAGAATGTCGCGCCGGAATGGGCCAATCCTGATTTCGACCCGGGCCGCAAATATTCGGTGCCGTGGGCCCTGGGCACTGTCGGGGTGGTCGTCAACACCGACGCCTACAAGGGGCCGGCCGACAGCTGGGGCATCATCTTCAACACACCCGACGAGCTGAAGGGCAAGGTCAATGTCGTTCCCGAAATGAACGACGTCATCTTCGCCGCGATCAAGTATGTCGGCGGCCAGCAGTGCACCACCGACAAGGAAGTGCTGAAGAAAGTGCGCGACACGCTTGTCGCCGCCAAGCCGAACTGGATCGCGATGGAGTACAACACCATCGAGAAGATGGGCGCCGGCGATTTCAAGGCGACCAGCGACTGGAACGGATCGGCGCTGCGCCAGCGGCTAGCCAATCCGGCCATCCACTACAACTATCCGAAAGAAGGCTTTGGCCTGTGGAGCGACAATGTCGTCGTTCTGAAGGAGGCCAAGAATGTCGAGAACGCCAAACTGTTCCAGAACTTCATCATGGATCCGGAAAACGCGGCAGGTCTGTCGGCTTTCCACCGCTACGCCAACGCCATCACCGGCTCGGACAAGTACATGCCTGCCGACATGAAGGACGCACCGGAAGTTGTCATTCCGGCGGCCGACAAGCCGCATGCCGAGTTGCAGCAGATGTGCGCGCCGGAGATTCAGGACATCTACACCAAGATCTGGACCGAACTGCAGAAGTAACCGCGTTCGACGGACCCGGCGGCACACGCCGCCGGGTCCGTTTTGATGTTCATCGGGGCTTTCTTTCACGTTCACCGGGGCTTTCATGGACTCCTATCGCAATTCCGATCCGCGGCCGCCGATCATGCAGGGCTCGCCGCCGGCCATGGTTCTGCCCAAGCTCGACTGGGACCGGCCGCCATGGAACCGCTGGGCGTTCCAGCATGTCCGAGAGTTCCTGCCGACCGCCGAAGTCTGGCGCGGCAATGGCCATCGCCACCGTTTCGACCGCGCCGAAGTCGATCTCGACGGGCTGGCAGTGGAGGGCAGCACAGGCCAGCCGGCGACGCTCGCCGGATTGCTTGACGAGACCTATACGGACGGCTTCCTAGTGCTCAAGGACGGCAGGATAGCCTATGAGCGCTATTTCAACGGTATGGGCGAGCGGTCGCTGCATCTGTCGCAATCGATGGCCAAGTCGGTGACCGGCTCCGTGTTCGGCATCTTGGTCGGCCGCGGCCAGATCGATGCGGCCAGGCCGGTGACGGATTATCTGCCGGAATTGAGCGTCACCGGCTGGGCGGGCGCCAGCGTCCAGCACGTGCTCGACATGACGAGCGGGGTGCGTTTTTCCGAGGAGTACACCGACCGCTATTCGGACATCGGCCAGGTCGATGTCGCCACCGGCTGGAAACCGGTGCCGCCGGGCAGCGATCCGGCCTTTCGCTGGCCCTCGCACATGTTCGAACTGATCCTCGGCCTCACGGAAACGGTCCGCCCGCATGGTGCGGCCTTCGAATATCGCTCGATCGAGACCGATGTGCTCGCCTTCATCATGGAGCGGGTGACAGGCAAGCGTCTGCCACAGCTGGTATCGGAAGAACTCTGGCAAAAGCTCGGCGCTGATGAAAGCGCCTGTTTCACCGTCGACAGTGCCGGCTATGCGGTCGCCGATGGCGGCTTCAACGCGACGCTGCGCGACTATGGCCGCTTCGGCCAGCTGATCCTCGACAATGGCGGCGGCGTGGTGCCGGCCGACTGGATCGAGGCGACGCGCAACGGCAGGCACGGGCCGGACTTCAATCCCAGCCTGCCCGAAGGCAGCTATCGCAACCAGTTCTGGATCGAGGATCCGCGCTCGCGCGCGCTGATGTGCCGGGGCGTGTTCGGGCAGATGATCCACATCGACTGGAACACAAGTATGGTCGTGGTGAAGCTTTCGACCTATCCGGATTTCAGCAATGTCGCCTATTCGGTGGCGACGGTGAAGGCCGTGCATGCCATTGCCGCGGCGCTTGCCTGAGAGGCTGTTTGGAGACCAATCTGGCGGCCATCGCCGGAGCGACTTTCGAAACAGCCTCTAAGAAACCCAAAGAAATCCAGAAGGATACGCCATGACCGGCAAGACCGCGTTCGAGACCCGCTTCGGCTTCCGCCGCAATGAGGTGCTGCTCGCCAACTGGCGCGAAAACCCGTTCAACCGGTGGTCGTTCCAGAATCTCGGCGAACTGGTGCCTACGGCGCCCGTGGCGAGCTCGCCGGGTGGTGTCGAGGCGCCGATGCGGGATCTCAGCGGGCTGCTCGACGACAAGGTCACGATCGCCAGCGCGCCGGAGACGGTGGCGAATTTTCTCGCACGCTCGAGCACCGACGCGCTGACCGTGATGAAGGGTGGCAAGGTCATCGGCGACTGGTTCGCGCCGCATATGGATTTCGGCGCCCGCCACATCATCTTTTCGATCAGCAAGTCGCTCACCGCCATTGTCGCCGGCATATTGGAAGGCGAGGGCGTGTTCGACCCGGAAGCGCCGGTGACGCATTACATTCCGGAAGCCGCCGGCTCGGCCTATGCCGACGCGAGCGTGCGGCATGTGCTCGACATGAGCGTCAGCCTCGATTTCGAGGAGGCTTATCTCGATCCGGAAAGTGCCTTTGCCCGCTACCGCCGCGCCACGCTGTGGAATCCGGGCGGTGGCACCGAAAGCCTGCGCGAATTCATCCTGACCTTGCAGCGCCTTGCCGAGCCGCATGGCCAGACCTTCCGCTACCGCTCGCCCAATTCCGACCTGCTCGGCATCCTGCTCGAGCGCGCCTCGGGCCAGCGCTTCACCGACCTGATGCGCGAGAAACTGTGGCTGCCGCTCGGCGCCGTCAGCGAAGCCTCGATCGGCGTCGACATGGAAGGCACGGCGCGCACCGCCGGCGGCATTTCGGTGACGCCGCGCGACCTGGCGCGTGTCGGCGAGATGATGCGGCAAGGCGGCACGGCCAATGGCCGCCGCATCGTGCCGGAGGCATGGGTGCGCGATACGACCGTCACCGGCGGCAGTTCGGAAGCCTGGCAGCGCGGTGCGATGCTGCCGCTGTTTCCCAAGGGCCGCTATCGGAACAAATGGTACCAGACGGGTCTGCCGGGCGGCGCCTATTGCGGCATCGGCATCCACGGCCAATGGCTCTATGTCGATCCCAGGACCGAAATGGTGATCGCCAAGATGTCGTCGCAGCCGGAGCCGGTCGACGATCCCCTCGATGTCGAGATCGTCGCCTTCTTCGAGGCGCTGAGCCGGATGGTCTCAGCCTGACCCTAATCTCAGCACACCTTGGACCGCGCCTGATCGCCAAATCAGCGCGCGCTTTCCTGTGGACCCGCCGGGCTGATGAAAACGCGGCGGTTGGCGGACTGAATGTCTGCGCCTATGGTCGCCGCTCTTTTCGACGAGAGCAGGAACGACATGGCATCCGACATCAAGCGCATCGCAGCCATCATCGCGGCCGAGATCACCGCGCGGCCCGAACAGGCCGCAGCGGCGATCGAACTGCTGGACGAGGGCGCGACGGTGCCGTTCGTGGCACGCTACCGCAAGGAAGTGACAGGCGGGCTGGACGACACGCAATTGCGCCTGCTTTCGGAGCGTCTCGCCTATCTGCGCGAACTCGATGCGCGCCGCGACACCATTCTTGGTTCCATTCGCGAGCAGGGCAAGCTGACCGACGAGCTTGAAGGCAAGATCGTCGCCGCGACCACCAAGGCGGAGCTGGAAGATATCTATCTGCCCTACAAGCCCAAGCGGCGGACCAAGGCCGAAATCGCCAGGGAGCGCGGGCTGGGACCGCTGGCCGAAGCCATCCTTGCCGACCGTTCGCTGGTGCCGGCCGAACTGGCGCTGGCCTATGTCACCGACGAGGTGGCCGAAGCCAAGGCAGCGCTCGAGGGCGCACGCGACATCCTGTCGGAACAATTCGCCGAGAATGCCGACCTGGTTGGCAAACTGCGCACCTACATGAAGGAGCGCGCGTTCATGCGCGCCAGGGTGGTCGACGGCAAGCAGGAGGCCGGCGCGAAATTCTCCGATTATTTCGACCATATCGAGCGTTGGGCAAATGTGCCGAGCCACCGCGCGCTGGCGATGCTGCGCGGCCGCAACGAGGAAGTGCTGTCGCTCGACATCGAGGTCGATGCCGATGACACGTCGCCGGTGAAGCCGGTCGAGCGGATGATCGCTAATGCCTATGCCATCGGCGGCAGCCTGCCCGGCGACCGCTGGCTGATGGAGGTGGCGGGCTGGACCTGGCGCATCAAGCTTTCGCTGCACCTGACGCTCGATCTGATGCGCGATCTGCGCGAGCGGGCGGAAGAGGAAGCGATCCATGTCTTTGCCCGCAATCTCAAGGATCTGCTGCTGGCCGCGCCCGCCGGCTCGCGTGCCACCATGGGGCTCGATCCCGGCATCCGCACCGGCGTCAAGGTGGCGGTGGTCGACGGCACCGGCAAGGTACTGACGACGACGACGGTCTATCCGTTTCCGCCCAGGAACGATGTGCGCGGCACGCAGGCGGAGCTCGCAAAACTCATTCGCCTGCACAAGGTCGAGCTGATCTCGATCGGCAATGGCACCGGCAGCCGCGAGACGGAAAAGCTGGTGGCGGACATGCTGTCCGACATGCCGGCGGATGGTGGGCCGAAGCCGCTCAAGGTGATCGTCAGCGAAGCTGGCGCGTCGGTCTATTCGGCATCGGCGACGGCGGCGGCGGAATTCCCCGGTCTCGACGTGTCGCTGCGTGGCGCGGTGTCGATCGCCCGACGCCTGCAGGATCCGCTGGCCGAACTGGTCAAGATCGAGCCCAAGTCGATCGGCGTCGGCCAGTACCAGCACGATGTCGACCAGTACCGGCTTGGCCGCTCGCTGGAAGCGGTGGTCGAGGATGCGGTCAATGCTGTCGGCGTCGATCTCAACACCGCCTCGGCGCCGCTGCTGGCGCGCGTTTCGGGCCTTGGCGCATCGCTGGCCGACGCCATCGTGGCGCATCGTGATGCGACTGGACCGTTTGCCAGCCGCCGCGACCTGTTGAAGGTGCCGCGGCTCGGTCCCCGCGCCTTCGAGCAATCCGCCGGCTTCCTGCGCATTGCCAATGGCAGCGAGCCGCTCGATGCCTCGTCGGTGCATCCGGAAGCCTATGGCGTGGCCAAGAAGATCGTCGCCGCCTGCGGCCGCGACGTGCGCACACTGATGGGTGACAGTGCCGCGCTCAAGGCGCTCGATCCGCGTGTCTTCGTCGATGAGCGATTCGGCTTGCCGACGGTGCGCGACATCCTGGCGGAGCTGGAAAAGCCCGGCCGCGATCCGCGCCCCGGTTTCAAGACGGCGACCTTCGCCGACGGCATCGACGACATCAAGGATTTGAAGCCCGGCATGTTGCTGGAAGGCACCGTCACCAATGTCGCCGCCTTCGGCGCCTTCGTCGATATCGGCGTGCATCAGGACGGGCTGGTGCATGTCTCGCAACTGGCCGACCGTTTCATCAAGGACGCGCATGAGGTGGTCAAGGCAGGTGACGTGGTCAAGGTGCGTGTCGTCGATGTCGACATCAAGCGCAAGCGCATCGCCCTTTCCATGCGCAGGGATGGTGGTGAGGGCGGCGCCTCGAGGGGCGGGCCGCGTGACACCACGGGTGGCAAGCCAGCGCCGCGTTCGCCCGTGCCGCAGCGCCAGCCGGAACGGCCGGCGCAGCAAGGTGCGTTCGGCGCAGCTTTGGCCGACGCGCTGAAGCGGAAGTAGCTACTCGGCCAGGTGATTGAGCAGCCAGTCGCGAAAGCTGGCGACCGGCGGGTGGCCGCGCTTGTCGTGCGGGACGACGAGATAGTAGGCGCTGCGGCTTTGCATGGGCTGGCCGGGCGCGGGCACCAGTTGGCCACGCTGCAATTCGCCTGCGATGAGGATCAGCGGCAGCAAGGCGACGCCGAGCCCTGCCATGCAGGCCTGGGCGGCGGTGCCGAACTGTTCGAACTGCATTCCCGGTCCGGTCGGCGCGCTCAGGCCCTGGTGCTCGAACCATTCGGTCCAGGCGCCAGGGCGCGTCGCCATGTGCAGCAGCGGCAAGCGGCCGATATCGGCCGGTGTGGCGATGGCGCGGCCGGCGAGGAATTCGGGCGACACGACCGGCGCCACCGTTTCACGCACCAGCAGCGTCGAGTCGGCCTCCGGCCAGTCCGGCAGGCCGTAGTGGATGGCGGCATCCAGCCGCTCGCGGGCGAAGTCGAAGCGGCCGACGCGGGTGACGAAGTTGATGGTGATATCGGGATTGCTTTCGACGAAATCGGGGATCATCGGCATCAGCCAGCGCGTGCCGAAGGTTGGCAAGATAGCAAGGTTCAGGATGCCACTATGCCGATTGCTCATCAATCCAAGGGCGGCGTCACGCAATTGGCCAAGCGCCGACCGCACCGCGTCGGCGTAGATTTCGCCCGCCGTCGACAGCCTGACATTGCGGCTGTCGCGTTCGAACAGCCGGCGGCCGAACTGCTCCTCCAGCAGCCTGATCTGCCGGCTGACTGCGCCCTGGGTCAGATCGAGTTCCTGGGCGGCGGCGGTGAAACTGCCAAGGCGGGCCACCGCCTCGAAGGCGGCAAGGGCGCTGATGTTGGGCAGGAGACGGCGCTGGACACTCATAATCCATTACTAACGCTCATTGATCGGCGAAGCAATTTCGTTTGATTTTTTCGGACCGCGGGTCGATAAGCCGGGCCAAGATTTTGCTCATGCGTGTCGTCATCCCAAACCGCTGACACTTTTGGGCGACTTGCATCAGTTGGGAGAGAGACATGGCCGCCGACAAGAATGCATTCGTCTGGGAAGACCCGTTCCTGATCGAGGACCAGCTTTCGGAAGACGAGCGCATGGTGCGCGATGGTGCCGCGGCCTTCGCCGCCGACAAGCTGGCGCCGCGGATCGAGGACGCCTATCTCAACGAGACCTTCGACACGGCGATCTTTCGCGAAATGGGCGAGGCCGGCCTGCTCGGCATCACCATTCCCGAGGAGTTTGGCGGGCTTGGTGCCAACTACGTGACCTACGGACTGGTCGCGCGGGAAGTCGAACGTGTCGACTCGGGTTACCGCTCGATGATGAGCGTGCAGTCGTCGCTGGTGATGTATCCGATCTACGCCTATGGCTCCGAGGAGCAGCGCAAGAAGTACCTGCCCAAGCTCGCCAGCGGAGAATGGATCGGCTGTTTCGGCCTGACCGAGCCGGATGCCGGCTCCGACCCGGGCGGCATGAAGACGCGCGCCGAGAAGACGGCCAACGGCTACAGGCTCTCCGGCTCGAAGATGTGGATTTCCAACTCGCCGGTCGCCGATGTGTTCGTCGTCTGGGCGAAATCTTCAGCGCATGACAACCAGATCCGTGGTTTCGTGCTGGAAAAGGGCATGAAGGGGCTTTCGGCGCCGAAGATCGGCGGCAAGCTGTCGCTGCGGGCTTCAATCACCGGCGAAGTGGTGATGGAAGGCGTCGAGGTCGGCGAGGACGCGCTTCTGCCCAACGCCAAGGGCCTTGGCGGCCCGTTCGGCTGCCTCAACCGCGCCCGCTTCGGCATTTCCTGGGGCTCGATGGGTGCCGCTGAAGATTGCTGGCACCGCGCCCGCCAGTACGGTCTCGACCGCAAGCAATTCGGTAAGCCGCTGGCCGGCACGCAGCTTTACCAGAAGAAGCTCGCCGACATGCAGACCGAGATCGCGCTTGGATTGCAGGCTAGCCTGCGGGTAGGGCGGTTGCTGGATGAAGGCAAGATGGCGCCGGAGATGATCTCGATCGTCAAGCGCAACAATTGCGGCAAGGCGCTCGACATCGCCCGCCAGGCCCGCGACATGCATGGCGGCAACGGCATCCAGATCGGCTACCACGTCATGCGCCACGCGCAGAATCTGGAGACCGTCAACACCTATGAAGGCACGCATGACGTGCATGCGCTGATCCTTGGACGGGCGCAGACGGGCCTGCAGGCGTTTTTCTAAGCCGGCAACACCTGCTTAAATTAGGTGCACCGCAACATCTCTGCTTGGAGAATGGCCGCCATTTGTGTCAGGGTTCAGCGAATTCGTTTGAAACGCTGAATTCCGGGGCCCCATGGCAATTCTGGCAGCTGTCTACCACCTGACCCATTACAAATATGACCGGCCGGTTGTTCTCGGGCCGCAGATCATCAGGCTGCAGCCGGCGCCGCATTCCCGCACCAAGGTGTTGAGCCATTCGCTGAAGGTCGAGCCGGCAAACCACTTCGTCAATCTGCAGCAGGATCCCTACGGCAACTTCCTCGCCCGTTTCGTTTTTCCCGAGCCGGTGACGGAACTGAAGATCGAGGTCGATCTCGTCGCCGACATGACGGTCTACAATCCTTTCGATTTCTTCGTCGAGCCGTCAGCCGAGGCGTTTCCGTTCGAGTATCCGGAAGAGATCCGCGACGATCTCGCCATCTACCGCACGCCGGAGCCGGCAGGTCCGCTGCTTTCAGCCTTGCTTGGGACCATCGACCGCAGCGCAAAGAATACCGTCAATTTCCTCGTCGATCTGAATGCCCGGCTGCAGCGCGAAATCGCCTATATCGTGCGCATGGAGACTGGCGTGTTCTCGCCGGAAGAGACGCTGGCCGCGAAAAAAGGCTCGTGCCGCGATTCAAGCTGGCTGCTGGTGCAGATCTTGCGCAATCTCGGCATCGCCGCGCGCTTCGTGTCCGGCTATCTGATCCAGCTCAAGCCGGATCTCGTCGCATTGGACGGACCGCCGGGAACGGCGATAGACTTCACCGATCTGCATGCCTGGTGCGAGGTCTATCTTCCCGGCGCCGGCTGGATCGGCTTCGATCCGACCTCCGGCCTACTCACCGGCGAGAGCCATGTGCCGCTCGCCGCCACGCCGCATTTCCGCAATGCGGCGCCGATTTCCGGCATGGCGAGCTTTGCCAATGTCGATTTCGGCTTCGAGATGCGGGTCGATCGCATCGCCGAACATCCGCGCATCACCAAGCCGTTCTCGGATGAAAGCTGGCAGGCGCTCGATGCACTCGGCAACAAGGTAGATGCAGCGCTTGCGGAAGGGGACGTGCGGCTGACGATGGGCGGCGAGCCGACCTTCGTCTCGATCGACGATTTCGAATCCGCGGAGTGGAACACCGCTGCCGTCGGGCCGACCAAGCGCGAAAAGGCCGATGCGCTGATCCGACGGCTGCGCGAGCGCTTCGCCCCGGGCGGCTTTCTCCACTACGGCCAGGGCAAATGGTATCCGGGCGAGAGCCTGCCGCGCTGGACCTTCTCGCTCTACTGGCGCGCCGACGGGGAGCCGGTGTGGAGCGACCCGTCGCTGATCGCGCGTGAAAAAAGCGCGGCCGATGTCGGGCCGAAACAGGCCGAAGACCTGCTGACGGCGATTGCCGGCGAACTCGGCATCGAAAAATCCATGGTCAGCGAAGCCTATGAGGATCCGGCCGAATGGCTGCTCAAGGAAGGCAAGCTGCCGGACAATGTCGATCCGTCCAACTCCAAGCTGGAGGATCCGGAAGAGCGTAGCCGCATGGCGAAAGTCTTCGAACGCGGGCTGACCAAGCCGTCCGGTTACGTGCTGCCGGTACAGCGCTGGAACAGCCAGGCGTCGGGACCACGCTGGCGTTCGGAAAAGTGGAAGACGCGGCGCGGCCGGCTGTTCCTGGTGCCGGGAGATTCCCCGGTCGGCTATCGCTTGCCGCTTGGCACGCTTCCCTATGTGCCGCCGGCGCAGTTCCCTTATATCGTGCCGGTCGATCCGTCGCTGCCGCGCGGGCCGCTGCCGGCGCGCGATGCGATCCTGCCCGAATCGGCTCCGGCCGAACTCGAAGGCGCCGACGAAATGGCGCGCCGCCAGCAGGCGGTGTCGTTCACCGCGGCAAGCGGCCAACAGGACCGGGTCGAGCAAGAAATCACCGAGATCGGCGGCGCGGTGCGCACCGCACTCTCGGTCGAGCCGCGCGACGGGCGGCTCTGCGTGTTCATGCCGCCGGTCGAGGCGCTGGAAGACTATCTCGAACTCGTCGCTGCCGCCGAGAATGCAGCGCGGGCGATCGGCCTGCCGGTGCATATCGAAGGCTATGGTCCGCCGCACGATCCGCGCCTCAACGTCATCCGCGTCGCGCCCGATCCCGGTGTCATCGAGGTCAACATCCATCCCGCCGCCAACTGGCGGGATTGCGTTGCGACGACGACGGCGATCTACGAAGAGGCGCGTCAGACCCGGCTTGGCGCCGACAAGTTCATGATCGACGGACGCCACACCGGCACGGGTGGCGGCAATCATGTTGTCGTCGGTGGCGCGACACCCAATGACAGCCCGTTCCTGCGCCGGCCCGATTTGTTGAAGAGCCTGGTGCTGCAGTGGCAGCGGCATCCGTCGCTGTCCTATCTGTTCTCCGGCCTGTTCATCGGCCCGACCAGCCAGGCGCCGCGCTTCGACGAGGCGCGTCACGACTCGCTCTACGAGCTTGAGATCGCGATGGCGCAGGTGCCGCATCCCGACCAGGGCGCGGCACCCTTGCCGTGGCTGGTCGACCGTCTGTTCCGCAACCTGTTGACCGATGTCACGGGCAATACGCACCGCTCGGAAATCTGCATCGACAAGCTGTTCTCGCCGGACGGACCGACCGGTCGGCTCGGCCTGGTCGAGTTCCGCGGCTTCGAGATGCCGCCCAATGCGCGCATGAGCTTGGCGCAGCAGCTCTTGGTCCGTGCCATTATTGCCCGCGCGTGGAAGAACCCGCTCGACGGCCGCTTCGTGCGCTGGGGCACCTCGCTGCATGATCGTTTCATGCTGCCGCACCATGTCTGGGCGGATTTTCTCGACGTGCTCGACGATCTCAAGCTCAGCGGCTTCGAGTTCCGTCCGGAATGGTTCGATGCTCAGCTCGAATTCCGCTTCCCGTTCTGCGGCGAGGTTCAGCACGCCGGCATCAAGCTGGAACTGCGGCAGGCGCTCGAGCCGTGGCACGTGATGGGCGAGCAAGGGGCGATCGGCGGCACAGTGCGCTTCGTCGATTCCTCGGTCGAACGGCTGCAGGTCAAGACCGAGGGGCTGAACCCCGAACGTCATGCGGTGGTCTGCAACGGCCGCATCGTGCCGATGAAAGTCACCGACAATCGCGAAGTGGCGGTGGCGGGCGTCCGCTTCAAGGCGTGGCAGCCGGCTTCGGGCCTGCATCCGGCACTGCCGGTCAACACCCCGCTGGTCTTCGACATCTACGATCGCTGGTCGGGCCGGGCGGTCGGCGGCTGCGTCTACCATGTCGCCCATCCCGGTGGGCGCAACTACGATACGTTCCCGGTCAACGGCAACGAGGCGGAAGCACGGCGGCTCGCCCGCTTCGAACCGCGCGGCCATACGCCGTCCGGCTATGTGCTGCGTGAGGAACAACCGGCGGAAGATTTCCCGATGACCCTTGACCTTCGGCGGCCGGCAAGACTCTGATCAACGATGGCAAAGGGGAATCACAAGAGGGTACGCGGCAAGCCGCAGGTCCACAGCCTGCTGGAGCACTACCAGCCGATCGACGGCGTCGTCGACGAGATGGTCGACGCCTCAGGCAATCCCCGCCCGGTTTGGAAGCACTTCATCGAGGCGCTCGACGAACTGGGGGCTGAAAAGCTCGGCCAGCGCTTCGCCCGCGCCGACCAGTATCTGCGCGACGCCGGCGTCTATTATCGCGTGTATGACAAGGCCGGCGCCAATGAGCGCGAATGGCCGCTGGCGCATGTCCCGGTTCTGATCGAAGAGGGCGAGTGGGCCGCGATCAGCGCCGGCCTCGTGCAGCGTGCCGAACTGTTCGAAGAGACGATTGCCGATATTTACGGGCCAAACCGGCTGGTCGAAAAAGGCATCTTGCCGGCAGGATTGATCGCGGCCAGCCCCGAATATTTGCGGCCTGTCGTCGGCACCAGGCCGGCTGGCGGCCATTTCCTGCATTTCTGCGCTTTCGAGCTCGGCCGTGGACCCGACGGCCAGTGGTGGGTGCTGGGCGACCGCACCCAGGCGCCATCCGGCGCCGGCTTTGCGCTGGAGAACCGCGTCGCCACCACACGCGCGCTGTCCGATATCTATGGCGAGATGCATGTGCATCGCCTTGCCGGCTTCTTCCGCCGTTTTCGCGATGCTCTGATCGGCATGGCCAAGGAAACCGAAGGCCGTGTCGCCATCCTGACGCCGGGGCCGCTCAACGAAACCTATTACGAACACGCCTATATCGCCCGCTATCTCGGCATCATGCTGCTCGAGGGCGAGGACCTCACCGTTTCCGGCGGCAGGCTGATGGTGCGCACGGTTTCCGGCCTGATGCCGATCAGCGTGTTGTGGCGGCGGCTTGACGCAGCCTTCGCCGATCCGCTTGAACTGCGCTCGGATTCGCAGATCGGCACGCCTGGCCTGGTCGAGGCGATCCGCCAGGGCGCGGTCGCGACCGTCAATGCGCTTGGCTCCGGCCTGATGGAAACGCGCGCGCTGCTCGCCTTCCTGCCCAAGATTTCACGTGCCTTGCGGGGCGAGGAATTGCTGCTGCCGAGCGTCGCGACATGGTGGTGCGGGCAGGCGACCGAGCGCGCGCATGTGCTGGCCAATATCGACCGCATGGTGATCGGTCCGGCGCTGTCGACACGGCTTGCCTTCGAGGATGACGATTCGACGAAGCTCGGCTCGGCGCTGTCCGCCGGGGAGCGGGCGGAGCTGGTGGCGCGCATCGAACGTGAAGGCGGTGCCTTCGTCGGCCAGGAGGCGGTGACGCTTTCGACGACACCCGTCTTTGTCGGCGGCTGGCTGGAGCCGCGGCCGGCGAGCCTGCGCGTCTACCTGGCGCGAACGCCCGAGGGCTGGACGGTGATGCCGGGCGGTTTTGCCCGCGTCGGCCTGTCGCTTGACCCGACGGCGATCGCCATGCAGCGCGGCGGCCAGGCGGCGGACGTCTGGGTGGTCAGCGACAGGCCGGTGGAGCGCGAAACGCTGCTGCCGCAAGAGAGCGACAGCTTCAGCCGCACCAGGCCGGGCAGCCTGCCCAGCCGCGCGGCGGAAAACCTGACCTGGCTCGGCCGCTATATCGAACGCTCGGAAGATACGGTGCGCATCTTGCGCGCCTATCATGTGCGGCTCGCCGAGACCTCCGACCCTGACATGCCGCTGCTCGCCGACATCAGGGATTATCTCGAACCGTTCGGCATCGACGTCGAGACGGCGATCCCGTCGGGGCTGATCGGCACGCTGGATAGTGCGGTCTACAGCGCCGGGCAGATCCGCGACCGCTTTTCACCTGATGGCTGGCTGGCGCTCAAGGACCTGTCGAAGACCATCCATCAGTTCGCAACCACGGTGGCGCCGGGCGACGACGCGACACGGGCCATGACGGTCATCCTGCGCAAGCTCGCCGGCTTCTCCGGCCTGCTGCACGAGAACATGTACCGCTTCGCGGGCTGGCGTTTCCTGGAGATCGGCCGACGGCTGGAGCGCGGCATCCAGATCGCCCGCACGCTGTCCCGGCTGACCAGCGCCAAGGCGCCGGACGGCGCGCTCGACATGATGCTGGAGATCGGCGACAGCGTGATGACCCACCGCCGGCAATATCCGGTGCAGGCCGGCCGGCGCACGGTGATCGATCTCTTGGCGCTCGACCCGCTTAACCCGCGCTCCATCCTGTTCCAGCTCGAACGGCTGAAGGCCGAGATCGGCCTGTTGCCGTCGCTCGGCGGCGAGGGGCACATGTCGCCGGCGGCGAAGGAGATCCTGCAGCTCAACACCCAGATCGCCATCAAGGAGCCTTCGGACATGACGGCAAAGGCGCTGGACGATCTCGCCTATGAAATCGGCGGCCTCTACAACAGCCTCGCCAAAGCCTATTTCGGCTAGGCAGGTTCCGCAAAAGGGTCACATGGTTTTGCGACAAGACCCTGCGCCAAGACAAGAAAAGTAGCGCATGCTTTACGATATCCGGCTCCATCTCCATTACGACTATGCCGCGGCGGCCGGCGGCGGCCGCCACCAGATCCGCGTGCTGCCATCGACGATTTCCGGAGTACAGCGCGTCATCGCCGCGTCATTGTCCTTTGCGCCGGCGCCCAACGAGCGTTCGGATTTTTTGGACTTCTTCGGCAACAACGTCACCTCGATCGCCTTTCGCGACGCGCATGACGCGCTCGACATCCGGATGAGCGCACGCGTATCGGTGTCGCGGCCCGAGCCCGGGCTCGACGTGTCGCCCGATATCGGCCGGCTCAGGCAGGAGCTCGCAGCGGTGCGGTCGCTGGCGCCTGATGCACCGCATCATTTCCTGACGGGCAGCACCCATGCCGGCCTCGATGGTGCGATCACCCTCTATGCGCAAGGCAGCGTCGGCGGGTCGGCCGCCGGAACGGCGATGGACCTGTGCAATCGCATCCATCGCGATTTCACCTATGACGGCGAGGCGACGACGGTGCGGACCCGGGCCAGCGACGCCTTCAGGCTGAAGCGCGGCGTCTGCCAGGATTTTTCGCACATCATGATCGCCGGCCTGCGCGGGCTTGGTATTCCGGCCGGCTATGTCAGCGGCTTCCTGCGCACCATCCCACCGAAAGGCAAGCCTCGGCTGGAAGGCGCCGATGCCATGCATGCCTGGGTCAAGGTCTGGTGCGGGCGCGACGCCGGCTGGCAGGAATTCGATCCGACCAACGGCATGCGGGCCAGCAACGACCACATCACCGTCGGCTACGGCCGCGACTATTCGGACGTGGCGCCGATCGTCGGCGTCCTCAAGACCACCGGCGGACAGGTCGGCGAACAGGCTGTCGACGTCATTCCGGTCGTGCTCGAAAAAGCCTGAAAGCAGGCTCGGCGCCAGCGCTGTCGCCGGCTTTTCGCACGACCTTTGGAACCAGCAATCGGCCCGCAGCTTATCTACGGATATTTGCGTGGAGCAGACATGCTGCAAAAATCCGGATCGTCGCACGGCCGGCCGGCTGACGAAGATGCTGTGCCGAAGAACGGGGCGCAAACCTCGGCCGATCATGCATCGCTTACCTATGTCAGCGATGCCGAGCCCGGCATAAGGCGGCTTAAGACAGGCAAGGGGTTTTCCTACAAGGGACCGGACGGGCGGCCAGTTCCCGACGTCACGCGGGCGCGCATCGAGGCTATCGTCATTCCGCCAGCCTGGACGGATGTGTGGATTTCGCCGGACGCCGACGGCCATATCCTGGCGACCGGCAGGGACCAGCGCGGACGCAAGCAATACCGCTACCATCCGCATTGGGCCGAAGAACGCGACGGCGCCAAATATTCTAGCCTTGTCGCCTTTGCCGAAAGCCTGCCGGCCCTGCGGCGCCGGATCGACAGCGATCTGCGCCGTCGCGGCCTGCCGCTGGAGCGTGTCGTCGCCGCCGTCGTCTGGCTGCTCGACAACACGATGATCCGCGTCGGCAACGCCGCCTACGCCCGCGACAACAAGAGTTTCGGGCTGACCACATTGCGCGACCGCCACGTCGACATCGTCGGTTCAAGCCTGCGCTTCGCCTTCAAGGGAAAGTCCGGCAAGGAGTGGAAGCTCAAGCTGGTCGATCGCCGCATCGCCGGGATCGTGCGCGGCGCACAGGACCTGCCCGGCCAAAAACTGTTCCAGTATCTCGACGAAGACGGCAACAGGCGGCCGGTCCGTTCAGAGGACGTCAACTGCTATATCAGGGAGGCCGTTGGCGATGCGTTCAGCTCCAAGCACTTCCGCACCTGGGGCGGCACCATCCACGCCGCGTCACTGTTTGCGCAGGCGGAATTGCCGGAAAGCCAGGCGCAGCAAAAGCGGGTGATGAACAGCCTCATCGACAAGGTCGCCGAGCGACTGGGCAATACGCGCGCCGTCTGCCGCAAATGCTATATCCATCCGCAGGTGTTCGAGGCCTGGTCGCAAGGACGATTGCTCGACGACATGGCGCAAGCCAACAAGCGCAAGCGCTCGATAGAGGGCCTCGATGGCGAGGAAGCTCTCGTGCTGAGATGGCTGAAGGTGCGCGAAAGCTAACCGGCGGCAAGGGCGGTTACCAAATGCGCGGCACCCAGATTTTTTTATCGACGTCGTGTCGGGATCGGTCCTAGTGTTTCGTCCTTTGACAGAGAAAAGGACCAACCATGCTCTACGCAATCCTCTGCTATGCCTCCGAAGACGTCGTCAGCTCGTGGAGCAAGGCGCAGGACGATGAAGTCATAGGCAAGCTTCTCAACGTTCAGGAAAAGTACGTCCAGGCCGGACGACTTGGCCCAGTGGCGCGGCTGTTGCCGACCACGGCGGCAACGACGCTGAGAAAGGTCAAGGGCGAAGCCGTCGTCATCGACGGGCCTTTCGCGGAGACCAAGGAGCAATTCCTCGGCTTCTACACGCTCGAATGCGCAGATTTGGACGAGGCTGTCGAGTTCGCTCGTGAACTGTCCGACGTCAACCCGAGCGGCGGCTCCTACGAGATCCGGCCGGTTCAGATGTTTCACACCAACAAGATTCCCGCATGACCGAACTCGCCTGGATAAGCTCGACAATCAACACCGCCCGTCCGCAGGCGATGGGCGCGCTGCTGCGTTATTTCCGCGATCTCGATACGGCGGAGGAAGCTTTCCAGGATGCGTGTCTCAGAGCCCTGAAGAACTGGCCGCAGAACGGGCCGCCGCGTGACCCGGCGGCCTGGCTGATCTTTGTCGGCCGCAACAGCGGCATCGATGCGGTGCGCAAGCGTGCCAAGCAGGCGCCGATGCCGGAGGAAGAGCAGATCTCCGACCTGGAAGATGCCGAGAGCGATATGGCCGAGCGGCTGGACGGCGCGCATTACCGCGACGACATCTTGCGGCTGCTGTTCATTTGCTGTCATCCCGATCTGTCGCCGACGCAGCAGATCGCGGTGGCGCTGCGCATCGTCTCGGGCATCACCGTCAAGCAGATCGCGCGCGCCTTCCTGGTCGGCGAAAGCGCCATGGAACAGCGCATCACCCGCGCCAAGGCGCGCATTGCCGACGCCGGCGTGCCGTTCGAGACGCCGGGCGCGGTCGAGCGCTCGGAACGGCTCGCCGCTGTCGCCGCCATGGTCTACCTGATCTTCAACGAGGGCTACTCGACCAACAGGGGCGAGGCGCCGGCGCGCGCACCGCTGTGCGAGGAGGCGATCCGGCTGGCGCGGCTTTTGCTCAGGCTGTTCCAGACCGAGCCGGAGATCATGGGACTGACGGCGCTGTTGCTGCTGCAGCATGCGCGTGCGCCGGCCCGTTTCGACGAAGACGGCGAGATCGTGCTGCTCGAGGATCAGGATCGCGGCCTGTGGAGCCGCAAGATGATCGACGAGGGGTTGGCGCTGGTCGACAAGGCGCTGCGCCATCGCCAGCCCGGCCCCTACCAGGTGCAGGCCGCGATTGCCGCGCTGCATGCGCGGGCCGAGAAGGCCGAGGACACCGACTGGGTGGAGATCGACCTGCTCTACGGCCTGCTCGAACAGATGCAGCCGTCGCCGGTGATCACGCTCAACCGCGCGGTCGCGGTCTCAAAGGTGCGTGGACCGGCGGAGGCGCTCGCCATGATCGAGCCGCTCGAACAGAGGCTTTCCGGCTATTTCCACTTCTTCGGCCTCAAGGGTGGCCTATTGATGCAGCTTGACCGGGGCGAAGAGGCGCGTGTCGCCTTCGACCGCGCCATCGCGCTTGCCAACACGGCCGCGGAAGCCGCCCATATCCGCATGCATATCGACCGGCTGATGAAAGACGGTGCCGTACGGGGACCTGCCCGCACGGCGAAATGACTGACTTTTGGTCTGGTTCAACGGTCTGCTCTCGGCTTGGACCATGCCGGGGTGGCGATTTTCCCCTGGAACGAGTAATGCCACGCCATGACAGTGCCTGAGGTGCCTTTCGGCACGCGGGCGACATGGCGCAAGGCTTGACCCCGCGCCATATGATGGCGACGGGATCTGAAAGGGACAAAAAATGACCATTGCGAAGGAAACGGCCGCGCTTCTTGCGAAACTGGGTGTGGCCAAGGACGCGCTTGTCGGCGGCGACCTGATCGTGCGCAGCCCGGTGACGGGTGAGCAGATCGCGGCGCTGAAGACGATCTCGCCGGCCGACGCGGCCAAGACCATCGATGC
>NZ_JBFUCU010000006.1:0-264643 GCF_056405075.1 Mesorhizobium sp. P2_A12
GTCGACGAGAGCACCGCCGGCGCCAACGGCACCGATGTCGTCAATGGCTATGTCTCGATCAACCTTGGCGATGGCAACCACTTCAAGGGCAATATCGAGAACGTCGCGCTGCGCAGTGCTGCCTCGATCAACGCCACAGGCAATAGCCTCGCAAACATCATCACCGGCAACAGTGGCAACAACATCATCAACGGAATGGGCGGCGCCGATACGATGAGTGGCAGCACCGGCAACGACACCTACTATGTCGACAATACCGGCGATCACGTGATCGAGGCCAGTGGTCAGGGCACTGACACGGTCAACAGCGCGATTTCCTTCGATCTCTCAGGCCAGGACCTGGAAAACCTGACGCTGACTGGATCGGCGAATATCGACGGCACCGGCAACTCCCTTGCCAACATCATCACTGGCAACAATGGTGTAAATACACTTTTGGGCCTCGGCGGCAACGACATCTTCAGAGGAGGCCTCGGTCATGATGTTATGGATGGCGGAGATGGTCTCGATACGGCCGACTACAGCAACCAGATCGCTGCTGTTGCTGTAAGTCTAACCAAGTCCGTTGACGCTCAAGTCACGATCGGCGGGATCGCGGAAGATACTATTCGCAACATCGAGAATGTCACCGGCGGCAGTGGTGGCGACACATTGACCGGCGATGGTTTCGTGAACGTTCTCATCGGTGGAGGCGGCAACGATACAATAAGCGGCAGGGACGGGAACGACACGCTCATTGGGGGAGACGGGAATGACATCATCAACGGCAACTCAGGCGACGACAGGCTGATTGGTGGACGTGGAAATGACACTATCAATGGCAATTCCGGCCTTGACACGGTCGACTACAGTACCGACGTCAACAGCGGCGCCATACATGGTATCCTCGTCAATCTCTGGGGAGTCGGCTCGCAATTGGGGTTGGCAGCCGATACCGCAACGGATTCGTTTGGGAATACGGATACCGTAGCCACTATCCGCAATGTCACCGGTACGCAGTTTGCGGATCAGATATATGGCGGCGAGCATGACAACACCCTGACTGCCGGCGCGGGCAACGACATCCTCGACGGCCACCTGGGCAACGATACACTGATCGGCGGAACTGGCAGCGACATTTTCCATTTCCATACAGCGCTCGACGCCTTGACCAATGTCGATACCATCACCGACTTCTCGGTCGCCAACGACACCATCCAGGTCGACAATGCGATCTTTGCAGCGCTTGGCGGCAACGGCACTCTGACGGCCGACCAGTTCGTCAAGAACACCACCGGCCTTGCCGGTGATGGCAACGATCACATCATCTACGAGACCGACACCGGCTGGCTCACCTATGACAGCAACGGCAGTGCTGCTGGCGGTGCCATCCACTTCGCCACGATTGCCGCAAACCTGGCACTCACCAACGCCGATTTCGTCGTGGTGTAGGGAAGCAACGAAAACAGCCCGCCACATGGGGCCCGCCACATCAGGACTGTGTGCGGGCTCCCCAGCGGTGGTTGTGCGGTTGCCAGCTCCAGGGGAAGCGCCGCGCCTCACGCTTTCATTGAAGAAATCTGGTGGGCGATGACGGCTTAACCCGTTCCTGTTCCTCGCCTCCGACGATGCCAGCTACATCGCCGGCACGACCATTGTCGTCGACGGCGGTCAGCTGCTGCCCGAGGGCAACGACTTCCGGCTCCTGCCGCGTGATCGTTTGCGCCCTGCGGCGCTCCGAAGCCGTAAAGCTTCCTCGAAAAACTTCGCGGCTGTCCAACAATACTGTTGAACTCGAATTGCGAGGCACTTCGCCGGCATTGAACAAGGTGCCCCTACGTTCTTTGCATGAGATGACTCTAATGCAACCTTCGGATACAGTTGCCCTTGGGGAATACCATACAGCGGGAGGACCAAATGGCAGTCATCAATGGAACCGTCGGCAACGATATCAATCCCGACATTCAAGACCTGATCGGCAACGACACAATCAACGCATTGGCCGGTGACGACTACATTCGCATGGCGATTGGCGGCAATGACCAGGTGAATGGAGGGGACGGCATCGATGTCGTTTTCTACGAGACTTACTCAAACGGCCTGACAATCAACATGCAGACTGGTGTCGTCACCGACGGCCTCGGCAACACCGATACGCTCAACAGTGTCGAAGCGGTGAACGCCAGCCGCTTCGCAGACAACATCACGATGCGAAATGACGGCTTTTGGGTGTTTGCCCGGGCAGGCAACGACATCATCCATCTGGGATCAAACGGCGGCACGGTATTCGCGGGAAGCGGCACCGATACCATCATTGGCGGCGCCGGCGAAGATATGGTTTCCTACAGGGACGGCGGCCTTGACTATGGAGTTGACGTCGACGGCGGCGGCATCATCACACATGGTGCCACGATCAATTTGGCGACCGGCGTTGTAACTGACGGCTGGGGCTTCACGGATACGCTGACCGGCATCGAGGATGCCGAAGGCACCCAGTTCGCCGACACCATCACCGGCACAACCGGCAGCAACTATCTCGCGGGTGACGACGGCGCCGATACTATCAATGGCGGCGTGTCGGCGACCGTGGACGATTTCGATTTCTTGAGCGGCGGCAACGGCAACGACACCTTGACGGCGGTTGCCGCCACCGTGTCGGGGGACCAGGGCAATGACAGGATCATTGCACAGACCTCCGGAAACACGGACATCGACTACGTCGAACTCCTCTATGCCGGCGCGACGACTGCCATTGTGGCCAACCTCACGGCACAGGCTCGCGCTGGCCTTGCGGCCGGATCGAATGCCATCGGTTTTGCCATCGCAGATGGGCAAGGTGGTGTCGATCGCGTATCCGGCATTCATGCCATCGACGACACCGCCTTTGGCGACACGTTCATCGTCGATGCCTCCTATACCAACACATTCGGCGGCTACATGGATTTCTATCTCGGCGCCGGGAACGATGTCGTAAGGTTCCTGGCCGGCACGGAGGGAGGCCGGGTCAACTACAACGGAGCTGGCGGCGCGGTTCTGGTCGACCTGCAAGGCGGCTTTGCCCACGACATGGACGAGAGCAACCTCTTCATCGGCTACGACACGTTGGTAGGCGTGAACAACGCGCGTGGAACCGCGTTCAACGACGGGCTTTATGGCAACGCGGCTGACAATCAGTTGCGTGGCCGTGGCGGCAACGATGTTCTGATGGGCCACGACGGCAACGACACGCTCTGGGGCGATGAGCGTGATGGTTCAAGCGACCTGAGTTACGGCAATGACTCAATTTACGGCGAAGGCGGAAACGACACGTTGAATGGCGGCCGGGGAGCCGATCTTCTGGATGGTGGCACAGGCGCGGACATCATGCGTGGAGGCGGCGAAAACGACACCTACTATGTCGACAATGCCGGCGATCAGGTCATCGAGGTCAATGGCCAGGGCACCGACAATGTCCAGACCTATGTCAGCTTCAACCTCTCCGGTCAGGAGCTGGAGAACCTTGCGCTGCGCAGCGGGGCTTCCATCAATGGCACCGGCAATTCGATCGCCAACATCATCACCGGCAATTCGGGCAACAACGTCATCGATGGCCTCGGCGGCGGCGACACGATGAGCGGCAGCACCGGCAACGACACCTACTATGTCGACAATGCCGGTGATAAGGTGATCGAGCTCAACGGCCAGGGCACCGACAACGTGCAGGCCTATGTCAGCTTCAATCTTTCCGGTCAGGAACTGGAGAACCTGGCGCTGCGAAGCACCGGCAACATCAACGGCACCGGCAATTCGATCGCCAATGTCATCACCGGCAATTCGGGCGCGAATGTCATCAACGGGCTGCTCGGTAACGACACGCTGTCCGGCAGCACCGGCAACGATACCTTTGTCTTCACCACGGCGCTCAATGCCTCGACCAATGTCGACCGCATCACCGACTTCTCGGTCGCCGAGGACACCATCCAGGTCGACAACGCCATTTTCGCGGCGCTTGGCGGAAACGGCACGCTGACGGCCGACCAGTTCATCAAGAACACCACCGGCCTTGCCGGCGACGGCACCGATCACATCATCTACGAGACCGACACCGGCTGGCTCTATTATGACAGCAATGGCAGTGCCGCTGGCGGCTCCACCCATTTCGCCACGCTGGCCGCCAATCTGGCGCTGACCAACGCCGATTTGGTCGTGGTGTGAGGAGGCAACGCCAGACGGGGCCCGCCACGTCAGGACTGTGTGACGGGCTCCCGGCGCCAGCGACGGCTATGCGGTTGCTGGCTCCAGGGGAGTGATGGCGCCACAGGGCCTTTTGATTCAAGAAATCTGGTGGGCGATGACGGGCTCGAACCGCCGACATCTTCGGTGTAAACGGTGGGCTCCCCACTGAAACCCTTGGAAATCCGGGAAAAGAGCACTTCGCAATATGCCGTTTTAGGCATGTTGTTCTGCCTGTGTTCGACTTTTCAGGTTCATTGAACCGAAGAGCACTTCGTAAATGGGGTTAGATATGAGCCGATATTTTAAACAGCGGATGACTGAAATTAGGTCAACGCCCAACCTAATCAAATCGACCAAATCAGCAGTTTTCGATCCGAAGGCTAAGGAGTGGCGGCCAGCCTCGCCGGAGCCGGTTGCTGGCACTCGGCGCGGGTACATCTACTTTGCAATGTGCGGCAAACTCGTGAAGATCGGCTTCGCCACAAATGTTTATGACCGGATCGCCGCGTTCAACAGCGGGAACGTTAAAAAGCTATCCGTTCAAGAGGCGTTCCACTCCTATTTCGAAGCCAAAAAAATGGTCCACGACCGCTTTGCCAAGGACCGGGTTCGGGGCGAATGGTTCAGGCTGACATGGGAGCTTGAGGAACTTTGGCATGACATTTGGGATTTCCAGGGCGGCCGGTCATGGGGCAGCACGGGCAGAGAGCATCTCGACAACATGCCAGATGTATTCTTCGAGCTTGACGATGTAGCTCATCTGCTATCGAACATCCGCTCGTGACCCGTGTCCCGCATTTTGTCGATTTCCGCCCTTCGCAAGCAAGTCACCCAGATCATTCAGACTGCAAGACAGCGGACATGGCGTCCGATTCGGCCGCATCATTGGGTAATCGAGGCTCGGGAATTCGGATCAACAAAGACGGAAGAGATTGCCTGAATGTTGCGACGAGGCGTCTCGACGAAATCGTGCGGGCCCAGCATGCGGAAAGAAGCTGCATGGTAAATCCGCCGTACGAACTTTTGCCTTCAGAAGGACCACAACGGGATTAAGATCGACCGGGCGACTGTAATCATTCGCGAGGTGACGATCGGGTGCCCCGCAGGAAGAACCACTCACCCGAAGAGGAACATACGCATCTCGCCATCAAAGTGGAGCACTGCGAGGCGAGCGTCGAAACTCGTATCGAACCTGGTATATATCAGCCTCAATATGCTTGGGATTTGGATGATGACGCCCCTCTTTATCGGATTACAACCCAACTGACATTCGCCGGCGTGGCGACGTATCCGGAAGGACGGGCGGGCGAAGTCTATGAGTTGACGATCTATGGATCGCATTCGGATTCGCGGCGCATCAAGGCAACCGTCAAGGATGTGCAGGCGCGCGACGAACGTGGCTCGCTAAAGTTTCGTTCATTCCGCGGCAGGCAGATCCCTATCTACAATCCCCCTTCAGGCATGGGACTCATCGAGAAGATACGGGGCGAGCTGCGCTGGACAGCGTGGCTTCGGGTGTCACCGCTTTTTGCAAGCGACGCGCTCGCCTTGGTGAATAGCGGACAATCACTCTTCCTGGCGATAGACGAACGCCGGGCTAAGCGCGTGCGCTGGATCCAGGGATTAAGCTTACAAACGACCGACCCAGCCGAAGAATAGCACAAGCGCACGAACTCAGCATGGGCTAAGCTGGATTAGTGTGAAATGGGTATTTCACACTTAGGGAACCCTCTGGCAGGGCTACGACCCGCGCTCTCTGCCAGTCAATCCCTCGAAAGACTGGATCTATGCCTTGTTGCTTTCTGCTACGACCGGCTTTCCCAGCAGGGTGATCAAACGCCGCTGTCGCGCACATCATTCCTTGCCAAGTGAAGCGCGTCCGCCACCTGCTCTAACTCTGAAATCTTGAAGTGGCGACGGCCCGCTCCTCTGTGACAAACAACGTGAGGCTCACTGCTGGATCTCGGGTCCGCCTTCGCACCGCATAGCCCATGGGCAAGGCAATTTCGGACATCGGCAAGCATCTGGATCTTACTTCGGGTCCGCTGACACGCCTCTGGCTCAACTTCGCGCCAGTGGACCCATATTGATCCCTCAGACAGCTGACGATCTGGCTCGATTGCCGTGATACGCGCGCGGACTTCTTCTTCCAGCTATCCCCAATGCAGGAGCACATATGCGACTGCGGCCATCAAATCGCGCATATTGGGTGTGGGCGTCAGATCGTCAGCCATATTTGTCGCTCGACGTGCGTTGCCCCATCAGCGAGAGACCGCAAATTGGCGCGGCGACCAGGACTTTACGGACTTGGCATCGGTGCTTTGTCACAGCGCGATTTTCCTTCATCGATTTCCACAGCACGACAGTCGCGGCAATCCACGCGGCGGGATGCGGCAACATCGAGAGGAAGTACCAGCCGACAGGTTGCCCTCGTAAGAGGTAGAGAGCAAAATGTCTATTCCCAGATAACAACGGTCTGACGCACCTATTTCCCCCTCGGATCTCATGTTGGTTATTTAAATTCCCGAGTAGCTCACCATTCGGCCGTCCTGGTCGAGATCGATGAAGGCCCGCTTTCCGCGCCGGCCAACAGCCATGAAGATAAGGCGGTCCGGGTGGGCCTCCAGAAAGCGCAATGATTGGCCATTGGCATCATAGTGAGTGATGTCGTCTCCGTCGGTTTCCCGAAAGCCGTTTTCCTTCAGGAATCGCTCGTTGAATTTGGCAACGGCAATCGCTTTCAGCCGCTTCGGTCGCTGAAAAACCCCAGCCACGACACCGATCCCCGCGATGATCGCGGTCACCACGAATCCGCCGAGCAGCGCAAGAGGGAGGGGACTGTCAGCATTGCCATCACTGGCGAAAGCGAGGACCCCGAACATCAAGAGGGTGGCGGCACAAAAGCCCGCCACAATCAAAAGGAGACTTCCAAGAACGGTCAGGAAGATCGTTCCGAAAATCCCTCGATCATGTCCTCGAACGAGACCCCGTCCACCGATGAACGGGCAAAAAACCGCTGCTAAGAGGAGCACGATCAATTCGACGTTTTTCTTTGTTTTTTTGTAGATGTCCCTGCCGAACGCGAATCCGAAACCCGCGACAGCTGTCCCGCCAATCCCCGCCGCTACCAACGCCAGTCTTGAACGCCCGCTCGAACTCATGCCCCCACCCCCTTGCGGTTAACTAAGTTGAATGAGGTTCGGACCAAGGAGAACACGAACCACAGCGCGCCAACGAACCAACCTAATGCGGCAATCAAAATCGATACGACCCAATAGACCAGTTCCCCGAGCTTGATCGCACTTTTGCCCAGCACTCTCACCACTGCAGAGGTTTTCTCGCCCATACGCTTCGACAAGGATCGGAACCGGGAAAGGTCGTCGGCATCGTCGGCATATTCCAGCGCTCGAAATGTCGCCTTTATCCCTCCGGTCGACGCTATTCCGGTTGCAGAACTAGCAAGTAGACCGACCTCCCCGACCACCTCTTTGCGAACCGCGCCGCTAAAGGCAGCTTTTGCAGCTGTCATGTCGACTGGCATCATTTCTGAGATCAGTTTTCGGAATCCCGAGAAGTCGCCCTTTGCGACGCGATGCCAGTCGATTTCGCTGAATGCCGCGCGAACTGCCGCAACCGAAGGAGTCTTAAATGAAGGCAGTGAGGTCCGAGAAAGTCCTCGTTTCAAGCCTTCCAGGTCGACCAGCCGAGCCGATATAACACTGAGGCGTCTGATCAAGGCTTCCGACAGCTTCCCGGCTTTGTTGGCGTTTTTCAGCAGCGAAAACCCCATGTCTATCGCCCCGGTACCCGGAGCATTCGTCGCCAGACCGACCAGAGATAGGCCAAGAGTAAGTTTGTCATAGCCCTCTCCTCCGATCAGATGATTGCCTTGAATGACTGCATCGCGCACATCGCCGACATAGGAGTAATCGGCCGCCAGCGCCCCTCCGATAGAGGCTGGAGTCGTCACCTGCCCGGTAATCGCGCCGTCCAGGAAATCCTTGATGTTCCGCAGCCCGAATTCAAAGTGGCTTTCGCGTGTCCGCTCAACCAGATCCGCCGGCAATTCGCGTCCGTTTTCACGGGCGAGCTCCACAAGGCTTTGCGCTTCAGAAATGTCGCCTTCGTTGAGCGCCTGCTCGATGGATACCTCATAATCGTCAGTCGAAAGACGGCGCAGCCGATACTGTGAGATCGCGAACGGATCCCAAAACCTGAATGCCAGTTCCAGGACGGCAAATTGGTTTGAGGAGAAGAAGGCAACAAGTGTTGCAATCAGCACTACCCCACCGATTGCCCGTCGACCCAGACGAACGATACGGAACATGCCCTTCGCCCCCGCGCCAGAGTTATCTTTTCGAACATCTCAACACCCCCGTCGCGGAGACCGCTAGAACCCCTCAGTGTGAAACTGGAATTTCACACTGAGAGTCCCTCCCCGATTGACACGAGTATGGCCCTGTTCGGAGCGTCGGCTGTCAATGAGGGAGTGCGAATAGCCAACGAGCTGTCATGGCTCTGGGGTCAGCTGCGTCCACTATGCTACGCGGTCGACTGCATCACTTACTAGCTCTTGGGTTCGAAGTACGAGATGTCCATCATCCACCAATCCGGCGACCATCGACGAACCGATGGCCTCATAGTCGCAACCCATCAGGAGCGCATGACGCGGACGGCTAACCGCGACGTACAGCGAATTCCTACCGACCGCGTCAGAGCCGTCGTATGCCGCCAAGTTCGGGATCACAACCACGTCGAATTCAAGCCCCTTTGCTTCCACCGGGGTCGTGAAATGAGTGTGAAACCGCATCGTCAGCTTCGAATGATCTGAGATCATCGGATTTCGGAAGTTCGCGTCGAGATCGCCGTGCATCAACGCGAACCAGCGATCAACATCCTGGTCGTCTGCACAAATGACAGCCACGCTAGCGGTCTCCGGAAGGGCGACGATGCGATCGATCGCCATCCGCGCGAACTCCACAGGATTCTCATACACATCCAAAGGAGCACTGCAGGCGCCGACCATCTGACCACCATCCGCCTCAGTCAGCGAACGGAAACAGGCTGACAGCGCGGCAAGTGGACCGGTCTGGCGCATGTTGCGGTCCAAAAGAACGGATGCGTGACGCATTGCTATTTGAGGGAACGCCCGCTGCACCTCTGCAAGACCGTCGCGATGAAGCCGTTGACTGGCGTCTCCAGAGACTGTGACGAGCCAGTACTTTGGCAAAGCTTTGTAGCCCATCAGGAGGACCTGCAACTCGCTAAAATCTTGGTACTCATCGATAAAGACGCCAACGCGCTCTGCAAATGTGCGCAGGTATGGGATGGCCCTAATGTCACGTTCGAATTGATCGCATGACAGTGCGTTCAGACACAGCGCGCAGATAACATCGTCATCTGTGACCAAGTTCTGACTAAGGCGGACGACTATTGGTTCAACGACGTCCTTCGCCGAGATGCCTACACTCAAGGCAAGTTCCTCGATCCGTGTGCGGTACGCAGGCTCGGTAAATATGCGGACATACAGCTCTTGCGGATTGAGAAGCCTGAACAGCCGCTGTTGAACGCTTTCGATTGCTTCGCGGAGAATTCGCCGCTCACTCAGCTCAAGGCCGCTCGATTCATTTTCCCCAACGCGAATTCGGCGATCGATCTCGATCGCCACTTTGCGCAAAACGAACGTCCGCACGTCGAGGTCGGGCGCTACCTCCAAGCTTCTGACCAAGCTCTGAAGCCGAAACCTCAGTTGGCCCTTGCCCCAGATATCCGTAACCAGTTGCTCCCAGCGCCGGTCCGATATTTTTTCAGCTCCGGGGATCGCGGGCTTTACGAGAGGAGCCGCGGCTATCTCTCTCATACCGTCTGCGACGTACGCTGCCGCCACGATATCTAGTATCTTCAGCCAGCGCACCGACTTCTGCTCCGGGTGGCAGGGTTCCGAAGACTTCTTGAACGGGCGACTGTTGAATACGCGACGATGGGTGCGCTCGGCGTTCAGGAATTCGGCGAAATCCTGGATCTTCATGGCTCCGATGTCCAAGCTCTCAGCCGTCTGCTTGAGATACGAGACCAGACTCGGGCTCAGCACGAAGCCAACCATGCCGCTGGCGTCGAAGTCAGCGAAGTCCCGCTCGTGCAACCCGTACTCAAGCAGATTCTCGAGCGATCTGAAGTTCGCGAAAAACTTCAACCGACCGAGGGCGACGGACGTCTTGCCACTCCCTGCTATGCCATGAACAATCTGAAGACCTCTTACCGTTTGAATACCGGCTTCTTGGTTGGCTGTTGTTTGTGTGAAGAACTGGCTGCCGAGCGAAACCTCCGCATCGTCACCAAAAAAGGCGTCTCGGCGGATATGCCAGAAAGGATCTGCTGGAGGATCGTCGGGCACTTCGTCCGAAGGCAACAGATCCAACTCCAGCGTTGGCTGGGCATGAACGACCTCATCTTCTGAATGGTCACCAACCGACAAAGATTCATCGAATTCGGTTGAAGGACCGCCAGCGGCAGGCTCGCCTCCGACCTCCTCGGAATCTGGCGTTCGGGCAGGACCCGGCAACGAGCGGACAAAGTTCCCAAGATTGAACACCTCCTCGTCCGTAAGGCCCTCGCCAACCCTAAACAGGAGCCTCTTCGCGTCTGGATTTTCGCGAAGAAGATTGCTCATGCCGGTGATGTCGACAATTCCGGTAACGAGGATCGAGCGCTCTCCCTTCGGGACGCGAACCGAGATCTCATCTCCGATAGAACAAGACGCTATCTGGCTTCCGACAGGCGAATTGCGAGCTACAAGGCGGATTGGTCTGTCCGGGAAACCGGCATTGGCTTGTGAAACCCGATAGTAAGTAGCGCCAGCGTAGTCCCCGTTTTCATCGTACTCGTCTGCGAACACGACACGTCCATACCCCCGCTTCGCGACTTCCTCAAACGCCTTTGTCAAGCCATCGCTGATATTCACCAGCTCCACCTGCTCAATATTCCGGATGACTTCGGGCCGCGCGGACCGATAACCTTCACGTATTTTTTGTGACAAGCGTGCGCTGAGTTCACCAAGAATGTCGAACTCATCTTTCGCCCGTTCAATTGTCTGCTGGCGCACCTAAAACCCTCCTACTTCGAATCGCCCTTTGACTAGCCTACCAAATCTTTACTGCAGAGAAGCTGCTAACTCGCTGCCAAGCCGGGAGCCCGGAAATCACACATGGCAAACCACCAATCTATTGCTCCTTGGCTCGCCCGCTCTGACGAACTGCTCGGAAATACAATATGAAAAAGCCGGACGACAAAACCTGTCACCTTTCGATCAAGGTGAATCCGTTCCTAAGGAAGCGATGGGAAATCTGGGCGCTGATAGTTCCTCACAATCTCACGTAAAGCAGCGGGACCTATCACCTCCACCTTGCGCCCCACATATACTGACGCGTTGAAGGTCGCGACCAGTACTGACTGTAGGCAAGAACCTCCCGACCTACCCATTTCGAACTACCTTAACGCTGCTCCGATCAGAGCCCCGAAAAAGGCGAGAAAGGCTACGGCGATATGGACCCACCACTTATTTGCCTTATGCTCGTCAATCGCGCGCTCATGTAAGCTTATCGCTACGTTGATCAAAGCCGTCAGCTCACTCGGCTCAAGTGGTCGACGACTGATGTAAATACGCTCCTCGTCGCCCATGTCCTTGAACTGTTGACGCGTGATCTCGCAACCGTTGCGCGTGTCATAGCTCTTGGGATTTTGGCGCCTCCAAACTAATGATGCTCTTTGGTCTTCAGCCGAAATTCTAAAAAATTCGGGATGCTCTGACATCAGGCTACCCCACTTTTCCGCGTGATCGCGGTTGTTCGCAATGCGCTCCGACCATTCCGGAAAACTGAGCTTGTAATGTCTGTATATACCCAAAGCTGTTATGGCGCCGATGACGTCCGCCAAACGACCTGGATGCCGATACGGATTCTTCTCGAAAAATCGCATTTCAAAGGTAACCTTCCGATTTCAATTTCATGGCTCGTTTCCGGACACTGTCCGCCGTCCAACTCTTGCCATCTACCGTTTTTACTTCTTGCCGGTTCAGCGTCTCTGAGATGCGTTCCCAGAGGCCTCTAACTCTCGGAGTGCACATAAGCAGCATAACCAATCTCTCGTCGGAATCAGGTCCTCGGGTTCTCCAATAGCTTTCCCTGTATCGTCAGGCGGCGAAATGCTCTCTTGGGCTGAATTCCTTTCCGTCCATAACAATACTATCGGCCGGAAGCTCCTCGAATGGTATATTTCTTTCAGAAATGCAATCTGTTAGGTATTTGTTCCTTCTCCATCCGTATTGATGCCTGGTGTCTATGATAACCAATGTCGCTCGTTTAATATAGCATAGCTTTTCTGCTGACTTTAATTCGGCCTGTATAACTATGTTTGAGCCATCAGCCCTTTGATCAAGGTAGACGAACTCACCCACCAAAGAGCCTTTGTGATCTCGAACATAGCGGCGAATTACGTCGCGTTGGTATCGGATAGTTTTGCTCGCTTTCGCCGCATCATCCACTTCTGTCAGAAGCGAGTTAAAGCCGGCCCAAAAAACCGGCCGCGTCCAATAAAAGCCGACATAATTCATGCGCGACCCTCCCGGAAAAGTCCGACAAAAAAGTGGTTCCTTCCAAAATGTCGTATCATCTGCTCAACATCAACGGGAGAACAATATGAACGAACGACTTAGGATTTCCGAAGTCCCAGCCGGACTTGGCACCATTGGAATCACCCTCGCACCTGGTAAGAGGGGCGTCAGCCACTACGGGGGAGTACATCGCCGAGATCTTAACGCCGACTTGGATGTCATAGCTGCCTGGGGAGCTACCGCCGTCGTGACGTTGATCGAAGATCGCGAAATGAGGGAATGGGAGATTGAAAGCCTCCCCGATGAAGTGCGCCTTCGCCACATGGAATGGCACCATTTGCCGATAGTTGATGTTTCTGTTCCCGATGAAAAGTTTGACGCTGAATGGAGTTCACACTCGTACGAGCTGCGCGGGCTGCTTCAGCGTGGCAATCGTATATTGGTTCATTGTCGGGGCGGCATTGGGCGCGCCGGCATGATCGCGGCGCGGCTGTTGGTTGAGTTCGGCTGCGGTCCAGCAGAGGCCTTAGCTACAGTTCGCGGGGCGCGCCACCCCAATGCTGTCGAAACCGAGCTACAGGAACTTTGGGTAGCAGCAGGCCGGACGGCAAACGATGCAACGCCTTCCGGAGAGAGCGCCGCAGTACGGGACCGTGCCATCGGAGCAATGCTCGGATTGGCCGTTGGAGATGCTGTTGGCGCGGCGCTTGAATTTTCGCCGAAGCCCACATTTGCCGTCCTAGATGATATGGTCGGGGGTGGACCTCACAGGCTGAAGCCTGGCGAATGGACCGATGACACGGCTATGGCCTTGGCTCTCGCGGATAGCCTGATCTTTGATCCGACCTTGAACGCACGGGACCTGATGGATCGGTTTGTCGATTGGCGCTGGAATGGCACCTACTCCTGCACCGGACATTGCTTCGATATTGGGATCACTACTAGCGGCGCTCTAAATCGCTATCGCCGCCATGGCAATCCATTGGCGGGCGCGGAACACCCTAGTCAATCGGGAAACGGTGCGTTGATGAGGCTTTCACCGGTTGCGGTTCGGCATTGGCAGAACCACCCAGCATTGGATAGCGTAGCGGCACTGCAGACCCTGACAACCCACGGATCGCCGGACACTCTCCATGCATCGAAAATATTTGTCAGATTAGTGGCCAGCGCAATTCAGGGCCGCTCCCTAACCGACCTGCTGGCTGGACCGATTGCACAGGAGGTCAACGGCGGGTTCCGCGGCCGGCATCGTGACGAGATCGAAGGCTCAGGTTATGTGGCGAAATCCCTTCAGGCGGCAATTTGGGCGGTAAACCGGACGACCAGTTTTCGCTCGGCAGTGTTGCTGGCGGCCAATCTAGGCGACGATGCCGATACAACCGCCGCAGTCGCTGGGCAGTTTGCAGGGGCTATCTACGGCCGTTCGGGTATTCCCGCAGGCTGGCTTGAGAAGCTCGCCTGGCGCGAAAGATTGGAACAGACGGCAGCTAGCCTCTACGAACGAAGCCTCGCGATTTCTTAATCGTTTACCGACGTCCAACGGTCGGCGCCGGATCCGGAAAACTCCGGCGGCCCATCCGCAACGTTATATTTCTGCTAGAAACGTAGACCTTCACTATCAAGGGAGAGCGACATTGGCTTACAACCTGCATTTAATCTGCAAGGATGGAATGAACCACAGGCATCTCGGTAACGGTGAGCATGAAACTGGCGAGTGGGTTTTGGGAGATGACGCTGCCTCTCAGGTGGTTAAGGTATTCCTGCACGACACACAGGCTACACGCGCGTGGCACGGTGGCGAGGTACTGGAGTGGCGCCCAGGTGAGATAGACCCCGCCCGGAAAGTCTTTAAGTACCGGGCGACAGCTGAGCGGCCAGTCTGCAGGGAGCATTGGGGGCGGGAGAAAGCCTTAGTAGAAGTGAACCCTGAAAACTGACACCTTCTGACTGCAGGGTGAGGCTCTGGGGGTGCTGGCTTCTAGCTGTTTCTGCTTCGACGTTCGCGAGCTCAATGAGACGGACTTATGGACGCTGTAGAGGCAATCGTTGATGCGATCCGGCAGATACCTTCTGGGGCCGGTCTATTCAACCACTACGAAAGCCATGAAGCCGCGCACGAGGAGGCGGACGCGCCGAAACTGCGTCGGCAGAACCTTGACCTCTATGTTCGGAGCTTTATTGAGCGACCAAGTACCGATTTGTGGATAGCCGAGGCGCCTTCGCGTTACGGCGCGCGCTGGTCGGGCGTGCCCTTCACTCATCAAGGCAAGCTGAAAGAAATGGCCGAAATGCTGGGTTTGCCTGGCGCATTCGCCATGCCGACACGGAATCCAGAAAGCAGCGCAAGCCGAACCTCAGCAGCGATCTGGGAAATCCTCCAGAAGCCCGTGCCTTTGCTATGGAACGTCGTCATGCTGCACCCCTTCAAAGTGAAGAACGGTCAAATCAGAAACGCTGAAACGACCCGCGAGCACCACGACCTTTGCCGTGATTGCTTGACGCTAGTCCTCGATACGTTCAAGCCGAAGCGCATCATTGCGATCGGCAATGTATCAGCAAAGGCGCTAGGCCGAATGGGCGTATCTGTAGAGCGGGTGGCGCATCCAGGACGGAATCGCCACCACCTCTTCTGGGCCGACATGAAGAAGTTGGGTATTTCGAAGCGTCTAGTCGATGGAGGCAGTATGGAGTAGGCGCTAAGAATCTGTTCGAAACCTCTGGCGCTGGATCCAGCGAGATCGCGATTCTTAAAAAAAACTCATCAGTTCGGTCCTGACTTCACACCAAGAGAATCTCTTAGTGTGGAAATGGGTATTTTACACTAAGGGAATCCTCAAGGCAGAACCCGACGTTGATCTCGACAAGGCGGCCATGGGCAACACCTGCCAGATCGTATTAGGAAAAACCAACCTCTGTTGGCGATTTGTCGCTAGTAGCTGGGACGCCCAAATCGGTCGCGTTATGGTCGCGCGCCCGAAGTTGGCTCAACGCCGATGACATGCATAAGACTGCCATCTCAACGTCCGATTCAGTAGAGAATCGGCCCATTGAAAAGCGCAGACATTCCGCCGCGTCGTCCGCGCTCATCCCGACGGCAAGAGCAACATGCGAGGGACCGATTATCCCTGAGGTGCAGGCTGAGCCGGTTGAAGCGGCGACCTGCGGCTGAAGGCGCATAAGTAGGTCGCTCGCGGACACATTGGGAATTCTAATGTGCAGGCAGCCCGGGTGACGCGGAGTGGGTTCGCAAGAAACCTTCAGTTGCGGAAACAGGTCGCGTAAGCGGTGAGAAAGCGTGTCACGAAGGTCCCCCACCCGCCGACGCTCGACCTCCCCTTTAAGCAACATTAGCCGACACGCCTCGCCTAAACCGACGCAAAGTGGAACCGGTAGCGTTCCTGGCCTCAAACCGTGCTCTTGTCCTCCTCCAAACATCAAAGGCTGTGGTCGCCAGGGGGCATCCAAAGCGACGATTAGAGCGCCAATACCTCCCGGTCCATAGATTTTGTGTCCAGACAGGCTCAGCGCGTCGGCACCCCACTCCGCCATATCGACATGGGTTGCGGCAAGGGCCTGAGTGGCATCGACATGAAAAAAAGCGCCGGCACTACGAGTCAATCGACCCACCAACCCGCTTGGTTGAATTGTCCCGATCTCGTTGTTCACCGCCATTACGGATACGATCGCAACGTCGTCGTCAAGCGTCGCGTCTAGCGCCTGAACATCAATCAGGCCATCATGGGTGGCGGGCACCACTTCGACTACAAACCCCAAACGCTCGGCCGCATGCGCGGCGGCAGACACCGACTTATGTTCGATAGCGGATACCAAGATCCGGCGGCGGCGCGGGGGTGCTGCCATGGCTGCCCCCAATATGGCTATATTGTTCGCCTCGGTGGCGCCGGAGGTGAACGTCACCTCTTCAGCGACGGCGTTGAGGCTGTCCGCAACAAAACCACGCGCTACGTCTACTCTGCTTAAAGCCGCCCACCCGAAGGCGTGCTCTTCCGAACTTGCATTTCCGGGCTCATCATAGGCCGCGTTCATCGCGATTCGTACGCGAGGGTCGAGTGGCGTTGAGGCCTGATAATCGAGGTAAACTGCTGTTTTGGGCATGCACGAATCCAACACACTGGCGAAGAGCGCCAGGAGGTTGACATAACGCCATAAAGCGGTTCAGTTCAACTGGGTTTAACCTCCAGTGAGTTGCCATGTCCCGTAGCCTTCTTGATAGTTCCGACAGTCGGCTGCAGTTTGCAGGTCATGAGACGTTTCCGCTTCGCTATGGTTGGCTAAAGAAAGCCTATGACGCGGTCAGAATATCACTAGATTCTGACAGTCCAAACTGCAGCGTCTTTACTGAAGAATCATCGATTGCCCTATTTGGCGTCGGTCGTAACATGGTCATCTCAATTCGACATTGGGCCATCGCAACTGATGTTCTTTCTGCAGAAGATCGCCCCGGCGAGCGCGCCGCCCGAATAACAACGGGGAAGGTAGGCGATCTACTGTTTGGAGATTCGCTCGACCCGTATCTGGAGCATCCCGGATCGCTTTGGCTTCTTCATTGGATGTTAGCCGGAAAGCCTGGGCGGGCGACTACCTGGCATTGGGCCTTCAATGAGTTTCACGAGTCGACATTTGATCGCGAACTCATGCGTCGCCGATTGAGCCGGCGTTGTGAAGAACTCAGCCATGCCGGCCGGCTCGGCAAAGATCGAAGCATTAGTGACATCACCATCCGACGCGATGTTGAGTGCCTAGTGCGGACCTATTTCGCTCTCACGGGCGGGGTACGGCGCGCTCCCGAAGACAGCATTGAATCCCCACTCGCTGAACTTGGGCTCATTCAGAAGGCGGGCGTAGGCGATCTGTTTCGTTTCCGACGCGGGCCTAAGTCATCTCTTCCGGACCAAGTGTTTCTGTTCGCCTTGGTCGACTTCTGGCGGACATATTATCCGGGGCGACGCTCGTTCTCGGTTGATTTCCTGACATTTGAGCGGGGCTCCCCAGGCCAGGTCTTCCTGTTGGACGAAGATGCTGTGGCTGAGAGGTTAGTGCGGCTCGATGCCTTAACGGATGGCGCTCTAAGGTGGGACGAGTCTTCCGGAATGCGACAACTGTACGCGCATAGGCTGGACGCTGTGGATGTGTGGGAGGACCTTCGGACGATGTTCGACCGAGACCTGAGGTCTGCGGCAGCATGACCGAGATGTTAAGCAAATCCGTTAGGGTGGCCCGTCGGTTCACGCGTTCCATTCGTGTCGACACCGATCTCGGCGATCCCGGCGCACTGGATGGCTACATTTGTTCGCAGTCAGCTGCAGACGCCCTCCTGATCATGGGACGGCATCGAGAGGCGACGTCGCACGGCGCTTTTACCTGGACGGGACCCTATGGGAGTGGGAAGTCCAGCTTAGCGGTCGCCTTTGCCGAGTTGTTAGCCGGCCCGACGAAAAGGGCGTCCAACCTTTTTGCTGCTGCAGATCCTAAGGATGCGGCCGAAATAACTACCCTATTCCGGCCGTCATCTCGTCCTTGGTCGATCGTTCCTGTCGTTGGCCAAAGAGCCGAAGCCGCTACAGTTCTGGAAGCTGCTATCAGGACTTGCTTCGCCGGTGAGCAGCTTTCTAGGCGCAAAGCCAATGAAGGTTTCGCCACTTGGTTAGGGCGCGCAGCAAAGACCGTGAATTCCGAAGGGATCGTGTTGCTCATCGACGAAATGGGCAAGTTCCTCGAACACTCCGCGACTGAAGGCGGCGACGTGCATGTCTTCCAAGAGATCGCCGAAATCGCTGCGCGCTCTCAAGGACGCCTTATGGTGGTCGGGATTCTTCACCAAGCCTTCGACGAATACGCCCATCGCATGTCCCGCGAAGGACGCGATGAATGGCTCAAAGTGCAGGGGCGCTTCCTCGACATCTCGATTAGCCTCGCCGGCGAAGAGCAAATCGAACTGATTTCCCGGGCAATAGAATCTACGGATAAGCCCCTGACTAGCGGGCCGGCCGCCCGAGTCGTCGCCAAAAGTCTTCGAGGGGCTCGAACTGGGCCCCTTGGTCCCTTAGAACACCGGCTTACTGCATGTTGGCCTTTGCACCCCGTCGTTGCTGCCCTTCTGGGCCCTATTTCACGGCGGCGTTTCGGACAGAGCCAACGAAGTATTTTCGGCTTTCTGACGTCTGCTGAGCCATTCGGCTTTCAGGAGTTTCTCGCAACGACCGCAGCCGCGGACGCAGTGTTTTCGCCGGATCAGCTGTGGGATTATTTGCGCTCGAACCTTGAGCCCGCAATCCTGGCGTCGCCCGATGGCCACCGCTGGTCAACAGCAGTTGACGCAGTCGAGCGATGCGAATCGCGAGGTGGGTCAGCAACTCACCTTCGGGCGCTTAAGGCCATTGCGTTGCTTGACCTCTTCAAAGATAGGTCCGGCCTGCAGCCCACTCGCGATATCGTGTTGTCATGCGCGAATGTGGAGGAGAATTCGTTCGACGGTGTAATCGAGGACCTAGTCGCTTGGTCCGTTGTCGTCTTCCGCAAGCACGCGGGCGCTTTCGCTGTCTACGCTGGCAGCGACTTTGACATCGAGCAGGCGGTCGACAACGCAAGGCAGGCCGGGGTCTTAGTCGATTATCGCCAGCTCGCCAGACAAGCCGCGCTGCAGCCCATCTTGGCAAAACGTCATTATGAGGCGACTGGCGCCCTAAGATGGTTCGAAATCGATCTCGCCCCGCTACACGAAGCGGAGGAGAGGGTCCGACTTTATCGCCCGGCCGCAGGGGCCGCCGGGTTGTTCCTACTTCTCGTAGGCGCAAACGGTGAATCTCAGGCCGAAGCCAAGAAGATCACACGAAGCGCTTCTGAGTTGGCAGGGCGTCGGCTGGTCGTTGTCGGGTGGACGCGCGACAGTTTCCGACTTCGTGAGATGGCGAGTGAACTGACCGCGCTAGAATACGTCCGCGCGAACCGATCAGAGCTTGAAGGTGACGCGATCGCGAGACGCGAGATCGATGCGCGAATTTCGCGTCTAGCAGCGGATCTTGAAGATCGCCTAGGCCAGGCAATCGACGTTGTTGACTGGCGCCTTCCAACGGGAGCAAACCTCAGCACCCATTCACATCTTAGGGGGCCGGCTGCTTTAAGTATCCTAGCTTCGCGCCTGGCGGATTGGCGGTATCCTGACACTCCCCATATTCGAAATGAACTCGTCAACCGCACGCGACCCTCGTCAAATGCGGCCGCCGCTACTCGTATGCTTCTAAGAGCCATGGTCGAACGGGTGGGCGAACATCGCTTGGCGATGAACGGCTACCCGCCCGAAGCAGGATTATTCGCGAGTCTTTTGGAAGCCACGGGTCTATATCGGCCGGACGGCGAAGGCGGATACAAATTCGAGAGTCCTGTAGCAGGTGACGCTCATAAACTCGCGCCCCTGTGGATGGCGGGCGAAGCGCTTCTAAAATCGTCCGATAAGGGGTGCTCTCTAGCAGAACTGTTTGCACTTTGGCGAGCTCCGCCGTTCGGCGTCCGAGACGGTCTTCTCGCTATCCTTGCAGTCGCGTTTCTTCTTACAAGAGCGGAGCGGGCGGCGATTTATCTCGACGAGGTATTCCGACCTCAGCTTGACGCATTCCTGATCGATCGGATCCTCCAAGATCCTGGCGTTGTGCGTGTGCGACTTGTCGAGATGTCGCACCTCGATGCGAATCTAATCTCGGAACTTGCCCGCCGGCTTTCGAGCGCGGACAGCTGCGTTGCTCCTTCACCGCTCGACGTAGCAAAATCGCTAGTGAGGAAAGTCCGCAATCTTCCCCCGTGGACAACGCGAACTTCAACCGTATCGAAGACCGCCCTTGCGTTACGCACATTGGCGCATAATTCAAACGACCCTAATCAGTTGCTCTTCGAAGACTTACCCCGATCCGTCGGTGAGGGTTCGAACAACCAAGGGGTCTGGCTGGCTAACGCCGTCGACGCTGCCCGCCGAGAACTAGAAGAGGCCTATCCCAAAATGCTCGAAGAACTCGCGCACACATTAATGGGCGAAGTACGCTTCAAAAGCGCCGCGACCGGCGACTACGGCCCTCTTCATCGGCGTGCAGCCAATGTCCGCGGCTTGTCGGGTAACTTCAGGTTGGATGCGTTGGCCACCAGACTTTCGACCTATGGGGGAAGACTAGACGAGATCGAGGGTATCGCAAGCCTCGCAGCCAACAAGCCCGCTCGCGATTGGGTAGATCGCGATGTAGATGCGGCTAAAATCGAACTAGCGGCCCTTGCTCAACAATTTCTCCGAGCAGAGGGCTTTGGCCATCTGAAGGGGCGAACCGACGGTCACGTGACGATGGTCGTCTATATGAGTGACCCTTCCTATCCGGCGCCTATCAGTTCAGAAGTGCAACTCGATCCATCAGAACGAAAGAGAGCGAACGAGCTGTGTGAAAAACTAGCTGCACTTCTCGTGCAAGAGGGCGCGACTGATAACGTTGCAATTGGCGCCCTTGCAAGGCTCGGTTTGTCGCTAAGTGCAGACAAGACAGATGGTGTGATGAAAAAGGTTCAAGCATGACCGAGCGGCACGTCCTAGGAATTTCTGGTGGGCGCGACAGCGCTGCGCTTGCAGTATACATGAGGCAGCAGCGTCCCGAGCTTGAGATCGACTATTTTTTTACCGACACCGGGAAGGAACTGCCTGAGGTTTACGAATTTCTTGGACGGCTTGAAGGGTTTTTGGGAAAGCCCATCCTTCGTCTAAATCCCGATCGTGACTTTGATTTCTGGCTTCGCGAGTACAAAAATTTCTTACCGTCCCCACAGACGCGTTGGTGTACGCGTCAGCTCAAAATCAAGCCATTTGAAGACTGGGTAAGGCCATTGGTTAGAGCCGGAGACATCGTCAATAGCTACGTTGCGATCCGATCCGATGAGGATTACCGCGAGGGATATGTGTCGGGGCAAGAAAATCTAAAGATTCATCTTCCGTTTCGGACCGACGGGGTCGACAAGGCAGCAGTTGTCGAGATTTTGGATGCCGCCGGCGTAGGCCTGCCAGATTACTATCGATGGCGGTCTCGCAGTGGATGCACGTTCTGTTTTTATCAACAGAAGATCGAATGGGCGCGCCTTTTGAAGGAGCATCCCGAAGCATATGAAGAAGCGCGGCGATATGAAAAGAATGCGCTGGACCATGGCTCACCGTTTTCTTGGAGCCAGGGCGAATCGCTGGATGAGCTTGCCCAACCTGAACGGCTGAAGCAGATTCACGCAGACCATGAAAAGCGCGTGGCTCGATTAAAGCAACGGCGCCCGGTCAATGTCCTTCAGGAAGATACTCCAATGGACCTGGATGAAGTCTATGGGACCGGAAAGGTCTGCATCACCTGTCATAAATAGCCTAGTGCGGATGACACCAACGCTAAATTACATGCTCCAAATCGTAAGCCGTGAGCACGTCTCGAAGCCGCTCGTACGCTTCGGAGCGGTTAATCGCTAGAGTGGAGAACTCAGCGACACGACGCAATTCCGACTCGACAAGCTTGCGAGCGTGACCAGTTTCATCGTGAGTTGAGCTAGGAAGAATAACGATGAAATCGTGGATATTTGCGATTGTCTTTCCGGGTGATCGCCGCAGGATCCGTCCCCGCCGCTGGATGAACTGTCGAGGATCACGGGAGCTAGCCAAGATGAAAGCTGTGCTACAGGCCGGAACGTCGATACCCTCGTCAAGGCATTTAATTGCCACCATTGCGTCGATAAGACCCATTTTGAAGTTGGTTAGAATAGCCTCTCTCTCCCGCCTGGGCTCTCGGGAAGTGAAACGCGAGAGCCTCCAACCGAGAGCGTCCAGGTGTTCGCTGATTACCTCAATTTGGCGACCAGCAAACGCTATCTCCCCATCGCCTTCGTCTTGACTGACATCGTCTTCCTGGTAATCGACTTGGCCGTCGCCACAGTAAAACAACGTGTGAGACGTAGGACGCTTGCCGCCTAAGGTATTAATCAATGCCGGGATCTTGTTGTAAGCCGACGCGACCAGCCGCGCACGCTTCATCAATAGTGCCGTGAGGCCTTGGCTCATCCTCGACTTTGTTCCTTCGCGCGCAACTACACGGGCGACTTCGTCCGACAGTCCGATAAAGGCCGTTGCCTCGTCCTTGGTAAGTTCAACCAGACAAGGATAGTAATTGTAGGGGGTGAGTATTTTGTCTTCAATCGCCTGCTTTAGCGAATATGTGAAAACAGTCTTGCCATAGTATGCCGTGAGACGTGCGTTCCGCTCTCCGTCCAGATAGTGCTCCGGTGTCGCGGAAAGCCCTATGCGATAGGCTGCGTTCGACGGCAAGAAACCGGAAAAACTTTCAGACGCATGATGATGGCATTCGTCACCGATCCAGAGAAGCTTCTTTTCCGGGATCCGTGCAATAGCTTGCTGGAACGCGTCGCTCTTTAAGGACCGATTGACAACGACAATAGCCGCAAAATTGACGGCGCCCATCTCTATGTCATGTACGGTGCGCTGCAGCTTTTCATACCAATCAGCCCGCGAAATATAGCAACGCAAGGGATGAATATTGAATTCCTCAAGGAGGTCACACCATTGATCTGCGAGATTCTGGTAAGGTGCGGCAACGACGACGGTAAGGCCTGGAACGTGTTTCGCCATTTGCACGATTGCGTATACAGCCGTGATGGTCTTCCCGGCGCCAGTAGCCAGATCAAAAATTCCCTGGAACGCGCCTTTGACTCGCCACTCGTTTAGGGCTTCCCGCTGGTGTTGGCGGATTTCAAAGGGAAAGCCATTTATCATGCTTGGAAGACGCGGCCCTGGCTCAACCCCAAGAGTGCCGGTCTCTTCCGGGCGCAAGCGGCGCGCAATGGCAGCCTCGCGACCGGGATCCGGAGGCTCCTTAAGGCCGGCGGCCACAGTAAGCAGCTTTTCCCTTATGGCTGTAGGCACGTCCATCACTGCCGTTCCGCGGCTTCGATTGTCCCAAAGGCGCTCAAAGCTGTCCTGGTGAGGCCTAAAATAAGCTTCGAGCTCTGGTTTCCAGCTTGGGAAGACATCAATTGATTCGTAGTTATGCGTAGGCAGCAATGCGTGGGCGCTTTCGTTTGCGGACCCCGAAAAAATCAGTGCGTCGCCTGCGCTGTCAGAAATGATACCTATCTTGTCGTGGTACATTCCATATGGTCGAAGTGCAACTTTGACTTCAAGCCTGCCATGCGCAACCAACCAGGCCAGGGCTTCAAACCGATGTTGAAAAAGCTCGTCGTTTACCGCCCCAATTTGGTCAAGGAACTGGGCTCCGATCTTGTCGGAAATCTCTCGAAGGTTCAGTCCTTGATTAACCGCCTCGATGTCACGCTCGTCGGAAAACGCACCGAGGATAAGACGGATTTTCCCACCACCCTGAATGAAGGTCGATAGGGCTTGCCCGGCATAACTCAAAGTCGACGCCGAAAAGAAACCGACCGCACGATCATAGGTGATCGCAACAGCCAGAGTCGGGAAATAAAAATCTTCCAGGATATTATCCTGGTCTGATTTGTACACAGCTTTAAACGCAACATCCCTGAGCATGCTAGAAGTCAATCGAGCCTAGGTCCGGCTCCGCTTGTGCGGCCGGCAGATAACCTCTTTCCTTCAGCAATGTCATCAGTGCTCGGTCTGGATATTCGCCGCCTGCACGCAACAGACTGTCTTTAATGATCGCCATCCCGCCGTTGGCGTACTCCTCAAATATCTCCGCGCACTGACCTTCATTTCCCTCACGCAGGACATTCGTATTTTGTTCGCTCGCCAACGCAATCAGATAGATGAGGTTCTCTGCATCCCCGCGTTCAAACTGTTGATAAGAGATGTCCTCTGTACCTTGCGTGCGATCTAAAGGTAGCCGTCGATTCTCTGAGAAGCCAAGCAAAGCGGCAAAGCAAAGCAGCTCTCTAATCGTCGGGAAGAGACGCCGATCAGCGTCTGGAAGCGGCTGGCCCGCGAGGCGTTGAACAATTTCCTCGTAAACTTGACTGCGATTTATGTTTGGGGCTCTAGCGGCCATTATGCCAACTCCACGATTGTCGTGCCGTCGAAAGCCGCATCGAAAACCGCGGTTTCGACGTCCTTTCCGTGAAACTGCCGAGTTTCGATCGGCCGAGCTCCACGGGCATCCCGGTTGTTGCGTACTAGGACGTATTCTCGGCCAATGCGGCCACTGAGCGCCTCGACAACGCCCCCAGAGCCCTGCTTGCTCGATACCATAAGGATCACTTGACCGGCCATCTCGGGCACGTGCCTTACCGTCGTAAGACCATAAGTCTCATCAAGCTGCCCAAAGGGAGAGTCCAACACTAGAGGCGCGACGGTGCCCTTTAGCAGCCGATGGTCCTGTGCATTTTGGCGTGCCCTAGCGAATTGAACGAGTGCCGCAGTGAAGGCTAGCCCCAGAAGTTGATTTTCGCCCCCGGATTTCGCAAGTTGGGTGCCAGAATCGTTCACAAGGCTTATGCTATACTCGTTAGTCATATTAAGGCGCAGATTCTTTCGACCCGTTTGGTCCAACACCTTGCTGATACTTGCACGTAGTACGCCTCGCGCGCTCTTTTCTTCTTCTGCTAATTCCAGTTCCAGGCGTCCTTTAAGCGCTTCGCATAGATTGTAACGGGTAACAAAGATTCGCGCGTCATCATCGTTCTCCGCCTGACGTTTGAGCTCGCGCTCCTTGCTTTGTTTATCCGCTTCCGATGTTTCGATGCGGCGGTTCATGGATCCGATCTGCTGGTTTTTTTCACTAAGCTCGGATTTCAGTTGGTTACGACGCTTCTCTCGCTCGGCAATCTCACCAAAATTGATTCCAGAGAGCTTTTCCGAAATTTCGGCCTCTTGTGCCTCGAGCCTTGAGACATCGGCCCGGGCCTCTGCTTGCCGCTTAGTTGCCGCGTCCAACCGGCCGGGCGCGCGCTCCCGCTCGACTTTTAGCTGACTGATAATTGCCCTAATTGCATTCAGCCGGCTGCGCAACGTATGGTTGGCAGCCTTTTCCAGAAGGCCCGCGACCTTCATGTATTCTTCGGATCCGGGATGCAATTCCGCGCCACAGATGCATCTCTCCATCTCAAGCAGATCTTTGACAAACTCCTCGTTGTAAGGCGAAGGGATTCGCCCCTTCGTCTCCTGCGACTCTAAATGATCAAATGTCTGGCTAGTCAATTTTGTCGAGACAAGGAAGCGCCCATTGTCTCCAAGCCATTTTAGAACCTCGTCCTGAGAGTCAGTGACGCGCTTTCGCGCACCGCGCAATTCGCGTTCGACACCGTCTCGCCGGTTTTGAAGTTCCTTTGCGGCGGCAGAATTTCTCAGTTTCTCATCGATATCGGCGATTTGCTGATTGATAATCCCTACATCCTGCTTTAGCCCCTCCACTACTTCGCGAGCTTTCGCAATTTGCGACGCAAACTCGTCGATCTGTACGCTCAGTGCGTCGATCGATGCGCTTGCTTTCGTCTTCGGCATCTGGCGGCGGTAGTAGGTTGCAGCGGCGTCAAGATCTTTGATCGCAGTATCGATAAGGCTACAGCCGAGGATGTCCTGAACTGCCTTGCGGATGCCAGATCGGTTCTCTTCCCCAAGAAAAACTTCAGCATGTTCGCCGTCGAATAGGAAATGCGTGGCCATCGATTTAGGAATGACGGTGTTGATGAAAGTATCGGGGTTAGGAAGAGTTGAACTGTGACCCCGATCCAAACGAATGATGGAAAAAATACGGTCGCTCGTTACCCCTGGCCCTGCATATCGCCGCGCACGATAGTGAGACCCGTTGTGCTCGAAACGTACCTCCACATAGGTCGTATCGCGTCCCGCCGTCTTCGCATCATGATTGACTAGATCACCTTTCCTTTCAAACTTGGCGGTAGTCATCCCATAAAAACACCACAGCATTGCATTGAGCAGCGTTGTCTTTCCAACACCGTTTTCAGCGTGGATAAGGGTAACGTTTTTTTCCGGATCGGTTGAGAAATCGACGGAATATTCGCCACAAAAGCAGCGAAAATCCTTGAGAATTACCTGCTCAAGAAGCATTCTCATTTATCCTTTATCGGAGTCGCACGGTCTATTATTTCTCGCAACTTGCGTTGACGTTCGGTATCTTTGTTCTTATTCTCAAAATAATACTCCCGCTGGAGCTCAACAATCTCAAGGATTACCTTGTTCTGTTTTTCCGCAGCCATTTCTGTTAGATCACTCATACTTACCTCCCCATGGTACCTTCCACATCACTTCGACACCGTCGCAGCTGCCCGCGCTAAGTTCTGCATTGCATCAGATCGGCTTGCGCCTCGTCAGCATGTCGATTGGCCCATTGAACCGCATAACCATTTAAATATTTCCTAGACCGAACCATCAATTATCCAGTCGACCGGATGAGGTGGGAACGGATGAAGTAATGCACGCCGCGGCGCGGAGGCAGCATTCGACCCGGTTTGTGGTTCGCGGCATCGGGGGGGAAAGACGCCCCTTTCCGCTCTAAGGAAATTCCAGCAGGATCCTTTCAAAGCAGTTCGATCGACAGGTCTGAAGTGCTGGCGCTACGCGCCGGAAACGTCGATGTTCGACCGCGACAAAATTAACCTCAGCGCGCTATCAATCTTCATAACTGAGCTTTTCTGGCAGAGTAACCAACTCGGGTCCACGAGGAGGCTTATCCTTGCGCCAGCCGCCTTTGTAGCCTTGAATTTTCCCAATAGAGATTTGTTTATCTACAGACAATGCTCGCAGATCTTTCACATGCCAAAATGCCGCCCAATGCCCGACATTGTCAGCCGGGTATTTTGCTGTGCTCTGCGGTCGATATTTCATTCCGTCTGGGTGGGCGCCATTCACACTGTGGACCGAGCCCTCATACCATCCAAACCATGAAACTACGAAGCCATCCTTTGCCGGAACATCTTCGTGTGACGGGTACATCAATACCGCCACGGACGCCCCCTTGCGCATACCGTCCACGTTCCCAACCAACTCCCATTTCATCGTACCGTAGGCTACCAAGCCTTCCCGTTTAGCGACGATCAAGCCAGACTCAAGGTGTTCAAGAGGTACCGGTGCTAGAATGGCGAAATCATGTAGCTCACGCATTTGGCATTTCCCTCTCTGCTGAATCACCACAGGACCAATTTTGGCGCGCGCCGCGAATGCCCGCAGTGGCGGGTTTTGATACTGCGCGAGTTCCCCGCTGCGCTCCGAAAGCTCACGCCGCAACGCTTTCGAGCGCGATCGGCGCCGCCAACTCGTGTATCCGAGCACTCGGGCAAACCCGCCGGGCGATTTCGCAAAGGTGCTTATGGTGGGTCAGGTAGATTACCTGACCCACCTTTGCCATGTCGGCGAATAGCCGGAACGCTTCCTCGGCACGAAAGTCGTCGAACGTCTCCATGATATCGTCGGCTATAAATGGAACAGGCGTGTGAGATTGAGCGAACTCGTGGTAACCAGCCACTCTAAGTGCAAGATAGAGTTGGAAGCGCGTCCCCTTGGACATCTCCAGCGCAACCTTCGAACTTCCATCAGCTCCAATACCGATAAGAACTTCGGCATCCTTGTCGGCCTGAGTCGCGAGGCCACGATAAGCCCCTCGGCTGATTACCTGAAAAGCTTTCGAGGCGCGAACCATCATCGAGCTGCGATGCTTGTCGCGATAGAGACGCAGGGCTTGTTCGGCCGCGACGATGCCCGCCCTCAATCGGAAATAGCTAAACGCCTTGTCTTCTATTTCCAGCAGAACCGTGCGTCGTTGCTCTTCGAGATCAGCTACCGCGCTATCACCGTCGACAGCTTCGACCTGGTCGGACGCCTTGCTGTATACGGTATGCAACTCTCGCACTCGCCGATCCTGATCATCAAATCGGGCCTTGAGTTCAATGTGCTCTGCGTCAAGATCTGGTCGATCCATGGCGTCGAGGGTGAGTTCGGCGTCAGCAATTTCTCGAACGGACAGCGCCTCTTTGACTTCGCGTTCGATGGTATCTGCCCGGCGTCGCAGTTCCTTTCGCTGCTCCAACAACTGTAGCTGTTGGCCGACCTCCTGCAAGGAAGAGACATTGAATAGCTGTGTCATTTCAGATTTGCGTCGCTCACAAATGGCGATTTCAGCCGCCAGGTCTCGGTTCTTCAGGATTTGATCCTCAAGAGCCTGGTTCTTAGATTGCCTTTCTGCCTTGTTGGACCTGGCCTCTTCCACGCTGGCGGACATCAGCGCCCACAGATCCAACGCACTCTCTGCTGATTGCTTCACTCCGAGTTCTGTGGCCATGACCGTGAGCTCGCAAGAGAAGGCAGTTTGATCTTCCTCCATCTTTGCGATCCGATCTGCCAGGCTAGCTCGCCGCTGGCCGGCCGGGCCAAGTTCGGCAAGTCTATCCATGACCTCCTTGACGGTGGTGAGGCTGGGGATGGTTCCCCCTACCCCAAGCCAACAGCTCTTGCAGATTTCAGCCCATGATGCGTTCCATCGATCGTCGTCGCCAGATGCCGTTTCAAGGGCTGCCCTTCGGGAACGCTCCTCGCTTTCGCAGCGTTCAAGTTGCTCCCTCAGGTTCTTGTGTTCGACTTCTAGATCAATGGCGGATTGGGCGGCCGCCACAAGGCCTTCAAAAGAGCCAGAACAATCTTGGGGTACGAGTGCCGCCGACAACGCCACAGAGAGACGGCTGCCCGCAGCCGAGGCGTCAGATTCGGCCTGGCGCAAGTCTCCGTCCGCCTTTCTGAGCAACTCTACCGTCGTAACGACTGTTTCGCGACACTGCAGCCATGTCTCGAGCCCGGTTAGCGTGAGGTCGTCAAAGACAGTCAAACCCATCTTGCATACGAAACGCAGAATATCGGCGTTGACGGCTTCCCGCTTCGCCTTCGCAGCGCTTAACAGCTCCGCTGCGCGTTCCAAATCCGCTTCCACGATGGCGAGCGCCCGATATGCATGATTAAGCTTCGCAAGGTCGCTCATGTGCCCAAGCCTTGCGCCGGTGATTAGGTCATCCTTTCGTAGTTCGATCTCAAACGCCACAGCGGTCGATTCATCGAGTGCGTCGCGATGTACGGCCCAAGCCGCTTCACGCGCCGAGCGGGACGACGCTGCGTCGTGATCTCCCGCCAGACCGGTGATGTCCTTCAGTGCGCCTAGTTCGGTCCGTAACCGCCCCTGCTCGCTGGTTAGGCGCTCGCTTTCGCTGCTGTGACGGTCGATGTCGGCCTCCGCCTTAGACAGCGCTGACTTCCACACTTGGAGCTCCGAATGAGCCGGCACTCTCATTTGCGTTAGCTGATCAACGCTTTCAGCCCACGGCCGGAGTTCCAAAATCTGCCGTGCCAGTGTTTCTTCGTAATGGGTGCGGGAGCGCTCCGCGAGACGGCGGCGGGCTGCATGGTCATTCTCACGAAGAACCGATAGCTCCCTCGCCAGAGCCGCAATGGCTGCACTGTTTTTCGAGGCGGCGGTCTCGCTCGATAATTTGCCTTGCAACTCGATGAGGCGTCGTGCCGCCTCTTCGGATTCACGCTTCGCGCTTGCAAGCGTTGCATCAATGCCGGATCGGCGTTCCATAAGATCTCTGATGGCCCCGGAAACTCGGCTTCCAAGCAATAGGCTGCCCAGGTCGTCGTTGTCAGGGCGTTCGAGAAGCCGCAGAATAGTTGCGATCTCCCGGCCAATCTCTTTCAATTGCAAACGACGGTCTGGCAAATCCCTCGCGGCCGTCACATAGCGGGCATGCAACTCGCCGAGCGCGTCCATTCTCTGCCCCAGCGCAAGGGCGGGTTCATCTACAGCTATTACCTCCAGCTGGTTCTCAAGCTCCGCTGTCACCCTCTTCGAAGTCTCGCTTTTCACGGCAAGCTGGATATGCTCTTGATGAAGTAATGGGAGTTCGTTGGCCCACGAGGGCGGCGCTTCGGGAAGATCTTGCAACCCGGCGAGATTAGACCGAACCTCGCGCAATTCAGCCAATCGTGGCAGAGCGGCTAGAAGGTTCTTGATCTCGTCCAGCCGTACTTGAGTACCTGTTCGTTCAGCCATGGCCCGGTCGTAAAGTTCAAGGGAGCGATCCCTCGTATCTACCAGCTGGCCGTATTGGGTAGCGAGCGTGTCAATCTGCTCTTTCCGCTCCTTCAAGTCGGAAAGACGGGATTTCAGTTCACTGATCTCACTGCCGCGGGAACGCAGTTTGAAATGGCCGTCGGCCTGCGAACGCAAATCAACAAGTGTCCGACTTAGTGCGGCCAATCCTGTGCTCGCCGAAAACAGCAGCTGACCCAGATCACCTTTGCTGGCCAGGATGCTCTCGCCGCCTTCCTCAAGGGTATCGTCGTCGAGCGAAAACATCGCGCAATAGACGTCGCGGCTGACTCCACCGAGCTCACCATGTATCAAATGTTCGCCGATCGGCTGATCACCCGGTCCGAGCAGACTGTTCTGTGGCTTTTTGATCCGGACAAGCTCCCGGGCAACACCGCCGATGTCCAAAGCCGCCCCGATGCGCATCGTTGAATATGGGTGGAGAAAATCGTAGCGGCTGCGAGATTCGATGCCAAAGAGCAGGTCGAGGAACGCACACAAGGCGGTCGATTTTCCCGCTTCGTTCGGACCGTAAATGATATGCAAATCTGGTCGGCCAGGCTCCATTGGGCCGAAGTCAATTAGCTTGTCAGTGAATTTGCCATAGCGGGTCAGATCGAGCCGGTTGATGCGCATCACGCTACCTCATCCTGTTTTCGACGATGGAGCCGTGCAAGCACGTCTTCCACGCCCTCTCGCGCGAGCAGGCGCAACGTGGCCCGAAACTCCTCTTGGTCAGCCCCTAAAATACTTCTGCTTTCAGGTGGCAGGTGACCACGAAGCTCCTCGCCAATTTCAATGAGCGCGGTGTCATAAGATTCAGAATCTATGATCTCGCTGCCGACGAGCGCTCGAAGTTCGACAAGGGGATCGCCAGCGACGCTATCCCCGGAAACGAGGTTGGTGCACTGCATCTCGATCTTTTCTATCCAGGTGCGACCAATAACGGATGCCCTGTCTTCGGCCTCGGTCTTGACTAGATCAGCGTCGTGCCGGAGTTGCCAAGCAAGCGGCGTTGGGCCGGTGAGGGAAAGCCGGACGACCAGATGTTCGGAACTCGCAGCTTCCCGCGCAGCCTCCAATTTCCGCGTTGCTGCGGTCGCCATGTCCCGCCAATTCTCGATGCCACTGAGGTCAACTACGACACGCTCGAACTGAGCGATGCCGGTGAACTTCTCCTCCAGATGAACTGTACGATCATCAGCTATCGTAACCAGACTCACGGATTTCGGACCGGATTCGTTGATGTCGCGGCCCTGGGGCATACCGGGCATGACAATGGTGCAGCGTCCTGTACTGACGAAACGCTTGTGAATGTGCCCAAGCGCCCAGTAGTCGAATTCTGCCGCCTCCAAGTCCGACACGTTGCAGGGCGCATAAGAATCGTGTCCAGGCGTCCCCGCAAGACTGGTGTGCAGCAGCGCTATATTCACAGCGCCGTCGACCCGCGCCTTGAACTTTCCGACCAGACTTTCGGGGCACTGTGCCTGCGCAAAGCTCAGTCCGTGAATGACCACGGGGGTCGCCCGATCTCCCAAATCAATTGAGATTGCCTCGGCACGCCCACCGTAGACCTTCACTGTTTCTGGGTATGTCAGTTCTCTGGTGATCTTCGACAACGCATCGTGGTTGCCCCGAATGATGAACACCCGAATTCCGGCTTGGTCTAGTCGACGGATTTGCTCGGCGAGAAACCGAGCAGTTTTCATTGATGTTTGGTCGCCGTCGTAGAGATCACCTGCGAGAAGCAGGGCATCAACTTGCTCGGACAAGCAGAGATCGACGACTTTGACGAACGCACGCCTAGTGGCGTTACCAATTAGTTCGCCTAGTTCTGGGTTGCGCAGCGCCAAGGATCGGAGAGGTGAATCTAGATGGATGTCAGCCGTATGAACGAATCGAAAAGCCATGCCCCTCACCCTTCGCCTTCAGACAGAAGGCTTTTGTTCCCAGATAAACAGCGGCCCGTCCTGCGGCTGCTGCCTGGATAGATATCCACACGCCGATGTCAGAAGCTGTCACCCACAAACCAATCAATCGCGGGCATGCTCTAGGTTGCCCCAGCCCCGCACAGAAGCAGCGCTAATAAGGCTGGGTGCGATAACTCCCGCAGAAGGATTTGACATTCGTAGTGCAAAGCCTTTGTGCAGCCAGCCGGGTAAATCGCCCAGTCGCGGGACCCGGATGTAGTCTTTCTGGAAACGAGTCATGCTCACAACAAAGGAACCGTCAGCGTGCTTATGGGGGAAGAGCCTCACGCCTGAATTCGCTCCCCGAGCTACTATGGCGAAAAGACCATGACCGTCATTTTTCTGCTGCCTGTTCATCCATCGACTCCTGTTGTAACCGAATATCCAATGGGGCGGTGACAGAAGCTGTCATCAGCTCACCGATCGCATGATTCGGAAGTTTAGGAACAACCGGCTACGGAAGCGAAGGAAAGTCCGCGCGTTGGTAACTCTTGACCATTTGGCGAAGCACTTCCGGCGCCACGACCTCGACCTCGTCTCCCCACATATAGAGATGCCAGCACATCTCCATGTAGCCCGAAGCCCAAAAACGCACGATCAGAGACCCATCAGGTTCATCTTCAAGGCTCTGACCCGGATGGAATAGGAAACTTCGCGCATGCGGTGCTGCGTCAGGTTTGAACCTCCAGATAACTTCCCCAAATTCACTGTCGTTCTGGAAAGCCCCGAACGCCTTCCTTGCATGCGCATGGATGTCGAAGCTGGGGTCGCGTTCAAAGACCTCTCCTGTCAGTTCCGCACTTTCGATCTTCTCAGCCACATAATGCCGGAGCGTTCCCGCGGGATCGGTCGCTGGCTTCGCCACTAGGTACCGCCGAATTCCGATCAGGACTCCGTAAGGCTCAACCACTCGCTCGCTTGATGCGGCCGACCCGCGGGATTGGTAGACGATCTTCAGCCGCTGCGATCCTTTTAGCGCCGTAGCTATGGTGGATCCTACTCCCGGCGCCAGCCTTGTCGTAGGTCCCGGGCGCGCTGCGAGACCTTGCGCCTCAAGCAACGCTTCGTAGTCAGTTTCCAAGCGAGCAATCCGATTGTCCGGCACCAGCGCCAATATTTTCTCTCGCAGAGAACGAAGGTGGTCTGCCTCCAGCCCTTGAGCATTCTGTTCCAGGGTCTCGATCGATAGGTCCATCGCCGCCAGTTCATCAGGAGTTAGCGTAAGCAGGTCGCGCAACGCCCCTGTCTGCAATCGCCAACGTTTACGTCCATCTTCATCTACGCTGGGTCGGGTATCAGGAAACTGAAATTCCAGAGTGTGCAGCATCCGCTGCGCGGTCCGCTTGGAGACGCGGAACCGCTCGCCGACATCGTCAAGTGTCACGCCCATTCTACGAGCCGCAACAAACGTTGCGAGCTCAATCAACTGCTGTGCCTTTTCAAATGACATCGATCTTCACCTATCCAGGTGACAGCTATTGTCACGATCAGTGCTTACGGTTCTATTAGGATTGGGCAGGGGAGTAGAAAATGAAACTGGAAGGCTCGGAGATTTTGCTTTCCGCATCGGACTTGATGCGGTTCATGGGTTGTAGCCATGCGACGGCGATGGACCTGCGCTACTTGCGGGGCGAGCCGTTGGTGCCGGCAGAGGACACCGAAGACGCAAAGATACTCCAGCGCTACGGTGATGCACACGAAGCGGATTATCTTTCGAAGCTCCGTGGCGAAGGCCTACGCATTATCGAATTCAGTCGCGACATGGACTTATCAGTTGCGGCGAAGGCGACCCAGGCGGCCCTCTACGAGGGTGCTGACGTCCTGTTCCAAGGCGCCTTCTTCTCTCCCCCGTGGGGTGGTTGGTCTGACTTCCTTATCAAAATCGACAAGCCGTCGCTGCTCGGTCCGTTCTCGTATGAAGTCGTGGACACCAAGCTGAAGCGGAAGCCCGACCCGAAGCACATCCTCCAGCTTGTTCTGTATTCGGACCTTCTGTCAGAAGCCCAAGGCATCGAGCCTGAATTCGCGCATATCCAGTTGGGCAATGGTGATCGCTTCTCCTTCAGGCTCAAGGATTACGCCGCCTATGCCCGCCATGCGCGGGACCAGCTGGAGCGATTTGTCGCCGACCCGCACGAAACATCTCCCGATCCAGTGAAGATGTGTGGCCTGTGCCGCTGGCGTGAGGTTTGCCAATCGTACTGGGAGGAGGCTGACAGCCTTGCTCTTGTAGCCGGTATTTCCAGGAGTCAGCGGAGCAAGCTGATTGATGCGGGTGTTCTCACTATGGCTGCGCTTGGGCAGCGTGAAGAACGGGTGCCGAAGCTGGCGGAAACCACACTAAGCAGGCTGACGACCCAGGCGAGACTGCAGACGGCGCGGCGGGCTGGAGGTCCACCCTCCTTTGAGCTCAAGCAGTTGGACCCGAGTCGGGGTCTAGCTCTGCTTCCAAAGCCGGATCCCGGCGACCTGTTCTATGACATCGAAGGCGACCCCTTCTACGAGGGCGGACTGGAATATCTCCACGGCATCTGGCTCGACAACGAAGGCATGGCGGAGTTCAGAGATTTCTGGGCGCACGATCGAACCGAAGAGAAAGAGGCCCTGCGGCAGTTGATGGCGTTCTTCGAGCACCGTCTAAAGCATTTTCCAAACGCCCACATCTATCACTACGCCGCGTATGAGGTTTCTGCCCTGCGTCAGCTCACGAGCAGTCACGGCGTAGGGGAAGCGCTGCTGGATCAGATGCTTCGGGAGAGCAGGTTCGTTGATCTCTACAGCGTGGTGTCTGGCGGATTGATTGCGTCGGAACCGCGCTACTCGCTCAAGAACCTGGAAGTGTTCTACATGGAAGCACGCACCGGCGAGGTGAAGACCGCCGGCGGCAGCGTGGTTGCCTATGAAGCATGGCGGGAAACCAGCGACCCGAAGATCCTTGAAGAAATCCGAGACTACAACCGGATCGACTGTATCTCCACGCAGATGTTGCGCGACTGGCTGGTCTCGACGGTGCGACCATCAGACATGCCCTGGCGACCTCTCGGGACCGCAGATGCAAGCTCCGGTTTCAATCTCGAATGTGTCGCTGCAGAACAAACCGAAGCTGATGAACTCCACCGAAGGTTGGATGCGGGGCGTGACCGATGCGGTGACAGGCTCGCCGACCTGCTCTTCGATTTGAGCTACTTCCACCCGCGAGAGAAAAAACCTGCCTGGTGGTCGATCTTTGACAAGATGGGCAAGGACCCCGAGGAACTTATTGAGGACCTCGAATGCATCGGGGCGCTCACAGCAGTTTCGGCCACAATCAACGATGGAAACCATTGGCAGCGCACCTATTCGTTCCCTGAACAGGAGACGAAGCTGGACCTAGGAGGCTGTCACGTCGAAGTGGAGGGATATCCGGTATCCGTTTCGCTGGTTGATCTGGATCGGACTGCCAGAACGGCACAGGTAAAATTCTCGAAGACCAAGTTTGACGTTGCTCCTGCGACAACTTCGCTGTTGCCGTCCGGGCCACTGGACACGCGCGTGATCGAGGGGGCTATCCGCCGTGTCGTCGACTCCTTTATTTCCAATGATAGGCGCTATCCGGCGATTTCAGATTTTCTCAACCGGTCGAAGCCCCGTTTCCTGGGTGACGGCAGGCAGACCAGCATAATTGATCCCACCCTTGAGGTGGTACCGGAAGCCGTGGCCGCGATCCGTGACTTGGATCGTACTAGCTTGGCCATTCAAGGCCCGCCGGGTACTGGCAAGACCTATGTCAGCTCATGCGCAATCCTCGATCTTGTGGTCCGCGGGAAGCGTGTTGCTGTGGCCTCCAATAGCCATAAAGCGGTCGACAATCTTCTTTGCGCTGTCCTGGACCGAGCCAAGGAAGCCGGCAGGTCAGTAAGCGTGGCCAAAAAAGGCGGGGAGGGCTTCAGCGCAGAATATCAATCTGCAATTCACCACACGTCCAAGAACGATGACGCTGAGCTATTTTCGGCATCGGTCGTCGGCGGTACCGCTTGGCTGTTTGCCCGCCCCGACTTCGAGCAGAGTTTCGAGTATCTCTTCGTTGACGAAGCGGGCCAGGTTTCAGTTGCGAACGTCGTGGCGATGGGAACCTGCGCGAAGAACGTAGTCCTCGTCGGCGATCCCATGCAATTGCCGCAACCGATACAAGGCGCACATCCGGGTGAAAGTGGTCTGTCGGCGCTCGAATATCTTCTCGCAGGCTACAACACCGTTCCACCTGACAGGGGCATCTTTCTTCCGGTGTCGCGCAGAATGCACCCCGAGGTTTGCCGGTTCATCTCGGACAACGTCTATGAAAGCCGCCTAACGTCAGATGAAGGCGCAGCTCGGCAGCGACTCCTTCTGGCTGACTCGGCACGTGCGTCGGGTGTGCATCTGGTCGAAGTTACTCACGCGGGAAACCGCCAATCCTCGCGCGAAGAAATCATTGCCATTCGCAACGAGATGAGGCGCCTGCTGGGTGAGAAGTTCGCCGATCGGGACGGCAATGAACGATCTCTGACCCTTCGGGACATCCTGATCGTGGCGCCTTACAACGCCCAGGTGAACGCGCTCAAGGCTGCGCTTCCCAATGGAGCGCGAATTGGGACGGTAGACAAGTTTCAGGGCCAGGAAGCGCCGGTGTGCATCGTGTCGATGACAACCTCTTCTGGCGACGACATTCCGCGCGGGGTTGACTTTCTGTTCAGCCTGAATCGGATCAACGTCGCTGTCTCGCGAGCCCAAATTCTTGCGCTGGTCTTCGCCAGTCCCAAGCTGCTGGAAGTGCCATGCACAAGTGTGAGCGACATGCGTTTAGTTAACACGCTCTGTGCAATCGATGCGTTTGGACCGTCGACTGGAGGCCCGCTCAACACATCGCTTGCGCCTGGTGAGGTTGCCGCATGACAGATTCTGTCGCCTGCCCCTCCTATCTTTCAGATATCACTGAATAAGGAGGAGCAGATGTATACCCGTCATGCTGAAACCCGATGCCAACAGAGAGGTATAAGACCTGAAGTAGTGGACGCGATCCTAGCTTACGGCCGGCGCCGTCGTCGGCATGGTGCAGATGTTTACTTTATGGACAGCCAGTCTCACGCTCGTGCTCAGGATGATCTTGGAGGACAATACGCGAAGCTTGCTGATCGGTTGAACACCTATCTTGTAATGAGCGACGACGGCCAGATGGTCACGGTGGCCAAGAGGTTAGGTAGGCTGAAGTTTTAGGCTGAAAAGTGCACAATGCTCAATCAACGGTAGGACCGTCGGAAGGCGCCGCAGGTGGCCATGAAAGGTTGCCGGATGGACGTTAGATCGGCCTTCCGTCATCTCTTGCCGCTATTGAGCCTTCAAACTTTTTCATCACTAAGAAAGTCGACATTGCCGGTCCGAGCCTGGACGCTCGGCGCTGTTGGTGACCTAGTGGGTGATGGCTCCCGCGCGGGTCGGTGAAGCCAGCATGGCGGCAATCCTGTCGGCCGGAGGGCCGTTGCCTCTGGCGTCCACTATTCCAAGTTCCAGAAGTTTCCTGTCGGCAGCCGCCTGCTTTTCAAGACCGGGATGGCGTCGCTGCAGATACCTGGACTTCAGGTAGAGTACCCTGCCCTCGAACGTCTTCCTGCGGGACCGCGACTTAGCAAGGTCCACCTCGACCGACGACCTGACTGCCGGAAGGGCACTATCGTCTACGTTGCACTCGAGCCCGCGCACGACCCCCGGTTCCGCCCCGATCTCGACCAAGTCCAGCAGAGAGAACCCTTGGTGCACGATCTCGGCGCACCCTGCCACGATTCTGACCTTGACCGGAAGCTGCTCGAGGTTTTCGGACATGAAGCGAACGATTCCGTCCTCGTAGGTGGCGAAGCCCGTCCCTGCCGCATCGGTATACGCCTTATCGAGCACGGCCCTGTCCCGCAGGGAAAGCAGCTCCGCCTTCGCCGCGTCGACGACGCTGGCGAGAGAGCCGAAGAAGGTGCGGACGTCGCGCTGGATTGAAGCGGGTAATGAACCGTATCTCAACGCTCCCGGGAACAGTGTCAGGGCAAAGTGCACGACGAGGTCCTCGCGCCGGGCGTCGGCGGCGACCTTCAGCTGCGCTGGATCCGCTATTTCCCGGGCACAGGCCGCCAGCGCACGGCCGATTGTTATGCCCTTTCCTTCCAGCGCCGCAAGAACGGCAGGTGGGACTTCGGCTTCCAGCGGCAGCCTTCCCAGGTCCAGAGCGATCCTCCATATCATCTCGAGTTCCTCCCGCGCCCGTTCGGCGACGGGCATGGACTTCGGCCGGAGAAGGAAGCGCGATGGATCGCGCGCGGGAATGGCGAGGTTGGCGTATATCGTCGCCCGCGACCTCCTCCGAAAGCTCACCTGCTGCTCGAGGTCCTTGTCCCGGAACGCTGCCACGATGCCCGGGGCCAGCGCCATCGGACGTTCTCCCGTGACACGCTCGACCATCTCCGTCAGTTCGTCCTGTGAGAAGTACTTCTGGAAAGTCTGCCTGCGGGAAAGGTAGCCATCCGCGATCGGCGTGTGGCGCTCGACGCTGTACTTCCCGGCCGTCATCACTGACACGGCCATGCCCCTAGCTGCGTAGCCCCAGGCGGCGCGCAAGGTCTCTTCCCTCTCGTGGGGATCCTCGATGACGTTGATGACGAAGCCGAGATTCACGATGTCGGCGGGCCGCCTTTCGCCGTCTGGAAGGAAATTCGGGTCCCAGCCGAAGGCGGGATAGCCGTTGGCTTGCAGGGTTGTCACATCGTCCCCGCGGCCGCAGCCGTAGTCGAAAAGTTCGTGCTCAGGCTGCAGCATTCCGTAGCGGATCATGAGCGATGCGGGCTGGGAGAGTCCATTCCTCGATATGGCGGTCCTCGCCCTGGCGACGTCCACTGCGGATTCGCCCACTGCCACCAGCCGCGGGCCGTCTACACGCAGGCCGGCTTCGGCAAGCATGGCCGTCCATTTAGCCCGGGTGCCGATGCGTTTGGTGTCTTTGAAAAGGCCGAGATCCTCGGCCCTGCGCGTTATCCCCGCGAAGGCGGGAATGCGCGGATCGTCTGGAGCGAGCAGCGTTTCCTTGCGGTGTAGGATCGGCGGGTTGTCGCGCCGCGAGTAATCGGTGATGGAAGGAACTCCATCCGCATCGAACGACACCGACCTGAGCAGGGCCGGGAACGCGGACTTGGAAAAATCTTCGTAGAGAAGAAGAGACTGACGCTCGGGCGAGACCTTGGCGACGTTCCATTCGAACCCGGGAGCGGCGGCCTCCGCCCGGGCGACCGCCTGCCTCATCTCTTCAGGGACAAACGGAAGGGCATCCCTGTGGACGTACAGGAAACCGCCGACCCGCTTGCCTAATTCGCTTCGCCTAGCCATTTGGCGGCCTCCTCCGGCGCTCGCCCTATCCGGCCTTGCCCCAGTGATCCGTGATCGCCGCCGCCAAATCCCAGGCGTCGTCGTCGTCGATGAAGGGCGACTGGCCGATGATCAGGGTGGACTGGCCCATGGGCACCTCGTTGGCGAGCTTCGCCGCGAAATGGCCCATGCCGAGAAGCTGCTCGGCCCCGCCTTCGTCGAGGACGATGCGCGAGTTCACGTTGGACGCTACCTTCAGGCAGATCTTGTTGCCCACGTTCGCCTTGATCTGCGAAGGCATGGCGTCCTTGTCAGGCCGCTGGGTGATGAGAACAAGGTGCACGCCGGCGGCCCGCGCCTTCGAGGCGAGCCTGACGACGTGGCTGGAGACCGCGTCGGGATACGGGCTGCCCTTGTCGGCCATCCAGTCGCCGATCTCGTCGTGGAACAGGAAGATGCGAGGCAGCCTCCCCTCAGGTTCGACTTTCTGGTTGTATTTCTCGATGTTCGGCGACGTTTTAGTGATCTCCGCATAGCGGCGGTCCATTTCAGCTACCAGCTCCTCGAGCGTCGCTATAGCCTCTTCCTGGTTCGTGACGATGCCGCCGTCGAGGTGGGGCATGCTCCTGAGCCATGGGTAGTCGGCGCCGAACTTCGGGTCGACGAAACGCACCCTGACGTTCCGTGGCGAGTTCGTCGCCAGGAGGTCAAGCAGGATGTTCCGCGTCAGCACGCCTTTGCCGCCGCCGGACTCGCCCGCGATCAGCGTGTGCGGCCCGTGCTGCGGCTGGCCCCCGTTCTCCCCGAAGATGTTGAGGTAGAGCAGTTCGCCGTCGTCCTCCCGTTCGCCGAGGAGGAAACTGCCATTGGACACGGGGGCCGTCGCCTGCAGCGTCCGCCGCTTCCAGAGTTCAGCCAGGGAAAGAATGCTGCGGGTGGGCCGCCGCACCATGACGAGCACCTCGCCGCTGCCGGGGCGCACGTCCGTCACCACCAGGCTGTGCGAAGTCTGAAGCACCTCGCGGCGCTTCTCGACGTTGGCGACCGTCATCGTGTCGTTGCCCTTGAACTTGACCATGGCAGCGTTCGGCGTGAGACGGTCGCCCGTGATCTCGGTATCGAGGCCATAGCTCCTGAGCGCCTGCCTCAGCTTGACCTTGACGTCGGCCAGCCATGCGTTGGCGTTCTCGCCCGCCACCGCCGCCGTGACTGACTCGATGTACTTCCGGACAGACAGAGGATAGCGGCCGGCCGCTTCGTCGAAAGCGGGCGCCTCGGCGGCCGGCTCTGCGACCGGGGGCGATAGAGGTTCCTGGACTGCGGCAGACAGGTCCAGCGGCGGCAGTTCCGGTTCGGGAGCGGTAGCCTGTTCGGGCAGGGCGGCCGCGCCTGACGCCGCTTCCGCACTTGAAGGAGGCTTGCCGCAGTAGGCCGGGTCGGGCAGTCGCACCGCCAGCGGCTTTTCCGAGCGCGGGTTCTCGAAATGCCTGAAGATGCGCGCGATCTCCGGGCGGTCGAAGATGTATTGCCTGAGTTCTTCCTCCGCGGGCACGTTAGGCGTCGGCTTGCCCAGGACGCAGTCATGCACGAACACGAGCGACATCCCACGGATACGGATGTTGGCTGCGCCGCCGCGGATCATGCTCGCCCACGAACGGGCGTCCCGGTCGGCCACCGAGCGGGGGAATATGCCATGCTCGAGAAGCAGGTCCGCGATCCGCGAGCGCCAGAGGCCGCGGTTGAGGACGTCGCCATCGAGCACGATGCGATCCTTCAGGTCCACCGTGGTCGCCTTGGTCTGGTCGAGGGACTTTGCCGCCTCTTCGGCTTCGCCGGCCTGACCAACGAACTTGCTTTCGATAACGTGCATGTCGAGGACGGGAAGGCCGTCCTCCTCGCCCACGCAGAGCGCGAGGATGTCGGCCTTCTTCTTGCTCTTCAGCCCTAGCGGTTCCGCGAAGTCGTCGAGCTGCAGCCATGCGACGGGCGCGATGCCCTCGGGAAGCGACGCGACGAGCACCTGCTTGCTGAGAAGCAAGCCGAGAAGCTCGAGCGCGTGGTTCTCCTGGCGCGCCGCCCTCAGGACCACCCGCCCCGAAATGGAGGCGGCCTCGTTGATGCAGGCGTCGGCGAACCGCCGGGCCTCAGAGCCGGACTTGGGCGTGACTTCGGCGAGCTGCTTAGCGAGCCTGTCCTTCAAGGGGATGCTCGTCTTCTTCGTCGACACGATCACGTTGTGGCTGGATCCCGGCCAGGCAATGTTCCTGATGACGTTGATGTTGTTGTTCTTCAGCAGCTGCTCGTTGGCGATGGCGTCAAAAGTGACCACCCATTCCGCCACGCCGTGAGCCCGGTTGATCGCGTCGGCGATCTTGAGATCGTCGAAATTGACCTCGCGCACCGGAACGAAGTGCTCGGAGCTGTCCTCCTTCTCGTCGCGGTGCAGGTCATGGATCACGTCGACGTAGCGCTGTACCTCCAGCGGCCTGACGGCGGGGACGAGAAGGGTCTCGCTCTTGCGTTCGCCCATGCCGTGGGAAAGCCGCCGCGTCTCCTCGTCAGGCAGGTGCTCGGCGAACGAAGGCCACACGCCGCCCTTCGGAGCCGCCATCCGCCGCCAGCTTGTCTTCGCGCCGCGCGCGATCACGTCGTGAAGGAGCACGATGTCGGCTTTGCGAGCCGTGGTTCCGTTCCCCACGGCGTCGACGTCCAGGAACCCGACGCGAAGGCGCGAAAGGAAGGTCTGCGCCGCCTCGCTGGCGAGCACGCCGTCCAGTTCCCTGCTGATCGTGACGTTCTGCTCGGCGTAGATCTGGCGCAGCCTGTGCTGGTTCGTGTGCGTCAGGATGAGGTCGCAGCGCAGGTCCGACTCCGCCTCGATCTTCCTCGCCAGCTGGTCCGCAAGCCGGGACGGCAGGTCGCGGTTATCGGCGTTGTAAAGGACGACTGAGAAGTTGGCGCGCTCGTGCGGGTTGAGGTCGAGGTACTCGCGCGCCTGGTCCAGTAGGGCGGCGGTGGCTTCCTTGGAGTAACCGTCGAACGCGTCCTCGGCCCCCTCGTCCAGCGTCGGGGGTTCGAGCAGCGCGTAGTCGGCGAAGTCCTCGGTCTCGATCAGCAGCTTCTGGTCGGCGACGCCGGGCACCAGCGTCATGGCCGGATGCCACGCCCGGCCGATGGCGTCGGTGACGCTCCGTGCATAAGTGCGCAGGTCCGCCCCGTTGCCACCCGACACGAGCAGCTGCTTGAGCGCCCCGGCTACCTTCCCAGCCTTGGCTTTCGCTTCCGCGAGCCGGAACGGATGCCAGGGGCAGGAGATCGCCACGCTCGGCCTGTCCATCGAATGGGCCATCCCGATCGACAGGACCGGCTTCCAGAGGAGCTTTCTGGAGTCGTCGTTCCTTGCGGATGACCTGAGCAGGGCGAGCACCTCGCCGTACAGGGCAGACTGCTCGTAGAGCGCCTCGTCCATGAGGCCCTGCCCTCCGTCCGACGTGAAGGCGCGGACGGCTTGCGTGTAGCTTTCGCGGAATCGGAAGAACGCATCCCTGATGCGGGTCGCGTCGGCAGGAAGCAGGACTTCTCCCTCGAGCCTGTCGAGCGCCGCCATGAACTTGGCGCCCTCGTCGAGCGCCGCGTCGTTCATGTTGACGAGAGTGCCCTGCGGCGAATCGAACACGTCCTGCACGGTCGCCCGGTTCTGCAGGTCGATGATGCCGTCCACGACCCGGTCGGTCCTTTGCGAGCGCGTGAAGCTGCCTGTCCCGAGCAGCGCCAGATCCCCGGCCTGGTTTGCAATTTCGGACATGTTCGCTGTGTAGGCGTTGGCGAACGAGTTCGCAGGCATGGTCCAGATCAGCTGGGTGGCGTACTGCGCCACCTTGAACACGTCCTTGGACCCAAGGTCGTCGGCCGAGACTAGGCAGATGTCGAACTTGAATTGCCGGGACACGAGGGACGTCTTCTCGCTCGCTTTGCCGACGTCCCATACGTTCGAGTGCGACCACAGGATGCCGAAGTCGCAGGAGATCGTCGGCGCCAGGAGTTCGGGCAGGCCCCTGAACCTGTCCCGTAGAAAACGGCAGATGTCGGCGTTCTTGTGTTTCCAGTAGCTCGCCTTGTCGGCTCCCTCGAGCCGGAGGACGAGGACGGGCTTATCGGGCATCGCGTCGACAGCGCCGACGAGGTCGGCAGCAGCGAGCAGGATGCCCGAGAGCAGGTTCGGATGCTCTTCCGTCTTGCGGAAGATGAAGGCCTCCCATCGCTTCAGGAGCTTCTTGTCCTCTTTCAGCGTCTCCCTGTACTTGAAGAAGAATTCGCGTTCCGCGTCGTCGGCCTCGCCGGTCTCGATGATGTCGTTTTCGAGGAGGTGTTTGTCCTCTTCCTCAAGGACGGCCGGGAAGTTGGTCTTGAAGAACAGGGACGAGGCCTGTGACAGCTTGATCCGCGTGGCCGACTTGCTGATTTTCAGAACGGGCTCGAAAACTTCCCAGCGCAGCCGGGCCGCGGCTTCCTGCGACGGCCTCCAGCTTCCCGCTTGGATGCTGTCGTCGTCGACGAGGGCGATCAGGACGTCCATCTCTTCCCGCCGCATGCGGGCGTTCGCGAACAGCTCGCCGATCCTCTCCCTCAGGACGGCCCGGTCCAGCGGAGCGCCGCGGTCGTTCCTGAGATAGAGCGCGTCCTCTGCTTTGCGGTGGAGTTCGGAAAGCTCCTCGCTCCACTTCTCCACGCTCTTGATGCGGCCTTTCGGGGCGAAGCCCTTGAACCGCCCGGCTCCCGCCGGAATCCGGAAGGCGGGCAGCGCGTTGTCGAGAGCCTTTTCGATGCGCGCGTTCTTCTGGTGCTCGGCGTTTAGCTTCAGCATGAACTTCGAAAGCATTGGCAGCCCGTCGACGACGAGGCCCGCGGCGAAGGCGCCGCGCACGAAGTTGCAGACGTTCTCCCGGTGGCGCGCTGGCAGGTCCTTGAGTTCCGGGCACATGGAAATCCAGAGTCCTGGAGCCTGGGACAGGGCTTCCTCCGAAATCTGCTTGATCTCCTTAACGGTCGCTCCCACCACGTCGAGATGGTCGGTGGTGACCGAGAACAGGATCGCGCCTTGGCCCGCAGGGCGCTCCATGTTCCGGAAATGCGTCGCGCTGTAGTTCGAAAGCATGGACTGAGGCAGGGTGCCGTCCTGCAGCGCCGGGTTGACGTACACCTCCGCGCCTGGGATGCGGGCCGCGACCTGCCTGGCCACCGCGCACGTCAGGTCTGGCGGAAGGTCGACGATGGAGAACAGGGACTTCCTGCCGGGGCTGTCGAGCATCTCGCTTTCGATCCGGGCGACCGAAACGTCCGCGACAAGCGCCACGGCCTGTTCGTTTTCGGTTGTGGATGCGGACACGGACAGGTTCATCGGCGGACCTCGTAGAACGGGTTATGGACGAAAGCGCAATCGTCGGAAAGACGGTGCACGAGGCCGAGGACGCGCAGGCGCTCTTCCAGCAGCCTCTGGTTGGCCTTGAAGTGCCCGTAATTGGCCGCCTTGAACGCCTCTCGGCCGACCTCCGAACCCGCGACGAGCCCGTAACGGTCCCAGAGCGTCCGGAGGAAAGTCTCAAACTCGACGGGTTCCCTGACGTTGGCCAGGACGAGCGCCTCGAGCAGGCCGTCGCTCGCGGCGTACCAGCGGCCCGCTCCGCGGACGGCGACGGCGAGGCCAATCTGCTCGGCGTAGAAGCCGATAACGCGCCCGAGGTGCTGGTCGTGGTCTTCGAGCGCTTCCCTGGCGATGTGCTCCGGGTACTGCTCGGGTTCCGGGCGCTGGTCGCTGTCGCCCCAGGTGAAGCCGAAGCGCTTTTCGACGATCTCGTTGGCGGCGCGCACCTTATGGGGCATCTCGAGCGCAGCCTTCCACTCGGCGGAAGCGGCGAACTCCTCCGTGAGCCGCTCGATCGCGGTCCGGGTCATGTCCCTGTGCCGCCTGAAGCAGTCCTGGGAAATGCGCTTCACCCCGACGGTCGACGTGCTGACCATGTCCAGAGGGATCGGCGGCGGCTCGGACCCGAGCGTTTCGGCCGCTCTTTCGATCATGTAACGGATGATGCCGAACCCGGTCAGCCGCATGAGCGGCTCGGGCAGGTTGTCGTCAGGCAGCTCCGAAAGCGACAGGACGTTGAACCAGTCCTGGGCGATCCTTTCATAGGCGCGGTGAGACGGCAGGGGAAGGTAGCCCAGGTCGAAGTCGAGGGGCGCGTCCTGCTCCTGCGGCTGCAAGACCTTGGCCAAGCCGTTCCATCGGCTGTTCTCGGTGAGCAGCCGGCTTTCGATCAACGGTTCGAGGCTGTCTCTCAGCGAACTGCGGTTGAGCATCATGTAGAGCAGTTCGCCGCCGCGGGAGAAGAAGCGGCGGTCCTTGTCCGCCTTCTCGGTCTTCTTCTCCCCGAAGTCAGCGGCCAGCATCGCGGGCCCGCGGGGGGCGAGGTGCCGGGAAGTGGCGCGCCGCTTGCGTCCGCTCTCGATCTCGGCGCTACGCAGTAGTACAACGGCGTTCCTGAAGGAGGAAAAGCGGGTGAACCTCTCCTTCAGGTAGAACTTGGCCTCGCCGTTCGTGCCGATGCGCTCGAACCACTTGCTCCACCGGGTGTTGTCGGAGCCGAACTCGTCGCTGTCGGCTATTTCGTCGATGTGCCTGTCCTTGAACAGGATGGTCCGCAGCTCGCGGCGCGGCGCGAGGCTGTAGCTGAACCGCTCGTGCTTGCCGCCTTCGCCAAGGCCGGGAAGGATGCGGTCGAAGTTCTTGTCGGCGTTCCTGAAGGACATGATCCCCAGCGCTTCGAGCAGCAGGAACCACGGGGTCTGGTCGTTGTAGAGCCGATGTCCCCAAACTTGCTGCTCGAGCCATACGTCCGTCCCCTTGGCGAACTGTTCCGTCGGCGGCTCGAGCGCGCCTTCGAGGTAATTCTTGTCCATAGGGTTCACTCCGCCGCCACGATGTCGAGCGAATCCGCCCGCAGCCGCCCGTCGTCGCCGAGGCGGACGACGCGCATGTTCTTCAGGTCTTCCCTCCTCACGAGCCGCGCCTGCTGGAGGCGGGCCATGACGCGCAGCCTGAACTGCCGGAGTTCCTCGAAGCACTGGCGGGAGAAGCTCCCCGGCAGGCTGCCCCGCTCGACCCGCATCAGGTACTCGAAAAGGAGCGGCGACAGCTTGTGGTCAGCCACTTCCGTGAACGGGTCGCTGAACCGTTCACGGATGCCGATCGACATCTTGGGCCTTCCTGTCCTGCCGTCCGGCACGAGATCGAACTGCACCGGGCCGCCGACGTCCTGGCCAACCGGAATCTCGAAGTCGAGGATGCGCCCTACCCTGCTCTGCGTGTTCGCCGCGGGACCCGTCAGCCACAGCACGTTGGAGTCGTCGCACATCGTGCCCGAGTAGCTGCGGTTGAGGCCTATCACGAGCCTGCTCTTGATGTGCTCGGAAGGCCCTCCCCTGCAGCGGGATTTCCAGAAGTCGATGTACTGCCCGCCGTGCCTGAACACCGTCAGCCTCCACGGGTCGACTTCCGCTTCCTTTGTTGACGGGGGCAGCACGAAGAACAACCGCCTGCGCTGCGCCTCGAGTGCCCTCTGGAAGACGGTGAAGTCGTCGTACGTGCCCCGCCTGTAGTTCACCCGCGCAGGCTCGAACAACGGTTCTCCGTGCACCGGGTCTGACGCGACGTACATCGCATGGACGTCCGGCGGCTCTTTTTCGATGAGCAGGGTGTCAATTTCGTTGTTGGTCTCCAGACCGATCCCCGCGTTCTCGAACACCGTGAAGGCGAGATAATCCCGGTTCTCGTTTGCCTTGAGATTGAGCCCGAGGACGTTGTCGTACGGATTGGACCGGACGGCCTCGCCTTCGGCGGCCAGCAGGTGCGCCGCCCCGCACGTCATGAGCGTGGTCTTGCGGTCAGAGACCCCGAGGAGCACGTTGACGATGAGCACGAGTATGTGGCGCATCGGCAGGTGGGTGTCGTTCGCGGCCGCGATCCTGATGAGGTCGCCGAGCCTCGACCGCATGGAGGCGGCTCCGCGGTCGGCGAGCAGCGCCCGGTTCCGGCGTATCGGGCAGCTGCTGGTTTTGTAAAGGCCGCACCCTTCGCAGGCCGCCCATTCAGGATGTTCGACGATCTGGGTGACCAAGTCGTCGAACAGGACGTCGTGCTGCTGGCCGCTCAGATTGTGGAGGCTGAGGTTCAGGCCTCCGTGTTCCGTCTTGCCCGTGTCGAGCATGACCCTGATGCCCGTTTCGATCCCCGCAATCTGCTCGCCCTTCGATCCGTGCTGGCGCCAGAACCTCAGCAGCTGCCCGTCGTTGGCCGCCACGAGATAGCACGTGGATGTATCCTCCCCGAGGATCGACTTCGCCAGTCCTTCGAAAATCGCGTCCTGCCTCGGGTCATCGTGAAACTGGCTGAGGTCCTTGACGGTTACCAAGGTCCCGCCGGAAGGAAGGGCCAGCTCGATCATGCCGTCCGCGGCGTTCCAGCTCGCCAGGCTGCCGCCGAGCGAGGTGAATACTTTCCTGCATTGCCAGGTCTTGCCGTCCCCGGCGGTACCGGTCAGGATGACATTGCGAGGAGATGCTCCCGTGAAGTTCCGCATAAGCCCGTCGAGCAAGGCGCTGCTCACCTCGATGGCGCTGACGCCGTTGTCGGCTGCGGATTTCAGCACGTGTTCGTCGTAAATGGAATCGGACGCCGCCAGCGGGCCGTAGGTCCGCAGGTAGTCTACCAGTGGATTTCTGTGAATCTGGTTCATGTCCCCCCTCGGGATCAAGGATGGCAGATAATGCAGCCATCTGATTTAGGCTTCATCTTCTTGCGCGCATCTTCTCTACGTCGTCGAGGCTGCGGCCGTCCACCCATGAGAATCTGCGGCCGTTCTGGCCCTTCCAAGATTCTTTAGCTAGATGATATTTTGTGATCCCGCCAATGTGAGGAAGGGACTTGCAAGACTCAACTACCTCATCCTGTACGTTTGCCCACGCCGCTAGGAAACTCTCGAAGTATTTCGTTCGGTTCGACATTACCTGGTTGATGGACCTTTTCTTTCCCGGGTGACCAAACATATCTCCCACCTCCCGTTTTGATCAAAGACGGTTTCATCCGTGACCAGATGTCTGTGGCAACCGTCCACCTCATCCCACTGTTGAGGATGACGTATGAGACCCTCAACGCGAAATCGGTTGCCTCGGCCGGAGGAGATTTTCGTCTCCACCTTTTTCATTGCGTCCGGATCGAGTTCGGTGACCATCTATCGGTAGTAAAAATATTCCTCCAAGGTCACCGGGAAAAATCCGTTCTGCCAGCATTGGATTGGTCCAACGGGGACACGGTCTCAGCGTCAAAGTGACATATCACGCTAAGGGCCGCTACCGTTTCAGCGTAAGGATACGCTACACCGGTCGTTCCACGTAGACTCCATGTGTTCCCGACCACGGTATCAGTGTGAAATTGGGTTTTCACACTGAACCTGCGGATTTTGACCTGACGCAATTGATGACAGTTGTACGCTATGCCCAATAGCTCCCGTGGTTGGCAACGCAGCGGATGACCGGGTTGGCGCCGATACCGTACTGTCCGCTAAAGCAGAGTTCTATCCAAAAGCTGCCGTCTAGGAGGGGCGAGAATGCGCTTGAAAAGCTCACACTTGCGCTAATGGCCCATGTAGACAAGCACGTACGCAGAGGCATGGCTTGCGCCCGCAACACCCAATGAGTTTATTATGGAACTAACATTATATAACGACATAGGAAACTTAGCCTCTCATAATATCCATTATGTTAAATCGAGGCGAGTTACTATAACGAAGCTTCGGCCTAGAATGGTCGGCCTTCCAACCACCTGCTATTGAAAGAACGGTTTTAGGTCGGACTGCGGGGTCAGCTTGTCTGTAAGCGCCCCGATGACGGCGCCCGCCATATTGCGGGCTGATTTTGCTAGCGCCTCGCGAAGGCCTTCGCCATCGGCAAATGATCCATTGAACATCAGGATGGGCGGTGTTGCGTCCCCGATCGACCAGGTCGCACGCAAGCGACCGTCAAGCAGCTCTATTTTGTGCCGAAATAATACCGTAGGATCGGATTGCCCTTGTTTTGAAACAACACAATAAAATTCATGCGTAGCGCCACCATTTTTGAATGTCGGGCTCTGCCCCCCCTGCTGGAGCCCGGCGCTGGTCCAAATTCTGTTTAGTTCCCCGTAGAGCTCTTGGCTGGCCTTTTCCATGGGCTCAGCTGCCTCGGCGCGCTCCCTGGCAACGGCTGAGTTGATCACTTCATTGTATCGGCTGATCTCCGCATCAAGATCGTCTTCGGGCACGCTTTTTTCTCCGTCCAGCTGATCCAATTGATGTGCGAGTTCCTTGGCATCTTGGAAGCGAGCTTCGATCCTTTGCTGAAACGCGATCCGAAATATTCGGCTTAGTCTGTGCCATCGTGGGTCCTTTAAGACTGCAGCTCGCATGGGTGAGGCTGCCCGCTCGTGAGGATGGTAGCCATCTTCGTCGATAATGGTGCGGGGTGCTTTGCCGGACAGCATGAAGTATAGCAGGCCTGCGGCCATCGTAACGTCGGAGCGAAGGTCATAGTGCCTCCCTCCAGGAGCGAACTCCGGAAGCCTCAAGAAGCGATTGCCGTACTCTTTGCCTTCCGGTGTCCGATAACCTACGTCCGGAAGGTCGCGATACCAGGCGATCCCATAATCAACCAAGACGGGATCTTCCCACTTATTGTGGCGCATGATCACGTTGTCAGATTTGAGGTCCCTGTGAAGAAGGGGCAGCCGGTGGCCGGCTTCCAATATCGCAAGAATCTTGCGAGTGGCTGCAACCGCTTGATCCAACGTAGGCGGCCGCTTCTGGACCAATTGCTGCATCGTCGAGCCGTCGATGAATTCCATGACCAGATAGAGTTCGGCATCGGGGTTTTGCCATTCGGTCTCATTCGCCTCATAGACTGCGGGAATCCCATCAGAGGTCATAGCGCGAAGGCCGCTTATTTCCGTCAGAAATCGATAGCGTCGCTCGGTGGGCTTGGCGTCGTGTAAGCGTTTGAGGGCACCAACACGGCCATCCACTCGGTGTCGGACCATGGCGACAGTTCCCTGCCCTCCCCCGAGCCTTTTTTGGCCCTTTTCGAGAATCCAGTCTTCCAAGCTCACGGCCTCTCCTGACAACCCATGTCGCTGCACTCGGTCACCTTTTCTCCCTCCTGGCGCGATCGAGAAACACGCCTTTCTTTGGATTAGGCGGGATCACCGCTCTCTCCCCGCCTGGGCTTCGGCGAGCACGTCGAAGCCGGATCGTTGCCAGTGGGCGACGGTCTCGCGATAGATGGCATAGGGACCTTCAGTTGAGAATTCCATGCTCGGCACATATTCGTCCTCGGCACGGGTGACCTCCCAGCCGTAGGTGATCATCGCGGACACGGCGGCCGCGTTCGCGGGCGGCATCGTATCCCTCAGCGCTCGTCTCCATGAGGAACGCCTCCATAGCTACGTAGAGGGGCTGTATTCACTCCGAGGGCGTCCCCGTCATCTGGAATCCCCCCGCTGTCACACCAACCACACCCGCTACCCTCCCCCTGGTTCACGCTGCGCCCTTAAGCCGTTCAGGATCATTCTTCAACTAGGAGCAATGCGATGCCTAACGTTCGCGGATCCAGAAAGTAGCCACAGCACGTCCTCACCATGATGCAGCACATCGGCTCTTACCTGGCCAACAAAGGCTGCCCCCAAGGAACAGAGGGTGGAACCAAAGGGGTGAATCGACCTTCCCTAGCATGGCTTTTACCATCCCACCTCAGAGCAGCCGACGATTCTCGCCCGCCCCCCTGAAGCCTACCCCCTTCATATCGCGACCTACCTCCTAGCACTCACGTGCGTTCCTCCCGATCTTGCGGAGGCGGAGCGGGGCGGTGTAATCGTCTCCTGACTTTTTTAAGGATTCGTGATGGCCATTCTTTTTATCAATTCCGATGTGCTACTCACCGCCACTGAGGTCCAAAAGCGCACGAATGACCTCCAACACTGGCAAGCCGAGATTACCTCATTGCAGAAACAGGTGGCCGAAACGCAGGAATGGCTCAACCTTGTCGCCAAGGTGATTGGTCCTCAACGAGCCAATCAACTAATTGGTGATGGCCTGCTACCGACGCAGGTGAGCACATCAAATGAGGCGATCCTACCTTCTGAGAAGAATCCGCGGCGTTCCCCCATAGGAGACGAGGTTAGGAGGTTCTTGAAGACCCAGAAGAAGGGGTCCAGCGCAACAGCAACAGCGTCTACAACGTGTTGTCTTGCTTGGTGAAGCGTCATGAGCTTCGGAAGATCGGGAGCAGCTATTATTCGCCTGTCGCTCCTCCGAATGAAAACAGCGGCTCCGAAGAGGAGACCGCTGCTTCATCGGAATCGAGTGAAGCACGTCTTAGCTCGCCAGAGCTGAATCCGGACGCCCCAGCCGAAGCCGCGCCTAACACTCAAACTCCGAGCATCTTCGCACGGGATCCAACCGAAGCCGCGCCTAACACTCAAACTCCCGCATTAATTTCGCAGGCCCAGACCCAGCCGCAGCCCCACCGGAAGTTCAAATCCAGCCGCTGGATCTCGCCGCGGAGACTGAGCACTGAGGAGCCAAGCACATGCTGGGAGTGGCTCACATCGCTGATGGTAATTGACCCAGAAAGTTCGCCGGGGATCGCCTTTGGTCACTGCCTAGCGGACCTTTATTCCTCCTCCAACTGTGAGTGTCGCGAGCGAAGTTTGGCGAGTGAGAGCCCGAGTGAGTGAGCGAGATGCCAAGGCGTGGCTTATTGGCTGGCATCGTATGATCACGCCAATGCTTGCGCGGGGCGAACTGGTACGGCTGACAGACTTGATTTTTCGAGTTCCAGGAACCTACTACCTGACCTGTAGTAGTGCACGCAACCTTTCGCCTGCCGCGCCGCAGCTACGCGAGTGGATACATGAACAAGCCGCGACCGAACGAGGTCCCCGATGAATGAGAAGAGGTAAAGTTGAGAACTTTCGATATGTTGCTCACCGTCAACGAGGTTCAAAAGCGCGTGAAGGACCTTCGACAGTGGCAGGCCCAAATCACCGTATTGCAGAAGCGGGCTGCCGAAACGCACGCGTGGCTCAATGATGTCGCCAAGGTGATCGGCCCTGAACGAGCCAGCGAGCTAATAGGTGATGATCTGCTGACGTCGCGGGTGAGCACATCAGATGACGGGCTCCTACCGTCTGAGCATCTGCGGCGTTCGCCAATAGAAGACGAGGTTAAGCGGTTCTTGCAGACGCAAACGAAAGGGGCGACTAGTCGCCAGATTATCGGCCATCTCCAGCGCAGTAGCGGTAGCGTTTACAACGCTTTGTCTCGCTTGGTGAAGCGTGACGAGGTTCGGAAGATCGAGAGGGGCCCCTATTTGCTTGTCGCTAGTCCGCAAGAAAACAGCGGCTCCGAAGAGGACACCGCTGTTCCATCGGAATCGAGTTCATCGCGTGTTAGCCCGCAAGTCGGCCGTGACGCAGATTCCAGAAAGACGGAGGTCGGCAGGGACCGGGATGCCTCTGGCAGCGCACCGCTGACCTCGACCGACTATGTCGGACCTGACCTAGCCGGTGTCCCGCCAGAAGTTTCTCCAGCCCAGTCGTCTCCTACCAAGTCGTCTCCAACCTTTCCGTTTGCGGGCCTGGACACGGTCTCACCAAAAGTTCCTCCAACCTGGTCGTTACCAACCAAGTCACCTTTTGTGGGCCTGGACGTGGTCTCACCGGAAGTTCAGGTTCGACCGTTGGATCTCACCGGCGAAGACTGAGCACTCAGGGGCCAAGCCGGATTCAGGGAACGGCCCACATTTCACTGAGGATCTATGGACTTCGACCCAGAAAGTTCACCAGGGTATCGCCCCTCGGCGGCAAGCTAGAGCGGCCTCTTCCGTCGCGGCAAAACGCTTCGGCCTACCGTCTGCATCTTTTATTCACCTCCCTCCAATTCGGAGAGGCTTTGGAAAGTGGGTGATGTGTGAGTGAGTGATGTGCGAGTGAGTTACGCTTGAGCGAGTGATGAGTGAAGGAAATGTGTAAGTTGGCGAGGTGTTAGTTGGCGAGTAAGTGAGTGAGCTAGAAACGAATGACCGAAGGTATAATCAGATCCAGAAGGGTTCTTTCGCCTGATCAGGTTGGGAGCCCATTCATTATCAAGGGCATTATCAGGATAATCACCGGCCCATTATTCCTGATAATCCGAGCCAGGATGCTCGCCGCATCATCCTCCGCCCCGCCGCACCACACTCCGGATGCTTCCTGCTCAGTCGGCTCGTATGGACTCCTAAGTCTCGGTAAGAGGAGTTCGTGCCCTTGGTTCCAGAGGGGAAGCCTTCTGGACACGGTCGACGTGAAAGCACCAGGCGCCGTACACAAGCTCGCCTTGCCGTGTAGACTGCAGCGAACTCGTCACTCTCCCCGTGACGATGATGATGGACAGGGACGGCAAGCCAGACCGAGCTGGAGATCGAATGCCACGACTCTTCTTACCGGCTCACACGAGCTCAACTGGTATGAGATCGACGTCGCCGTGGGCTTCTGGCTTCGCCCTACCTTCCATTAATGATAGACACGTCTCTTCTGGAGCCCTTGGAAACCAAGGCGATTTGACAAGCTAGGATTATTTTCCTACCATAGTTGGCATATTCCGACCCGCCTTCCCTGGCCTACCCCTGTCTAGTTTCTTATCCCCCTTCCCTCTGGAAGAAAGAAGATAAGAAAAAGACGGATGGAAGAAGCTATAGGTAAATCCTAAAGGATTCACCCAGCTCTTGGGCTAAAGCCCACTTGAGCATATTAAATATAATAATTAACTTAATGATTTGATAATAATTGATGGGATTTTCTACTGCGCATATATTTGGTAATCATTATCTCTTTTATCTGGTTCATTATTAAAGATTATATTATATATTAATATTATCTATATAATGCGAACCAGGATTCGCCTCCCGCATTACCCTTCGGTCGTTCGCTGCGCTCACTCCCTCGGGATGCTTCGGCTCACCTGGTTCGCATAGGAGCCCCCTGGTTCTTCTTTCTGGTTCCATTATCAGGCATTATTCCGCAGCATTATCTAGATAATCATTATTTAGATTATGGCCTCGGGTTTTGGCGAAAATACTATATAATTTTTGCAGTAGGGATTTTGTGATGCAGACGTTCAGCTGCTGTATTCACACCGGGGGCCATCCACTGGTTCAAACTACCCCCCCGGTGCTCTGGCCACACGATCACACCCTTCCCCGTCTTCTTCCTGGTTCCAGGTGTTTTCTTCTCCTTGGTTCTGGCGCTTCGCGCCTTCGGGCGACTTTGATCAAGATGACCCTCAACCATGGAGGCACGACATGGCTACGGTCTTGATGTTCGCCATTCGCGTCGCGCTATCCTCACGACAAGGTGATGAACCACCACTGCAAGCCAACAGGGGTGGCAAGCATTGCCGCCACTTCCTGGGACACAGACCGTAGAACGGTAAAGGGTAGATAGCTCCCTCCTCGCACTCAATTTTTGCGCAGATAGCCCAGTGTCGAGTGCCTCCGCCGAGCGTCGTAAGCGCTCGATTCAATCGGACACATCGGGCCCGGCGCTATCTAACCTATGGATATTGGACGCCCAGCCGGTCGACCTTCTTGGTTCAACGGGCAGCACATGCCGGCCTCGGCCTGCATCGCCCAAGCGCTGCGCGGAGACGTACTGCATCCTTCGGCGGTCAATGCAAGTGAAGTCGGCGGTAGTGTCTCAGTTTGAAATTTGGAACCGTTCAGGCCGTCAATGGTTCCTTTAGGCTCACCGCGCATCCTATCGGCTGTCAGGAGTGTGTGGGGCATTTCATTGTGCGCCGCACAAAAGCCCCATATTGTGCGTATTGCACATTAGGCATAGTGTGCCGATTCGAAGCTCGGGGGAGCTTCTTCGGCTTCGACGTCGCCCAATTCATCTTGGAAGAGATGGGTGATCTGTCGGCCATGAAGTTGCAAAAGCTCGTGTACTATTCTCAAGCTTGGCACACCGTTTGGGCCGACCACACTCTCTTCAGAGAGAAGATCGAGGCTTGGAAGGATGGTCCTGTCTGCCCGGCGTTGTGGCGTGAACACGCCAACGAATTCAAGATCACAAAAATCGCCCGTGGCGATGCCGAGGAATTGGATAAGCGTGAGCGGCGCACGGTCAAGAACGTATTGAAGTTCTACGGCGGCAAGTCTGCCCAATGGCTCAGCGATCTCACGCACTCTGAAGACCCTTGGATAGACGCCAGACGAGGAGCAAGGCCAGGCGAGAGGAGTAACGTTGAAATCACCGCCTCTGCTATGCAGCGCTACTATGCCTCTTTGAACTAATGGGTAAGCCGAAAATCAAGAAGAAGCCCGGAGGCGAATCCGTTCGGATCGGAGCGGACCCTGATTCCTACCTAAAGATGAAGCCCGTGTGGCGGTTCAGTGATTTTGATTGGGATGGCCCCTTTGGCCACGATTCTTGCGTATCGCACGTCGCAAATATCCGGAGCCATATTGAAGACCATTTGGCCAACTTCGAATCGATGACGTGGGAAGAGATCTTAAGAGCTGCCGGCGGCAGGAAATCCGGGAATAACAACCATCACATAGCCAGGGATAAGTTCAAGAAGGACGTTCAAGAGAGGCTAGAGGCGAGGAATATTCACGCGGATACGCTGTTCTCTCTCCGGCTCGATCAAGGGACTCGCATTTACGGCGTCCGCGAACTGAATTGCCTCCGCATCGTGTTTTTCGACCCTCATCACAAAGACCACGGTAAGTGCGCCTACGAGTTTAACTAGGCTGCTTCTTATACGGACCGCGCTTGCCCGGCTTCGGCGCGGCGCTCTGGCGTCATGTTCTCGGCGCGCTTCTTACCGCCCTTCGCACCAAGTGCCTTGGCGCCAGGGTCTTTGCGGTCGTCGATCACGTCGTCGGCTTCCTCGCCTGTGGCAATGCGCATGACGCGAACCGCGTTGCCGATCACGTCGGCGGGTCGCTTTTGGCCTTTAGGTCCGGTGGGCATCTATACGTTCCAATGTATTGTGATGGTTACGCCGCCTCTCAGGTCGATGTCATTGAGAAGATGCTGGTCGCGTTTCGATTTGAGCCCACCGCTACCGATGCTGGCCATGTAGCCTAGATTGCTTGCCACAGTGCCGTCACGTTGCCCCCATTCCGTCTCGCTTTGGTGGCCGTCTCCATAGGTCCAAGTCTGCGTGCCGACTGGCACGCGGTCATAGCTCTGGTATTTAGCCAACTGCTTCGCCCGCTTTATGAATTCGGCCTTCGAAGCGAATGAAAGCGTGTCCATCCACAAACTCCATGCTCTCCGCTAAGCATATAGGAGGTCGGCCCGATATGGGAAATGCATATTGCATTCCCGTCGAATTTCAAACTGCCCTACTCTTCTGGTTCGGCACGACGCTTCCGAGGCTCGATCGAGGAGAATTATCCGACACCGCGGCAGTCGTGATGCCAAGCGTGAAGCCACCAAAGGAGCCGTCCCTGCTCAAGAGCTCCGGTCAGCGATCAATCTAACCAACTTGGACTAGGGCGTATCGGCTTCTCGGTTCTGTCTATGGTCCTCTTGGTTCCAGCGCTTCGCGCCTTTCAACCTTTCCAATTCTTGGATCATCAGCAAACCATTGGAGGCATCATCATGCCCCGTCGCAGGCGCCTTCCATAAATACATAACTATCGTTGAAACCTGCTGCCCGAATTTCCAGGCAACCGCCGCAGGAAAGCCTGATCCACGACGAACTCTCCAGCCATCCGATCCTCAGTCCATTTCGACCAAACCTAAGCCGAACCAGATTTTCGTTCCCGCTAAAGCGCTCCTAAAACCTACCGGATCCGCTTCCGGGAAATCCGAGTTGCCATCACATCCTGGGTTCAGTGAGACAGCTCAAAATAGATAGAAAATCCAACTTCGATATGGCGAGGGTCTATATTTCCGGCAATGGCACCCAAGATTGCTAACTTCTTCGTCATCTCCCTTCGGAAGCCGGACGACGTTGCTAAAGCCGAACTCCTCAGGGCCACGTCCCCGCCGTTCAATTTCGGGAGGCTCCCCAACGCGATTGAGAACGACGGCAGCCTGCCTCAAAGGCAGTGATCTGATCGGCAGCTGATCTATATCGCTTTCCTCGGTTCGCGGATCGGTCAAACGATAGCGCAACCAACCAACCACCATCACCCATGAAGCAATAGGAGTATTCTCACCATGAGAATCCTTGCACGACGTCAGTTCTCAGACCCGAGTTCCATTACCGGCCTGCCATGGATCCTTTTCTGCAACCTCAACCTGCCGATCGGTACGCCCGTCGACAGGATGGAGCGTCCGTCAAGTCGGTGGCCAGAACGTCGACAGCGTGAATTCCGAGACGGTACGCAAAGACCTGCTCAACCTTGCAAAGCCTCTATCCGAAACTTCGGCCGGGCGATGAAATGGATATACCTGGTTCTGTATCCAGCTGCGCCGCGTCAACGAGGACGTCACCGTCCCGCAGGGTATCAACGAATACAGCATAGATCTCGTCATGCTGCTCACCGGTACGTTCGTCAGTCTCTCGTCCGCATCCGAAGGACTGACCGCACAGCATCCTGCACACCACCATCCTCGGAAGGCTGAGTGGATCCAGAGAAGGGGGCAGGGAAGAATCCTTGCTCCCTTTTTAAGTGCTCACACGATAGAGAAATCCTAAAACTATCTTCGAGATCGTTGATCGCGAAAGTTGGAAAAGTTGAGCTCGTTCCAACCTTGGTTCCAACTTTCTAAATGCTATTCTGACTTTTTCTCAAACATCGGGGATAGAGAACCTAAAATCCAACGATCGCCCGCGTCACGCTCTCGTCCTGGTTTTCGGTCTGGCTTTCGTAGATCCTAATTGTGGCGTGCGGGCATCGCATGCAATGAAACCGAGGCTACCGTCGCCAGTGGAACAAGATCACCGGCGTCGTTATGATGACTTCAGATGCCTCATCATCACTCCAGATGCTCCTGCTGTAAGCCGATGTTCAGTCGCTGCCACGCGGGGCATAGGATCACGCAAGACGCGCGATGACGCCCAGAGCGTCATGACTCGCCCTACCTTGCTGCCGGGTGTCTGGAGATGAACGTCCGCTTCCTAACGCCGCCTAAACGCGATCAGATGAGCGGCTAAGCTGCGAATTTCCGGCAGGACCGACGCCTAAACTCCACTTTCTCGCGTTCCAGACTTCTGGATTATGACAGCAAACAGCGCACCAGCCTATGGCTGCCGGCAAAACAGGGAAGCACATCAGTAAAAATAGGCTCTAGTATTCCTCAGGGGAAAGGAATTCTATTGGTGAAGCAGCACAATTGCTTTCGTTGTGCTAACTGGAAATTGGACGAGGAGGGTGCTGTGTGCCGCCTGAAAAAATGGGTTTTTCTGGTGATTGCGCTGCTGGCTACAGGGCCTTCACTGGGTGCCGATCTGACACAATTGATCATACCTTTCGGCCACTCCGGTCCGTACGTGACGCAGTCGTCAGCGCCGACCACCGTTGGCTTTTGACAGGAGGCGATGACGGCGTAGTGATATTGTGGAATCTTGAAACCGGCCGGCCGGTTGCACGCTATCCAGAACATGATAACGCCATCAATGCAGTCGCCATCAGCCGGAACGGAGCAACGATTTTCTCGTCCCAGGAAATACGGCGTGGCGAATTGCTGCAAAGTGCGACCGGCGCGATCCTGTCCAATTTTGTAACGGAGCCCGACTGGATCGAAAACGCCGCTCTTAGCTCTGACGGGGCTACACTCGCTCTCTCTATATCGCACAACAACGGAACCTTTGACGTCGCTACTGTCGACGTCGAGACCGGGAAGGTGCTGAGACGCTCCCCGCTTTACGATCGACGGCCACTGAATCTGAAATTCTTCGGCAACGATCAAAAGCTCTTCGGTTACGTCGAAGGAACGGCAGTGATAAATTGGGAGACGGGCAAGCTAACGGAAATCGGCAGGAGTCCAATGGCGGCTTTTGGGCTTGCCGTCTTCGATGATGCAAACAACGTTCAATTGAAATTGACCGGCCCGATTCGGGGCCGGCTCGCGCTGTCGATCCTCGACGATAAGCTTTCGCCTGCTCAGCCTATGATAACCTTGCCAAGAGTCGATGGACTAGATGGGGATGCGCTCGCGATGTCTCCCAACAAATCGTGGCTGGCACATGGGGATTCAGGCTGCAACATCGACCTCGTGTACTTGCCCGATCCTTCAAAGCGCACCAGCTTCCATGCTGCCTTCGATCGATTTGGCGGCACGGACACGCTGGTCCTTTCTTTTCTGGATGACGATCACCTCTTTGTCGGTTGCCGGGACGGAAGTTTCGCAGTGTGGGCCGTAGGCGCCCCAGCAGAAGGGGGCGTGCCGTCGCCTGTCATTTCAAGCCAGGTGAATCCGAAAATTGAATTCGAGCGTCGCGCCAAAATATCGTTTCTGCGAGAAACAACTGCCCTTGCGCTTGCGAACACCATTTCTGGCCCTAAGCGTATGGATGTAGATCCACCTCCGCCCAATATCAGATTGCTCGATGCGATATCCGGGCGCGACGTAAATATTGCGGGCCGAGTCCTAGCGGTAAATCCTAGGGATGGAAACGTGCTGACGGTCCAGCGTCTCGATGACGATGTAGATCCTCCGCTCCTCGAACTGAACCTCTGGTCGGCAAGTGGACCGACCAAAGTTTCCAGCATCAAACGGAGTCTCTATCCGGCGTCCGAAATCGCCTATCTCGCAAACGGACAACATCTCCTCTACGCAACCATATACGGATCGCTATATCAGTTGCGTGCTGATTCATTCGAAACCGAGACTCAATATGTGCCTGAGTCGCAATCGCGCACCACCTGTCTCGTGTCGCATCCAACTTCCGATCTTTTCATCCAATGCACCGAGTACGGCCTGCGTGTATTTCGATCCGGCACTTCGCTACCGATAGCGGAATTCAATGGCAACGACCTGGTCATGGACGCAGTGTTCGATACGGATGATCGGTCTGTATTGTTTGCCGGCCGGAACGGTGTGTGGCGTTTTGCCTTCCGAAGCGGCGGGAAGCCCGAACTTGTTATACCCATCAGCCAGTGGGAATCCGATCCCGAAACTCAGATAGTGCGCACTTTGGCGATCTCTCCCGTGGATGGCAGCCTAGTGCTTGGCGCGGACGGCGGAAAGCTGATCGCCGTGCCCCGGACTGGAACAGCATTCGGTACGCCGCGGCGAATCTGGGGGCCGTACGAGGATGTGCGCCGCGTCGTGTTCAGTCCGGACAAGAAGTTGTTGCTGGTTGCCAACCTTGGCATTGACATATTCGACGCAGCGACCTTCGAGCCAAAATTGAGCGTCTTCGAGACATCGAATGGCAGTTGGATCGCGATTGATCCAGCTGGCCGCTTCGACTCCAACAATTTCGATACTCTGAGTGACTTTCGTTGGCGCGTGGCGGGTCAAGATCTGACGAGCTCGATATCGTTCGAAGCATTGATGGAGCCGTACTTCACTCCCGGCCTGATCGGTACTGTGCTGCAAGGAAAGCAACTCTCAAACGTGACCGACACTGGATTGCTCGCGGAACTCCCAGAAGTCTCGATCAGCACAGTTCGGCTGATTGGTCAGGCGCGAGGCGAGGTCATCGTCAAGGTCAAACCGGCGTCCTCAAATGGCAGCCAACAAACAGCCGTGTTCAACTTGAAGCTCTTTCGTGACGGGCAGCTTGTGGCCGGAACGTCGGGAGAAATCCAAAAATCGCACGAGGCGAAAATTGGTTCAGACGGGACGGTCGAGGTGACCTATGGCGTGATGCTGCCACGGGATCCGGCTGTTTCTGACACCGTTTTTTCCGCCTACGCCTTCAACAGCGCAGGACTGCGCTCCGCGCCATCAAAGCCGTTTCATTTTGCCCTGCAGCGGCAGGCCGGGCAGCCGTTCAGCAAGACAATGTACGTCATTGCCGTCGGTATCAATTCGAACGACAATAGCACTCTGGTCCTTAGCCACGCGGTTGCCAGCGCAGAAGCATTCCTTGACGGTTTTCCTCGCGCGATTGATCTTGCCGGTCTGCATTACGAGCTCGTCAAGGTCCCAGTCGAGGCCCGCTCTCCAGGACGGCTCGTACCAGGAGAGCCCAAACCAGCGGTCCTACCGGCGGACAAGAAAACCATCCTCGGCGTTCTTGATATTCTTGCGGGAAAGAATGCGAACACGAACGGCTGGCCGCGCGAGATCGTCGAACGTCTCAAGCCTGTTGGTGCCGACGACTCGGTGGTTCTTTATGTTGCCGCCCACGGCGTCACCCATGAGAACGTTTTCGAGATCATGCCCCAGGACACCAAACCTGATTTCGACATCGGGGGCGGCAAGCTTTGCAGTTGCGGTATAACTGACGCCGAACTCGCCACGTCATTTGCAGCGATCGACGCCAGGCATCTCGTCCTTGTCGTCGATACCTGTTCGTCGGCATCTGCTGTTGTTGCGGAAGGGAGAAAGCCCGGTCCGTTCAACGGTGCGCGGCTTGGGCAGTTGATTTATGACAAGCAGATGATCGTGCTGTCATCGTCCGAACCAACCAAACAGGCAAGCGCGCTCGGCAAGACCTATCTGTCGCAACTGATCTTCGACGATGCGCTGGCGGCCAAGGGGCTGTGGACCTACCCCTCGCATGCTACCCTTAAGGACCTGCTGGATTATGTCGAGTTAATTGCTCCTACAGCAGGCACCGCGGGGGTCGATGAGGTCGAACGCGTGCGATTTCATAGGCTTAGCAAGTCCATAGATGACCGTGCGCGCGAGATAACTCTGAGACAACCTGACGAATGAACCATTTCGACAGACAATTCATCTGGCGGTGGACGGTACGATGACAAGTAGATGTAGAGGCGGACATTTCAATTCTCTTGCATGGATCTTATGCAGTTTGGTTTGGCTAGGCGGTATGCCGATCAGTGGCGCCAAAGCACAGGAAACCGGCGTGCTCCACACAGTTGAAACTGACGCTTATCCAGAGGGGCTGTCTTTCGAATTGCTGGCTGTGAGCAAAGACAACGCAGAAGTCAGGCAGGTCTCGGCAATCGACGCAAAGGTAAATCTGGCTAGCGTGGCTTTGGTCAAACAAGAACCCGCAGAGCTCCTGTCCCAAATCCGCGAAATCATGGACCGCCGCAACTTCAGACTCGACGGCGATCTCGTCGAATTTCTTTTTCGGGTCAACAACAGCCCAGATCTTATTGGTCTGACGCAAAGGCCAATTGTCCTTGTCCCAAATGCGGAAATAAGCTCCTCGGAGATAAGGGGTCGGATCGAAAGCGGCGATAAGTTGGTTATCGTTCTGGACCGCAAACTCAAGGACAATCTACGAAACGAGGTGGCGACTTTCGAAAAGGCATCACAGGAACTGGGGGCGCTGACTAACTCCAACCCTCAGCTCGCGCAAAGAATCGGGGCGATGAGACCTCTTTCCGAGGCTTGGGCAAACGCGCTCGATGCAAGGGAGCGCCCTTTTTCTATACAGTCACTGGAGGACCTCAAAGAACAATTCAAAACGCTGAACGAGATGATGTTGCGCTTTTCACGAGGCGAGAAATTGCAGGATACCGCTCTTGCCACAGCGGAGGACATTCTCGCCGACGGGCAGTATCAGTCGAGGTTCCTCAGCGAGACACTCGGCAGCACGACGCGGCCGGCCGGAGGCACCCGGATGGAGATGGATCTAGAAGTCCGGTTATGGGGCGACCTCAAGATGACCAAGCCTCAATCAGGAATCACGATTTTCTATTCCAAGCCCTATCTTACCAATCCAAATCAGTTCCGCCGTGCTGGCTTGTCTTCACCCGTCAGGTTTTCGGCGATGTACGGCATGTATTGTATCTGGGCAGAGGAGCCGGTTGGAACTGTGGTCACCGAGATCGCCATGCTGGAACCTCCCAGCCATTTCGGCGAACAGGCACCGCCGCTCAACCTGATATATCTCGGCAAGAGAGCCCAAAACTCCCCCAATCGATGCCAGCAGTGATCCGGATGCGCCCCATGGATTCTCACATGATTCTAAGAGCGGGCCAACTGGTAGGGTCGCTGCTTGCGTTGTTCGGTTCGGTGCTGCTTGCTGTTGCTCCGCCTCTGCCTGACTCAGCCTGTAACGGGCTCGGCAGCGAGACTACAAATTCGCAAATCGCGTCCTTCATTGTATTAGCGCTGACACTTGTCATTCTCGCGGCAACCCGGCAACGCCGGACGCTCGCCAGACAGAGAACATGGTTGTTGTTGGCGCTTGCCACATTCGTGGCGTCGATCGTGCTGGCGCCTATATACCTTGCTTCCCGTCAAGGCCTTACAGCAGCCATCTATGACGCAAGTCCCGAGTTGTCGGGAAACAGGGTCGTAGTCGGACTGTGGACAAATCCCGGGAGTCTTAAGAAAGCCAACGATCGAGGATTCACCAACGCCACTGACATGATAAAATTCTATGGCTGTGACGAAGCCATTCCTCTGCTTTGGCCGTGGGCCGCTGTCATCTCGTCCTATCTTCTGCTTATGACACTTTATATCTCCTGCCTGTTGGTGATCATCACGTGTCTGTTGTCCGTCAGCGAAGGTGTGTTTGGCGAGTTTAGGCGACACTGATTTTCTGTTCACCATGCCGCCCGAGATCTAACGGGCTTTGTGGAGAAAGTCAGTCCTGCGATCACCGCAGCGGGCAAGAGATAATAGAGCTTTTTATTTTCTTGGTGCTCGCGCCTAAGTCCTTCCCGACTCGTCCGAGTTGTTGCCGAGACGGGTCGGCAAGCCGGCTTGGCAGCCGCCCGTTGTTGGCCATCGGCCCGGCCCGGTAGAAGTCCGGATTGGTATAAGAGCAGTCATCGGTGGCAACGGTTCTAGAGTTCGTGCGCTGGATAAATGGCGGAACGCTTGCCTCCTGAGGTTTTCCGCCGCGTGTCGGCCATAGAGGCATTCCTTTGCCTCCGCCGAGAAGCAGATATCCGAGAACACAATGCTCGTGGTCAGGTCAAAAGCCGACACGGGTGGAGGTCGACTTTGACTGGCGCGCTTTGATTATCTGAATCGAACTGAACCTAGATAAATCGATAGGAAGTGACCTAGGACGCCGATACTATCATCCGTCCTCGCTATCGCGTCGACATGTGAAATTGCGTTTGGTTCGGGTAATGAGGGCTAAGGTGGAGGACCAAGTCAGACAAAAGGACCAGAAGCTTGCCGCTGATCGCTTGCTACCATGTGATATTGTCATGGCTGGCGGCGTAACAAGCGGCGTGATCTATCCAGGCGCGGTGGCGATGATCGCGCGCCGATACTCGTTTCATTCGATTGGGGGTACTTCTGTTGGCGCAATCGCCGCGGCAGTCACAGCTGCGGCAGAATATGGACGCCGCACGGGGCGCAATCCGAAATCTTTCGAAGATATCGCCACGATGCCCAAAAGCCTCGGCGATGTCGCACCTGACGGGCACTCGCGCCTTTTTCATTTGTTTACCCCCGAGAAGTCAACAAAGCCTTTGCTTGCCCTCGTCGCGCCGCTCATGAGCGCTAAGAACTTCAGCGGAAAGTTCATAGGCATACTCTTCGCATCCCTTTCCGCTTGGCCGCTCGCGGTTGTGATGGCTGTCACGTCGCTGATAGGCGGCGTGCTAGTTGTGGATCAGTTCCTTAGCGGCCGTTTCATTCTTGCTGTGATCAGCCTGTTCGCTGCCTTGTGTCTCGTGTTGGTGACGTGGCTTGTGATGCTCATCACCGTGTTGATCCGCCGATGGCTGCCGCTGTGGCGGGCCAACGGTTATGGGATCTGCACAGGGAAATCGACACCTTCTTTCCTAGCCAATCGGGCCGTCGCATCGTTCGAAGGCCTTTCGCCATGGATGCATCGAGTAGTGCAGGCAGCCGCAGGGCGATCTATCCATGAGCCGCCGTTGACGTTCGGCGAATTATGGAGCGCGCCAGAAACGGACGGCGCAAAGTCAGGCGATACCGGCCCGACGGCACCCCGCTCCATCGATCTTGCAATGATCGCCAGTGACATCAGTCGCAATCGCACCGTCCAACTTCCATTTCTGGAATCACTGTCACCAATTTACGCGGACATTGCGACCCTGCGCCGATACTTCCCGGCTGAAATCGTTACGTGGATGGTGGATAAGGCAGGCGAATACGAGGATCGCTGCGAGCGTCGGGACGGATGGATAAGACTTCCCCAGCCACAGAACTTGCCGCTCGTCTTCGCTGCAAGATTGTCGTTGAGTTTTCCCGTGCTGCTTTCTGCCGTTCCGCTTCTCACGCCCGACATTGCCAGTGGCAGGACAGCCGACGGGAAGATTCCGATGCGCTCGGTCTGGTTCTCGGACGGCGGGTTGACGTCGAATTTCCCGATCCACTTTTTCGATTCCCCGATTCCGTCCCGGCCGACATTTTGCCTGAATCTCATTGATTACGGCACGGGAGCGCCGACTGTCGCGTCCGATGAACCGCGGGAAGCCGAAGTCAGCGGCCATGCGGAAGAAAAAGCGATCGAGCGCCCGCACGACGAGCGGCGCACCGCGAAGAACCGGCCCGATATAACCCCACCTGACGATCCGAAACCTCGCGAGAGGGTCTGGGAGTTCATTTCGATGGCGAGGGGAAACCAGTTTTCGCCGGCGCTATTTACCGCATTCGATGCCGCGTCAGGTCTCGGCCTTGTAGAATTTTTCACCGCGCTTCTGAACACGGCAAGGTTTTGGAGCGACAACGAAATGCTTCTAGCACCGGGGGTTCGCGACCGCGTCGTTAACATAGCATTGCGCGATGATGAAGGTGGCCTGAACCTTGATATGGACGCTAAGGTTTTGAACGATCTGGATTTCAGAGGCCGCGCCGCGGGTCTTCTGATCGCCGCGCGCTTCGATCCAGAAGCGACACATGATCCCGAAACTGGCAACAAAAATATCCAGGTTTTCGCCAACCACCGATGGGTTCGGTACCGCAATGTTATGGCTGCATTTGAAGACATTTCCAGACGCTTCGCTACATCGAGGCGAAAATCCGACGAGGCAGCCGTCGATCGCAGCGAATCACTGCTGGACCAAATGATCGCGGGGAAGGCTCGCGAGAAACTGGGCTATCCGGTTCTCGATGAGGCTCGCGCTTTCTATCGCAAATATACCGACGAACTCGAACAGCTCGCACAAGCAATGGCGGAAACCACGAGAGCCGACCGCATCAATACATTCGACCGGGTGCGACCGTATGGCGAAGGAGTTTCAAGAACACCGCTTGGTGCCGCGCCGCGACCAAAGATGCGAATCAGGCTGCGACCGCTGGCCGACAATGACCCACGCGCTGAGCACGCGGACCTTCCCGCGCCTTTACCAAATGGGGCCGATGGATAATCAGATGACGCCAAGCGCGTGAAGCGTTCACACGAAGGACTTGATGGAACAGGACACGCACGAAAACGACCTCGCGTTCGCCTAGACTCATAAACTCAGCGTAGCAAACAAAGTCGTCGCGCTTTGGCCTAACACTGGTAGGATGATTGTTGGTCATTGCAACTTGGTCGTGTTGCCAAATCTAGAAGTGAAAAAAGGAGGAACGCGTGTTCATTGACCTGACCGATCACAACGGCAATCAAGCATCCATCGACCCGAAAAAAGTTATCAAGATCCGTTCGGCTCTGTTAGCAGAGGAGCCAAAGGGAACTGTTTTTGTGGATTACGCCACAAATGGGGTGTTTGCCCGCGGTAGATTCGACGGAATATGCGCGCTTTTCGCGCCTCACATTCGGCTTGCTATGCTCCATTTGCCAACGGGCTCCTCAGTGGCGTTGAACGCTGACGGTATTTCGGCGGTGCAGGTTAGTCCGGTTGTAAATGGTAAGCCGTCGTACCCTGGAAAATCCGTGGCCGTAGTCGACCAGGCGCACTGGAACAATAGGGTAGAGGCTCGAAATATGATTGCACTGAAAGAAACGGTAGCTGAAGCGACAGAGATTATCGCGGCCGCTTAACAGATTGTCACGGTTTACCTTGCTTCAGCTCTGCATTCACCAGGTCTGAGTGGCCATTTACGAAGGATTTCTGTTGAGATTCCGCAAGCGCCGGACGGGGCAATAGGCATTTCTCGCTTGCAGTAGTAGACCGCTCCCGAAATGTGGGAGCTGATCCGCCAACAATCGCCTGCGGGCTCGGCGTATTGACACTGTCAATCCTATGTGGGTCCGCCCGCCCCTAGCGCGATGACGTTGACGCCCCTACGGAAGTTGCGAGTATTTCAGGATCGCTATGAAAAGCACGAAGTGTGGGCGTACCATTAGACTAGTTGGGCTGGATATAGACGTGGATAGTGAGATCGACCCGGGGGCCGGAGCTACTGTCACCCCCGCCGCCAGAGCCATCGCCGGCCCCTCCCATATTCTCGGCACTTGAGTCCCCGGAACTGCCCTGAGCTCCTCCCCCTGTGTCTGGCTCAGAATCACCAGATCCCCCTTTCCCTCCGGGAACGCCGCTGTCTCTGCCGCCGACTGTTGGCTCATCGCGCCTTAAACCGCCGTCTCCGCCGCCCATTCCGGCACCACGAGAGGGTAGGTTCGGTGACGTTCCCGGTGCTTTTGCAGGCCCTGGGCCCAGACCATTTGTGCGAGCGGGAGGCGACTCTTTGCTTCTGACGTTGCCGCCAAAAAAATCAATCGGCGCTTGACGATCACTTATTTGACGATTGTGTCGGTTAACCAGCTCTTGTCGAAACGATAGAGAATACGCCCTAATATTATTAATTGTCGAAATGGTAGCTTCGGTCAGAGGGAAGTCTACTTTACCGCTTCCATCAGATTTTCCCATTTTATCTTCTATGAATTTTGCTGCGGCGTCATAAGCCGCAGCCATCTCTTCAACTTCCACGCCGGTTAAATCTTTAAGCTTTGGCGCAAGTGGATAGTCGATTCCAGGTGCGTTCGCAACGGAAGGAATCAAAGAAGCAAGCAATACTGACCATATACTCGTTGGTACGCCAGCTTTAGATATAAGCGCGCGCAGAAACGCGGCTAGGGACATTTCTGTCGAAAACAATAGCGCCGCTTTTGTCGGATAGTCCATTGTAGAGAAATCGTATTTATGAAGAACCTCAAATGTGCCTTTTGGACAATCCCCCTTAAGCGCATCGCTTTGGCGCCGAAGCTCCTGCAGGAGAAAATCGAGTGACGATGCATTTGCAGGGTCCTGCTTTCCAGCAGCGGGCACCTTTTCTTTTGGGGGCAAGCCGGTGGACGCAAAGCTAACAACGATATTGTCTTTGATCTTCAGAAACTCTGGAAGGGCCATTCCAACCTGCAGCTCAACCATCCCAGCTTCACCTGCCGCGCCCGAAAACTTTCCGGCGACCTTGACGCCTGGCCGCCCGTGTAAATAGGTACCTGGAATAGGCGTCACAAAATTAATGCTCGCACCGTCTCCACCCGCGCCGGCGTCGACTTGGAGGCGCCCGCCAGGCCCGCCCTTTACCTCCAGTGGAATGACGAATCTAACATCCAACTGACCGTCCGAACCGGATACACCCCGAGGCATCCCACCATTGCCGCCCATAGATGGGGCCGGCCAATCGGACACTTCGGTCTTTACTGGCGTTAAACCTGTCGCAACGTATATCCCACCCAACCCTCCCTCTGCAGTCAATTGCTGGTCAAAAGAGGGATAGACGACAGTAGCGGTGCCCGGCGCTCCGTTGAACTCGCCCCACAAGTCTGGCCCAGCCTGCCCCCCCTTGCCGACAGTCCAAGCTACGGTGCGGTCGCCCGAGATCTCCGCCTCAGAAAATACTATTGCCCCTGAACCTCCTCCAGCGCCGACCCGGCCGGTTGAGCCAACCAACATGCCACTTGAGCCACCGCCGCCACCACCAACGGCAATGATCCGAAGTACGTGCCCCTCGAACTCGGGGCCGAAGACGAATGACCCATCAGTTTGAAAGATTCGGTTGAACGTGGGTTTAGCTGGGGAATGCTGCGTTCTTTGCACGGCGTTACCCCCCCGAAAAAACGGTTGTGTTTTTGCACCAGGTGTTTTGCGCTTTGACGTCTTGTTGGTCGATCTCTCTGGTAGGACATGGCCGGACTCCAGCGGCGACACAAGGCTCACACAACGGCGACCGTTTTACGAAACTGCGGCGGTGAGCAGCTTGTCATAGCACCAGTTATTTTGAAAGAGGGCAGGCACACTTCGCCGGCCCCTTCAGTCGGCGTATACACCTGTCCGAAGCTGAACACCCAGTTGCAATTTCTGTACTGTCGTTCCGACAAAGATCAAGGCACTGCAAACCGTTGAAATTCCTTAGGGCGGAGACTGATTGCCTAACCCAATCATTGGCCGGGCAGGCGCACTGCGTTGTGCTCATGTGAGCAAAACGATTGAGGCAAGAGGCAACCTCCGAGCAGGCCAGATCCTACTCGGGCCAAACCAAGATCGAAACACGGCCTGGTATCTCGGCGTCGACATTGAAGATGCGCTGACCCTTTCAGAGGGCATCAAAATATGGAACAAAGAGAGTGCTCGGGACGTGCTGAAAGGCCGTCAATGGCGTTACAAGTCACATGAGACGACCCATTTTTGCATGACTTGCATATGTGTACAGCGATACTGCGGCTGTTGGGGGCGAGTTAGCAGGGCGGAGTTTCGGTTTAGACAACATTGTGTCCGGGCTTGACCCGAAGCGTCCAGCGGGACTTCGGTGACCTCACCGACCTATCACCGCCTAGGGCCGCAGCCTCCCAGAGTTAACAGACTACCTCTGAAGGGAAAAACGGATCCCGCCATAGGGATGCCCCTCGATTACTGGTCGACCGCTGTCGCCCCAAATGGAGAGTACGACGAAAATCTCTTGACGATGGGCCTGCGGGAAATACGAGGCAGCGAACTGAATTTCGCCATGATACTCGACCTGCCGAATCTCGATGCCAATCCCCGTCGTCCTGTCAGCGCCAATGAATTCGTAGTCCCAGGTGGTCCGCAGCTTTCCGATATCACCGCATTTTGGGTGTGTTCCGGATCCGCCATAGAGTTCGTCGCAAAACCAGTTGTCGGGGGGCATGGTAACGATTTCGTCGTGATCCTTTGATCGGTCCATTGACGGCTTGCCAAAGAGCTTTTTCAAGGTCTCGAGGGCCGTCAATATTTTGTCGCAAGAGATTTCTTGTTCGCCCATATCGAAGCTCAAGGCGTCTTCGCTCCTCGCCCATTTCTCGTAAGCCGGATCAAGTCCTGGGGGTCGGGTTGCGAAGTCATACTTCTCCTCGCTGCACTGCGCCTGAACGGACATCCATTTCAATTTGTCGTCGGAGCCAAACGAGTAGTCGGCATCGCCCTGGACGCCAAAGAGAGCGCCCGGTGAAGACAGGGTTGTGCCGCCGTTGGATCGCAACTCGAGGGGGTTTCGAGAGCCTAATGCCTTGCGGGCCTTTGCCAGGTCATCGCCGATCCACAAGGTCGGTGGATCAAAAATAGCTTGCTTTGCTGTTCCGTTATCTAAACAGACGTAACCATAAATTGTGTTCTTGTATCCGTTGATTACGACGTTGCAGACGCCTGTCGGCGTACTGCCGCCTGCATGCGAAACCGAGATACCGGCCAGTTCGACCAAGCCAAGCATGGCAAGGGGCGGCAGCAAATAAGTCAAAGCTCTAGCGAGCGAGTTGGTTAATAAATTGGCCATGGGGATGTCCCTATATCAGGGGGCGGCCGCTATCGCCCCAAGTTTTTAACAATGAATGATACCGCCGTAGAATCCCGATCACCTGGCTTGCAGTGAATATGCCCTGCCCTTCGACAGTGGGTCAAATGGAGCGCTGCGCTCCCTCGTCAGCGTCGAACCCAACGCCTGTATTTGCCAATCAACAAGCATCAGCCTTCGACGAAAGAAATATCCTACCAATTCACTGATCAGGGCGATAGATGGCCCACGCAAATGCGAAACCTTGACCTCTCACCCGAATGATGGACTTGTGCTTCTACTGCAGGAGGGCAGTTCAGGACCTATTGACCAAAGCTTCGAAAATCGTCCTGTGCGCAACTGCTAGGTTCCACAGGTTGTTCCGAAGCTGACGGCGAGTCGTCGTCAGGCCGGTCATGCGCGACTGCCGGCGGAGACTGTCAATGGGTTCCAGGCCTCACCTCAACCTAGCCGGAATTCTAGCATCCGCTCGGCGCAAAGCGCCGGTACTACGCTGGAACACAAAGGGCGGATTCTGGCCCAATCGTCCCGGAATCGGTTGTGCCGCTTTCGGCCCAACCCGGGGGCTCATTTTCTTGCCCAGACAGTCGGCAGTGAGCGCATTGCCGCCCAACAGCCTTGGGGCTGACGGCGAAAAGGCAGCGTCCAGGTGAGCGGCTGCAAAAAGCCACCCCTAGCCATCCGACCGACGATGAGGGGACGCGACATCGAGGACAGGGTGTCTCGCTTAGCGCAAAGCATGGAGGTCGATGGTGGCCAAAAGTCGGTCGAATTTTTACCCACCTTTTTATGCAGGTGTAATGGCGCCAGGCTTCAGCGCGGGTGCCTTCTGGACGGCGCTCAATGCCAAAAATGGTAGCTTGGCTTTTGCTGTACCTGTCTATGTCGGATGGGCAGTTGGGCTTTACGTCGATCAACTGCTTAGCGCAGAGAGAAAAAAGACGGCCGCTTTGGAATTTCAGATACATCTCCGCGAATTCCACCAAGAAGTTGAAAGGCAGCGCAATGCCGACAGGACCTAAAGCTTAAAAACGCCCGCCGACGTAATCGGCAATGCCGTCCGCGTCATGCGTATTGCAACCGGCGAGGAAGCAGACGACGTGATTGACGACGGGAAAGACCCCCCCAGCCAGATGACAAGTACAGACGTTGGAGCCGAACGATCCTCAGCGTCAACCACAGAGACACAATATATAGATAATATATTCTGTTATTTTCTGACCATTATCTCTTAATAATATGAAAAATAGCTCGCGTCATATCCCACAATATATTGTGGGGTTTCGCCAGAACAAGCGCTTGCTCGCCAAATATTTCAAGTATACCGTTTTCACCACCAAGGAGTTCCAACTGAGCTAGCAGGATCAGATTCAGATCCGAGGCAAGGGGCGACTTGGCTCTGGGAGTTTCAAACAGCTCTACTCGCGCTTGGAGGAGATCGGACTCGTGCTGGTCAAGATAAGAGGGATCCACAGAGTTAGGTGTCAGTTGGCTGACGGATCCAGGGAGACCTACTACTACGCTTGGCGTGGTGGTCCCCGCATGAAGGAGAAGCCTCACACCGAGGCTTTCTCCCGGGAGTACGCCCTGCTCAAGGAAAAGGCCGCAGAAGCGAGCAAGGTGATCCTCACTCTGGATCACCTGATCGAGCACTTCACTGGCCTGAAAGGCGCCCACCCCTGGAGCGCGTGGCGAATGTCTTCGGGCTTGCTCCGTGAGATGGCTGCCATTCAGTCAACAGTGGTTTCAATAAACATAACGGCTCCTAAAAGCCTATCCTCTTTGAGTCGGTGGGGTGGGCTATTGAGGCGTTGCGTCGGATTTTGTCGGCGCACCCACAATATAATGTGGGGCTGCAGGAACGTTAGACCCTTGATTTCGAAACCATTCCAAAATAATTTTGGCTTGCCTAAGTCGACAAACGTATATCCCTTTCTAATAGAACTATTGTCGGTCAGGCTGCTAATCGGCTGACTATCGGTTGTTGTGCGCAACCTTATAATATGGGGCGTGGCGAAATGTCTAAAAACGTCGGCATCGTGGGGACGGCACCATGAACCAATGCAAGGTCTACACGCCCGCGATGCTAGCAGACAGGTGGGCATGCTCCGAGCGCCATGTGCGCAACATGATTGCATCCGGCGAGCTTCCGGCATTTAGATTGGCCGGGAAGCTTCTGCGCATCAGAGGGGAGGACGTGGAGAACTTCGAATGTCAAACGAACCCGAATGGACAATCACCAAGCTCAGAGGAGAGCTTTGCATCTCCTGGTACGAAGGCGACATACGCCGACGTTATCGACTTGGAACCGACGATCGGAAGGAGGCGGCCCGCCGCGCCCCGGCTCGATATGCGGAACTGACACGTCCGAAAGGCTCCGCTGTCAAGGATCTCTGGACGGCCTACTGCATAGACAAGGCAGGCCGATCAGTCGTCACGACGATGAGCTACACCTGGAAGGCCCTGGCTCCGTTCTTTGCCGACAAGGAAGGCGAAGCGGTGACGCTCGCCGACTGCCGCGCCTATACCGCGGCACGGCGCAAGGACAACAAGAAGGATGGCTCGATCCATACGGAGCTGGGCCACCTTCGCTCGGTCCTGGTCTGGGCGCGTAAGCAGCGGCTAATCCCGTTTGCGCCCGACATCGAGCGTCCCGCCAAGCCCGATCCAAAGGAGGGATATCTCACCCGGCCGGAGGTCACCCAGCTCCTGGCCGCCGCAAACTCGGCGCACATCAAGCTGGCCATCCAGCTGATGATCGCCACCGGAGCCAGAGTGGGCGCTGCCCTGCAGCTGACCTGGGATCGTGTCGACTTCGACCGGCGCATGATCCAGCTGCGCAATCCATTCGACAAGGCGCACCGCAAGGGACGCGCCACCGTGCCGATCAATGATGGCTTGCTCGCGGCCCTGCAAGAGGCTCAGGAAGGCGCTTTGACTCCCTACGTTCTGGAGTGGGCCGGCGACAAGATCCTGTCGATCAAGAAGGGCATCAAGACGGCCGGAACCAAGATCGGAAGGCCCGATGCTTCGCCCCACATGCTGAGGCATTCGGCTGCCGTCTGGCTCGTCGAAGATGGCCACCCAATGGAGGCTGTTGCCCAGTTTCTGGGTCACTCAAACACCGCAATGACATATCGGGTTTATGCCCGCTACAGCCCGGAATACCTGCGGAAATTGACCGCTTCGCTAGAGCTCCAGGTTCAGTGAACCGACAGACCACTTCGTAAAACAGGGTAGATCTATGAAAAAGTATAAGAAAATCAAAAGGTTGGTGGTGGGCGATGACGGGCTCGAACCGCCGACATCTTCGGTGTAAACGAAGCGCTCTACCAACTGAGCTAATCGCCCGCTCCGGGCGGGACCTTTAAGCTGTCGAGGTCGGCTTCGCAAGGTCAAATGAGCTGGGGACGCCCTGGTTGGAGACCGGTTTTGCCAACAAAACGCCGGCTGTCAAAAAACCTTCTCCTGTTTGCTGTTATGCTGTCTTGCCACGCTTGACACCCGGTGGCGAACCCCTTATCCAGCGCCCCAACGACGAACACGGCTGACACGTGCTCGTCAATGCGCGGGTGTAGCTCAGTTGGTTAGAGTGCCGGCCTGTCACGCCGGAGGTCGCGGGTTCGAGCCCCGTCACTCGCGCCATTTATTTCAAGGGGTTAGCTACCGCCCCTTGAAAAGTTTCAACTCTCATTTTCCGGAGAGTTTGAACTTTTTGCATTCATTCCGCTCCTGGCCGAACAGCTTTCTGCCCTTGCGGCGGATGGCATCGGCGGAACGAACGCTGGCCAGATAGGCCTTCTGCAGCGCCCTGTTCTCGTCGATTCGAATTGCCCATCTTGGCGGAAATCGCTCCGGCCGAAGCGCCGCCTGCGTTGGCCTCGACGGCGCCGGAACACCGAGTGAAGTCCGCACCCACCTTCACATGGGTTTGAAGCTGCCTTCAGCCCATCCCACCGGGAAGCCCGCACCAATTCCCCCGGCGGCGGGCTTTATTCACACGACGACGAAATCGGCGTTGGTCACCGCTAGGTTGGCGGCCAGCGTAGCGAAATGGGTTGAGCCGCCAGCGGCACCGCCGTTGCTGTCGTAGTAAAGCCAGCCCGTGTCCGTTTCGTAGATGATGTGCTCCTTCGCAGTGGTGGCGGCGCCCGACGCGTTGGCGACAAACTGGTCGGCGCTGAGTGTTCCATTGGCGCCAAGCGCTGCGAAGATGGCGTTGTCGACCTGTATGGTGTCGTCAACCACCGAGAAGTCAGTGATGGTATCGACATTGGTCGAGGCGTTGAGCGCCGTGGTGAAGACGAAGCTATCATGCCCCGTGCTGCCGGATAACGTGTCGTTGCCGCCGAGGCCATTGATGACGTTGGCACCCGAATTGCCGGTGATGATGTTGGCGATCGAATTGCCGGTGGCATTGATCGAGGCCGCACTCCGGAGTGCCACGTTCTCGATGTTGCCCGTGAAGTGGTTGCCGTCACTGAGATTGATCGAGATATAGCCATTGACGATATCGGTGCCGTTGGCGCCGGCGGTGCTTTCACTGACGATATCGCCGACGTTGTCGACGAAGTAGGTGTCGTTGCCGATGCCGCCCTGCATGGTGTCGGCGCCTTCCTTGCCGTCCAGCGTGTCATTGCCGCCAAGGCCGATGAGCGTGTTGACGCCCGAATTGCCGTTCAGCGCATTGGCCAGGCTGTTGCCGGTGGCGTTGATCGAGGCTGCACTGCGCAATGCGACATTCTCGATATTGCCCGTGAAGTGGTTGCCATCGCTAAGGCTGATCGAGATATAGCTGTTGACGATATCGTTGCCGTCGGCGCCGGCGGTGCTTTCACTGACGACATCGCCAGCATTGTCGACGAAGTATGTGTCGTTGCCGATGCCGCCCTGCATGGCGTCGGCGCCGGCCTTGCCGTCCAGCGTATCGTTGCCGCCAAGCCCGATCAGCGTGTTGACGCCAGCGTTGCCGTTGAGAATGTTGTCAATCTGGTTGCCAGTGCCGTTGATATTCGCCGATCCAGTCAGCGTCAGATTTTCCAGCTCCTGGCCGGAGAGATTGAAGGAGATGGAGCTGTTGACCGTATCGGTACCCTGGCCATTGAGCTCGATGACATGATCGCCGGCATTGTCGACAAAATAGGTGTCGTTGCCTTGAGCTCCGCTCATCGTGTCGGCGCCAAGAAGGCCATCGATGATGTTGTTGCCGCTGTTGCCAGTGATGATGTTCGCGGTGGAATTGCCGGTGCCATTGATGGACGCGGCACTGCGCAGCGCCAGGTTCTCCAACTCCTGGCCGGAGAGATTGAAACTCACATAGGCCTGAACATTGTCGACGCCCTGGCCGTTGGCCTCGATCACCTGATCGCCGACGTTGTCAATGAAGTAAGTGTCGTCGCCGGCCCCTCCGTAAAGGTGATCGCTGCCTGTACCCCCGACCAGCGTGTCAGCCAGCGGCGTGCCATAGAGCGTGTCGGATCCCGCGCCACCGTCGATATAATGCTCGTTGCCAGACAAATGAACGACATCGTCCAAGCCGGACGTGCGAGCATCCCCTACGACGGTGAGGAAAATGGGAGACGACCCCTGCTCACCGGTTTGGATTTCGCTGATTTTGTGGGTGCCGGCAGTCGTTCCGTCGGTAATCCAGAGTTCATCGTTGACAACGCGGTTGTTCGTGTTGACATCGCCACCCACAAAATCGGTGGCATGAAAGATCAGCCTGTTTCCAAGCTGCGTGTAGCCTGAAATGTTGTCATATTGCGAACCATTTAGGGCAACATCGCTTACCGTATCGATATCCTTCACAAGTTGCGTAACACCGGTCTGGGTATCATAAGTATAGAGCGCCGACATTCCTTGGTTGCTGTCCTGAAAGCCCTCAAAGAAGATCTTGTTGCCAAGTGTGCCGATGTCAGACGGTATAGCGTGGATAGCATGCCCCATATAGGTCATACTGACCGCCTGCGTTCCAGCACTGGTCCCGTCCGTGCGCCAGAAATCATAACCGGTGAGGCCGAGAAACGCGCCGGGCTTGACCTGCAGGAAATAGAATTTGCCGTTGACCACCGCGGAGCGATCCTCGATTGCAACGACACCGTCATTTCCTAGTGGAGCCGTGTCCACCAGAAGATGTGTCCCTGGACCGGTTCCGTCGGTGACCCAAAGCTCACTTCCATGCGTGCCGTCGTTTGCGACGAAGAACGCCTTGTTACCCAGGGCCACGAAAGCGTGGGAAAGGTTGGGACCGGCGGTGACCATCGATCCGATCGCTCCCGGACGGACGTCCAGGAGGAGATGCGTTCCTTGCGAGGTGCCGTCGGAAATCCATGGCTCTTCGCCATTTGCTCCCGTCTGGTTGGTGAAGATCACCTTACTGCCGAGTTGGAAGAAGGATGATGCTACCCCATGGGAATTATTGGGGCCGGTGCTCGAAAAGCTGAACGCAAGCGTGCTGTCATTCGCATTCAGTCTATAGACAAAAGTCTCGTTGAGGGCCACGTCGTCGTATTGAACGTATGTACTTTGATTAAACGTAAAAAATTCAAAAAGGTTTGCCGTCGTTCCAGGTAAATTAAGCAATGACTTGGTGCCGGCGACTGTCCCATCACTTGCGTATATGTAATTTGGATTTCCGCCTGGGTCCTGCCCGTTGTAGACATGGCTATACAGTCGCGTACCATCGGAGAATTTTTCCTGCCCCCCCAACTGAAAGGATGCAGAAAGTTGCGCAGTCTCGGAATAGAAATCTGTAATCGGAATGTTATTGGTATCTGTGACGAAGGCGCCCCCGTCGATTGCGAACAACTGCTGTATACCGCTTGCTTGGCTATCGAACGGGTTTAAGTAGAGGTGTACTAGTTTCGTACCCGAGGTAGTGCCATCGGATTCATAGAGGCCCCAACCGCTGTCACCCTGCGCGGCAAAGAAGACATTGCCCATACTGCCCCCCATCCCAAATGGTCATTTTTCGCGGCGACATGACGATTTTTGAGTCGTGGACCCCCACCAAGCTTCGGCGAATTTCTGAGCGGTAAAGTATAGCTCCAATCTTGCGATCCTTTATTATGTGATCCTTTATTAGCAAGTATGCACGTAACAAATCCGTGATGGGCATTAACTCTAGATCGAGAGGTTTCTGCGAAGCGCTTTCCGCCCTACGCGTCGTGCCTCGTCCACTCGGCGGACCATCTCGACTTGCCGGCCATTGCCTTCAGGACATCGGCCCACCCGATCCAGATTCCGATCAACTGACACGCTTGCAACGGCAAGTCTGGCCGCTCCACGCGCCCAGAACTTCGCACTGCGCCCGAAAAAAGTCGTCGTCGCGATGCGAAGCTGGTGGTCCGGTCAGGACATCCAGCGAAAATTGTGGGAGTTAGTCCGATCCGACTCGATCAAAATAACGGGGGCTTTGTTCATGAGCGATCATTCCGGGATCCGCCCAACTATTCTCGAATCCACACTGGCCGCGGCTCAGCGGGATCAACGGACCCTCGACGAGCAGCGGCACAGCATTGCGCCCCTGGTAGACGGCATGACGTTTTTCGACAGCATCCGGCACAATGATGACCGCGGCAGCGTCACGGAGGTCTACGACCCGCGCTGGGGCTGGCACGCCGACCCGCTGGTCTTCTCCTACATCTTCACAATTCGCCCCGGAGTGGTGAAGGGCTGGGGCCTGCACAAGCTGCATGAAGACCGCTATTTTGTGATCAGCGGCGAGTTGGAACTGGTCCTTTATGACCCTCGCCCCGAATCCAGCACATATGGCAAGATTTCGAAGGTTTACCTCTCCGGCAGCCGTCCACGCCTGGTCAATATTCCGAAGTTTGTCTGGCATGCCGACCGAAACATCGGAACGTCCGAAGTGCTGGTCATCAATTTCCCAACGATACAGTACGACCACTCAAATCCCGACAAGTACCGACTGCCCATCGACACCGATCTCATTCCCTATGATTTCGGCAGCGCGAAGGGATGGTGAGCAAGCCCCGCTTTTCCATCCTGATGCCGACGCATTCGCGCGTCGACGTCATCGGTCTGGCCATCCAGTCGGTGCTGGATCAGACCGTCGAGGACTTTGAACTCCTGGTCGTCGGCGACGGCTGCGCGCCCGGCACGGCCGAGGTGGTCGAAGCTTTTCAGGACGCCCGTATCCGCTTCTTCGATTTGCCCAAGGCGCCGAGCTATGGCTACGCGAACCGCAATATCGCGCTGCGCGAGGCCCGCGGCGACCTGATTGGCTTTGCGGCCGACGACGACCTGCTGTTTCCGGATCATCTTGAGATCCTCGCGGATGGCCTCAAAGGTGGGGCTGCTATTGCGTACAGTCAGGCGCTGTGGGTTTCCACCGATGGCATTGCAGCACCCTTCCTGACCAATCTGGAGCTGGCCGACGAGTTCAGGGTGTTCACCGAGGTCGGCAACACGATACCCGCCAGCTGCTTCCTGTATCGGGCTGATTGCCTGCCGTCGCGCGATGTCTGGCCGGAAAACGTCGCATCGGCCGGGGATTGGCAATTGTGGCGGCGAATCATGCGCGAGAACCCGCGCAATCCCCTCACCTATTGCCGCGCCCCGACCGTCCTGCATTTCAGCGCCAAATGGAAGAATTCGCGCTACTCTCAGGCGACGCAACTGGCCACGTTTCTCGATATCGCGGATGGAGCAGGCTGGTGGCCTTCAGCCTTGCGCGTCTGGATACCGAACGGCAGCAACGAACAATATGAGTATGCGCGCCTGATGCGCGTCGACCCCGCGGCCTGGAGCGAAAAGACGCGCCGTGCGGTCGGCGATCTGGTGGCGCGGCTTGCCTGGGAGGACGTCCAAACGACCCGCCCGATGCTGGCAAGCGCCGAGGCCGAGAAGGCGACGCTGCGGTCTGAAATCTCGCGGCTGCACAATGAGCTGCAGTTGGCTCAGCAAGGCAATGCCGCGCTACAGAGGGCCGCTTCGGATGCGCTCGACAAGGAAGCTGCGTTGCAGCCGGAAATCTCGAGGCTGCGCACCGAGCTCGATCTGGCTCACCAACGCAACGCCGAGCTACGGAGCGCCGCTTCGGATACAAGAAACGAGAAGGACGAGATCGAACAGGCGCTGCAAGCATGCCGAATGCAAATCGCGGCTTTGTATCAGTCCACAAGCTGGCGCATCACCAGTCCCTTGCGCAGGATCTTCACAAGCTTGCGTTCGAAAAAATCACGGGGCTCAAAGTCTTGAACTCAGCTTGGTTGGCGGCATCGGCGATCCGGCCGCCAAGGTGATCATTACCCCTTGGCTGGCAGAGCATCGATGAAGGCGGCGCCCGCCCCCGAGGCAGCGGCGGGCGCGTTATCGCCAACCGTCATGCGATGTTCAAGGGGACGGCACCCGGACTGAGCGGCACACCAATATCGGAGACTAGCTTGACGAGGTCCGCCTGCCGCGTCGTGTTGGTCTTGGCATAGATGCGGCCAAGGTGGGTCTTGATCGTGTTCTCACCGACCCCGAGCGACAGAGCACTCTTCTGCGTGGTCAGTCCGCCACCGACGGCCAGCAAAACCCGCACTTCCGCCGGCGTGAGATCGAACAGTGTCGTCAGCACCGCCTCTGAGGGCGGCGCGGCCGAGGTTGTTGTCGAGATGAAGACGGCGGCGCATGCGGGGCGGAAAGCCGCGCGCGCGGTCCCCTCGGTCAAAGGCAACACATAGGCAACCGCTGGGGGCTGGCTGGCCGCGGATAAGGGCAAGCCGATGCCGCGCGCGCCAAGCGAGGCATCGGCATGAGCGGCTCCCGATATCGCTTCCAGCAGGGCGCGGCCCGTTATCGGATTTTGTGCCTGGAGGATGCCGTTTCTGGAAAAGATGGGCTGCTGCGTCGAGAGCATCGCCTCGGCACGGCCGTTCGCATAAAGGATCGCGCCATCCGCGCTGGTAAGAACGACGGCGGTTGCAAGATTGTCGAGCGTCGCGCGATAGAGACTGGCGGTCACGCGCGCCTGATCGAGCAGGTCGCCGATCAGCGAAGCGCGGCGCAAATGAGGAGAAAGCAGCGCCATAAAGCGCTGCTCCTCCGCAGTGACGGCACCCCTGCTCGCGCGTGTCGTGAAGCTCACGAGGCCGATCCGATCCAAGGTGTGCACGAATTTGGTGATGCAGCCCTCGCGCAAGCCCTGCGGGCCGGCCCAGTTCAGGTAGAAAGGTGACTGCTGAAGTTCGGCTTCAGTCATGCTCGACAATGTCGATAACGGTGTGTCGATGTCGCCGACGACCACGGCCTTCAGACCTGGAATGTCCTCGAAGCCGTAGTCCTGCTGCAGAACCCGCATTTGCTCCGCATCCCAGGGCGATTGGGCCGCGAAACGGCCATACTGATCGCCGGGATCAGCCAGCGCGATGGTTGAATAGGCGGCGTCCACGGCCTCCGTGAGCCGGACCATGACGACGGTCCAGAATTCCGAATTGAGTGCGCTATCGTAGATGTCGCCGATGATCGACGAAAGCAACTCGTTGCTCAGCCTGTACATTCGCCCCTGCCCAACAGAGCCTTCCCTTTTTGTCAGTCAGGGATACCGCACGCCCTGCCTATACCAGCATGGCCCTGAAAAGCTCAACGCAAGCCGAAGGATTTCTGAGACCTCATTCTTTCGGGTGACGACATTGCGACACGCCAGGCCTAGTGGGCGGCACAAGGCAGGTTCCAAAGCGTCAATTCAAGGCGCCCTGGCCCTGAGTAGCGTCGGATTCCAAGACTGCGTCCAGGCGCAAGGACTCAGGAAAACGTCTGCTTCAATTGAGAATCAGCTTTGACGGGGGTCAGCATGTCGGTTTGGAATGGTCTTGCAGGTGGCGCGTGGTTCACCGCTTCAAATTGGACCGGCGGCGTGCCTGATGCAATCGGTGCTACAGCGGATTTCGGCAATCTAGGTGCCAGCCTCACGCATCACATCGACCTGGCGGTTCAAGGTCCGTTCACTGTCGGCACCTTGAATCTGGCGAGTTCCGCCATCGAGAATTACAGTCTCGAACACGGCTCGCTCATCATGAACAAGGCGGGCGGTGCGATCATCAGCGTAACGTCGACCTCCAATCTACAGGCAAGCGTGCTGGCGTCGTCGCTGACGCTGCAGCTCAATGCGGCAACCTTGATCGCGACGACCGGAGGCAACACGACCCTCGACGTCCAGGGGCAGATTACCGGATCAGGGCTCCTAACCAAATCCGGCGTCGGCACCCTGAAGCTGTCTGATGCGACCAACAACTGGTCGGGCGGAACGCAGATCAATCAAGGCACAGTTTCGTTTGGCGCCGCTGCTTTCGGAACGGGAGACATCACGTTCGCCGGCGATAGCGTGTTCCGGTCTACAGGCGGCGCGACGCTTGCCAACGATCTGATCGAACTCGCCGGCGTTTCAACATCAATCAGGGCACAGACGGGCACGTCACTTTCGTTGACCGGTACCTTCGCGGCGCTCGGCGGCGCCGGGACCACCGTGCATTTTGGCAGCGCGACGGATAAGGGAACGATTTACTTTGGCTCAAGCAGCATCACCGCCAATGATGCGGGCTCGCTTGCCATTGACGGCGGCACGCTGAGAGCGGGCAAGGCGTTCGCGTCCTTCACCAACGGGCTGGCTAACACCAATATCGCGGCCGGAGCGGTTCTCGACGCCAGTGGCTTCGATCTGGAACTGAACCATCTAACCGGGGCGGGCTTGATCACCAACAACGGCCTTTCCGATGTTGTCGTGAACGTCTACGAGGCCGGCAGCTCCATCTTCTCGGGCGTTTTCGCGAATAGCTTGAGCCATACAGGGTTAAACAAGATCGGCACCGGGACCCTGACATTGTCAGGCGCCAATACTTACTCCGGCACGACCACTGTCGCGATCGGAACATTGCGGGCGGGAGCCGACCATGCCTTCAGCGCCACCAGTGTCGTCGACGTAAAAGCTGGCGCGACGCTCAATATCGGCACTTTCGACCAAACCATCGCCGGACTGACCGGCAGCGGTGAAGTCCGGGCCGATACGGTTACAGCGGCCACTTTGACGACCAGTATAACCCTTGGCGGCGTCAAGGAGTTTGCGGGCGTGATCTCGAACGGCTCGGCGGTATTTGGCGAGCTCAACCTGACAAAAAGCGGCGCGGGAACCCAGGTTCTGTCAGGCCTGAACACCTATACGGGCCAGACCACAATAACGGCGGGAACATTGGCGCTGTCCGGGTCGGGATCGATTGCCGATTCATCCGGACTGGCGATTTCCGCAGGGGCCACTTTCGATCTCGGCGGGCTGTCGGGAAACGGCGCCTCGGTACAGGCATTGGCGAATGGCGGCACCGTCAACCTCGGCGGAAAGATGTTGCATCTGGTCGATCAGTCAGCCGGGCTGGGAGGCACATATATAGGGTCGAGCTTAACCGATGGTCTTCACATAGACCTCGATGCGACAGTTTTGAATTTCAGCCTTTCTACCGCAACTTTCACCAACTGGGCAGATTCCACTGACCAAATCGCCATCGTTGGCAATGGCCTTGCCAATACGATTACCGGGTCGTCCCACGCCGATACCATTGGTGGCGACCTCGGCAACGACGTTTTGATCGGCGGAGGCGGCGAGGACAATCTGAATGGTGGCGACGGTTCGGATACGGCCTCTTATGCAAGCGCTGCCGCAGGCGTCATTGCGAACCTCTCAAATCACAAGGTCAATACCGGCGACGCCAACGGCGACAGCTATACCCTCATCGAAAACCTGACCGGATCGAGCCATGCGGACCAGCTCTATGGCAACGATGTTGCCAATATTCTGGATGGCGGCATCGGTGCCGATACCATGACGGGCGCACAGGGCAGCGACAGCTACTACGTCGACAATGCGGGCGATATCGTCAGTGAGAGCACTGTCGGCGCCAACGGCACCGACACCGTCAATGGCTATATCTCGATCAACCTCGGCGATGGCAATCACTTCACGGGCAACATCGAGAACGTCGCACTGCGCAGTGCAGCCTCGATCGACGCCACCGGCAACAGCCTGGCCAACATCATCACCGGCAATTCCGGCGACAACATCATCGACGGCAAAGGCGGCGCCGACACGATGAGCGGAGCGCAGGGCGACGACACCTACTTCGTCGACAATGCCGGCGATATCGTCAGTGAAAGCACCGCCGGCGCCAACGGCACCGATACCGTCAACGGCCACATCTCGATCAACCTCAGTGATGGCAACCACTTCACGGGCAATATCGAGAACGTCGCGCTGCTCGGCGCGACTTCGATCAACGCCACCGGCAACAGCCTGGCCAACGCGATGAACGGCAATTCGGGCGTCAACACGCTCACCGGCCTGGGCGGCAACGACACACTGGATGGCAAGGCGGGTGCCGACACCATGCAGGGCGGCATCGGCAACGACACCTACTATGTCGACAATGCCGGAGACCATGTCGTCGAGCTCAACGGCGAGGGCACCGACAATGTTCAGGCCTTCGTCTCGTTCAACCTGTCGGGACAGGAGCTCGAGAACCTGGCACTGCGCAGCGCGGCCTCGATCAACGGCACCGGCAACTCGACCGCCAACATCATCACCGGCAATTCCGGCAACAACGTCATCAACGGCCTCCTCGGCAATGACACGCTCTCCGGCAGCACCGGCAACGACAGTTTCGTCTTCACCACGGCGCTCAACGCGTCGACCAATGTCGACCACATCACCGACTTCTCTGTGGTCGAAGACACCATCCACGTCGACAATGCGATCTTTGCAGCGCTTGGCGGCAACGGCACGCTGACCGCCGACCAGTTCGTCAAGAACACAACTGGCCTTGCCGCCGACGGCAACGACCACATCATCTACGAGACCGACACCGGCTGGCTCTACTATGACAGCAACGGCAGTGCCGCTGGCGGCTCAACCCATTTCGCCACGCTGGCCGCAAACCTCGCGCTGACCAACGCCGATTTCGTGGTGATTTAGCCAGATAGATTTTGACGCTCGCACAGCCACCTGATCTCGGCTGTGAATGATCGTCACCGGACAAGGATCGAACCCAGACGGTCGCCTACACAAGGCTGTCAGGTCGCCTGCGCCAGCAGCGCCTCGACCTCCTGCAGCGTCGGCATCGACGGCGCGGTGCCGGGTCGCGTCACGGAAATGCCGGCAACCGCGCAGGCGAAACGCACCGCCTGCAGCGGCTCGACACCTCGCGACAGCGCGGCGGCGAGGCCACCGTTGAAGGCGTCGCCCGCCCCCGTGGTCTCGACAACCGGCCCCGCACTGACGGCGGGAACATGCTCGGAGCGGTTCTTGGAGTGCAAAAGCGCGCCCTTGTCACCAAGCGTGACGATGACCGTGCCGACGCCCTTTTCGATCAAGCTTGCGGCGGCGGCGCGCGCCTCATCGAGCGAGGAGACCTTCATCCCGGTCAATTCCTCCGTCTCCGTCTCGTTGGGCGTGAGATAGTCGCACAGCGTGTAGATGCGGTCGGGAAGTTTTGCCGCCGGGGCCGGGTTGAGGATGGTCGTCACCCCTGCCCCGCGCGCGATCTCCAGCGCCCGCAGCGCGGCATCGATCGGTTGTTCCAGCTGGGTGACGAAGACGCCGGCGCTGCTGATCAGCCCGGCATTGGCTTCGATATCGGCCGGCGAAATCAGCATCGCCGCGCCGGGGCTGACGATGATGGCGTTGTTGCCGGTCGTCTCCTCGACGAAGATGTAGGCAGCGCCGGTGTAGCTTTCCGGCGTGTCGATCACGGCATCCTTGACGCCTGCGCCGGCCCAGGTCTGCCTCGCCATGTCGGCGAAGGGATCGACGCCGAGGCGGGTGAGGAAGGTGACGTCGGCGCCGAGCTTGCCGGCGGCGACCGCCTGGTTCGAGCCCTTGCCGCCCGGCCCCAGCTTGAACGAGTTGCCGAGGATCGTCTCGCCCATGCGCGGCTGGCGGTCGGCGCGGTAGGCGGTGTCGGCGACGAACACGCCAAGGATGACGACAGGCTTGCCCGAGACCATGCCGCTACTCCGCATCCGGCGGCACAACGCCCTTGCGGAAGGCGAAGCAGCCATAGAAGCGGCGCTCACCGGTCTGGATGACGCAATAGGCCTGCTTGGCGCGCTCGTAGAAAGCGTAGCGCTCGACCGCGATCATCGGCCATGATTTGCCTTCGGCCTTGTCGATTTCCTTCTGCACTTCCTTCTGCACGCGCGGGATCTCGTCGGGCTTGCCGACGATCTCCATGCGCGCCGCGGCATCGTCGACGAACGTGTCCAGCGGGTAGAGCGACAGCACGGCCTTGGCCACGTCGGCGGCCGGCGCATCGATGCGCAGCAGTCGGCCGAGCGCGGTCTGGCGCGCCACCGAATCGGCCGGAAAATTGGTATCGGCGATGATCAAATCATCGCCATGGCCCATCGCCCGCAATGCCTGCAGCACATCGGCATTGAGCAACGGATCGATCCCTTTGAGCATAATATTCCTCGTAATGTCGTTGAAGGTCAGAGACGCTTGCCGGTCTCGGCGTCGAAAAGATGGATCTGGTCGAGCCGCGGCTTCAGGGTGAGCATGTCGCCGGGCTTGAAGTCGTGGCGTTCGCGAAACAGCGCCACCATCTCACCGTCGCCGAAGCGCAGGAACACCAGCGTTTCCGAGCCGGTCGGCTCGACCACCGAAATCCTCGCCGGCACGCCGTCGGGGTGGATCTCGAGGTGTTCCGGCCGCACGCCGTAGACGACGGCCTGCCCGTCCTGCGCGGCATTGTCCGATGCAACCGGGAACAGCGAGCCTGATATCTCGACGCCGGCCTTGCCGCCCTTGCGCATGGTGCCCTTGAGTAGGTTCATCGAAGGCGAGCCGATGAAGCCGGCGACGAAAAGATTGGCCGGCCGGTCGAACAGTTCCAGCGGCGCGCCGACCTGCTCGATGCGGCCGTCGCGCATGACGACGATCTTGTCGGCCATCGTCATGGCCTCGATCTGGTCGTGGGTGACGTAGATGGTGGTGGTCTTCAGCCGCTGGTGCAATTCCTTGATCTCGGTGCGCATCTGCACGCGCAGCTTGGCGTCGAGGTTGGACAGCGGCTCGTCGAACAGGAACACCTGCGGGTTGCGCACGATGGCGCGGCCCATCGCCACGCGCTGGCGCTGGCCGCCGGAAAGCTGCCGGGGATAGCGCTTCAGGTAGGGATTGAGGTCGAGGATGTCGGCGGCGCGCTTGACCCGCTCGGCGACCACCGCCGGATCGGTTTTCCGCAGCTTGAGGGCAAAGGCCATGTTCTGCTCGACGGTCTTGTGCGGGTAGAGCGCGTAGTTCTGGAACACCATGGCGATGTCGCGCTTGGCCGGCGGCAAATGATTGACGATGCGGTCGCCGATGGCGATCGTGCCCCCGGAGACGGTCTCCAGCCCGGCCACCATCCTGAGCAGCGTGGACTTGCCGCAACCCGAAGGACCGACCAGCACCACGAACTGTCCGTCGGCGATATCGACGCTGACTTCGTGCAGAACCTTGACGGTTCCAAACGCCTTGGCCACCTTGCTGATTGCGACTTGCGCCATATCTCCCCCATCGGCTCCACTGCCGTAGGCGCAGAAGCTAACCAACGCAATCGGTCAGGGCAAGTCAGTCTCTTATAGATAAAAATCTGCCCTCGTTGACACGGCGTTTGGTTGTGAGAATAGTGACGAGTGCTGGTCCAAAGTCGGAACCAGATCCGCAATCGGAGCTTCAATCGACGCAGGGTGGGGTCCTGCCAATTCGTTTCCGAGCCGGGCGTATCGCTGGCGCTCCAGCGTCCGACAGAGTGGCCACATCCATTCACACTGATTTTCTGGGAGGAATAGTCGATGAGAACAGGTCTTTACGAACAACTGGTGCGTGCCGGTGCCACAAGACGCGACATCTTGAAGGGTGCGGCCAGCATAGCCGCGCTCTCGGCAGCATCCAGCGCCGGTCTCGGCGCGTTGACGCGTCCGGCATCCGCCGCGAGCGAACTGCGCAAGCAGATCCTGCAGATCCCCGGCGTTGGCAAGGGCCAGCCGACTGATGCCGATTTCCAAAAAGTCGGTGAACTCTGCCTCGAAGCCACGAAGGCCAACGTCAAGGAAGGCGAATTCGCCGGCGTCGAACTCTCCTTCATGGGCCTCAACAACCAGAACCTGCACAATGTGCTGTTCCGCGGCTTCCTGAAGCCGTGGGAGGCCTATACCGGGGCCAAGATCAACTGGATCGACCTTGCACAGGCGGACTACAATCCTCGCCTGCAGCAGGCTATCGCCACGAACACAATCGACTTTGATATCGTCGAGATGGGCGCGCCCTTCGAAGGCGACGTCTGCGGCAAGGGCCTGACCTCCGAAATGCCGGACTGGGTCAGGAAGCAGATCGATATGGACGACATTGTTGCCTATCTGAAGCCGCCGGTCGGCACCTGGAACGGCAAGCAGTATCGCGTGACCGTCGACGGCGACACGCACAACTTCAACTACCGCACCGACGTGTTCTCCGACTCTGATCTGGCAGCAGCCTGGAAAGCCGATAGCGGGGACAAAGCTGGCCTGACGGAATGGGGCGTGCCGAAGACCTGGCAGCAGGTGCAGGCCGTGACCAAGTTCCTCAAGGGCAAGCAGATGAAGGGCCAGGACGTCTACGGCTACCTCGACGCGCCCAAGCCATGGGGTGGATTTGGCTTCTACTTCCTCGGCAGCCGTGCCAGTGCTTATGCCAAGCACCCTGATGACAAGGCGTGGCTGTTCGACGCCGAAACGATGAAGCCGCGCGTCAACAACCCGGCTTGGGTGCGGGCGATCCAGGACGTCATCGACGCGCTGCCTTCCGAACCGCAGGATCAAATCAATGCCGACCCGAACCAGACCTGTTTCTCCCAATTCCTGGGCGGCACTGGTTCGATGCTGGCTTGGTGGGGAGACGCTGGCTCGAATGCGAAGACTAACGACTCCTCGGTCGTCGGCGACGTCACTGGCTTCTCGATCCTGCCGGGCTCGGACGATGTCTACAACTCCAAGACCGGCAAATGGGACAAGCTCGCCAGCGGCCCGAACTATGCGCCGAATTGCGCCTATCTCGGCTGGGGCGTCTATGTCATGGCCCGCGTCGACAGCGACGAGAAGAAGAAGAAGGCAGCCTGGTCGGCGGCAGCCCATCTCGGCGGCAAGGACCTTTCGCTCTGGTGCGCGGCGTATCCGTCGGGCTTCCAGCCCTACCGCAATTCCCATTTCGACATTCCGGAATGGGTGGCGGCCGGCTATGACGAGGCGTTCATCACCTCGTATCTCAAGTCGGAAGCCGACAGCTACAACCATCCGAACGCGGCGATCGAGCCGCGCATCCCCGGCATCTTCCAGTACTACAGCGCCGCCGAGGATATTTTGGCCAACACCTTCGCCGGCAAGATGAAGGCACAGGAAGGCGCCGACGCGATCGCGGCTGCCTGGGAGAAGCTGACCGACCAGATTGGCCGCGACAACCAGGTCAAGCTCTACAAGGCCTCACTCGGCATGTAGGCTATGTGAAACCGTGGTCCGGCGGCAACGCCGGACCACAGCAGACCGGCTCCGGCTCCTTGAGGAGCCTTCAAACGGGCGAGATTTGTGGCTGACCAGACTTCGACCGCAAACCAGTGGCCGGCAGATGCCGGCCCTTCCGATCTGATTTCTCCTAGCCGAAAACGTCTCGGCTGGGGGCTGATGGCCGTTGCGACGCTCGGCCTGCTGGCGGTGATCGCGCTGGAGATCCTGTACAAGACCGATGCCGACACTGTCGGCTTCGAAACCTGGCGCCCTGTCGTCTACGCCTATGTGCTGTGGGGCGTGGCGCTCGGCATCGGCCAGGTGCTGACGCGCGGCGAGGATGGCCAGCGTGCGCTGTTCCTGCTGCCGGCGCTGCTATTCACCATCGCCATGGTGATCTTCCCGACACTGTTCGGCTTCTACATAGCGCTCACCGACTGGAACCTCAGCTCCTTCAGCGGCCGCAAGTTCAACGGGCTCGACAATTTCTGGCAGATGCTCGGCGACCCCTACTACCGCAACGCGCTGTTGAACATGGCGCTCTACGTGCTGGCGGTGGCGGTCGAATATGTCATTGCCTTTGGCCTGGCGCTGCTGCTCAACGCGCAGATCCGTGCGCGAAAATTCTTCCGTGTTGTCTTCCTCTTGCCCTTGATGCTGTCGCCGGTGGCGGTGTCTTGGATGATCGGCAAATCGCTGATGGAGTACCGGTTCGGACCGGCCGCGACCCTGGCGCGCCATCTCGGCTGGGAAAATCCCGCCTTCTTCTCGGATCCGATCACGGCGCGCATCTCGATCATGGTTCTGGACGCCTGGACCTTCATTCCGTTCATGATGATCATGCTGCTTGCCGGGCTGCAGGCAATGTCGCGCGAAGTGCTCGAAGCCGCGCGGGTCGACGGCGCCAATCCCTGGCAGACCTTCTGGCAGGTTACCTTCCCACTGATGCTGCCGGTGTCGGTGACAGCGGTGATCCTGCGCATCATCTTCAAGCTGAAGCTCGCCGATATCATCATCACGGTGACGTCGGGCGGCCCGGGTGGCGCCACCGATTCCGTGTCGAGCTTCATCTACCGCGAATATCGCGACCGCTCGAATGTCGGCTACGGAACCATGCTGGCGATGGCGTATCTGGTCATCATTGTCGTGTTCGTCACGTGGCTGTTGAAATTTGCCAACCGCTTCGTGCGCAATGTCAATTGAAGCAAGATGGGGTGAATTGAAGCCAGATGAGCGTCCAGACCACTGAATACGTCGCCTCGGAGATCCGCTCGCCGGCGAGCTTCGTCGCCAGCCGCGTCTTCATCTATGGCGCCCTCGCCTTCTGGGCGTTCATCTGCCTGTTTCCGATCTACTGGACGATAACCACCTCGTTCAAGACAGCGGTCGACGTCACCCAGGGCCACCTTATCCCGTTCGTCGACTTCCAGCCGGACTGGAAGGGCTGGCGCTCGCTCGGTCTGTCACCGGATTCGATCTTCCAGACCTCGACGGTGCGCGAGGAATTCCTCAAGCGGTTCATGAATTCGGTGATCACCTCGGTCGGCGCATCGAGCCTCGCCATCATCATCGGTAGCCTCGCTGCCTACGGGCTTACCCGCTACCGCTACCATTTCGCCTGGTTCAAGAACGAGGATATCTCGTTCTTCTTCCTGTCGCAGCTGATCCTGCCGCCGGTGGTGCTGGCTTTGCCCTTCCTGGTGCTCTACCGCGAAGTTGGCCTGCTCGACACGCGCGTCGGGCTGATCCTGCTCTACACGCTGATGGTGCTGCCGATCGTCATCTGGATCATGCGCGACCAGTTCAATTCCATACCCGTCGAGCTCGAGGAAGCGGCGCTCGTCGACGGGCTGTCGATCTGGGGCGCTTTCTTCCGCATCGTCATGCCGATCGCCCTGCCCGGCATGGTCGCCGCCTTCATCCTGGCGATGGTGCTGTGCTGGAACGAGTATTTCTTCGCGGCCCTTTTGACATCGACCGACGCCAAGACAATTCCGGTCATGGTGGCAAGCCAGACCGGCTCGCAAGGCATCAACTGGTGGTCGATGGCAGCGCTTGCCACTGCGGCGATTGCGCCATTGGCCGTCATCGGCATCGCGCTCGAACGCTATCTGATCATGGGCATGACCGCGGGAGCGGTGAAATAGGCGATCCGTTTTCCCTTCTCCCACGACAAGGGGGAAGGGGGCCATCTAGGCTAAAAGCGTGGCGCGCAAATGATCCATGATCATGGCGACGCCCTTTTGCCCGAGCTCGGCCGAAGCGTCCTTGGCGGTCGCGGTGTACCAGCTCTTGTTGTCTTCGAAGTGACTGGCATCGACAGCCTCCGGGCATAGCGCCAGCATCAGCGAGGTCTCGCCGATGCCGGCATGGTCGAACGGGTACTTGCCGTTCATTGCCGCCGACATCAGCGGATGCACCTGCACCCAGTTGAAGAAATTGCCGCCCTCGGCGTGCTCGGCATAATAGTTAGCCATCGCCTCCGAGCCCCACCAGCCCTCGCCGCGTTCCTTTTCGAGGAAGCGGAAGATCGCCTGGCGACCGGCGGTCTTGAAGGCGAGATCGGTCGGCATGCCGGCGGCGAAATTCTCGGTCTGGTGGTGGATGATGGCGTGGATGTTACGAAAGCCGACGCGCAGCAGGCTGTAGAACAGCTCATCGCCGAACGGCGCCAGCGCGTTGCCGCCGACCTGCACCGAGCCGCTGCCTTCCGGCGCCGCCACGGCGTAGCTTGCCGCGCCGTAGTAGAAGGGCGGCAGGATGACGATGTCGCGCTCCTTCTCGAACAGCTCCAGCGTCTTGATGACGGCCAGTGTATCCATGCCGACGGCCATGTGCTCGCCATGGTATTCGAGCACGCCGAGCGGCAACGCGACCGGCCAGTTCTCGGCGATCGCCTTGCGGATCTGGTGCGGCAGCATCAGTTCGTAGCGCATGATCTATTCCATGTTGGTGTGGCGGGCACGCATCGCTTCCGGTGACGCGCCGATCAATTCCCTAAGCTTCAGCACCATCACCTCGAACAGCAGGAACAGCGCCCCTTCGAACACCGAGCCCATCGGCAGCACCGACGTTTTTTGGGTCCCCTGATCGTTGGCCATGGTCTGCGCGGGAATGAGCAGCGTGAAATCGGCTTGTCTTGCCGCACTGCTTTCGGCCTGGGCAGTCAGCAGCAGGTTCGTTGCGCCGGCACCGTGCGCGACCTGCATCAAGGTGAGCACGGTCGAGGTTTCTCCCGGCCCTGAACTGGCCAGGAAGACATCGCCGGGCCCCAACGGTGGCGTGTTCATGTCGCCGACCACCGAGACCGGCAGGCCGAGATGATAGAGCCGCATGGCAAAGCCCTTGACCTGCAAGGCCTCGCGGCCGCAGCCATAGACGACGATTTGTCTGGCTCCTGCCAGCATCTTGCAGGCGGCGTCGATGCGGCTGCTGTCGACGCGTGCCAGCACGCTGCCGAGTTCGCCAAGCGCGGTCTTGAACGGATTTTCGCTGTTGTCGATCACGGCGAACCTGGCATCGAAATCATCCCGGAGATTGTCGCTCTCGCTTCGACGAACAGCTTGATTTCGCTCATGCTAGCAACCGCGAAAATGCGTGTCCAACGGTCCGCGACGCTTTTGCCGAGCCACAGGCATGATAGTGTCATGTCAGACAAATCACGTGAGGCAGACAGCAGAATATGAAGACACGGCACTTCGACCGCATCGGCAATGGCGGCATCCCCTTTACCGAGCTCGGCTTCGGCACCGCGCCGCTCGGCAATCTCTACCGTGCCGTCTCGGACGAGGACGCCAACGCCACGCTGGAGGCCGCCTGGGCGACTGGCTGCCGCTATTACGACACCGCGCCGCTCTACGGGCTGGGCCTGTCGGAAACGCGGCTCAATCCGTTCCTGCGCTCGAAGAAGCGCGATGACTATGTGCTGTCGAGCAAGGTCGGCCGCATCATGCGCGCCTGCCCGCCGGAACAGCGCACCGGCATCGGCAAGTTCTTCGACACGCCGTCGCGCCGCGAGGTTTACGACTACAGCTATGACGGCGTCATGCGTTCGTTCGAAGCCTCACTCGAGCGCCTCGGCGTCGACCGTATCGACATCCTCTTCGTGCACGATGTCGACATCTTCACCCATGGCAGCAAGGAAGCGTCCGACCGCCGCATCGAGGAGTTCATGCGCTCTGGCTATTACGGGCTGCTGTCCCTCCGCGACCAGGGCGTGATCAAGGCGTTCGGCGGCGGCATCAATGAGTGGCAGGTTGCCCAGACGCTGGCCGAGCGCGGCGATTTCGACCTGTTCCTGCTTGCCGGGCGCTATACACTGCTCGAACAGGAAGCGCTGGCGTCCTTCCTGCCGCTCTGCCAGGCGCGCGGCATCGGCATCGTTCTGGGCGGACCCTATAACTCCGGCATTCTGGCGACCGGGCCAAAGCCCGGCGCGTATTACAACTACTCCGAGGCGCCACAGGACATCATGGAGCGCGTTGCCCGCATCGACGCGGTCTGCGAGCGCCACGGCGTGCGGCTGATCGAGGCTGCCCTGCAATTCCCGCTGCTGCACCCTTCGGTGGTTTCGGTGATCCCCGGTGGCCAGCGGCCGAGCGAAGTCGAGAGCAACCGTTCGTTGCTCGATGCGAAACTGCCGGCGGCGCTCTGGGCCGATCTCAAGCAGGAAGGCCTGATGCGCGCCGAGGCGCCGACCGCATAGTTTGGTTTGGGCGCGCGCGACGCACATCCTCGGGCACCAAAAAGAAAGCCGGGCAAGCCCGGCTTTTCTGGTCGCACGTACCTGTGTAGGCCACGAAAATGAAAAGCCGGGGCAAGCCCGGCTTTTCTGGTCTCTGAAAAGAAAAAGTCGCTTAGTTGACCGCGTCCTTGAGGCCCTTGCCGGCCGAGAACTTCGGCACGGTACGCGCCGGGATCTGGACTTCGGCGCCTGTCTGCGGGTTGCGGCCCGTCGAAGCCGCACGCTTTGACACTGTGAAATTGCCAAAGCCGACAAGCCGGACATCGCCGCCCTTCTTCAGTTCGCCGGTGATCACGGAAAACACCGCGTCGACCGCCGACTGTGCGTCACCCTTCGAAATGCTCGCGGCGTCGGCGACAGCGGACACCAGTTCGTTCTTGTTCATAAAAATTCCCTTCCATGAGAACACCGGAACTTACGACTCATCCGGCAGGAAACGGACTTTAGAAAGAAGCGCTCCCGCAACCAAGTCGAAATGCCCAAGAAAAAGCGGAAAAAGCCCGGAATTCCGGGGTTTTTCACATGAAAAAGCCGGGCGCGAAGCCCGGCTCTCTGTTTGTGCACTGCAACCTTAGCGAAAACTTACGCATGACCCCGAAAACCGTAGCCGGTTTTCGGAAGGGACCATGCGCAAGTCCCGAGTGTCAGAGCGTCCTTTGCGCGTCCAGTTGGACGCGCGCCGCCGCTCTAATGTGCAAGCGTCTTGCCGGCATCGTCCGCGGTGTCGGTCGTCGCCGGCGGATTGACAGGTTCGACCCACTCGATCGGCTCCGGCATACGCACCAGCGCGTGGCGCAATACCTCACCGACCCGCGAGACCGGGATGATCTCCATACCGTTCTTCACGTTGTCCGGAATCTCCGCCAGGTCCTTGGCGTTGTCTTCCGGGATCAGCACCTTCTTGATGCCGCCGCGCAATGCGGCAAGCAGCTTCTCCTTGAGGCCGCCGATCGGCAGCACCCTGCCGCGCAGCGTGATCTCGCCGGTCATCGCCACATCGGCCTTGATCGGAATGCCGGTCAAGACGGAGATGATCGCGGTCGCCATCGCCACGCCGGCCGACGGTCCATCCTTGGGCGTCGCACCTTCCGGCACGTGCACGTGGATGTCGCGCTTGTCGAACAGCGGCGGCTCGATGCCGAAATCGATGGCGCGCGAGCGGACATAGGAGGCCGCCGCTGAAATCGATTCCTTCATCACGTCGCGCAGGTTGCCGGTCACCGTCATGCGGCCCTTGCCGGGCATCATGACGCCTTCGACCGTCAGCAGCTCGCCGCCGACTTCCGTCCAGGCAAGCCCGGTAACGACACCGACCTGATCGTCAGCCTCGACCTGGCCGAAGCGGAAGCGCGGAACACCGAGATAGTCGGCGAGGTTCGCCGCCGTGATGTTGACCGTCTTCTTCTTCGTCTTCAGGATCTCGGTCACCGCCTTGCGCCCGAGCTTCATCAGCTCGCGCTCCAGACTTCTGACGCCCGCTTCACGGGTGTAGGTCTGGATGATGGCGCGGATCGCGTCCTCGCCGACGGAGAACTCCTTCGGCTGCAGGGCATGGTCGCGCACCACCTTCGGCATCAGGTGCCGCTTGGCAATCTCGATCTTCTCGTCCTCGGTGTAGCCGGCGATACGGATGATCTCCATGCGGTCCATCAAAGGCGCAGGGATGTTCAGCGTGTTCGCCGTCGTCACGAACATCACGCTCGACAGGTCGTATTCGACCTCGAGGTAATGGTCCATGAACGTCGAGTTCTGTTCCGGATCGAGCACCTCGAGCAGCGCCGACGACGGATCGCCACGGAAGTCCTGGCCCATCTTGTCGATCTCGTCGAGCAGGAAGAGCGGGTTGGACTTCTTCGCCTTCTTCATCGACTGGATGACCTTGCCGGGCATCGAGCCGATATAGGTGCGCCGATGGCCACGGATCTCGGCTTCGTCACGCACGCCGCCGAGCGCCATGCGGATGAATTCGCGACCGGTCGCCTTGGCGATCGACTTGCCGAGCGAGGTCTTGCCGACGCCGGGAGGGCCGACGAGGCACAGGATCGGCCCCTTCAGCTTCTTCTGGCGGCTTTGCACGGCAAGGTACTCGACGATACGGTCCTTGACCTTGTCGAGGCCGAAATGATCGGTGTCGAGCACGTTCTGCGCGAAAGCCAGGTCCTGCTTGACCTTGGAGTTCTTGCCCCACGGGATCGACAGGATCCAGTCGAGATAGTTGCGCACGACGGTCGATTCCGCCGACATGGGCGACATCGTCCTGAGCTTCTTCAACTCGGCTTCCGCCTTTTCGCGGGCCTCCTTGGAAAGCTTGGTCTTCTTGATGCGCGCCTCGATCTCGGCAGCCTCGTCGCGGCCGTCCTCGCCTTCGCCGAGCTCCTTCTGGATCGCCTTCATCTGCTCGTTCAGGTAGTATTCGCGCTGCGTCTTCTCCATCTGGCGCTTGACGCGCGAACGGATGCGCTTCTCCACCTGCAGGACGGAGATTTCGGCTTCCATGAAGCCCATCGCCTTTTCCAGCCGCTCCTTGACCGAGAGCGTGGCCAGCATTTCCTGCTTCTCAGGAATCTTGATGGCGAGATGCGAAGCGACCGTGTCGGCGAGCTTGGAATAGTCGTCGATCTGGCTGGCGGCACCCACCACTTCTGGCGAGATCTTCTTGTTCAGCTTGACGTAGTTCTCGAAGTCGGTGACCACCGAGCGAGCCAGCGCCTCGACCTCGACCTCTTCCTCTTCCGGCTCGACCAGCGCCGTGGCGCGGGCCTCGTGGAAGTCGGGGCGGTCGGTGAACGAGACGATTTTCGCGCGCGAGGCGCCTTCGACCAGAACCTTGACGGTGCCGTCGGGCAGCTTCAGCAATTGCAGCACATTGGCGAGCGTGCCGATGTCGAAGATGGCATCGGGCTCGGGATCGTCGTCGGCGGCATTCATCTGGGTGGCGAGCAGGATCTGCTTCTCCTGACCCATCACCTCTTCCAGCGCCTTGATCGACTTTTCACGCCCGACGAAGAGCGGAACGATCATGTGCGGGAACACCACGATGTCGCGCAGTGGGAGGACTGCGAAGACGCCGTCGCTGGGAGCCTTGGATATTTTGGCCATTGTCCAACCTTTCATGTCGCGGCCGCCAATCAGCCAACCGCGAATCTCATATTAACGACCGGGGATCGTTCCGCCTACCACCGTTTATGACGGGAGTTTTACAGCACAGAAATCGGGCACCTCGGCCTTCTCCCGTTAGTTGGATGCACGATCCACAAAGATCAAGGGGCCCGTACAAATCCGCTCCTCCAACTTGCCCGCAAGTGACAGATTTGCGACGGCCAGTCCGGGCACAGCCGCAAAACCCTGCGTGACAGCAAAACGGCGCCTTGCGGCGCCGTTTCACAATTCCGCTTTGGGCTCATGTCAGGCGCTGACATTGCCCTTCTTTTCCTTCTGCTCGGAATAGATATAGAGCGGCCGGGCACTGCCGGTAACCACCTCTTCCGAAATTACCACTTCGCGCACGCCTTCGAGCGCGGGAAGTTCGAACATCGTGTCGAGCAGGATCGCTTCCATGATCGAGCGCAGGCCGCGCGCCCCGGTCTTGCGCTCGATGGCGCGCTTGGCGATCGCCGACAGGGCGTTCTCGTGGAAGGTCAGGTCGACATTCTCCATCTCGAACAGCCGCTGATACTGCTTGACCAGCGCGTTCTTCGGCTCGGTCAGGATCTGGATCAGCGCCGGCTCGTCGAGGTCCTCCAAGGTCGCAAGGACCGGCAGACGGCCGACAAATTCGGGGATAAGACCGAATTTCAAGAGATCCTCGGGCTCGACCAGGCGGAAGACATCGCCTGTGCGGCGATCCTCGGGCGAAGCGACGATGGCGCCGAAGCCGATCGAGGTCTTTCTGCCGCGATCCGAGATGATCTTGTCCAGCCCGGCGAAGGCGCCGCCGCAGATGAACAGGATGTTGGCGGTGTCGACCTGCAGGAATTCCTGTTGCGGGTGCTTCCTGCCGCCCTGCGGCGGCACGGAGGCGACGGTGCCTTCCATGATCTTCAGCAGCGCCTGCTGCACGCCCTCGCCCGACACGTCGCGGGTGATGGAGGGATTGTCGGACTTGCGCGAAATCTTGTCGATCTCGTCGATGTAGACGATGCCGCGCTGCGCCCGCTCGACATTGTAGTCGGCCGACTGCAGCAGCTTGAGGATGATGTTTTCGACATCCTCGCCGACATAACCGGCTTCGGTCAGCGTCGTGGCATCAGCCATGGTGAAGGGCACGTCGATGATGCGGGCCAGCGTCTGGGCCAGCAGCGTCTTGCCGCAACCGGTCGGGCCGATCAAAAGGATGTTCGACTTGGCCAGCTCGACATCGTTGTTCTTGCCGGCATGCGCGAGTCGCTTGTAGTGGTTGTGGACGGCCACCGACAGCACGCGCTTGGCGTAGGGCTGGCCGATGACGTAATCGTCGAGAACCTTGAGGATCTCCTGCGGTGTCGGCACGCCCTCGCGCGACTTCACCATCGAGGTCTTGTTCTCCTCGCGGATGATGTCCATGCAGAGCTCGACGCACTCGTCGCAGATGAAGACCGTCGGACCGGCGATCAGCTTGCGCACTTCGTGCTGGCTTTTGCCGCAAAACGAGCAGTAGAGCGTATTCTTGGAATCGCCGCTGTTGTTGCCGACCTTGCTCATTTTCATGTCCTTTCATGGCCGCCCGCCGATGGTCTGGCTGAAAGGGCGCATACTCTCATCTATCGCGGGAATCCGCCGCCGCCAGTGTCCGGCTCTTGCAACGCATTCCGTACGAAACACAAATCAGAAAACGTGGCAATGATTCGCGACAGCCCCGCATAAAGCTAAGCCGCCGAAACTCAACATAGCCTTAACGTAGGCAATCCTGGCCCCCGAGGGAACAGCCAATTGTGGCCGAAATGCCGCAAGATGCGCCAAAAGCGCGTGATGCCGTCATCCAACTGCCAACTAGCCCTTATGCCACAGCGCCTTCGACCGGCTCGCGCGACGAAATGACCTTGTCGATGAGGCCGAAATCCCTGGCTTCGTCGGCGGTCATGAAATGGTCGCGGTCGAGCGTCTTTTCGATCTCTTCGTAGCTCTTGCCGGTGTGCTTGACGTAGACCTCGTTGAGGCGACGCTTCAGCTTGATGATGTCCTGGGCGTGGCGCTCGATGTCGGACGCCTGGCCCTGGAAGCCGCCGGACGGCTGGTGAACCATGATGCGGGCGTTCGGCGTGGCGAAGCGCATGTCCTTGTGGCCGGCGGTCAAAAGCAGCGAACCCATCGAGGCGGCCTGGCCGATGCAGAGCGTCGAGACGGCCGGCTTGATGAACTGCATGGTGTCGTAGATCGCCATGCCCGAGGTGACGACCCCGCCAGGCGAATTGATGTAGAGGTTGATTTCCTTCTTCGGATTCTCGGCTTCCAGGAACAAAAGCTGCGCGCAGACCAGCGTCGCCATGCCGTCCTCGACCGGACCGGTGATGAAAATGATGCGCTCCTTGAGGAGGCGCGAGAAAATGTCGTAGGCCCGCTCGCCGCGATTGGTCTGTTCGACCACCATCGGAACGAGGTTCATGTAGGTTTCGACGGGGTTCTTCATTAGTTATCTCTTATCTCGCGGTGGGATTCCGGCGCCGGGAAGGCTGGCAGATCGGGCAGAATCGGTTCTGGATCGTCATTCCGTAAATAGGATGCCGGCTCATCCTTGTGCAAGGCCGACCCGTCCTAGCCATCTGGGTAAGTCGAATCAAGGTTATTCACGGGATCATCGACCGGTGTCGTCATCGTTCGGCGGTATCATCACCATTCGTAGCAATTTCTTAACCGCATTGCTTAACGAAATACGGCAAATCCCCTTTTTCCCGACGCCGCTTCCCCTACAATCCAACGTTGAACCGTCATTGTGCCGTTCAACAGGGGGAGTGTCATGTTCAGGAAAACCGCATGCTTCGCCATTGCCGGGCTGACCGTGCTCGGCACGATTTCGCAAACGTCGGCCGGCGGCCGCGCCGTCGAATGCTATGAACCGGTCCGCACACCTGATGTCTACGACACCGTCTACGAAGACGTGCTGGTCAGCCCGGCCGGCCAGCAGGTCGACTATGTCCCGGCTATCTATGGCACCCGGGAACGCGTGGTGATGACGGTTCCGGCACAAGTGACCTACGAGATCGTGCCCGCGGTCACCCGCGCCGTCTACCATACGGTCCAGGTCGATGATGGCGGCTATTCCTGGGAATGGCGCGTCATCCATGGCCGCAAGGTGCTGTGCAAGATCTGGCACAAGGCGCGCTTCGGGCGTGTCGCCGAGACCGTGGTGATCGAGCCCGAACGGACACGGCGTGTCGTCACCCCGGCGCAATACGACAGCATCGCCGAGGAGGTGCTGGTGCAGCCGGAGCAAAGGCGCATCATCAATGTTCCTGCCTCCTACCGGACCGTCGCGCGGCGCGTGCTGGTGCGCGAAGGGTCATCCGGCTGGCGGCGCGTGCATATTCCCAGGCACTGCCAGGATTAGCTGCGTTCACGCCGATCACGGCACCAAATAGCCCCCAATGATGAGAGGTTGTTGGACTGCAGCCGGGAGGGTAGCCTGCGCCGCAGCGGGGTTTCGGCGGGGACTGAGAACATGCGCGACCTTGAAATTTCCAATCAAGAACTATCAGATCTTGCGGAAGAAGCCCTGGGGCTCGCCAAAAGCTATTGGGCGTCCCTTGAGCGACGTCGGACGTACCCCTTGACCAGCGGCAAACACACGACCGAACTCTTCTCGCGACCTTGGCCCGAGAACGGTCGTGGTCGGGAAGTCTTGCAGGACTTCAAGTCGATCTCAGAGCATGTGCGACCTTCGACAGGCAGATTCTTCGGTTACGTCGTCGGCTCGGGCGAGCCGGTCGGCGCGCTGGGAGAGTTGCTCGCTGCGGCGCTCAATCAGAATGTGACCTCGTGGCGGTCGGCGCCGGCGGCAACATCGATCGAACGCGCGGTTGTCGGATGGTTGGCTGACGCTGTCGGCTGCATCGGATTTGCCGGCAGCCTGTGCGGCGGAGGCTCGACGGCCAACCTCATGGCATTGGCGATGGCGCGGGAAGCGAAGTCGCCCGCCAACGAAACAGGTGCACGGCCTTGCGTGGTCTATGCTTCCGAACAAGTGCACATGTCCATTCCCAAGGCCGTCGCACTGCTGGGCATCGGCAGAAAAAACCTTCGCTTGATCGCTGTCGACGACAAATTCAGAATGCGACCGGACGCCCTCCAGGCAGCTATTGTTGCCGACCGCGAGGCCGGAAACGTGCCGATCGCCATCGTGGCTACAGTCGGCACCATCGTCTCCGGCGCGATCGATCCCCTCCCCGAAATTGCAGAGATCGCTCGGAGGGAAGCGCTCTGGATGCATGTCGACGGTGCCTATGGGGGACTGGCGGCTCTGGCGGTGCCGGAAAAGTTCCAGGGGTTGTCTTCTGCGGATTCGCTGTCGCTCGATGCGCACAAATGGCTCTATCAGCCACTCGATTGCGGCTGTCTGCTCTATCGCCGCCCAGACATCGCGCGAACGACTTTTTCGCACAGCGACGACTACGTCAGGATACTGAGCAATGACCCGACGGAAGCATTTGCGTTCTTCGAGGAGTCGATCGAGCTCTCTCGACGCTTCCGCGCGCTGAAGCTCTGGATGTCGCTGCAGTACCACGGACGCCGCGCCTATCGCGAAGCCATCACACGCGATCTCCACCATGCCCAGATGCTCGCACAGACAATCGCGTCGCAGCCGGATCTGGAACAGCTTGCGCCGGTATCGTTAAGCGCAGTCTGTTTCCGCCACCGCTCGAAGGACAACGAAGCGATCCTGCGCCGCGTGATCGCGCGCGGCCGGGTGTATCTGTCGAACGCAACGGTCAACGGTCACTTCGCGCTGCGGGCGTGTTTCGTCAATCATAGAACGACCCCAGATGATGTGCGGGCGATTGTGTCCGAAGTCATGGCCGCCGCCGACGAGCTCAATCGCTGAGCCGCCACAAGTCTTCGACCTGGCGCGGTTCAGGCCACCTCCGCCCGCAGCCAGCGCTTCAGTCCGGCGATGTCGCCATCACCAATGGCGGCGGCAACGCGCCGGCCGACCGCAGCACCGAATTTGTAGCCATGGCCGGAGCAGGCTGAGACGATCAGGCATCTGCCCTTCTCGTACGCCATGAATTTCTCGTCGGCGGTGAAGGTGTAGGCGCAGGTGACGACCTCGGTCACCTCATACTCATCGATGCGGGCGATCGGCGGCGAAAACAGGTTGCGGATCGCCTCACCCTCGCCCGGCACCGGCTCACGGTTCCAGTCGGCGTCGCTGGTCGGCACCCTGTGCACTCCGGAACCGAATTTCATGCCGGCGCCGCCGGAAGGCGGGATCACGTGGCCGTCGACCGTACCGCCGACATCGAGGACGACCGGTGCTGCCTGCCAGGCGGCCTTGAGGTCGGCCGGCGGTTCGACATAGGCAAGTGCCGTTCGATAGGTCTTCAGTTCGCCGTCCAGTTCCGGGAAAAGTTTCAACACCCAGGCACCGGCAGTGACGACGATGCGGTCGGCCTGCATCGTTTCGCCGCTTTCGAGCACGATGTGGCCGGTTTCCTCGTCGATTTCGACGACCTTGCTGTTCTCATAGACATTGGCGCCATTGGTCCGCAGCCATTTGGCCAGGCCGGAGGCGATCTTGCGGCAGTGCAGCGCGCCGCCTTCGGTCGAAAAATAAGCATAGCGGAACGAGCCAGCCTCAAGAAACGGCCAGCGTTGCGCGGCTGCCTCCGGCGCCAGCAATTCGAAAGGGAAATTCCCCTCCTCCAGGCCCTCGCGATATTCTTCGGCCTCGTCGCCCGGCGCGCGCGAAATGCAGACAAAACCTCTGGGATCGAGGTGGCTTTCGCCGAGATCGGTCCACATCTCGTCCCAGGCCTGATAGGCTTCGGTGATCAGCCGGCCATAGCCGGTACCGGCCCGATAGGCGCGGCGGATGATGCGGTGATGGTCGCCTGATGCCGCCCGCGGGTTTGGGATCGGTCCCTGCTCGACGATCGAAACGCTGTGGCCGGCCTTGACCAGCGACCACGCGGTGGAAAGACCGGCAATGCCCGCGCCGACAACGATCACATCCATCAGGTCAGTCTTTCCGCAGCCATATGGCTGGCTCAACGCATTGGGCTATCGGGCGCAACATACGGTCTGGAACCGGGCTGGCAAGCCGCGCTATTGGTCTGGCATGACCAAATTGACGCCACCTTATCTGGCCTTTGATCCAGCCATCCGCCACCTGCGGCTCGATCCGCACGAGCCTGCCTTTTTTCAAGATCCTTACGAGGCCTACGCCTTTCTGCACGGCACCTCGAATGCATTCTTCTGGGAAGAGTTCGGCTTCTGGTGCTTTGGCGGCTTCGACGACGTCAACCGGCTGCTGCGCGACCGCCGCTTCGGCCGACAGAATCCGGCCGGCATTCCAGACAGGCGCGGTGTCGGCCAGGACCGCAGTCATCTCAGGGCATTCGACGGCATCGAGGCCAATTCGATGCTGGAGTTGGAGCCACCGGTGCACACGCGGCTGAGAACGCTGGTCAACCGCGCCTTCGTCTCGCGCCAGGTCGAACGGCTGCGGCCACGCGTCGAAGCGCTCGCCAACGAGTTGATCGACCGTTTCCAACCCGACGGAACCGTCGACCTCTTGCCCGCCTTCGCGGCGCCGCTGCCGATCACCATCATTGCCGAAATGCTCGGCGTGCCGGTCGAGATGGGGCCGCAACTGCTCGACTGGTCGCACCAGATGGTCGCCATGTACATGCATAGCCGCACGCGCGAAACCGAGGAGACGGCCAACCGCGCTGCAGGCGATTTTGCCGATTTCCTGCGCGGCCATATCACCGAGCGGCGCAAGAACCCCTGTGACGACCTGCTGTCGCTGCTGATCTCGGCGCAGAAGGACGGCCAGAAACTGTCGGAGGACGAGATGGTGTCCTCGGCGATCCTGCTGCTCAATGCCGGCCATGAAGCGACCGTGCATCAGACCGGCAACGCCGTGCGCTCGATCCTTTCGCAAGGTGGCGATCCCCGTCGCTTCTTCGGCTCACCCGAAGCGACCGCGGCGACAGTGGAGGAGTGCCTGCGCTTCGACGCGCCACTGCACATGTTCACGCGCTACGCCTATCAGGAGATCGAAGTCGCGCCAGGCGTCGTCGTACAGCCGGGCCAGACGATCGGGTTGCTGCTTGGCATGGCCAATCACGATCCACGCGCCTTCGCCGAACCGCTCGCCTTCAGGCCGGATCGGGCGGACCAGAAGAACGTGTCCTTCGGCGCCGGCATCCATTTCTGCATCGGTGCGCCGCTTGCCCGGCTCGAATTGCAGGTGTCATTGAAAACCTTGTTCGACCGGCAGCCAAAGCTGCATCTTGCCGAACCGCCGCGCTTCCGCGACACTTACCACTTCCATGGGCTGGAAACGCTCGCCGTCGGCTTCTGACGATCGCGGGCCTGGGGCTGCGACATGAGGGTGTTTTCGAGACCGGCGACAGCGTTCGCAGTGGCAATGCTGTCATGCCTCGGTGTGGTGCACGCCCAGCAACAGCCGGAGAACATCCCGTGGGAAAACAGCGTGGCGATCGCCCAGAAGATGGCGGCCGGCCTGCTGGAGCGGCAGACCGGATCGAACGACTTCCCGCCGCCGTCCTTTGCGGTCGAGGTCGATCTCAACCTCGACGGTTTTCCCGAGATCTTCGCCTATCGCTATGCGCCGGACTGCGACGGCATCCATTGCGGCAACTTCCTGTTCGTCCTCGAGGGCGACAGCTACCAGGAAGTCCTCGGCGACATTCCCGGTGCAAGGCTGGTGCCGCAGGACAAGATCGGGCTCAGCGCCTTCAAACGAAACGGTTTTCTCGACATCCAGTCCGACCAGATGATGATCGGCTGGGACGGAAAACGCTATGTCGACGCCTCCACGTTTCCTGCCTCGTCGCTCGATGGCGCCGCCTTCATGGCGGCCTGCCAGAAAAGCAGATCCAACGAACAACCGGCGGAGGGCGAAGCGGAACGCGTGATGGCTGAATGCCAATGCCGGTTCAGCCGGTTTCAGGTAACCGGCTTCACGCAGCCTGATCTCGACATGTACACGGCATCGCTGGGCGACAATTTCGAATATCCGACAGGCGCGAAGGAGATTGCCTGGCAGGCGCTTCTGAAAAATGCCGAGGACGTCGGCACCGGCTGCGATGTCGCCAGCGGCAAGAGCCAATGGCCGCCGGCCTATTTCAATCATGGCGACCAGCCGCAGCGGAAGCTGAATTTCGATGGCTTTCTCGATGCCTGTCCGGCACAGGACTTCATCCTCACCAACCACAAGATTGGCTCACCGGACCGAGCGCTCAGCCTTTGCGGCTGCCTTGCGCGCGAAATGCCGACCCAGGGCATCAGCCAGGAGGGCCTCGATCTCGTGGCGCAGTATTATCGCAACGAGATTTCCGACGCCGATATCGAGGCAGAAGACGCCGACGCCCTAACCTTCCACGACAAGGCATCGGAGGCCTGCCTCAGCCAGTTCCCGGCGAAATAGGATGGCGACCGTTTGACCAAGCATATGACCGAGTTGAAATTCGCCTTCCTGGAAGAGCCGCCATTCTGCTTCACCGGTGCATCGGGCGAGGTCTCAGGCTGTGACGTCGAGCTTGCGCGCAGGCTCGGCGAGAAGCTCGGATTGGCGGGCTTCAGGCCGATCGAGACCGAATTCGCTGAATTGCTGCCAGGGCTGGTCGAGGGCCGCTGGACCATGACGACCGGCTTGTTTGTCTCCGACGAGCGCCAAGAGATTGTCGACTTCACACGGCCGATCTGGGCGTTGGAGGATGGGTTGCTGGTCGCCAAAGACAATCCGCGCGGCTTTCGCGGCTACCAGTCCATTGCCAGGGACCGGACGGCGTTGCTTGGCGTCATTGCCGACCAGGTGCAGCATCTCACGGCGTTGCACAACGGGATTGCGCCGGAGCAGATCAGGATGTTTGCAACCCAGGCCGACGCAGCGGATGCAGTCGCCAACGGCGTGGTGCACGCCTATGCCAGTGTTGCGATGGCGCATCGAGGCTATCTGACCCAGCGGCCCGAAATGCCGCTTGGCCTTGTGGAGGTCCCGGCCAGCGAAAAACAGCCATCGGCCGGTGCCTTCGCGATCGCCAAGGGCCACGGCGCCCTGCTCAGGGACATCGATGCTTGCCTCGATGAATTGCTGGGCGGTGACTGGCACCGGCAGATGATGGCGCAATACGGATTTTCGGACAGCGATATCGATCGCGTCGTCTGACCCCGGCCTGGATGCCTGTTTTTATGCATGTCGTTCTCCCAAAACCGGGGCCACTTTTGGGCGACATGCATTAGAGCTTGATCACATACTCCTTGCGGGTCGTTTCAAGCACTTCCCAGCTGCCTTTGAAGCCGGGCCTGAGAACAAAGCTGTCGCCGGCCTTGACGGTGCGCGCCGCACCGCCTTCTTCGGCGATCACCGAAACGCCGTACAGGATGTGGCAGAATTCCCATTCGTCATAGACGATGCGCCATTTGCCCGGGGTCGATTCCCAGATGCCGGCATAGAGGCCACCGTCACGCTCCTCGACGTTCCAGGTGCGGAATTTCGGATCGCCCGAGATCAGCCGATCCGACGCCGGCGCGCCAGATTCGGGTTCGACGTTTTTGATGTCGACGGAAAGAAACGCGGTCATGATCGATCAGACCTTGGCAAGCGCCTGTTCGAGGTCGGCAACGATGTCGTTGACGTCCTCGATGCCGATGGAAAGCCGCACAGTGTCCGGACCGGCTCCGGCCTTGACCTTCTGCTCGTCGGAAAGCTGGCGGTGCGTGGTCGAGGCCGGGTGGATGACCAGCGACTTGGTGTCGCCGACATTGGCCAGGTGCGAAAACAGTTCCAGCGCCTCGACGAATTTGACGCCGGCGTCATAGCCGCCCTTGAGGCCGAAGGTGAACACGGCGCCGGCGCCTTGCGGCGAGTACTTCTTCTGCAGCGCGTGGTTCTTGTCTGAGGGCAGGCCGGGATAATTCACCGAGGCGACCTTGGGATGATTGGACAGCCAGGCGGCGACGGTCACGGCGTTGTCGCAGTGGCGCTGCATGCGCAGCGGCAAGGTTTCCAGACCGGTCAAGATCAGGAAGGCGTTGAACGGCGAAATCGCCGGACCGAGGTCGCGCAGGCCAAGCACGCGTGCGGCAATGGCGAAAGCGAAATTGCCGAACGTTTCGTGCAGGATAAGGCCGCCATATTCGGGGCGCGGTTCCGACAGCATCGGATATTTGCCCGACTTGGACCAGTCGAACGTACCGCCATCAACGATGGCGCCGCCGATCGAATTGCCGTGACCGCCGATGAACTTGGTCAGCGAATGGACGACGATGTCGGCGCCGTGCTCGATCGGGCGGATCAGGTAGGGCGAGGCCAGCGTGTTGTCGACGATCAGCGGCAGGCCGTGCTTGCGCGCGATGTCGCCGATCTTCTCGATATCGACGAAGGTGCCGCCCGGATTGGCGAGGCTTTCGATGAAGATCGCCTTGGTCCTGTCGTCGATCTGGCTCTCGAACGTCGAGATGTCATTGGTATCGGCCCAGCGCACCTCCCAGCCATAATTCTTGAACGCATGACCGAACTGGTTGATCGAACCACCATAAAGCTTGTTGGCGGCGACGAAATTGTCGCCCGGCTGCATCAGATTGTGGAACACGATCACTTGGGCGGCATGGCCGGAGGCGACCGCAAGCGCCGCCGTGCCGCCCTCGAGGGCCGCGATGCGCTCTTCCAGCACCGCCTGGGTGGGGTTCATGATGCGGGTGTAGATGTTGCCAAAGGCCTTGAGCCCGAACAGCGAGGCGGCGTGGTCGGCATCATCGAAGACAAAGGAGGTCGTCTGGTAGATCGGCGTGGCGCGGGCGCCCGTGGCCGGGTCAGGCTTGGCGCCGGCATGGACGGCGAGCGTGTTGAAACCGGGCGTGCGGGTCATCGAAACCTCCCTTTTTTGAAACTCTTGAAATGGCCGGGCATTCTTGGCGAAGCCCAAGCGTGAATGCAAAGAAGAAAATGCCCTTCGGCAGGTGATTTACACGTGAGGCGGGAGAAAATGCATAGCGCTTCGGAATTATTTTTCTTCTACTTCTGGCGCACACCAAAACTCTGGAACCCAGGGCGCATCAGCGGCTTCTTCGACGACAGCACGCCGGAATTGACGCCAGTCCAGCCGATCTCGCCGGACAGCTTGCCATATTCGATCTTGGGGCAGCGGTTCATCACCACCTTGATGCCGGCGGCCTCGGCGCGCGCGGCTGTCTCGTCATGGCGTACGCCAAGCTGCATCCAGAGGACTTTCGGCAAGGGATCGAGCCGAAACACCTCATCGACAATGCCCGGCACTGCCGTCGCCGCGCGAAAGATGTCGACCATGTCGATCGGTTCGGGAATATCGGCCAGCCTGGCATAGGTCATCCGGCCGAGGATTTGCTTGCCGGCCTGGCCCGGGTTGATCGGAAACACCGAAAAGCCCTTGGCCAGCAGATATTTCAGCACGAAATAGCTTGGCCTCACGTCATTGGCGGACGCGCCAACCATGGCGATGGTCTTCACCGAATTGAGGATGCCGGCAATGTAGGTGTTGTCGTAACTATCGTGGTTCATGCGGCTTCCTGCGGTAGTGATAGCGGTAAAGTTCACGGCTGAATCCAAGCGAGGCATAGAGCGCCCGGCCTGGCGGATTGTCGGCCACCACTTGCAGGCATGCCGCGTCAGCCCCTGCCCGTCGTGCCCAGCCGATCAGGCCGCCGACCGTCTTGCGCCCCAGGCCTTGCTGCCTGAAGCGGCGGTCGGTTTCAACCGATTCCACCACAAGCAGCCCGTTTCGGATGACGCCATAGGCCAGGGCGGCAATTTCGCTGTCGCATTCACAGGACACGAACGCCCGGTCGCCGGCGATCAGCCCCGTCATCTCGCGAAAGACGCGGCGATCGATGTCGTCGTAGGCGCCCATGCGAAACCGCGCTGCGAGCCAGTCTTCGGCGGGCACCGGCGATACAGTGACGCGCCCGTCGCGGATCTCCGCCAGGTCGTCGATACCGGCATGAAGATGGATGGTTCCGCCTTCGAGCTGATAACCGCGATGGTCGAGTGCGGCTTCGAGCTCATCGGCGATATCAGGCACCCGAAACAGCGGCGTCTGGTCGTGGCGGACATAGAAAGACTCGGCGGCGTCGATGACCTTGTCGGGTGCACCGCGCTTGCCACGCAAGGGATTGACCGAATTTGCGCGCCGGGTCCGGCCACCCGAGCGCCTGAGAAGCCAGCCGTCGACGACGGTTTCGGCCGCTGCCGGCCAGGCTTCGCGGCACGCCTGTTCGCTGCGCCAGTTGAGATCGTCGTCATTTGCGATCACGCATCATCCTCCCGCAGCGCTTCCTCCATAAAGGCCTGCGAAATCGTGGCCGCGAAACAGCGGCAGGTTCCAGGGATATTTTTCCCCACCCGCGCCGGGTCAAACAGGATGCGCTTGAGATAGGGTGCCTTGAGCCGCGTCAGCTGCTTGCGGTAAGCCATTAATCGGGCAGCGAAATCGTGCCGTCTTCCGCGATCGGGAAGGCTGGATTGTGCGCCACTTCCCAGACATGCCCATCGGCATCGGCGAAATATCCGTACCAGCCGCCCCAGAAGGCGCGGCCGGCCGGCTTGACGATACGGCCGCCGGCTTTTTCGGCCATGGCGAGCACCTCGTCGACTTCGGCATCGGAGCGGGTGTTGTAGGCGAGGTAGACGGCGGACGGCGCCCCAGTGAAGGCAACGCCCGAATCCTCCTCGGCGCTGGCGCGCGGGAACAGGCCGAGAATGGCGCCGCCCATCTGGAAAAAGGCGACACCGTCGGTGATGCCGGCATGACGGGTCAGGCCCATCGCCTCGTAGAAGCGCACGGCGCGGTCGAGATCGTCCGTCGCGATGGTGATGATGGAGATCCGCGGTTCCACGATTACTCGTCCGTCCATTGCGGCTTGCGCTTGCCGATGAAGGCGCCAATGCCCTCCTCCGCGTCACGCGCCAGCATGTTGTCGACCATGATCCGGCCGGTATAGGCATAGGCGTCGGCCAGTCCCATCTCGGCCTGCGCGTAATAGGCTTCCTTGCCGGTCTTGACCACCAAAGATGATTTGGAAGCAATGGTTTGCGCGTATTTGGTGACAATCTGATTCAGATATTCGCGCGGCACGACGCGGTTGACCAGCCCGAATTCCTTGGCGGTTGCCGCATCGATCGTCTCGCCGGTCAACAGCATCTCCATCGCGTGCTTGCGCGAAACGTTGCGCGACAGCGCCACCATCGGCGTCGAGCAGAACAGGCCGATGTTGACGCCCGGGGTGCAGAAGGTCGCCTCATGCGACGCAATCGCCAGGTCGCAGCTGGCGACCAGTTGCAGCCCGGCGGCCGTTGCCAGGCCGTCGACCTCGGCGATGACCGGCAAGGGATGACGCACGATCGCCTGCATCAGCGTGGCACAGGCCGCAAACGTCTCCGCGAAGAAGGCCTTGCCATGATCGGCATCGGCACGGCGCGCCGTCATTTCCTTGAGATCATGGCCGGCGCAGAACACCTTGCCGGCTGCCGAGAGAACGATGACGCGAACCGCCTTGTCGGTTCTGGCACGATCGAGTTCCGCCGTCAGCGCCGCCATCACCGCCAGCGACAGAGCGTTGGCGGGCGGATTGGCAAGCGTGAGGCGCAGCACGCCCTTGTCCAGTTGTGCGACAACCGGACCTTCAACGGCGGCAGGCTTGATGGCAAGGATTTCAGCCATGGTCGTTTCTCCGCGATTCAGGATCGTGGTTGGATGCTTCAAATCTAGTACGCCATCACGCTTCGTCCAACACCATCAAACAGATTGCTGGCACAAGCGACAAGGCTGCCCTGCATTTGTTCCGTTGGGCTAGGATTGTCATCAGTGAAGGCTGAAACGGTGTTGCCAGAATGCCCGGCCGCGTTCAAACAGGCGCATACGAGGGAGACCGCCATGCCCGCCCAGAGCAATCTCAAGCCGGTGCTGACCGCGGCGGAAGTCAATGTGCTGATGGGAAGCGTCTATCCCCAGCTCAACGACCAGTTCAAACATTACGAGGCGATCGACGTGTTTCCAGGCGGTTGCCTCGTGCGGCTCAATGCCGACGAACGGCACCTGCGCCCTGGCGGCACGGTGTCGGGTCCGTCGCTGTTCACGCTGGCCGATATCGGCGGCTATGTCTGCGTGCTCTCTCATGCCGGGCCGGACGCGCTTTCCGTTACCGTCAACCTCGACATCAACTTCGTCCGCAAGGCCGAGGCCGGGCCGATCGATGGCCATTGCCGCATCCTGAAGTTGGGAAAGAGCCTGATGGTGTTCGACATCGACATCGTCGCCGGCCCGGACGGACACACGGTGGCGCATGCCACCGGCACCTATTCGATCCCGCCGAAGCGGAATGGCGATGTGGTAAAATAGTACCTTTTGTCCAAGATATTGTTTTCGCTAGACTTTTCCTACTGCCGGCCCTTTCGACGGCCTTGACGCGACAACCGCCCTCGCCTATAAGCCCTCACGAAGCAGCGGCCCGCAAAGGCCGCCGTTTTGTTATTGGCGGCGGGCAAGCGTCTCACCGCCAATCCAAGCAACAAGAAACGCCTTCTCTTATGAAGGTCCGAACCGAAAGCAGAAAACACATGACAACCTTTTCGCAGAAGCCTGCGGATGTGGTGAAGAAGTGGATCCTGATCGACGCCGAGGGTCTCGTCGTCGGCCGTCTCGCCACCGTTATCGCCAATCATCTTCGCGGCAAGCACAAGCCGACCTTCACCCCGCATGTCGACGACGGCGACAACGTCATCGTCATCAATGCCGACAAGGTGGTGTTCACCGGCAAGAAGTTCACCGACAAGGTCTATTACTGGCACACCGGCCACCCCGGCGGCATCAAGGAGCGCACCGCGCGCCAGCTGCTTGAGGGTCGTTTCCCCGAGCGTGTCGTCGAGAAGGCCGTTGAGCGCATGGTCCCGCGTGGCCCGCTCGGCCGTCGGCAGATGAAGAACCTGCGCGTCTATGCAGGTGCAGAGCATCCGCATGTCGCCCAGCAGCCCGAAGTTCTCGACGTGGCCAAGCTGAATTCCAAGAACAAGAAGGTCGCATAAGATGGCTGAGCTTTCCTCGCTCGCAGAACTGGGCGCCGCCACCGGCAACACCAACACGCAGGCCGCGGCACCCGTCCATGTCCAGAAGCTCGACAAGTCGGGCCGCGCCTACGCCACCGGCAAGCGCAAGAACGCCATTGCGCGTGTCTGGGTAAAGCCGGGTTCCGGCAAGATCATCGTCAACGACAAGGAATTCGCGACCTATTTCGCGCGTCCGGTCCTGCAGATGATCCTCAACCAGCCGATCATCGCCTCCAACCGCTCGGGCCAGTACGACATCGTCGCCACCGTCATCGGCGGCGGCCTCTCGGGCCAGGCCGGCGCGGTGCGCCACGGCATCTCCAAGGCGCTGACCTACTACGAGCCGGCGCTGCGCGCCGTGCTCAAGAAGGGCGGCTTCCTGACCCGCGACAGCCGCGTCGTCGAGCGCAAGAAGTACGGCAAGGCGAAAGCCCGCCGCAGCTTCCAGTTCTCGAAGCGCTAAGCGCTCCGCAGTTTTGCCAATCGAAAAAGGCCGCCTTCGGGCGGCCTTTTTGTTGGCTTGTTGGCGGCTCGTTGTTTGCGGCTCGGCAGTCACCCCACCCGCGCCTCCCGCGCAACATAGTGCGGGGTGGGAGAGCCGGCACTGCTCACTCGTATGATCTCAGGCGTGAACCGTCGATTGCTTGATATAATCGATGAACGCCCGCAACGGGGCCGGCACGAGGCGGCGGCCGGGATAATAGAGAAACGGCCCGGTGAAGCTCTGCCACCACGGTTCCAGAATGGGTTCAAGCGCGCCGCTCTCGAAGTGCGGGCGAAGCCAGCCCTCGAACAGGCCGATGATGCCGGTGCCGGCGATGGCCGCATCGACGGCCAGATCGGTCGCGCCGCCGATCCGCACGATCAGCGGGCCTGTCGGATCGATCCGCACCACCTCGCCGTCGCGCTCGAATTCCCACGGCAGCATCGCGCCGCTGGCAAAGCGGCCGCGCACACAGGCATGGCCGAGCAGGTCGCCCGGATGTTGCGGCCGCCCATGGCGTTCAAGATAGGCAGGGCTGGCGGCGGTGGCGAAACGCTGCAGGCGCGGTCCGATCGGCACCGCGATCATGTCCTGTTCCAGCCGCTCGTCGTAACGGATGCCGGCGTCGCAGCCCGCCGCCAGCACGTCGACAAAGTTCTCGTCGGCGATCACCTCCAGCCGGATGCCGGGAAAGGCGGCGAGGAAACCTGGAACGATGTCGGGCAATATCAACCGCGCGGCGCTGACCGGCACATTGAGACGCAGCGAGCCCGCCGGCCTGTCGCGAAAGCCGTTGACCACGTCGAGGGCGGCCTCCACCTCCGACAGCGCCGGACCGAGCCGCTCCAGCAAGCTAAGGCCGGCCTCGGTCGGGACAACGCTGCGCGTCGTGCGATTGAACAGCCTGACACCGAGCTGCACTTCCAGGCGACGCACCGCTTCGCTCAAGCCCGAGGCGCTGCCGCCGCTGGCGCGCGCACCATCGCGAAAGCCCCCGGCGCGCGCCACCGCCACGAAGGCGTTCAGATCACTGAGATCCATCATTGTTCGCAATTCCGCACAGCCTGTGTGGATTGTACCTGATTATCACAAGATTGAGCAGCGCCTATCTTCGCCTCCTCAAAGGAGATCAATCATGTCCAATATCCAACAGGCCGGTACCTTCACCCTTGGCAGCAACACCCTGAAGCGGCTCGGCTACGGTGCCATGCAGCTCGCCGGGCCTGGTGTGTTCGGGCCGCCCAAGGACCATCACGCGGCAGTGACCGTGCTGCGGGAGGCCGTTGCACAAGGCGTCGACCACATCGACACCAGCGACTTCTACGGCCCGCACGTCACCAACCGGCTGATCCGCGAGGCGCTGGCCCCCTACCCAAAGGATCTGGTCATCGTCACCAAGATCGGCGCCCGGCGCGGCGCGGATGGCTCGTGGCTGCCGGCCTTCTCCGCCGAAGCGCTGACCCAGGCGGTGCACGATAATCTGCGCAATCTCGGCCTCGAGGTGATCGACGTGGTCAATTTGCGCATCATGTTCGACACCCACGGTCCCGCCGAGGGGTCGATCGAAGCGCCGCTCACCGTTCTGGCCGAACTGCAACGCCAAGGCCTGGTCAGGCATATCGGATTGAGCAACGTGACATCGACCCAGATCAAGGAAGGACGCCGGATTGCCGAGATCGTCTGTGTGCAGAACCAGTACAATCTGGCGCATCGCCGAGATGACACCCTGATAGACGACCTCGCTCGTGACGGCATTGCGTACGTGCCGTTCTTCCCGCTCGGCGGCTTCAACCCGCTGCAGTCTTCGACGCTGTCCGATGTGGCACAGCGCCTCGGCGCCACGCCGATGCAGGTCGCGCTCGCCTGGCTACTCCGGCGCGCGCCCAACATCCTGCTGATCCCCGGCACATCGTCGGTCGCGCATCTGCGGGAGAACCTCACCGCTGCCGAACTCAAGCTTTCGGACGATGTGCTCAGGGAATTGGATGGTATGGCGGCGGCCGCTTGACGGCGGACGAGGCTGGACCAGCCGTTGGTGGATTAGCGAACGCGGCGACGAGCAAATCTCCCCCCTCGTGGGGAGAGCGGCGGTTTCTGCCGGTGTTCCTAGTTGATGCTCGCCGTATTCGCAGGCTCAACCGGCCGCGCCTCGTCGGCATAAGGCACGCGGTAGCCATTCGCCGCCAGCCAGTCGATCGCCGCCTTCGGCTCGTCGGTCTGGATGATGGTGGCGCCGCGATCGGCCCAGAAGCCATATGTCTCGCGCGGCAGCCTGGCCTGGACCGCCAGCTCGTCGCCGCGGCCGCCGGCAAGGAAGCCGCCCGGCTTGTTGACGATGGCGTAGGTGTCGGCCCAGATGTGCCAGTTGCCACGCACCGCGGCCGCGCGCATGCGCGTGCTGAACAGCGGGCCGCCGGTCTCGGTCAGCGTCTCGGCGCCCGCCCGCCAGTTGATCAGCTCGGTCGCGCGCGGCGAGAAGGCGTGGTCGACCGTCTCGGCGAAAGCGGCATCATGCACCGCGTCGTCAGCAATGATCGGCATGAACTGGAAGCCGCCGCCGATGGCATCCATGGCGGCCTTGACCGTGGCAATCCGGGTGGAATTCCACAAGTTCTCCTTGACGATGACCTGTTCGGCCATGCCGAGATCGCGAGCCACCGCGATCATGCCGGAGAGGTCGCCGACCTCGAGCTTGTTGTCGAGGTTGATGAGGATCCTGTCCCTGGTCGCCAGCAGCATCTCGCGCAGCGTCGAAACTGTCTCATTGGTGACGGCGCCGGTCCCCTCAACCACCAATCGGCAGGTTCTCAGTTCGGCCAGCGTGTACTTCACCACCTCGCCCTTGCAGGTCGTGGTACGGTCGAGCCAGCTGTCATGCATGACGACGAACTCACCATCCTTGGAGCGCCTGATGTCGACCTCGACGATTTCGGCGCCCATGGCGATCGAGCCTTGCACGGCCGCGATCGAATTTTCCGCGTAGAGCGTCTTGCCGGCCTGCATGCTGCCGGCGCGATGCGCGGCGATCATGACGTGGTCGCGCCACTGGTTGGCATGCTCGAAGCGGTCGAGGATCTGCCTGGCGCGGGTTTCGTCGGCCAAGGCCTGGCCAGAGGCGGCCGCAAGTGCCGCGCAAAGCAGAAGGCTCAGCCAGATGGTCCGCATCGAGAATCGCTCCTTGCCGGATCGAGACCCGGATAGGCGATGCCCGTGACAGCCCGGTGAACGAAGCCGGCTAGCGGATGTCTTGCTTGAGCATGATCTTTTCCGAAAACCGGCTTCCACTTTTCGGGATCATGCTCGCGTCAGATGCGTTTCGACAGCCGGCGGAACCAGGCCATGGCCGGCATCTCGACGAAACGCCAGGTGATCCAGGAGGCGGCGATGGTGGCGACAAGCATGACGATGATCGCCACTGCCCCTGTCCAGCCGGCGCCGAAGCCGGTCGCCGGCAGGCCGCGCAGCACGATGTCGTCGATCAGGCCCAGGCCAAGCTTGCGCTCGACGAGCCCGGCGATGTTGATCAAGCGTGCCTGGACGAAGATGTGGACCATGTAGATCGAATAGGACAGCGCGCCGAGCGTCAGCATGAACGGCGTCCTCAGCAGGGCGCTGATCCAGCCGCCTTCATGCGCGAAGAGAAACAGCGCCAGCGCGAACACAAGGGGCGCCGCGATGCCGAAATCATTGTCGCCCGACAGCGAGACAAAAAGCACGATGACGGCGACCATGACGATCTCGGCAAGGGTCCAGGCCATGCGCGGGCCGCCCTTGGCCAGGGCCTGTCGCGCCCCTGCAATGGAATCATGCTGAAACCAGGCAAGCAACGCGCCCAGCGAGAAGCCGTACAGGCAGCGGATGAAGCCGAAATCGAAGGACACATCCATATGATGGGTCGAGAAGCCAAGCAGGAACAGCGGCGCGGTGACGGCAGCGCCGACGAACCATATCCAGGCGAACTCGCCGGCGACGAAGACCACGCCCGCAAACAGGAGATAGGCGAAGAACTCCGCCGAAATGCTCCAGCTTGGCGCATTCCAGGTCAGGTGATCCTCGAAGCCGACGCCTTGCAGCAAGAGAAGATTGGCAAGCAGGCTCCTGAGGTCGAAACCGCCGGTGAAGGGAGCTGCCCCGGTGCCGTGCAGTTGCGGCAGCACCAGCCGCAGCAGCTCGAAAGCGGCGAAAGCGGCAAGCATAAGCAGATGCAGCGGGTAGATGCGGCCGAACCGTACCAGGGCGAAGCGAGCCACCTCTTCCGGCTGGCTCAGCCGGCTGCCGTAGCTGCTGGCGATGACGAAACCAGAAAGAACGAAGAAGAAGTCGACGAAGAGGTAGGACGAACCGATGAAGGCGCTTTGCGAAATCGTCGAACCGGTCGGGAAGTGAAACAGCGCCACCAGCAGCGCGCAGATGCCGCGCCACGAATCGAGAACCAGGAAGCGTTCGCCGGCGATCGTGCCGCTGTGGGTCGACACCACGGCGCGGGGAGGATTAAGAAACGCGGTCTGCGTCATGATGATACAAATCCTGTTTTGCCATGGCACTTGAGGGGCGCCATTTCGTCTCCCCAAGCTGTGACTGGCATCTTCCGTGCCGGTTCTGTAGTTGTTGCACCCCGATGAAAAACAAGGACCCGTAATGGCGACCAACAACATCGACCATGCCTTCACCGCCCGCTCCAAAACGGGCGCTGCCCTCGAGCCGACCTATTCCGGCGCGCTGTCGTTCATGCGGCGCAAATACACGAAGGACGTGAAGGGCGCGGACGCGGTGATATGGGGCATTCCCTTCGACGCCGCCGTCACCAACCGGCCCGGCGCCCGCTTTGGGCCGCAGGCGATCCGCCGCGCCTCGGCGATCCTCGACAACGACCCGCAATACCCGTTTTCACGCGATCTGTTCGAGCATCTCGCGGTGGTCGACTATGGCGATTGCCTGCTCGATTCGGGCAACCACCAGAAGACGCCCGGCACGATCGAGCGCGAAGCGGCGAAGATCCTCAAATCCGGCGCCTTCCTGTTGTCGCTGGGCGGCGACCATTTCGTCACCTGGCCGCTGCTCAAGGCGCATGCCGCCATCCACGGCCCGCTCGCCCTGGTGCAGTTCGATGCCCACCAGGACACCTGGCCGGACGACGGCAAGCGCATCGACCACGGCTCCTTTATCGGCCGTGCCGTCAATGAAGGCATCATCGATCCGGACCGCTCGATCCAGATCGGGATCCGCACCCACGCGCCCGACACGTTCGGCATCAAGATCCTCTACGGCCACGAAATCGAGGAAATGCGGGCGTCCGATATCGCCTATGCCATCGTCGACCGCACCGGCGGCAAGAAGACCTATCTCACCTTCGACATCGACTGCCTGGACCCGGCCTATGCACCCGGTACCGGGACGCCGGTTGCCGGCGGGCCGTCCTCGGCAAAGATCCTGTCGACGCTGCGCCAGCTCAACCAGATCGACATTGTCGGCGCCGATGTCGTCGAGGTTGCGCCAGCCTATGATCACGCCGATATAACGGCGATTGCCGGCTCGATGGTGGCCATGCAGTATCTCGGCCTGCTGGCCGAGCGAAAGGCCCGGCTTGAAGAGCTGAACAATGGCAACCACAACGGTGCCGCAGTGAATCACGGTCAAGGCATATAGTCTAGAATTATCAGGGAATTTGATCAGGCAAATGAAACCGAAAATCTTCATCGACGGCGAGCATGGCACCACTGGCCTGCAGATCCGGGCGCTGCTTGCCGAGCGCGGTGACCTGGAAATCATCTCCGTTCCTGCCGAGCGCCGCAAGGAAACGGCGGCGCGCGCCGAGTTCCTCAATGCCGCCGATGTCGCCATCTTGTGCCTCCCCGATGACGCGGCGAAGGAAAGCGTCTCGCTGATCGCCAACGACACCACCAAGGTCATCGATGCCTCGACCGCGCATCGCGTCGCCGAAGGCTGGGCATATGGTTTCGCCGAGATGGACAAGGAGCAGGCAAAGACGATCGCCTCGGCAAAACGCGTCGCCAACCCCGGCTGCTGGCCGCAGGGACCGATCGCGACGCTGCGGCCGCTGGTCACCGCCGGCCTGCTGCCGGCGGACTTCCCGATCACGGTCAACGGCATTTCCGGCTATTCTGGCGGCGGACGGCCGATGATCGAGGACTATGTCGCCAAGGGCGAGGACGCCTCGGAGTTCCTGCCCTACGGCCTCACCTTGCAGCACAAGCACGTGCCGGAGCTCAGGGCCTATGCCAGGCTGTCGCATGATCCGATCATGCAGCCGGCGGTCGGCAATTTCGCGCAAGGCATGATCACGGTGGTGCCGCTGCAGCTTGGCGGTCTCGACCATGTGCCGACGGGTGCGGAGCTTCACGCGGCGATTGCCGACCATTTCGCCGCCATCGAGGGCGGTGTGGTTGAGGTCGCGCCCTATGCGCATCTGGAGCGCATGCCGGAGATCGATCCGGAGATCTACAACGGCACCAACCGAATGAAGGTCTACGTCTTCGCCAATGACAAACGGGCGCAGGCTCTGCTGCTGGCGGTCTATGACAATCTCGGCAAGGGGGCCTCGGGTGCCGCCGTGCAGAACATGGACCTGATGCTCGGCCTCTGATGGATGCGCCTGTCTTTCCGACGCGCTGGAGGGTCAGCGCGCCCGAACTCATTGCCGAGACCTTTTCGAGCCGCATCTGGAAGGTGCGCCGCGAGGACGGGTCGCCGGCGATCGTCAAGGCGCTCAAGCCTTTCGATGACGTCGCCGACGAATTGCGTGGCGAGCACTATCTCGCCTGGCGGCGCGGCGACGGCGCGGTCCGCCTGCTTGGCCGCGACGGCCACAGCATGCTGCTCGAATATGCCGGCGAAACCCTGCTGCAGCAGGTTCTCGGCGAACAGGGCGACAACGCCGCCACCGCAATCGCGGCCGATGTGATGGCAAAACTGTTTTCGCCTGGGAAAGACCCCTTCCCGGCCGAGCTGCAGCCGCTCCGCGAGCGGTTTGCCAGCCTGTTCAGGAAAGCCGCGAGCGACCGCGACGCCGGCCGTGACAGTCTCTATGTCGAGGCTGCGGCAATCGCCGATCGGTTGCTGGCCGATCCGCACGATACCAAGCCCCTGCATGGCGACCTGCATCACGACAACATCCTGCACGGACCGCGCGGCTGGCTGGCGATCGATCCGAAGGGCGTGCTTGGCGATCCCGGCTTCGACGCCGCGAACATGTTCTACAACCCGCTCGACCGGGACGATCTTTGCCTCGATCCGGAGCGGATCGCGGATATGGCCGAAGTCTTCGCCAAAACGCTGGGCCAGGCTCCGCGCGCCATTCTCGATCATGCCATCGCCTATGGTTGCCTGTCGGCCTCCTGGCATCACGAGGACGACAACGCGGTCGACGAGAACCGCGAGTTGTCAATCGCCGAGGCGATCCGGGCGGTGCGGCCAAGCTTCTGATCCAGCCAGTCAACCGGCGACGGTAAGGGCTTGTTCACCATGATGGGCTACTAGACGTTGCGTGGCTCCATCAGGGAATTGTCATGGTCAGCGCGATTTCGGGTTCCTCGCAGGCAACCCAGTATTCCTCGTCCAGTTCATCGAGCAATGCCGCCCAGGAGGCCGCGCTCGAAAAGCAGATCCAGGATTTGGAAGATCAGGCCAAGGCGATCAAGGATCAGGTCCAGGCCGCCCAGGGGCAGCAGGATATCGCTGTCGCCCAGGCCAAGCTTGATGCACTCAGGGCCGCCGACGCCGACAAAGCGGCGAAGGACGCTCAGAGCCAGTCAGCGCCATCCGCCGCAGCCTTGCGCCAGGCCGAATTCGACGGCGAGAAGACGACAGCGTCAAACGAATTCTGGATGTGACCGGCCGATCGGCTCGGGATCAAGTCCTGACCGCGATTTCGTGGGGCAAGGGATAGGCACCTTTGGTGCCGCGCCAATGCGCGGCGGCAAAGCCCAGCACGATGAGCGCAAACCCCTGATGGGTCAGTGCCATATGCAGCGGCACATGCATCAGCAGCGTACCGATGCCGATCGAAGCCTGCACCAAAACCAGCACGAACAGCAGCGTCGCGCGGCGGGCGTGGGTTGTTTCAGGAAGGCGCCGACGCGTGGCGATCATGTGCCACAAGGCCACAATGAACACCGTGTAGGCGCCGAGACGATGGACGAACTGCACCGTCTTGGGGCTTTCGAAGAAATTGCGCCACGCCGGCTCCAGGATCAGCAAATCACCAGGGATGAGCTTGCCGTCCATCAACGGCCAGGTGTTGTAGCTCAGGCCGGCGTCGAGCCCGGCGACCAGCCCGCCGAGATAGATCTGGATCAACGCCAGAAACACGATGAAACCGGCCAGCTTCTGCGTCGAGCGGTCGGCGGCGGGTTCGGAATGCGGCGCCAGCCCACGCGCCACGACCATGGTGGCGGTGAAGATCAGCGCCGCCAGCGTCAGATGGGTCGCCAGCCGGTATTGGCTGACCGAGACCCGGTCGACCAGGCCCGAGGCCACCATCCACCAGCCGATGGCGCCCTGCAGGCCGCCGAGCAAAAGGATACCCACCAATTTCGGCCCCAGGCCGCGTTCGATGCGGCGCGTCGCCCAGAAGAACAGCAGCGGCAAGGCAAACACCAGGCCGACGCTGCGGGCCAGGATGCGGTGCACCCATTCCCACCAGAAAATCGACTTGAACGCCTCGATGCTCATGCCCTTGTTGAGCTCGGCATATTGCGGGATCTGCTGATAGAGCTGAAATTCCTCTTGCCACTCGGCGTCGTTGAGCGGCGGTATCACGCCGTGGATCGGCTTCCACTGCGTGATCGACAGGCCGGCACCGGTGAGCCTGGTGGCGCCGCCGACCAGCACCAGCGCGAACAGCACCAGCACCACGACATAGAGCCAGCCGCGCAGCAGCGCCCGATTATACAGGTCGCGGTCGCGGGCCACGAAGGGCGCGGCAGCGGATATGGCAGCCATGGTCTTGTCTCGGCAGGTTGGTTTGGCGGATTGGTGGACCATCGCACCCTTGCTGGCAAGACCAGACGGCGCGGCACGCCGTCGCGCCGCGTCTCACCGGTTGCACAGGGTCGCGTCAAGGCCTATGCGAAGCCAAGAGCTTACCGGACCTCAGAGGTTCGGCAGCCTAGACCAGGAGGCCAACCATGCCCGTGCGCCTGAAAAAGCTGATCGGAGCGTTCCTGCTGGTGGCGCTGGTCATCATCTATGCGCTGGTCGCTTCGATCTTCGCGGTCGCCCGGCTGTCGGAGTCGAGCCCATGGGTGCATTTCCTGTTCTTCCTGCTCAGCGGCCTGCTGTGGGTGCTGCCGGCGATGGGCATCATCAAGTGGCTGATGCTGGAGCCGAAGGCGAAGCGCTGAACCGGAACCCGGCCCCGCCGCAGTCAGATCGTCACGAGCATCTTGCCGGCGTTGGCGAGCGGCGTGGTCACGCCCGACAGCATGGTGCGGATATGAGCGAGGCTCTGGTAGCGGCCGTTGACTGAAATGCGCGGCAAGGCATGCAGAAACCCGGAATGTTCGGCGCGCAGCACGCCATGGCGCGTAGTCACGGCGGAGGCATAGCCGGCGTCGCGGGCAAAACCCACTTCGCGGCAGCCCACCGCCCTGGCATAGCCATAGGGATAGGCGAAATGGCTGGGCCTTTCGCCCAGTTTGGCCTGCAGCATGTCACCGACGGCCCCAATCTCGTGCCGCGCATCGGTTTCGGAAAGCCGCTTCAGATTGCTGTGGTTGATCGTATGGGCGCCAATCGCCACCAGCGGATGCGCGGCGATGCTGCGGATTTCGTCCCAGTTCATCAATGTCCGCAGGCGCGGGCCGTCCGCGTCGACGCCATTCGAGCGAGCCAGGTCACGCAGCACGGCTTGCAGGTCCTCCTCGCGGACTTCGGAGGTGAGATAGACATGAAGGCGTATATTGGCCTGCACTTTCTTCGCCGGGGTCGAGCAGTCGATCACCAGCGGGCCATTCGGCCGCGTCAGGGTGAGGCTGTCGCGTATGTTGACGATGTCCTCGACCACATCCCACCACAAATCGGCGGTGCCGTTGATCAGCCCGGGCGCGACGTAGATGGTCATCGGCGCGCCGTGCTTCTCCAGCACCGGCAGCGCCTCCGTCATGTTGTCGCGATAGGCGTCGTCGGCGGTGATGGTTGCGAACTCGCCACCCTTGCCGCCTGCCTTGATGCGCTCGATGGCTTCGTCCATGGAAACAAAGGCATAGCCGCTCGCCTTCATGTCGGCGATCACGGCATCGAGGAAGCCAGGCGCGATGTTCAGATGGCGGTTGACGCTGTCGGGCTTTTCGGGCGTCGCGGTCACGCGGTGCAGCATCAGTATGGCGCCAATGCCGCCGATGAACGGCTTGGCCAGCGGTGCAAGACCGGAATAACGGGCGACGTTCAGCGCCAGTTTCCGGATTGCCTCGCCCCCGTCGATCATTCATTCACCTTTTGCGCCTAGGCTTAACCAAGCACGGAATGCGCCTATGCGGCTCCCCAAATCGCCATCAGTACGCCCTAAGGATTGAGGTATGGTTGACGCAACAGCGTCATTTGACGGCAATCGGCTCGCTGCGACCGAGGCGTCGCCGCGAACCTTGCCGGCAGACCAGGCCGGCCTGTCGATTTCAGTGATGTGCGCGGAAGGGCTCGCGGCCTATGCCGGGTTCTCCCGCTCGGCCCTGTTTGCGCCGGCGCAGAGTGCCAGCTGGGTCCTGAACTGGGCCGAGCAGGTCGGACCGGATCTGCTCGTTGCGACGCTGAGCGCCGAAGGCAGGCCGGTTTTTTCGCTGGCCCTTGAGGTCACCGCGAAAGGTCCGTTCCGCGTCGCCCGCTTCATGGGCGACCGCCACGCCAACGGCAACTTCGTCGCCGCCGATCCGCAATGGCTGGCCAGGGCGGATATCCCGGCCATCCGATCCCTGTTGGCGGCCATCGCCAAGGCACGCCCGGACATCGATCTCGTCACGCTCGAGCGGCTGCTGCCCGATCTCGACGGTGTCCCCAATCCACTCGCCTTGCTTGATCATTTTGCCAGCCCCAATATGTCGCTGGCCGTCGATCTCGGTGGTGGCTTCGATGCGCTGCTGTTGCGCGCCAGCGGCAAGCGCAAGCGCAAGAAGCACCGCTCGCAGATGCGCAAGTTCGAGGCTGTCGGCCGCCACCGGCGCATCGAGGCGCGCACGGCGGACGAGGTGGACAGGCTGCTCGATGCCTTTTTCGAGATGAAGGAATTCCGCTTCCGCAAGATGGGCATCTCCAACGTCTTTGGCGACGAGCAGGTACGCGCCTTCTTCCGCGCACTGTTTACGCACGCGCTTGCCGAGGACAAGCCTTCGTTCGTGCTGCACGGGCTCGAGGTTGCCGGCAAGCTCCGCGCCGTCACCGGGTCAAGCCGCTCCGGCAAGCGCCTGATCTGCGAGTTCGGAGCCATCGCCGAGGATGATCTCGGCAACACCAGTCCCGGCGACTTCCTGTTCTTCGACAACATCCAGGAAGCCTGTGAGACCGGTTTTGCCGTCTACGACTTCTCCGTCGGCGACGAGCCGTACAAGCGGCTTTGGTGCGATATCGAAACCCAGCATTTCGAGGTGCTGATCCCCTTGACGCTGAAGGGTCGCGCGCTGGCGGCGACGCTCCGGCAAGGCGCAAGGTTCAAAGCCTTCATTAAGAACAGCCCGGCGATCTGGAAGCTGACCAAGATGCTGCGCCGCAAGGTTGCCGGACAGGCAGCGCCCGCGACCGGCGAGAATGAGAGCTAGCTTCAGAAATTGAGGGCTTCCCGGAGCGCCGGGCCGGCTCGGACACGCAGATCGAGATCGGCCTCGATATGGTCGATGTGGTGTAGCATCAGCCGGCTCGCCAGCGCGCAATCGCCGTTCTCCAGCGCGCCGACAATCTCCGTGTGCTCGCTATGGCCGCAGGCCGATACGCCAGAACGCCCGTAAAGGGCGATGACAAGAGACGAGCGCGCCACCAATTCCTCCATGAAACGCTGCAGGATGGCATTGCCGGCCACGGAGGCGAGCAGCAGGTGGAAATCGCCCGACGCCTTGATTTCGGCACGCCGCGCATTGGGACCGCGCTCCGCGATGAAGCGGCCTTCCTCGTCGAGCTGCGCCCGAAAAACGGCGATGTCAGCGGCGGTGACGCGACCGCATGCGGCGATGGCTATGCCCGGCTCGATCAGCCGGCGTGAGGCGAACACCTGGCGCGCTTCCTCGGGCGAAGGATTGGCAACGAAGGCGCCACGGTTGCGCTCCGTGCGCACCAGGCCCTCGAAGGACAGCATCTGCAGCGCGGCTCGCGCCACGGTGCGGGAGACATCAAACAGCGTGCCGACCTCGCCTTCCGACAGCTTGGTGCCGGGCGCGAGCCGGCGGTCGACTATGGCGTCGCGCAGCTGGTCGTGGATCGCCTGGGCACGATCCTGCGTTGCACTGTCGGTGGCGGAGTAGATCTGGTCGGCAATGTTCATGGCGGAAAAGTTCCTGTCTCCTTCTAACGCGACTCGTCATCCGTGCACGAGAGGCAAATTGGACACGAAGGCAAAAAAGATTGCATACGATTTTTGTGCAAATCGCTCACAATCGCCCATAATTTGTGCAATGCACCAATCAGCCTGTTTCGTGGGCGGCAGACAAAAATCCCGGTTTTCTTAACAATTCAAATGCTTGGCCGGTCAACCCGAGATTGGCACGCATGATGCATTGGTTGATGCGACCAAAACGGGGAAGCCTGAATGTCCAAAGCCGCCGAAATCGACATTGTGTCCGTTTCGAAAGTCTATGGGATGACGACCGCCGTCCAGGACATCAGCCTGAAGATTCCGGCCGGCACCTATTGCTGCCTGCTCGGCCCCTCCGGTTGCGGCAAGACTTCGACGCTGCGCATGATCGCCGGCCACGAGAGCATTTCGTCAGGTGACGTACGCCTCGGCAACATCGTCGTCACCGACCTGCCTCCGGCCAAGCGTGGCACGGCGATGATGTTCCAGTCCTACGCGCTGTTCCCGCATCTGGACCTCATCGACAATGTCGCCTTCAGCCTGAAGATGAAGGGCATCGACAAGGAGCAGCGCCGCGCCAAGGCGCTGGATATGCTCAAGCTGATGCAGATGCAGGCTTATGCCACACGCCGCCCCGCGCAGCTTTCCGGCGGCCAGCAGCAACGCGTGGCGCTGGCGCGGGCACTCATCACCGACCCGGAGGCGCTGCTGCTCGACGAGCCGCTGTCGGCACTCGATCCGTTCCTGAAGATCCGCATGCGCGCCGAACTGAAGAAGCTGCAGATTTCGCTTGGCATCACCTTCGTCCACGTCACCCACAGCCAGGAGGAGGCGATGGCGCTTGCCGACCTGATCGTGGTGATGAATGACGGCCGCATCGAACAGGCGGCCCCGCCGCGCGACGTGTTCGAGCGGCCGGCCACGGCCTTCGTCGCACGCTTCATGGGCGACCATAACGTCATCTCCGGCCGCGTCACTGCCAGCCGAGACGGCATGGTCGCCTTCGATGTCAATGGCGGCGGCTCGCTGGCGGCCATCGGGAAACCACAGGAGGCGGGACAGCCGATCGACATCGCCATCCGCACCGACCATGTGCGCATCGGCGCCGCACCCTCGCCCGGCTTCGGCTTCACCGGCATCGTCTCCAACATCGAATATCGCGGCGCCACGGTGAAGTTGTCCGTCACCGGCGGCGGCATCGACGATTTCACCGTCATCATCGACGATTCCGACTTCTTCGCCAGACCCGTCGCCGTCGGCGACGGCGTACCGCTCGCCTGGGATTCCGAGGATGCCATCATCCTCGGCCGCCTTCATTCATGACGTCAACGAAGCAAAACAAGACAGGGGAATAGGCATGACAGACACCACGCAAACCAAGACCGGGATTTCGCGCCGCGCGCTGCTCAAGACAGGTGCGGCCGCGGTCGGCCTTGCCGCCGGCTCCGGCGCCATATCAGGCTTCCCGACCATCTGGGCGCAATCCAACATCACGCTGCGCCAGTTCGGCACCGGCGTGTCGAACCTCAATGCCATCGCCGACAAGTGCAAGGCCGACCTCGGCATCACGCTGGAAATGACGGCGACCGATTCCGATGCGGCGGCCCAGCGCGCCGTGACCCAGCCCGACAGCTACGACATCGCCGACATCGAATACTGGATCTGCAAGAAGGTGTTCCCCACCGGCGTGCTGCAGCCGATGGATGTCAGCAAGCTGAAATACTACGACGAGCTGGTGCCGCTGTTCAAAACCGGCAAGCTGACGCCCGACAGCGTGATTGCCCAGGGGACAGCGCCGCACACGGTCGGCTTCGTCGAGGCGCAGGACTCAAAGACCTTTGCCAAGGCGCCGACCAACTGGTTCACCATGGTGCCGACCATCTACAACGCCGACACCCTGGGCATCCGCCCCGACCTCGTCGGCCGCGACATTACCACATGGGCCGACATCATGGACCCGGCCTTCAAGGGCAAGACCGCGATCCTCAACATCCCCTCCATCGGCATCATGGATGCGGCGATGATCATGGAAGCCATGGGCAACATCAAATATGCTGACAAGGGCAACATGACCAAGGAGGAGATCGACAAGACCATCGACTTCCTGATCAAGGCCAAGCAGGGCGGCCAGTTCCGCGCCTTCTGGAAATCCTTCGACGAGAGCGTCAACCTGATGGCGTCGGGCGAAGTCGTCATCCAGTCAATGTGGTCTCCGGCCGTGGCGGCCGTGCGCTCCAAGGGCATTGCCTGCCGCTTCCAGCCGCTCAAGGAAGGCTACCGCTCATGGGGCGGCGGCCTTGGCCTCGCCGCCCATCTCAAGGGCGCCGAACTCGACGCGGCCTATGAATACATCAACTGGTACACGTCGGGCTGGGTCGGCGGCTATCTCAACCGCCAGGGCTACTACTCGGCCAACATGGTCTCGGCCAAGAAGTTCATGAGCGAGGACGAGTGGGGCTACTGGATCGAGGGCAAGCCGGCCAAGGGTGAGATCAAGGCGCCCGACGGCACCGTTATGGAAAAGGCCGGCGCGGTACGCGATGGCGGCTCCTTCGAGGAGCGCATGGGCAAGGTCGCCTGCTGGAACTCGGTCATGGACGAGGACCGCTACATGGTGAAGCGCTGGAACGAGTTCATCGCGGCGTAAGGGAACGCAGCGCCCCCTCCTCCTTCCCTTCTCCCCTTGTGGGAGAAGGTGGCCTCGCGAAGCGAGGTCGGATGAGGGGTGTTCCAGCTTGGCGATACGTCACCACCAAGACGATGCGGAGTTATCAAAGCCTCATGTCTTCCAACACCCCTCATCCGTCTTGGCGCTTCGCGCCAATCCACCTTCTCCCACAAGGGGAGAAGGCAAGGCCGCTCCGCCGCATCGTGAACCTGCACCGGGAACATTGATGACAGTCGCGCTCGAACGCCCCGCCATATCCGTAGCCAAGCCGGCCAGACGCCGCCGGCTTTCGCCCAGCGCCGTCACGCCCTACCTCCAATCGGCGCCGCTGGCGCTGATCCTCTGCGCGTTCCTGCTTTTGCCCATTGTCATGATCGTCGTCGTCTCCTTCTGGGACTACGACTTCGCGGCCATGTATCCGGATTTCCTGACCACCAACTATTTTGACGTGCTGGGCTCCTGGGTCACCTGGAAGACCTACCTCAACACCATCAAATTTGCTGTCATCGTCTGGGCGCTGACCTTGTTCATCGGCTTCTGGGTCGCCTATTTCCTCGCCTTCCACATCCGCACCACCGCCATGCAAATGGTGCTGTTCCTGATCTGCACCGTGCCGTTCCTGACCTCCAACATCATCCGCATGATCTCGTGGATCCCCGTGCTCGGCCGCAACGGCCTGATCAACTCGACGCTGGTGCAGTTAGGGCTGGTGCCCAAGCCCATCGAATGGCTGCTCTATTCCGAATTCGCGGTCGTCCTGGCCATGGTCCATCTGTACACGCTGTTCATGGTGACGCCGATCTTCAACACGCTGATGCGCATCGACAAGTCGCTGGTCGAGGCCGCCCGCGATGCCGGCGCGTCTGGCTGGCAGGTGCTGTGGAACGTGATCATTCCACTCGCCAAGCCCGGCATGGCGATCGGCACCATCTTCGTCGTCACCCTGGTGATGGCCGACTTCTCAACAGTCCAGGTGATGTCGGGCGGGCAGAGCGCCTCGGTGGCACTGATGATGAAGAACCAGATGTCGCTGCTGCAATATCCGGCCGCCGCCGCCAATGCGGTCGTGCTTCTGGTGCTGGTGCTCTTGATGGTTGCCGGCATCCTGCGCATCGTCGATATCAGGAAAGAACTGTGACGTGAGCCACGAAAACCGCACTCTGGAATTCTACGTGCTGGCGGCCTTCTTTACGCTGTTCGTGCTGTTCCTCTACGGGCCGCTGTCGGCGATCCTGATCCTGTCTTTCCAGGGCGAAACCGGCGGCCTCACCTTCCCGCTCAACGGCGTGTCGCTGCACTGGTTCGCCAATCTGTTCGAGCGCCAGGCGGTTGGCGATTTCGGCGGCAGCTTCAAGCGCTCGCTGGTTCTGGGCGTCATGGTGATGATCGTCACCGTCGCGGTGTCACTGCTCGCCGGCCTCGCCTTCCGCCATAAATTCCGCGGTGCCACCGCGCTGTTCTACCTGGCGGTCGCCAGCCTGGTCGTGCCCTCGATCATCATTTCGCTGGGCATCGGCGTCGTCTTCCAGCAGATCGGCTTTCGCCCGGCCTGGTACACGTCGGCTTTCGGCGCGCATCTGACCTGGACCCTTCCCTTCGGCGTGCTCATCATGTTCGCCGTCTTCAACCGATTCTCGCCCGCCTATGAGGAAGCCGCGCGCGATCTTGGCGCCTCGTCCTGGCAGACCTTCGCCCATGTCGTGCTGCCGATGATCGCGCCGAGCCTGATCGGCGTCGGCCTGTTCGGCTTCACGCTGTCCTACGACGAGTTCGCCCGCACTCTGATGACCTCCGGCACCTTCAACACGCTGCCGCTCGAGATCTACGGCATGACCACTAACGTCACGACGCCCGTTCTCTACGCGCTGGGCACGGTGACCACGGTGTTCTCCTTCCTGGTGATCCTGGCGACGCTTGGCGCCATCCTCTATGTCGGCCGCCGGCGGGCGCGTGCCTGAACATGCAGATCCTTGTGGTGAACCCCAACACGACGGCCAGCATGACCGAAACCATCGCTGCGGCGGCGCGCGCCGTTGCCGGTGCCTGGACGGAGGTTGTCGCCGTCACCTCCTCCACGGGGCCGGCTTCGATCGAAGGCTATTATGACGAGGCGCTCTCCGTGCCCGGCCTGTTGATGGAGATCGCCGCCGGTGAGCGTGTCGGTGCGCAGGCTGCAATCATCGCCTGTTTCGACGATACGGGCCTGGATGCCGCACGTGCCATGGCCAACATCCCCATCATCGGCATTTGCGAGGCAGCGCTGAGTATGGCGTCCTTCATCGCCCAGCGCTTCACCGTCGTGACCACCACCGAACGCTCCCGCGTGCCGGTCGAGGCACTGGTCCAGCGCTACGGCATGGAGCGACGAGCGCGTGTACGGGCCGCCGACATTCCAGTGCTTGCACTTGAAGATCCGGCATCGGGCGCGATCGGAAAGCTGCGCGACGAAATCGCCCGGGCCGTCGAGGAGGACAGGGCCGAAGCCATCGTGCTTGGCTGCGCCGGCATGGCGGATCTTGCCCACCGGCTGCAGGCCGAATTCGGCCTGCCTGTCATCGACGGTGTCGGCGCAGCACTGAAACAGGCCGAGGCGCTGGTTGCGCTCGGCCTTTCAACATCGAAGCGCGGCGCCTATGCGAGCCCGCTGGTCAAGCCCTACCGTGGCATGCTGAAATCCTTCTCCCCGGGAGCTGTCGCCGCGGAGTGAGCACAATGAAGCCGACCATCCGAACACTGTCACTGCATGAATTGGCGGTTCTCATCGACTGGGCGGCGGCGGAAGGCTGGAACCCTGGTCTTGAAGACGCGGCGATGTTCCAGGCTGCGGATCCCGCCGGCTTTATCGGCGCCTTCGTCGGCAACGAAATGGTCGCGGCAATCTCGGCAGTGGCCTATGGACGCGAATTCGGTTTCATCGGCCTCTACATCTGCCGGCCGGACATGCGCGGCAAAGGCTATGGCAAGGCGGTGTGGAACACCGGCATGGACAGGCTTGCAGGGAGGAGCATCGGCCTCGATGGCGTCGCCGAGCAGCAGGCCAATTACAGGCGCAAGGGCTTCGAACCCGCCTACGAGACCATCCGCTACAGCGGCCGCGCCGCAGGCCCTGCGGTCAGGGCCGATGGGTTGCGCCCGGTGAAGACCCAGCTCGTGCCCGACATCATCGCTTATGACGCACATTGTTTTCCGGCACCCCGGCGAGCCTTCCTGCAGCGATGGCTGCAGGCGCCGCATCATGGGCTGGCGGCGATCAGCTCGCGCGGCACCACCGGCTATGCCGTGGCTCGGCCGTGCCGCTCGGGCTTCAAGATCGGCCCGCTGTTCGCTGAGAGCAACGACACGGCGCTGCAACTGCTGGACGGACTGGCGGGTGCCTGCGAGGGCGGCGACCTGCACATCGACGTTCCCGCCACGAAGACCGATTTCATTGCGGCACTCGAGGCGGCCGGCTTTGCGCCGACCTTCAAGACCACCCGCATGTACAAGGGCCATGCCCCGGAGCTCGGCCTGCAGCGCCTGTTCGGCGTGACGACCCTGGAATTGGGATAAAACCAGGCGGACACTGAAGGCGTCCGCCTGGGATCTGCTGCTCTTTCAGGCCGCCGACCGCCGTCCCGGCACCGGATTGCCGGGCGGTTCGTGGCCGAGCGGCGTCACCAGCGTCAGGTCGGGATAGCCGCTTTCGATCAGCTTGACCGCGGCCTGCGTCACTTCATTGTCCGGCTCCAGCATGGACAGGAACACCTCGGTGGCATCGCCGGCCAGGCGGCTGATGCCTTGCGCGTCGGCCGGTCCGCATTCGACCACGACCAGATCATACGCAGTGGTCAGCGACTGCATGATGATCGGCAGCCGGTCGGCGGCGCGCATGGCGCGGACCGGATCGGCGGTGCCGACCGGAATGACATGACAGTCCGAATAGAGATCGGCATGGATGACGTCGCTGAACTGCGCTTCCGAAGCGAGCAGATTGGTGATGCCGGGGAAAAGGCCGCTGTCCAGCATCGGCCGCGAGGCGGCGCCTGAAGCGGTAAGGTCCAGCAACAGGACGCGCAGGCCGGCGTCGGCGACCTCGCGTGCCACCAGGACAGCCGATGCGGCAGCCTCGTCGCCCTCCGGCGAGACGAATATGGCGCGCGCCGCACCGCTGGCGATCAGCTTTTCGGCGGCCTTCTCAATGTCGATCTCGCCCAGGGTGGAATGCACCGGTTCGACCTTGGCAGCCGTCTCCGGCGCCGTCGCCGCTTCGGTCATCGCGACCATGTCGGGCACTTCGGCTGGATGCGCATAAGGCGCAACAGGCTCGGGCATCGCGGTGGCGTAGGGCATCGCGGCCGTGTAGGGCACTGCCCTATCGTCAGCCGGACCTCCTCCCGTCTGCGGCCGAAGGACCGGGTCCTTGAGGATGGCGGGCTCCTGGTGGACAGCCGGCATCGCGATCCTATCAGGCGCCTGAGCTACATGGGGCATCGCGACCTCATCGATGCGCTCGAAGCGGGAACCGGTCGCCGGCCGCATGGCACGGCCAGAAAACAGCTCCCGCAGGAGCGTTACGATAGCCATGATCAGCAGCGATGCGACGAAGGCGGCACTGACGATGGGCAGGACCTTCGGGAAATACGGCTCGGACGGCACCTGCGCCAGGGAAACCACCCTTGCATCGACAGGCAGATAGTTGCGATCCTTGCGCGACGCCGCGCTGAGGTAGTTCGCCTGGTACGATTCGAGCTGCTGGCGCTTGGCGGCCGCATCACGTTGCAAGGCGTCAAGCTCGACCTGCTGTTCGCCGGCGCGGGCCGATGCGGCCTTGAGAGTGTTGACGTCGGCGACGAGCTGGTTCTCACGAGCCTGCGCGGTCTGCGCCTGGGTTATCAGACCCTTCATCAGCTTTTGCGCCTCGTTGCGGATCTGGCCGTCGAGATCGACAAGCTGAGACTTCAACGCCCGGATGCGCGGATGATTGTCGAGCAAGGTGGTGGAAAGATCGGCGATGTTGGCTCTGAGCTCGACCTGCCGCTCGCGCAGACGCTGGATCAGATCGGAAGACAAGACCTCAGGCACGGCATCGAGCGAGCCGCCACCCTGCAACGCCTTGCGTACGCTGTCGGCGGTCGCTTCCGCCGAGGCGCGGTTGGCGCGCACACGCATCAGTTCGCTCGACAGTTCGGAAAGCTGCTGCGTGGCAAGCACCGAATTGTTGCCGCCCATCAAAAGGTCGGATTGCGCACGGTAGGTGGCAACCTTGGCCTCGGCATCCCTGACCTGCCGCTGCAGGTCGGCGATCTCCGGCGCCAGAAAGTCAGCGGCGGCGTTGTTCGATTCGAGCTTGGCGGCGCCTTGCCCCGCGATATAGGCGGCGGCGATGGCATCGGGTACGGCGGCCGCGAGCTTGGGATCCTCCGACGAGAACTCAATGGCAATGATGCGGGTCTTCTCGACGCTGTAGACGTTGAGCTTCTCATGCATTTTCTTGAGGACGCGCTCTTCCGTCGGAATTTCCATCGGGTCGCTCTTCAGGCCGACGAGGACCAGAGCGCGGCTCAACGGCGACATGTCGAGTGCTTCGTCGAACTCGGGCAGCTTCTCCAGACCAAGCTTTTGCGCGACCTGCTTGAGGATTTCGTTGGAGGAAATGATCTGGACCTGGGTGGCGACGCCCTGTTCATCCAGAATTGGCTTGTCGGCGTCGTTGTTGCTGGCCGGCCGCGTATAAACGGACTCACGCGGCGCAATCTCTACCTGGGTCTGTGCCTTGTAGTGACGCGTGGCAAACGAGGCGAGCGCGAAAGCCGCGCCGGTCACCACCAGTGCAACGACAAGGATGCGCAGCCAGTTCCTCGCCAGGCTGGCGAAGAGCTGCCTGAGATCGACGTCGACATCTGCGGCCGCGGACTGAACGGACATGCATCCCTACTCCGATACTGGGTTGGGACACACCGTAAACAACTATGGTAACTCAGCCGTTAAGATGGCCGTAAGTTTGCATTAGGGTTTACTGGCGGACGCCAAACAAAACCGCCAAAAAATCGAAAAACTCTCGCCGGCGCGCGCCGTGTCGGCCGCTCCCTTTACCGGCCATTAACCCTAACAGGATGATAACGGACCTCGATCCCTAGAGTTGCTGCGGGGCTGCGGCGACCAGTCGAAGGTACCTGTCCGGTCATGAAAAGCACTGCTTCCCTGTTTCGCGCGCTGCTTGCCGTATCGATGCTTGCCGGCTGTTCCAGCTACCGGCCGACGCCGGCCGCCTTCCACGAGGTGCTCGACCAGCCCTATCGTCTTGGCGCCGGCGACCGCGTCCGCGTCACCGTGTTCGAGCAGGACGGGCTGACCAACACCTACAGCGTCGACCAGTCCGGCTACCTCTCCTTCCCGCTTGTCGGCGCCGTACCGGCGCGCGGCCACACAGCGCAGCAGATGGAAAAGGAAATCGCCGACAAATTGCGACAAGGCTATCTGCGCGATCCCGACGTTTCGGTCGAGATCGACCGCTACCGGCCGATCTTCGTCATGGGCGAAGTGGGTGCCGCCGGCCAATACTCCTACGTCCCCGGCCTGACGGTGCAGAAGGCAATCGCCATCGCCGGCGGTTTCACCCCGCGCGCCAACCAGGAAAGCGTCGACATCACCCGCGACATCAACGGCAAAGTGATGACCGGCCGTGTGGTCACGTCCGACCCGCTGCTGCCGGGCGATACAGTCTACGTCCGCGAACGCCTGTTCTGACGACCCACGTGGTGGACAACCTCAGGATCGTCCATTGCTTTCGCTCACCCGTCGGAGGAATTTTCCGCCATGTGCGCGACCTGACCGAGGCGCAGGTCACTGCGGGACATTCCGTCGGCATCGTCTGCGATTCGACGACGGGCGGCGAGTTCGAGGAACGTCTGTTCGAGCAGATGAAGGATATGCTGGCGCTCGGCATCCATCGCACGCCGATGCAGCGCCATGTCGGCCCGGGCGACCTTGCGTCGGCCTGGCGCACTTACAGGATTATCAAGGAATTGCGGCCGGACGTGTTGCACGGGCACGGCGCCAAGGGTGGCGCCTATACCCGTCTGTTCGGCTCATTGTTGCGGGTATCAAGGTCTCGCGTAGCCCGCCTTTATTCGCCGCATGGTGGCTCTCTCCACTATGACGAGAACACGACCACCGGAAAGCTGTTCTTCGCGCTCGAGCGCTTCATGGCGCGCTTCACCGACCACCTGCTGTTTGTCTCCGACTATGAAAGGCGAACCTATCGCCGCAAGGTCGGAGAGCCGCAGATCCCTAACACCCTTGTCTACAACGGATTGCGCGCCGCCGAATTCGAGCCGGCGATCACCGGGCCCGACGCAGCCGATCTGCTCTATATCGGCATGATGCGCGACCTGAAGGGTCCCGACATCTTCATCGACGCGCTGGCCCTCGCCGGCCCCCGGCTCGGCCGCGCGTTGACCGCGGTGATGGTCGGCGCCGGCGACGACCTGCCCCGCTACCACGCCCGGGTGAAACGGCTCGGGCTTGAGGGCCACGTCCGCTTCCTGCCGCCGATGCCGGCCAGGGAAGCCTTCGCGCTGGCGGCACTCGTCATCGTTCCCTCGCGCGCCGAAGCCATGCCCTATATCGTCCTGGAGACGCTTGCCGCGGGAAAGCCGATGATCGCCACGTCGGTCGGCGGCATACCGGAGATCTTCGGCTCCGGCTCCCCCGCCCTGATCCGGCCTGACCCGGTCGAGCTTGCCGACAAGGTGAGCCAGGCGCTGGGCGACCTCGCCGCCTATCGCAAGCTGATGCCCGATGGCGCCAGCCTCAAGGCACGCTTCGGCGCCGATGTGATGGCCGCCGACATCGAGAAGGCCTACTTCGCCGCGCTCAACAAATAAAGCGCGTCGCGTTGAAACGGATTCAGGCCATGCGCTTAAGTCTTTGTTTTAGGATATCGTTGCCCCAGACCGGTGCCGCTTTTGCGCGACATGCACTAGGCCTCAAGCCCCAGGCCGTTTCAAAGCCACTTGTTGTTTCAAGGGTTTCTTAGCTCTCTTTTGCTATTCACCGTAGGGAAGCTTGCGGAAAGCCCCATGAACGAGATCGACCCCGCGCGCCGCTTTTCACCAGAGGCGGTGCGTAAATTCGACGGCCCGGCCGAAGGCGACACGCCCGGCGGCATGAACGATGTCGCCCGCCAGGTCGCGTCGCAGTACAGGCGCGATACGATGTCGCCGATCATGGTGAGCGGCGTGCTGCGCATGGTCGAATTCGGCATGCTGCTTCTGTCCGGGCTCGGCGTCTATTTCTACTATGTCGGGTTCTTCAACTATCTCGCCTGGCAATACCCGCTGACGATCGCCGCGTCGTCGTTCCTTGCCGTGGTGCTGCTCGACGTCACCGACTGCTACCAGATCGTGGCCCTGATGCGGCCTATTGCCAATTTCGGCCGCGTGCTGCTGGTCTGGGCCGGCACTTTCGCCCTCATGGCGCTGACGGCATTCATCATGAAGATGTCGGAAGACTATTCGCGCCTCTTGTTCGGCACCTGGTTCGTCGTGGGCTTTGTTCTCATCTTCGGCCTCAGGCTTGTGATGTCGAAGCTGATCCGGCGCTGGGCGCGCGATGGCCGCATGGAGCGGCGCGCCGTTATCGTGGGCGGTGGCAAGGCGGCTGAAATGCTGATCCGCTCGGTCGAAAAGCAGCCCTACAACGATATCCGCATCTGCGGCATCTTCGACGATCGCGGCGACAAGCGCTCACCGCCCATCGTCGCCGGCTATCCCAAGCTCGGCACCATTTCAGAGCTGATCGAGTTCGCCCGCATCGCTCGCATCGACATGCTGATCGTATCGCTGCCGCTGACCGCCGAATCGCGCGTGCTGCAGCTGCTGAAGAAGCTGTGGGTGTTGCCGGTCGACATCCGGCTGTCGGCGCATTCCAACGCGCTGCAGTTTCGCCCGCGCGCCTATTCCTACATCGGCTCGGTGCCGATGCTCGATATCTTCGACAGGCCGATCAACGACTGGGATTCGGTCGCCAAGCGCGCCTTCGACATCGTCTTCAGCCTGATCGGCATTGTCGTGTTCTCGCCGGTGATGCTGGCGACCGCTATCGCCATCAAGCTCGACAGCAAGGGGCCGGTGCTGTTTCACCAGAAGCGGCACGGCTTCAACAACGAGATCATCGAAGTCTACAAGTTCCGCTCGATGTATACGGACAAGGCCGACCCGACCGCCAAGCAGACGGTGACCAAGAACGACCCGCGCGTCACCCGCGTCGGCCGCTTCATCCGCAAGACCTCGATCGACGAGCTGCCGCAGTTCTTCAATTCGCTGCTGGGTTCGCTGTCGCTGGTCGGCCCGCGCCCGCACGCCATCGCCGCGCAGTCGCACAACCTTCTCTACAACGAAGTGGTCGACGGCTATTTCGCGCGTCACAAGGTCAAGCCCGGCGTCACCGGCTGGGCGCAGATCAATGGCTGGCGTGGCGAGATGGACACCAACGAGAAGATCCGCATGCGGACGGAGTACGACCTCTATTACATCGAGAACTGGTCGCTGCTGTTCGATTTGCGGATCCTGTTCCTGACGCCGGCCCGGCTGCTGAACACGGAAAACGCCTATTGAGCGCGATTTCCCATGAGCTGCCGCAGGCCCCGGTCAACGCCAAGCTGATCGCGCTGATTTCCTCGGCGGCGGTGTTCGTCGGCATATTCCTGTCCGGCTTCGTCATCAGCGAACCAGCGCCCTATGAACTCTACATGGCCGGGCTGATCGCCATCTGGGCTCTCTTCGGCCTCAGGCTCTCGCGCGCGGCAATGCCACTGCTGGTGCTGCTGGTGACGATGAACATCGGTGGCATGATGGCGATGACGCAGATGGCGGATCTCGCCAACACGCCGCTCTATCTCGCCGTCTCGCTGTTTCTCGCCTTCACCGCGGTGTTCTTCGCTTCGGTGACCGCGGTGCAACCCGGTCTCTACCGGCTGATCTTCTTCGCCTATGTCGTGTCGGCGGTGATAACCTCGCTGCTCGGCATAGCGGGCTATTTCCACGCCTTTCCGGGCGCCGAGATGTTCACCAAATACGACCGTGCCGCCGGCGCCTTCCAGGACCCGAATGTGTTCGGCCCGTTCCTGGTGCTGCCCGGCATCTATCTGCTCTATCTGCTCCTGACCGGACCGGTCACGCGCATGCCGCTGCTGGCGGTGCCGCTGTTGATCATCACCGCCGGCATCTTCTTTTCCTTCTCGCGCGGCGCCTGGGGCATGTTCGCCGTTTCGGCTGTCCTGCTCACCGGCTGCCTGTTCCTGCAGAGCGCCAGCGGCATGTTCCGGCTGCGCGTGGTGGTGATGACGGTTGCCGCACTGTCGCTGCTGGTCGTCGCCATGGTCGTCATCCTGCAGCTGCCCGGCGTGTCGGAGATGTTTTCCAACCGCGCTCATCTCGAACAGAGTTACGACACCGCCCGCCTCGGCCGCTTCGCCCGCTACGCAATCGGCTTCCAGATGGCGCTCGAACATCCGTTCGGCATCGGCCCGCTGGTCTTCGGCACGATTTTTGGCGAAGACACCCACGACATCTGGCTGAAGATGCTGATGGACTATGGCTGGCTCGGCTTCGTGTCGTTCCTGACGCTCGTCGCCTGGACGATAGCAGCGGGATTCCGCATCCTGCTGCGCGACCGGCCGTGGCAACCCTATTTGTTGTGCGCCTATGTCGCCTTCATCGGCAATATCGGGCTCGGCACCTTCATCGACATCGACCACTGGCGCCACGTCTACCTGCTGCTCGGCCTGATCTGGGGAGCCATCGCGCTGGAATACAGGCACCAGCGGCTGTTGCGGCCGGACCCGGTTCAAGCCCAAGGTAGAAAGCGAGCTGTGGAACGCGGTTGGTTTGCGAGCGTCAAGGATCTTGAGCGCTCGTAAGTTCCTGTATTTTCTCCAGGAGGTTTTTGACCAGCAGCTGGTAGACCTGCGTGAGTTCCCCTGGCGATAATTCGACTCTGATGTCGTACTGCCCGGAATAATTCACCTGCAGATTTACTGTCCCGAACAGCGTCGTTGCGCCATCGCGTATGTCGGTCGCCACGATCATGTTTTGCAATGACTGGTCGAGCAGAATGACGCCGGGTTCACCGGGATGATTGTGTCTTGTCGTCCTGATCTTCACGTCAACCTCCTTTTCGGACCTTTCAAGAAAAGCGCAGAGCCAGCCGAGATTACCGCAGTTCCCTGTTCGATGCTGCGGCGGTGCACTTGGTATCCGGGATGGCAGACGGGGACTTTGATAATATCAATTGGCGGGTTTGGGCGGCTCTCTGTCGTCGTGGTTCAAAATTGAGGCGATCCGCCTAAGGTTGGACATCGCCTCATCGATCAGTCGCCAGGATAGCTGTCCTTGTGCCGCGTCTCTAGCGCTCGCCAGATCGCCTCTTACGATCTGCATTATTTCCTGGGCGGCTTCTTTCTTGTCCATACGACCATTCCTGCAGTCGATGAAGGCAGTCTTGACTGCTACAATGTCACGACGGCAGGCGGGTCCACAACGGAACTATGCGGCTGCCGCCGGGTTGCTCCCGCGGCGGGCACAATAGAAAGCATCCGCATTTCGGGTTTCTTGGTGGTTGAGCAGGCCGGATACGGAAATCGATCGAGCGCCTTTCGTTCCGAAGACGGAAAAGGCGCCAGAAGGCGCCTCGACAAGAACCAGGGATTTCAAGGAAAGAATGGTCGGAGTGGCCGGATTCGAACCGACGACCCCTTGACCCCCAGTCAAGTGCGCTACCGGGCTGCGCTACACTCCGGACCGGTCGCGATGTATCGTGATAACCCCGCCCGGGTCAACCAAAATTCGGCGACTTTCGCGCCGATGCGATCGCGGGTGCCGGCGAGCCCCCAAGCTAGCCCTGGCAGACATCGACCCATTCGGCGCCAATGAGATCGACCATGCGCTGCGGGCCGAGCCGCACGGCGGCGTTGGTGGCGCCGGCGGCGGGCACGACCTCGTCGAATTCGCGCAGCGAGATGTCGCAATAGACCGGCAGCGGCGCCGGCAGGCCGAACGGGCAGACGCCGCCGACCGGGTGGCTGGTTGCTTCGATAACCTCCGCGGCGTCGAGCATGCGCGGCTTGCCGCCGAACTGGTCCTTGAACTTGCGGTTATCCAGCCTGGCGATGCCGCTGGTCACCACCAGCATGGTGCGATCGCCGACGCGCAGGCAGATCGTCTTGGCGATCTGCGCCGGCAGCACGCCATGCGCCTCCGCCGCCAGCGTCACTGTAGCCGAACTCGCTTCCGTCTCGATGACTTCGATGTCGGGCGCGCGAGCGGCGAAGAAGGCACGAACGGATTCCAGGCTCATATCGAAAACCCATAGTTCAGAACTTGATGGACAGCGGATCGGATCGCCGCGCGTATAAACACGTGCGACATACAAATCGGCAAGCCCCGGTTGCGGCAAGGCGGCTGCCGCACCACAAAAACAAACCCGCCAAGGCTATCCTTGGCGGGTTGTCGGGCATGCCTGTTGTTGAATTATGCCAGGGATCGACCTTGCGCGGCCGGCGTGTGCACAGCCGAAGCGATCAAAGCGTCCTGGGGAAGTCGAAGCGCGGACACAATACGACGCAGCTTCAACGGATCGGTCACCTTACCGCTCTCGATATCCTCAATCTCGTCGGCAGCCAGACCGCATGTCAGGGAAAGCTTTTCCACACTGTAGCCGCGGGTCTCCCGCATCGCTCTGAGAGTGCTGTAATCCGGCCCGATCTCATTGGCTACCGATTCGGAGAGGGCTTCGCGTTTTGCAGTGTTGGGCATTGGCAACTCCGTAAGCTGAAAGAGTTTGATCAAATGACGAAGTTGCCTGAGACGATCGGGAACATGCCCGCTCGCCAGCGATTTGCCAAGTACCAATCTGACCGTCACGCTATCGTGAAGCAGGCGCCTTGCGCGGCCGGATCGCGCACACGTCGCGATCAAGTTGTTTTGACCGTGCAGTCGCGCTTTGTCCGGCAGTTTCGGCGCGCCCGTTCGTTATTCCCTGAGTCGCTGGCCTGAAAACCATCCGGTTCCAGCCAGCCATTCCCGGAAGGATTTCTGCAATGAACTTGAAGACAATCATCGTCGTGCTCGGCACGATTTCCAGCCTTTCCGCTGCCGGTGTCGGCGGTGCTCAAGCGGCGGACACGCTGCGCGTGCGCGGCACTGTGGCCAGTTTCGAGCCATCGCTGCTGACCGTGAAAACCCACCAGGGTGATACCTCCGCCATCAAGCTCAATGCCGGCTGGAAGATATCAGGCGTCGCCAGCGCATCCGTGAAGGACATCAAGCAAGGCGATTTCCTCGGCATCGCCTCCGTATCGAAAGCCGATGGCGGCAGCGGCGCGCTGGAGGTGGTGGTCTTTCCGGCAGCCTTGAAAGGCACTGGCGAGGGCGACCGCCCCTGGGACCTGCAGCCCAACAGCCGCATGACCAACGGCACCGTGGCCGACGTAACCGACGTAAACGGCCGAGCCGTCACGCTGACCTATGACAATGGGCAGACGAAGAAGATTTCGATACCCGACACCACACCTGTCGTGACCTTCGCGCCGGCCACGCCGACCGACCTCAAGCCAGGTGCGACGGTTGTCGTCACCGCTGAGCGTGAGGCTGACGGCACGCTGAGTTCCGGCCGTGTGGTGGTCGGAAACAATGGCGTGGCCCCGCCAATGTAGGCAAAACAGGCGGGAAAGCATGGCCTTTCGGCCCTGGCGATGATGATGGTGGAAGCCCGATTTGCTTAGAAACAGTCCAGAAACAAAATTCTACAGTCGGGAAATATCGAGGAAAAAATTCAGGAGCGTAATCCCATTCGCGGCGATCGGGTCATCGACCCGATCGACATGCTAAAAAAGGAAAACGACCCATGAAGAAGTCCCTCCTCTCGGCCCTCGGGCTTGCGGTTGCGCTTGCTTTCACGGCGCCAGTGATCGGCGCGACGAATGCGGATGCTGCCCCGGCCTCGATGGCAAAGCATCATCATCGTCATCACCATCATCCCTACCATCCCGTCCATCACCGGCATCACTACCATCATCATCACCACATGAAGCCGATGATGAAGAAGGCCTAGGCATACCAGACTGCCAACGAGAAGACCGGCCTTGGCTTCTTGTCCAAGGTTGGTCTTCTCGTGGCAAGGCGAGACAATTTAGCGTCGGCTGAACAGCAGGCTGGCGACGAGACCGACCATCACAAGGCCGACCGCGGCGGCCGCGGCCGGATGGTCGCGCGCCGATTTCTCGACGACCCTGCCCTGCTTGCGGATGGCTGGCATCGCATCGCGCAGACGCCCTGCAAGATCGGCATAGGTGTCGAGCGCGGCATCGCGACCGTCTTCGTAGTAGGCGCCGCCGCGCCTGGACACCGCCTTCTTCAGGCTGGCCAATTCCCTGGTGAGAGCCGCGACCTGCTTGTCGAGGTCGATGTCCGAGAGGGTCGAATATGATGCCATGACGTGTTTCCTTGCATTGCTAAAGGAAACGTAACGCCCGACGCCAAGGCGGGTTCCGGATTTCGAGAGGCCGATATTGCTCTGAAGGCGGTCAGCGCACCTGATCGAGCAGGCGCTTGCATTCCAGGAGGTCGAACAGCGCTTCCTGCAGCAAGGCGCGATTGTCGCGCGAGAGTTTCGACGCGTCCGGCTGAACCGGACCGTCCTCATCGCCCTTGCCCAGGCCGAAAAAGCGGCGGCTCGGCTTGACGCGCGGGTGGCCAACCAGTTCGTCATCCATGCCGCGCGGCTGGGCCGCAGGCGTCAGCGGCACTTGATCCGCCTGCCGCCGCTGCGAGATCGCCTCGACGGCGGCCATGTCGCCATTGCCGATGGCGACCAGGAAATGATTGCCGTTCTCGCGCAGCAGCTTCTGCACGCCCTTGATGGTGTAGCCCTGGTCGTAGAGCATATGGCGGATGCCCTTGATCAGTTCGACATCCTGCGGCCGGTAGTAACGGCGGCCGCCACCGCGCTTCATCGGCTTGATCTGGTTGAAACGCGTTTCCCAGAAGCGCAGCACATGCTGCGGCAGGTCGAGATCTTCGGCGACCTCGCTGATGGTACGAAAGGCGTCGGGGCTCTTGTCCATGGGCGAATCCTCACGCTGGACGATGATCCGGCTTACCTGCCGAATCGGGCTTTATTTCAGCGGTTTGTGAAACAATATTCAAGCCCGGCGTCATGGCGGGGCGCCGTTTTCAACCGCTGAGATGACCGAGGCTACTTGCCGCCCTTGGCCTTGCCGCTTTGATGCGACCGCAAGATGCGGCTCTTCAGCACGTTCGACGACTTGAAGGTCATCACCCGGCGCGGCAGGATCGGCACCTCTTCGCCAGTCTTGGGATTGCGGCCAATGCGCTCGTTCTTGGAACGGACGTGGAATGTCGCGAAGGACGACAGCTTCACCGTCTCGCCACGGACGATCGCTTCGCAGATCTCGTCCAGCACCGCTTCGACAAGTTCGGCCGATTCAGTGCGCGATAAGCCGACCTTCCGGTAAACAGCCTCGGCAAGGTCGGCGCGCGTAAGTGTCTTTCCCCCCATGCGACCGTCCCATCAGCTCAAAACATTAAATTCGGCACAACAACGGCAGAGCCTAAGTAATTGATCCGGCAAGGTCAAGGACCGAAACCGGACCGTTCGGCACTTACCAGCGAACCAGAACAGCACCCCAGGTGAAGCCGCCGCCCATGGCCTCCAGAAGCACGAGATCGCCCTTCTTGATGCGCCCGTCGGCGACGGCCACCGACAGCGCCAGCGGCACGGAAGCAGCCGAGGTGTTACCGTGCAAATCCACCGTCACCACCACCTTTTGCTCGGCTATCCCGAGCTTCTTGGCGGAAGCGTCAATAATTCGTTTATTGGCCTGGTGCGGCACGAACCAGTCGAGGTCATCGGCCGATATGCCGGCTTGCGAGAACGTCGCCTCGATGACGTCGGTGATCATCCCGACCGCATGCTTGAAGACTTCACGGCCCTCCATCCTGAGATGGCCGACCGTGCCCGTGGTCGACGGCCCGCCGTCGACAAAGAGCTTCTCCTTGTGGATACCGTCGGAACGCAGGCTGGCCGCCAGGACGCCACGATCGGCGATCACGCCAGTCCCCTCGCCGGCCTCTAGGATCATGGCACCGGCGCCGTCGCCGAACAGCACGCAGGTCGAGCGGTCGCTCCAGTCGAGGATGCGCGAGAACGTTTCCGAGCCGATCACCAGGACGCGCCTGGCCAGGCCGCCACGGATGTAGAGATCGGCGGTTGTCACCGCATAGACGAAGCCGGAGCAGACCGCCTGCATGTCGAAAGCAAAACCGTGATGCATGCCGAGCCGGTTCTGGATCTCGACGGCGGTCGCCGGGAAAGTGTTGTTGGGCGTCGAGGTGGCCAGCACGATCACGTCGATGTCGGCGGGCGTCAGCCCGGCATCGACAAGTGCGGCACGCGCCGCCGCTTCACCCAGCGAAGCCGTCGTCTCGTCATCACCGGCGATATGGCGCTGGCGGATGCCGGTGCGCTGGGCGATCCATTCGTCGGAGGTTTCCACCATGCCTTCGAAATCGGCATTCTTCATAATTCGGCGGGGCAGCGCGGCGCCCGTGCCGCGCACGACTGATCTGATCAAAGTTCTTTCCTATTCCTTTGCGTCGATAACGACGTCGGATTTCCTAGATGTCTGAGTATGCGGATTGCGCGCATGAAACAGGTCCAGATCCGCCTCGATGCGGTCGAGCAGATTGTTGCGAACCATATCGTAGGCCAATTCGATCGCCGCGGCGAAACCATCCGAATCGGCTCCGCCGTGGCTCTTCACAACGATCCCGTTCAATCCCAGGAACACGCCACCATTCGAGCGCCCGACATCCATCTTTTCACGCAAGCGGTTGAAGGCGCCCTTGGCGAAGACGTAGCCGATCCTGGCCATCAGGGTGCGGCTCATCGCGGCGCGCAGATAGCCCGCTATCTGGCGCGCCGTTCCTTCCGCCGTCTTCAGGGCGATATTGCCGGCGAAGCCCTCGGTCACCACAACGTCGACCGTACCCTTGCCGATATCGTCGCCTTCGACAAAGCCATGATAATTCATCGAGGCCATGTTGGCCTCGCGCAGCATGCGCCCCGCTTCCTTGACTTCTTCCTGGCCCTTGATCTCCTCGACACCGACATTGAGCAGGCCAACCGTCGGTCGCGTGATGCCGAAGACCGAGCGCGCCATGCCTGTGCCGAGAATGGCGAAATCAATAAGCTGATGGGCGTCGGCACCGATGGTGGCGCCGACGTCGAGCACCACGCTTTCGCCACGCGTCGTGGGCCAAAGCGCTGCAATCGCCGGCCGTTCGATGGTGGCCATGGTGCGCAGGCAGAATTTCGACATCGCCATCAGCGCACCGGTATTGCCGGCGGAGACACAGGCGTCCGCCGACGCTGCCTTGACCGCTTCGACGGCCTTCCACATCGACGACTTCCAGCGGCCGTGGCGCAGCGCCTGGCTAGGCTTGTCGTCCATCCTGACCGCGATCTCGCAGTGGAAGAATTCACTGATCTCGGCCAGCTTCGGGAATTTGGCCAGTTCAGGGCGCACCACCTCTTCACGTCCGAAGATGACGAAGCGGATGTCGGGACGGCGGGTCGCGACCGTCATGAGCGCCGGAATGACCACGGCTGGTCCGTGATCGCCGCCCATGGCATCGATGGAAATCCTGATCACGCGGTATTCATCTCACGGTTAGGCGGCAGGTCGCTTTAGTGGTCGCGAAGGTTCGGCGAAAATAGCGGTTTTGGGCTGCCGCACAACCGACTTTTCCGTCGCGGGCATGGTTTTCAGGATTTTCCCAGCAAGGATCGCAGTTTTTGCTGAAATTCATTCTCCGCCGGTTCGCTCTCGCCGCCGGCATCCAGAGACGCGCCCTGCTTGCGCGGATATAGGTCGATCGCCAGTCCGAAGAACTGTTCGGCGAGCGCCCCGACATCGATCGTGTCGCCGGAAAATGTTTCGGGAGCGTCCGGTCCGTCCGCGTCGAGCAGGATCTCGCCGCCGTCATCGAAACCCTGCCGTCCGAGCTTGGAGTCCTCGGGCAGCAAAAGCGCTTCGACCGGCTCGTCGATATGCGCTTCGACAGGATCGAGTGTGACGATGCAGGCCTGGGTGATGTCGGCTTCGACGCGACCGCTGACCTTCACGCCATTGCGCTTCCATGACGTCACCAGAAGCTCGGCGCGATAAGCTTCGACCGAAAGCAGCCCGTGCTCCTCGGCCAGCGCCGCGCGCTGCGCGGCGTCAGCCTCGATCACCACCGGCAACCCCTTGTGGGGCAGACGGGCGATGTTCGCGCGAAACGTTACCGGGCTTTGCGGGTCAATGTGTTTCATCGATCAACCTCCGTTGGCGACGGGAAACGCCACCGTGCCGGAGACTATCGATTCGGATGGCTGGGTGGCCAGCTGATCGCGGGCGTCGGTGACATAATTGGCCAGCAGCGACGCTTCCGGCCAGGCGCCGGTGTCGGGCCGGACATTGCGGGCAAGGGCCGCGGTGAGCCCGTCATGGTCGTTTCTTTCCAGGGCATCGTCATAAGCGGCGGTTCGGCCATAGAACATTTTTGCCAGCTTTTTCATGCGTTTGGGCACGCCGACATCGCCAATACCCAATTCCCTCAGCGAATGATCGACATCGAGGAAGAACTCGTCGATCAGCACCTGCGCAACCTCTTGCGCCACGCCTTCCTCGCCGTGCAACCTGTGCTGGAACAGGAACATGTGCAGCGACACCATCTCGAAGCGGCCAAGCGGCGTATCGGGCACATTCCAATGGGAATAAAACACAGTCTGCCGCGCCGCCGCCACGATTTGTGCGTAAAGCGCCTCGGTGATAGCGCGGTTGGCATGGCGTTCGCGGCCAAAAAAGCGCTGGAACATTGGGGATGGTCTCCCGGGGACCGTTTGTTGAAATGGCCTTGTTGCATCGGCCTGCAAGCTGGTTTACCGGTTTTGCGGCCCAGCGCAAGTTGCGGCCAGCTAATGGAGTTGTTGTTGCGCGCGCTGAATTTCAAGTCGACCTTCTCGTCCCGGCCCGCCGGTGCGATCTCGCTGCTCGTGATTGTTTCGGCTCTGTCCGCCTGCCACACCTCCAAGATGATCGGTGACCTCAGCCCGAGTGAAACCCTCACCCAGGGCTACGTCATCGACCAGCAGGCGATCGACCTGGTGCCGGTCGGCTCGAGCCGCGAGCAGGTGCTTCTGGCGCTCGGCACGCCATCGACGACGGCAACCTTCGACAACGAGGCCTTCTATTACATTTCGCAGACGCGCAAGCGCTATGTCGCCTTCGACAAGCCGCACCTCATTGACCAGCATGTGCTGGCGGTCTATTTCGGCCCCGACAGTCGCGTCACCCAGATCGCCAATTACGGCTTGAAGGACGGCAAGGTGTTCGACTTCATCTCGCGCACCACGCCGACCGGCGGCAAGGACCAGAACTTCCTCAGCCAGATCATCAACGGCGCCAGCAAGCTGGCCCCCGGCATCCCGGGCGGCGGCACTCCCTGATCTCAGACCTGCCTTCCCTCGAGGAGAGCAGCACCATCTCAGGCGACCAAAAACCCGCGGGAGCGATCCTGCGGGTTTTTGTTATGGGAGATCAGTGGGCAAGGCTCGCAGCGAGGCCTCGCCAAAGGGACGAACTGAAGGGCGGCCGGTCATCGGCGCAACAAAAAACCCGCGGGGATCGCTCCCCGCGGGTTTTGTCTTGGGGCCAATGGCTCAGCCGTGCGCGAGCACGGCCAGCAGCAGCAACGCGACGATGTTGGTGATCTTGATTGCCGGGTTGACGGCCGGACCGGCGGTGTCCTTGTAGGGATCACCGACCGTGTCGCCGGTCACCGAAGCCTTGTGCGCTTCGGAACCCTTGAGGTGCTTGACGCCGTCCTTGTCGACAAAGCCGTCTTCGAAGGACTTCTTGGCGTTGTCCCAGGCGCCGCCGCCTGAGGTCATCGAGATGGCGACGAAGAGGCCGTTGACGATGACGCCGAGCAGCGAGGCGCCGAGGGCGGCAAAGGCGGACGCCTTCGAGCCCGAGATCAGCAGCACGCCGAAATAGACGACGAGCGGCGCCAGCACCGGCAGCAGCGACGGGATGATCATCTCGCGGATCGCCGCCTTGGTTAGCAGATCGACAGCGCGAGCGTAGTTCGGCTTCGACGTACCGGCCATGATGCCCGGATCCTCGCGGAACTGCTTGCGCACCTCCTCGACGATGGCGCCGGCCGCACGGCCGACGGCCGTCATGGCGATGCCGCCGAACAGATACGGGATCAGGCCGCCGAAGATCAGGCCGGCAACGACGTAGGGGTTGGAGAGATCGAAGGAGATCTCGCCCATGCCCTGGAAGTACGGATATTTGTCGCCATTGGCGGCAAAGAACTTCAGGTCGTTCGAGTAGGCGGCAAACAGCACCAGCGCGCCGAGACCGGCCGAACCGATGGCGTAGCCCTTGGTCACCGCTTTGGTGGTGTTGCCGACCGCGTCGAGAGCGTCGGTGGAGTGGCGCACTTCCTTGGGCAGACCGGCCATTTCGGCAATGCCGCCGGCATTGTCGGTGACCGGGCCGAAGGCGTCGAGCGCAACGATCATGCCGGCGAGGCCGAGCATCGTCGTGACCGCGATCGCCGTGCCGTAGAGGCCGGCGAGCTGATAGGTCGAGATGATGCCGGCGACGATGACGATCGCCGGCAGCGCCGTCGATTCCAGCGAGACCGCAAGGCCCTGGATGACGTTGGTGCCGTGACCGGTCACCGACGCCTGGGCGATGGAGTTGACCGGGCGCTTGTTGGTGCCGGTGTAGTATTCGGTGATCACCACGATCAGACCGGTCACCACGAGCCCGACCAGGCCGCAGATGAACAGGTTCTTGCCGGTGATGGCCATGCCGGCAACCACGCCGATCTCGCCCCAGCCCAGGGTAACCGAGGTGGCGACGCCGAGGCCGACGATGGACAACAGGCCGGTGACGATCAGGCCCTTGTAGAGTGCGCCCATGATCGAGCCGTTGGAACCGAGCTTGACGAAGAAGGTGCCGACGATCGAGGTCAGGATGCAGGCGCCGCAGATGGCGAGCGGATAGAGCATCGCCGCCCCCAGAACGGCGGTGCCGCCGAAGAAGATCGCGCCGAGGACCATGGTGGCGACGACGGTCACCGCATAGGTTTCGAACAGGTCGGCGGCCATGCCGGCGCAGTCGCCGACATTGTCGCCGACATTGTCGGCGATGGTGGCCGGGTTGCGCGGATCGTCTTCGGGAATACCGGCTTCGACCTTGCCGACCAGATCGCCGCCGACGTCGGCGCCCTTGGTGAAGATACCGCCGCCGAGACGGGCGAAGATCGAGATCAGCGAAGCGCCGAAGCCAAGCGAAACCAGCGAGTCGATGACGATGCGGTCATTGGGCTGAAGGCCCATGAAGTGGGTGAGTATGAGGTAGTAGATCGACACGCCGAGCAGCGCCAGGCCAGCGACCAGCATGCCGGTGATGGCGCCCGACTTGAATGCGATGTCGAGACCGGCGGCGAGGCTGTTGGAGGCCGCCTGCGCGGTACGCACATTGGCTCGCACCGAAACGTGCATGCCGATGAAGCCGGCGGCGCCCGACAGGACGGCGCCGATCAGGAAGCCAACCGCGGCGGTGATGGAAAGCAGCCACCAGGCGAGTATGAGCACGACGACGCCGACGAGGGCGATCGTGGTGTACTGGCGCGCCAGATAGGCCTGCGCGCCCTCGCGGATGGCCGCGGAGATTTCCTGCATGCGTGCATTGCCCTGATCGGCCGCGAGGACCGAACGTGTCGCCCAGATGGCGTAGAGGACAGAAAGCAGACCGCAGGCGATGACGGCGGAAATAATTGTCATTGCCGGATTTTCCTCGATTGATGGCCCAAAAGAACCCCTCCCTGGGCCGTTGAGACAAAGACCGGACCCGTGCACGGAATCCGCCTCTTCGCAGCGGTGTATGCGAAACAGGGCTGCGAACGTCAAGATATTGTTCGGTTTTTGCCCGGCTTTCGCCCAAAAGGCATAGGGCCACGAGACCGCGGCCATCGGCATTGTCCTATTAGATCGATTGAAATCGATCTCGACGCGGCACGTGGCTACTCGACTTCGCGGCCCATGCGGCGCGCCGTGTAGCGTTCGACCGCCGAAAGCCCGTCATAGATCAGCACGGCAAGGGCTGCCACGATCAGGCCGCCCTGCAGGATGAAAGCGAGGTTGTTGGACAACAGGCCGGCGATGATCACCTCGCCCAGCGTCTTGGCGGCTACCGTCGAGCCGATGGTGGCGGTGGCGAGGCCGATCACCACCGACAGCCTGATGCCGCCAAGGATGATCGGGGCGCTGAGCGGCAGTTCGACCTTGGTGAGCCTTTGCCAACCGGTCATGCCGGCGCCGCGCGCCGCCTCCATGACATTGGCCGGCAATGTCGTCAGGCCGGTCAGCGCATTCTCGAAGATCGGCAGCAGGCCGTAGAGAAACAACGCGATCAGCGTCGGTTTTTCGCCGAAGCCGACCGCCGGCACGGCGAGCGCCAGCACCGCCACCGGCGGAAAGGTCTGGCCGATGTTGACCAGGCTGCGCGACAGCGGCAGGAACTCGGCGCCGGCGGGCCTCGTGACCAGGATGGCCAGCGCGACAGCGACGATGGTTGCAGCCACAGTGGCGATCAGAACGATGCGTAAATGCAGCAAGGTCAGCGTCAGCAAGCTGCCCTGATTGTAGATCACCGGCGCATTGTTCTCGGTCAGCGGCTTCAGCAGCGGCTCGAACCAGCCGGGATTGGTGACGAAGGCAACGAGCAGCACCACCAAAGCCAGCCTGAGCAGCGAGGGAAGCCAGGCCTTCATGCCGGCCTCGCGGCGCGCTTGACCAGACCGTCGACGGTGACGCGGCCAAGCGGCTTGCCGTCGGCGCCCTTGACCGGCAGCGCCGGCCTGCCCGACCACAACAGTTCGGCCAGCGCATCGCGCTGGCTGGCGTCGCCCGGGATCGCCTCGCCTTCGGCGGAGCCCTTCTCCACGGCGTCGCGCACGCGGCCGAGCGAAAGCAATCGGAACGGTCTTTCGCTGGCGCCGACCAGGGTCTCGACGAAGGCACTGGCCGGATTTGCCAGGATCTCCGCGGGTTTAGCGTACTGCACAAGCTTGCCGGCATCCATAACGGCGATCTTGTCGCCCATGTGCACGGCCTCTTCCATGTCGTGGGTGACGAGAATGATGGTGGTGCCGAAGCGCTTCTGGATCGACAGCAGATCTTCCTGCGCCTTGTTGCGGATGATCGGATCGAGCGCGCCGAACGGTTCGTCCATCAACAGCACGTTGGGCTCGGCGGCGAGCGCGCGGGCAACGCCGACGCGCTGCTGCTGGCCGCCGGACAGTTCGTGCGGGTAGCGTGGCCCGAAGGCTTCGGGATCGAGTTGGTAGAGCGTCATCAACTCGTCGACACGGGCCTTGATGCGGGCCTTGTCCCAGCCGAGCAGCACCGGCACTGTGGCGATATTCTGCGCCACCGTGCGATGCGGAAACAGGCCGTGGCCCTGGATGGCGTAGCCGATGCTGCGGCGCAGTTCGTAACCGGGCAGCGAGCGATTGTCCGCGCCGTCGAGCTTGATGACCCCAGCCGTCGGCTCGACCAGCCGGTTGATCATGCGCAGCAGCGTCGTCTTGCCGGAACCCGACGTGCCGACAATGACGCAAACCGTGCGCGGCTCGATGACCATCGAGACGTCATCGACGACCGTTGTCGCATCGTAGCGCTTGGTAATGCCTTCGATCTCGATCATGCCGTTTCAACCCTGCGCTTGGTGGCGGTCATTTCGATCACTGCGTCGAGGATGATGGCGGCGGCGAAGGCGAGCGCGACCGTTGGCACGGCGCCGAGCAGCACCAGATCCATCGCCGTCTGGCCAACCCCCTGGAAAACGAAAACGCCGAAACCACCGCCACCGATGAGCGCGGCGATGGTGGCGAGGCCGATGTTCTGCACCAGAACGATGCGGATGCCGGTGAGGATCACCGGAAATGCCAGCGGAAACTCGACGCCGAACAGGCGCTGCCGGTCGGTCATGCCCATGCCGCGCGCCGCGTCGTTGGCGGCGCGCGGCACGCCGGCGAGCCCGACCACGGTGTTGGCCACCACGGGCAGCAGTGAATAGAGGAACAGAGCGACGAAAGCCGGTGCTGTGCCGATGCCGCGAATCCCAAGCGCGGCAGCCCCCGGCACATGCGTGGCGACCCAGCCGAGCGGCGCGATCAGCAGGCCGAACAGCGCGATCGAGGGAATGGTCTGGATGATGTTGAGCACGTTGAGCACGCCGGCGCGCAGCCTTTCGACGCGATGGCAGAGGATGCCGAGCGGCAGGCCGATGATCACAGCCGCGGCCAGCGAGCCGAGCGCCAGCGTCACATGCTTGGAGCCTTCGGCCCAAAAACTGTCGGCGCGGTTGGCGTATTCCTTGAGGATCGACAGGTTATCCCAGCTTCCAGAAATCAACAGCAGGCCGATCGCCAGAGCCGCCACGACAAGCACGCCGATCCGTGCCAAGGGCGACAGGTCCAGCCGTGTCAGCACATCGGCCAGCAGAAGCGCGAAGGCGAAGATCAGTATCCAGAAACCGGAGGCAGGCGACACTCTCGCAAAGGTGTTGCCGGCCGGCGTGAGAAATGTGCCGGCGACTCCGATCAGCAGCGCCAGCGCGGCAAGCACCACCACGCTGGCGGCAAGGCGCAGGACAAGCGGTGTCCTGAACAGCGCGACAAGTGCGGCGGCAACAATGATGGCGAGCAGCAGCGCCCCAGTCGCCGTCGGCAGCGCCTCGAGAATCGAGCGCGCCTGGCCGGGAACGATGCGGTTGGCGCGGAACGTGGCAAAGGGCGCAGCGAAAGCCGCGTAAGCTACTATCGCGGCGATGACCACGCCAAGCTTGTCGAACCGGATCTGCACGCCCTCCCCCGTCAGTCGATCCGGCGCGCCMCGGATGCGGCGCGCCGGAATCGTCCTACTTCAGGAAGCCGTTCTTTTTCAGGAAGTCCTCGGCGACGCCCTTGACCGGCTCACCGCCGACCTGCACGCGGCCGTTCAGCTCTTGCAGCGTCACGAGGTCGAGCTTGGCGAAGACCGGCTTCAGCAGCGTCTCGATCTCGGGATGTTCCTTCAGCACCTTTTCGCGGATGATCGGCGCCGGCTGGTAGACCGGCTGCACGCCCTTGTCGTCCTCGAGCACGACCAGGCCGGACGGTGCGATGCCGCCATCGGTGCCGTAGACCATGGCGGCATTCGCCCCGCTGGTCTGATTGGCGGCGGCTGCGATGGTTGCCGCCGTGTCGCCGCCGGAGAGTGTGATCAGCTGGTCCGGCTTCAGCGTGAAACCATACGTGGTCTGGAAGGCCGGCAGTGCGGCCGCCGAATTGACGAACTCGGCGGATGCCGCCAGCACCACCTGGCCGCCGCCCGTGACATACTTGCCGAAGTCAGTGAGCGTGGCGAGCTTGTTGGTCTCGGCGACCTCCTTGCGCAGCGCGATCGCCCAGGTGTTGTTGGCAGGCGACGGCGACAGCCAGACGATCTTGTTGGCGTCGTAGTCGAGCTTCTTGGCCGTCTCATAGGCCTTGGCGGCATCCTTCCAGACCGGGTCGTCGGCCTTCTCGAAGAAGAAGGCGGCGTTGCCGGTGTATTCGGGATAGATGTCGATCTCGCCAGCGGTGATCGCCTTGCGGACAACCGGTGTGCCGCCGAGTTGGATACGGTCTGATGTCTTGATGTTGTTGGCGTTGAGAACGAGCTGGATGATGTTGCCGAGCACACCGCCCTCGGTGTCTATCTTCGAGGAGACAACGACCTGGGCACTGGCGGAAGCCGCCGTGATGCCAAGCGCCAATGCCGCGCTGGCCAAAACCTTGACTGAAAACATTGTGAAATCCCTTGCTGTGAACCGGAATGCGGCGGCCGCATATGAGCATGGCTTCAACGGCCAGTCGGGGCACACGGTTTCATAACATCTGGCACAGGCGCAATAATTTTGTTCGGGCGCGGCAGATTCGACCGCACCATACTGACAGGGCGTGTCAGGCATGCGGCGACCGGGTCAGGCGTCGGCTTTGCGCAGACCCGTCAGCTTGAGCGCGCCGAGGGCGGCGAAGCACAGAACGGTGACCGGGAAGACCATCCAGTTCAGCATGGTCCAGCCCCAGGCGTTGTAAACCATGCCCGACATCAGCGATGCGCAAGCGACAGAGCCAAACAGGACAAAGTCGTGGAAGCCCTGCACCTTGCCCTTCTCCGACGGCCGGTAGCTGGCCGCCACCATCGCCGTGGCGCCGATGAAGCTGAAATTCCAGCCAAGGCCGAGCAGGATCAGCGACGTCCAGAATTGCCACAGCGCCAGGCCCGACAGAGCGACGATGGCGCAGCCGATGAGCAGGATCAGGCCGGCAGCGACGATGCGTTCGGCGCCGAAGCGATGGATCAGCGAGCCGGTGAAGAAGCTCGGCGCGAACATCGCCATGACGTGCCAGGAAATGCCGAGCGTCGCATCGTCCTCCGACAGGCCGCAGCCAACCATCGCCAACGGCGCGCCGGTCATGACAAAGCTCATCAGCGCATAGCTGCCGACGGCGCAGAACAGCGCGGCGACGAAGCGCGGGTGGGTAACGATTTCGACCAATGGTCTGGCGTCGCTGTCGGCGATCTCGACTTTGCCCGATACCTTTGCAGGCAAGCGCAGGAACGACAGGATGATGGCGCCGACCGCCGCCAGCGGCAGGATGGCGGCGAACGAACCGGCAAACATCACCGGCGCGAACGATTCACGGGTGAAGATGACGATCTGCGGCCCCAGGACCGCGGTGACGATGCCGCCGGCCAGCACGAAGGAGATGGCGCGCGCCTTGAACTGCGGCGGCGCGTTGTCGGCGGCGGCAAAACGGAACTGCTGGACGAAGGCGCCGCCGACGCCGATCACCAGCAGGCCGAAGGCGAACAGCCAGAAACTGCCGTGGAAAAGCGCTGCTGTCGCGACCAGCCCGCCAAGCGCAGTGACGATCGTGCCGGTCATGAAGCCGCCGCGCTGGCCCATGCTGCGGATGATGGCCGCAGCCGGCAACGCGCCGAGCGCCACGCCGATGTTGAAGCCGGTGATCGGCGCCGTTGCCAGCGACTTGTCGGGACCAAGCAGATACTGCCCGGCCAGCCCCCCCATGGATATGGCGATGGGAGCCGCAGAACCAATGATCGCCTGCGAGGCAGCGAGGATCAAAGTGGTACGCCGCGCATCCTTGCCTGCCTCGATGGCGATTGCCGTCATGATGCGTCCTTGCCGCGCCCCTCGCCACGCACCCGGCGAGACACACGGTCAAGCACAGCATTGACCAGCTTCGGCTCGTCTTCCTCGTAGAAGGCCTTGGCGATGTCGACATATTCGGAGACGATGACGGCGACGGGGACATCCTCGCGCTTCATCAGCTCGTAGACGCCGGCACGCAGAATGGCGCGCAACGTCGAGTCGAGCCTCGACAGCGGCCAGTCCTCGGTCAGGGCCTGGCGGATGATCGGATCGACCGTCTTCTGATTCTCGACGACACCGGCGAGGATGGCGCGAAACCATTGTGCGTCGGCCTCGCGATAAAGCGCGCCGTCGACTTCCTTGCCGAGACGAAACGCTTCGTATTCGGCGGTGATCTCGAAGACGCCGCTGCCGGCGACATCCATCTGATAGAGCGCCTGCACGGCGGCCAACCGGGCAGCGCCGCGCTTGTTGGCCTGGCGCACCGGTGGTCGGTCGTTGTCTCCGGATTGCGTCACGCCGATCAGGCTCCAAGCCGTTTCTTCACGGCGATCATGGACAGCGCGGCACGGGCGGCAAAGCCACCCTTGTCGCCCTCCGTGCGCCTGGCGCGAGTCCAGGCCTGTTCGTCGTTTTCGGTGGTCAGTATGCCGTTGCCGATGCAGATCGATTCCTGCACGGACATATCCATCAGGGCGCGTGCGGATTCATTGGCGACGATATCGAAATGATGCGTCTCGCCACGGATGACGGTGCCAAGCGCGACAAAGCCGTCATAATCGGTGCCCTCACCCTCGGCGGCATCGAGCGCGAAGGAGATCACGGCCGGAATTTCCAGCGCGCCCGGCACGGTGACGACATCGTACTTGGCGCCGGCTTCGTCGAGCGCACCCTTGGCGCCTTCGAGCAGCGCGTCCGCCAGATCATCATAGAAGCGAGCTTCGATGATCAGCAGCTTGAGTTTCTTGTTCCTTGGCATTTTGCGTCACGTCTCCGGCGGAGCCGGTGACTTAGGCCGAAGCCGACGAGTTCGCAAGCTTTGTCCGAAGGACAGGTCCAATTTCCGAACTGCGGCTCAATGCCCTACTGATCCTCTCGCGTGTGCCAAAGACGCAGCACGTAGATAGTCGATTTCTGGATCTCGTAGCGCATTTCATAATTGCCCACCAAAAGACGGCGGACTTCACGTGACTCGAACTCTTCCAGTCTCTCGCCGATCCGCGGATGTTCGATCAGTCGGGCGGGCGCAGCAGTCAGAGATTGTACCGTACGTGCCGCTGCCCGGTTATTTGCCGGTGCGAGAAAATCGTGAAGGCGCACCAGATCGGACAAGGCCTTGCTGGTCCACTTCAGCTTCATCAGCGTGGTGACGGCAGTGGGTTTTCCTTGTCCAGGCTGTCTGCCCATGCCTGCACTGCCTGATGGTCGATAACGCGGCCAGCATCGACATCAGCAAGTGCTTCGAGCGTCAGTTGCCGCCGCTCTTCCTCCTGGTCAACCCAAGCGGCAAGGGCCTGCTTGACGATCCAGCCTCGCGGCCGCTCAAGGCGGGCCGCCAATTGGTCTACCTTTTCCGCCAGCAAAAGAGGCACATGCGCCGTGATCACTTTGGTGTCCATCACAACCTCCTAATCGGCATTAATCATAGTGATTAAAACTGATTAAGTCGAGGATGAAGGAATTTTGCGCGTCAAAGCCCCTCTTTCGCGGCCTCCACCAGCCGCGCCGCGTAGCGGGCCATGGTGTCGATCTCGAGATTGACGCGGTCGCCAACCCTGCGTTCGCCCCAGGTGGTCACGGTCAGCGAGTGGTGGATCAAAAGCACGTCGAAGCGCGTGCCTTCCACCTTGTTGACGGTGAGCGAGGTGCCGTCGAGCGCGACGGAGCCTTTCGGTGCAATGAACTTCGCCAGATCGCGCGGCGCTTCAAGGGTAAAACGCACCGCGTCCCCTTCATCCCTACGCTCGATGATCTCGGCCATGCCGTCGACATGGCCCGAAACGATGTGACCACCAAGTTCGTCGCCGATCTTCAGCGCTCGCTCCAGATTGATCCGCGTGCCCGATTTCCAATTCGTCGCCGTCGTCAGCCTGAGCGCCTCTGCCCAGGCCTCGACCTCAAACCAGCGCGCGTTCGTGCCGCTGTCGGGCAAGGCGGTGACCGTCAGGCAGACACCACCGCAGGAGATCGAGGCGCCGATGGCGATGGTTTCGGGATCGTAGGCGGTGTCGATGCGTAGCCCCACCCCTTCCCTCAGCGGCTTGACGGTCGCGACGGTGCCGACATCGGTGACAATTCCAGTAAACATCGGTGATCCTTCCGTTTGACCATGATCTTGTCCGAAAACCGGGCCCCACTTTTCGGGATCATGGTCTAAATGTCTCTGATCCACTCGGCGTAGCCGTCTTCACCGAAACGCATGTCGCGGAGCTTTCGAAATCCTGCCGGGATATGGTCGGCATCGATGGGCGATGCAATGCCGTCGGCGCCGATTGCTTCCGATCCCTGAAACAGCACGATGCGGTCGACGAGCCCCTCGGCCAGGAAAGCGCTGGCAACCTTGGCGCCACCCTCGACCAGAACACTGGCCATGCCGAGCGCGGCCAGATCCTCGAGCAGTTCCGGCAGTGCGACGCCTCCCTCATGCGTTTCGGTGCCGATGAAGCGCACCCCGGCGCGTTCCAGCATGGTCCGCCGCTGCGGATCGGCCTCCAGGCAAGCGGCGACATAGAGCGGCACCCGGTCCACCCCAGAAACCAGCTTCGAGGCCTCCGGCAACCTGATCTGCCGGTCGAGCACAATGCGCGCCGGCGACCGGTTCTCCAGCCCCGGCAAGCGAACCGTCAATGCCGGGTCATCCTCAAGGGCGGTGCCGATGCCGACCAATATGCCGTCGGCCTCGGCCCGCATCAGATACACTTCGCGACGGGCGACATCGCCGGTGATCGACACTTGCCCGCCGCCTTGCCTGCCGATCTTGCTATCGCTGGAAAGCGCAAGCTTGAGAATCACTTCGGGGCGTTTTCTCAACGACCTGATCAAATAACCGGCCATCTGTTCGGCTGCTTCCGCCGCCAACACCTTCTCGAACACCTCGACCCCGGCGGCGCGCAGGATCGCATAGCCCTTGCCGGACACGCGCGGATCGGGATCGCTGGCGGCGCCGACGACGCGCGCGACACCGGCGCTGACCAGCGCATTGGCGCAAGGCGGCGTGCGGCCGTGGTGGGCGCAAGGTTCCAGCGTGACATATGCGGTGGCGCCTCGCGCCAGCGCGCCGGCCTCGGCCAGCGCCTCGGTCTCGGCATGCGGGCGGCCACCGACAGCGGTGACGCCGGTGCCGACGATCATCGGGCCATCGCCGTCGTCGCGCACGATCAGCGTGCCCACGGAAGGGTTGGTCGCGGTGCGCCCGGCATGCTTTCGCGAAAGGCGGAGCGCCGCTGCCATGAAACGGCGATCAAGGCCGGCCTGTCTGTCGCTTGCGGTCATGCTCAGCCGGCGTCCTCTTCGCCCTTGATTTCGTCCCCCTTGAGCTCGCCGAGCAATTCGTGGAAATCCTTGGCCTCGCGAAAATTGCGGTAGACCGAGGCGAAGCGGACATAGGCGACATCGTCGAGCGACTTCAGCGCGTCCATGACCAGCCGGCCGACCTCGCCGGAGGCCACTTCGGTCTCGCCGGAGCTCTCGAGCTGGCGCACGATGCCGGTCACCGCGCGGTCGATCCGCTCGGGATCGACATTGCGCTTGCGAACGGCGATCTCCACCGAGCGCAGCAGCTTGTCGCGGTCGAACGGCACTTTGCGACCGGATTTCTTGACCACGACGAGGTCGCGCAGTTGCACGCGCTCGAAGGTCGTGAAGCGGCCGCCGCAATCGGGGCAAACGCGCCGCCTGCGGATCGCGGCGCCATCCTCGGCGGGGCGCGAATCCTTCACCTGCGTATCTTCTGACTGGCAATAGGGACAGCGCATGGAGAAGCCTTTGGTTGGCGAATCTGGTGAAGCGAAAGGCTTAGAGGTTTTTGCAACGATGGCAAAGCAGCCCGTCGCCCCTCAGAGCCGCTCGCCCTGAGAGATAGCGAGCTGCAAGCAAGATTGCCAGCGCCGCCAAGCAGCCGGACAGCGATGCCGTCAGGGAGCAACGTCGGCGGTCGCAAACCCGCACGATGCGCCGAGGCTGCGATAGGCCTTGGTGAAGCCGTCCATCGATATGCTTCCAACCGCCGCGTCGCCAAAGGAGACATCAAGCACCGATGCACGGCGCATGACGCGCAAGAGCGCCAGGCTGGTCTTCGCCTGATTGTCCACGGTCCAGCTGAGCCGGCCGCCCACGGCGGCGTCGGAATGGAGCTTGGCGGCGACGTGGCCCTTGTCATCGCCGAAGGTTGCCGCGACCGACTTGCCCGTTGGCAGCGCCATGTTGTCGACCGCAATGGTCAGGGACGGATAGGCAGCCGGCGGCAGCGCATCGCCGTTCGTGATGATAAGCGTCAGAGTGCCGCTTTCGCCGCCGGAGCCGACAAAGGCGGTCGAGGCGGCACAGGTCTTGCGGATATCCTCGCCGGTATCGACTTCGTCGACCAGGGTCGACCATCTGCCGAAGGTTTCAAGCTTGGGCGCCGCCGGGGCGGGTGCCGCGGGTGCGGCCTGGGCGGGTGCCGGTTGCGCAGGAGCGGTTTGCGCCGAGGCGATGCCGGAGAGCGGCAAGACAACCAAGGCGGCCAGGACGCCGGCGATGGCAAGGTCGGCGAGACGAACAATTCGCATCAACAAGGCTCCTGTCGCAGCCTTGCCGCGACGACGCTTGTCCGTCGCGGCAAGGTTATGAGACCTCCTATCTCGTCAGCCGAGATAGGGATAGAGCGGGAAGCGGTCGGTCAGCGCCACAACCTTGGCCTTGACCGCCGCTTCGACAGCGGCATTGCCCTCGTCGGAATTGGCGACCTTGAGACCATCCAGCACTTCGGCGATCAGCTTGCCGATTTCGCGGAACTCGGCCTGGCCGAAGCCGCGCGTGGTGCCGGCCGGGGTGCCGAGGCGCACGCCCGAGGTGACGAAAGGCTTTTCCGGGTCGAACGGAATGCCGTTCTTGTTGCAGGTGATGTTGGCGCGGCCGAGCGCTGCCTCGGCGCGCTTGCCGGTGGCGTTCTTGGGCCGCAGGTCGACCAGCATCAGATGGTTGTCGGTGCCGCCGGAGACGATATCGAGGCCGGTTTCCTTGAGGCTGGAGGCGAGCGCCTTGGCGTTTGCGGCGACGCTCTCGGCATAGACCTTGAAGCTCGGCTTCAGTGCTTCGCCGAAGGCGACCGCCTTGGCGGCAATGACATGCATCAGCGGGCCACCCTGCAGGCCGGGGAACACCGCAGAATTCATCTTCTTGGCGATGTCCTCGTCATTGCACAGGATCATGCCGCCGCGCGGGCCGCGCAGCGACTTGTGCGTGGTGGTGGTCACCACATGGGCATGCGGCAGCGGCGACGGATGCACGCCTCCGGCGACGAGACCGGCGATGTGCGCCATGTCGACCATCAGATAGGCGCCAACCGCGTCGGCGATCTCGCGAAAACGCTTCCAGTCCCAGACACGCGAATAGGCGGTGCCACCGGCCAGGATCAGCTTCGGCTTGGTCTCATGGGCGGTCTTCTCGATGGCGTCCATGTCGAGCAAATGGTCGTCCTGGCGCACGCCATAGGAAACGACCTTGAACCATTTGCCGCTCATGTTGACCGGCGAACCGTGGGTCAGGTGGCCACCCGAATTGAGGTCGAGGCCCATGAAGGTGTCGCCGGGTTGCAAGAGCGCCAGGAACACCGCCTGGTTCATCTGGCTGCCGGAATTCGGCTGGACGTTGGCGAAGTTGCAGCCGAACAGCTTTTTGGCACGCTCGATGGCAAGTTCCTCGGCGACGTCGACGAACTGGCAGCCGCCATAGTAGCGCTTGCCCGGATAACCCTCGGCGTACTTGTTGGTCATGATCGAGCCCTGCGCCTCGAGCACGGCGCGCGAGACGATGTTTTCAGAGGCGATCAGTTCGATCTCGTGACGTTGGCGACCGAGTTCGTTGCGGATGGCGCCGAAAATCTCCGGGTCGGCATCTTCCAGCGTGGTTTCGAAGAAGGATTCAAATTTGTTCGACACTGCCGCTGCTGATGCCATGGCCTGAAATCCTTGGGTTCGGGGCAATTTTGATTTATGCATATCGATGTCCCAAAACCGCTGCACACTTTTGGGCGACATGCATTCGCCGCGCCATTAACACAGTTGTTTTCGCCCCGCCACGTTTGCGGCGCGAAATTTGCTGGCCGGTTTGCGCCAGCGAGGCAACGAGCGTGCTATTTTCACGCCTGCCGTCCCTTCAGCAAGGCCTCGGTAAGCGTGATCTCGGTGAACAGCGCCCGCGCCGCATGGTCGTTGATCTCGCCGCTGCGCAGCATGGCGCGCACGGCGCCGCGCTCGGCCTCGATGCCTGCGAGCCTGAGCTCGAGTTCCAGCCGGCCGGCCTCCCGCGCTTCGGCCCGCGCCTCGTCGGCTTCGTCGGAAGCGGCGATACGACGACGATAGGCTGCGACAATCCCGTCTGCCGCGGCAAGCCGGGCGCCGGGCACCTCGCCTCCCTCTTCGGTATCGGTCGCGGCGAGCAACTCGATGCGGGCGATTGCCGCCTTGGCCGCACCGACACGCGCCAGGCGCTCCTCCGCGGCACCGGCATGCTCGACCAGCCCCCTGGCGATCGTCGGCAAGGCGAGACTGGCGAAGACCAGCGAGCAGATGATGACACCAGCGGCGAGGAAGATGACGAGGTCGCGCGCCGGAAACGGCGACCCGTCCGGCATGGCGAGCGGCAGCGACAGGATGCCGGCCAGCGTGATCGCGCCGCGCACGCCGGCCACCGACCCGGCGAGCCGCACGCGCAGGCCGAACGGCTCAGCCTTGCGCTTGCCCAGACGCGCCGCGATGCCAGCCGCGATATCGCCGATCCAGATCCACAGGAAGCGCAGGGCGATCAGGCACAGCGTCAGTGTGATGACGGTCGCGACCGGCTGGATGATCGGGTGCATGCTCATGAGTTCCGGCGGCACATGGCGGATGATGTCGGGAAGCTGCAGCCCGAGCACGATGAAGAGAGCACCGTTGAAAATGAAGGAAAGCGTCGTCCATAGCGACATCGTCTGGATGCGGGCAGAGACGCCGAGGAACCGAAACACGCCGGAACCGCCGGTGAGGAGGCCGGCGGTGACCGCCCCGAGGATGCCGGACGCTCCGATGTGCTCGGCGCCGAGGTAGGCGATGAACGGCAGCAGGATCATCACCAGCACCTGCGCCTCGGCCGGCACGCCGCCGATGCGGTTGAGCAATTGCAGCACTTTGGCGGCGACGAACAACGCCGCCACGCCGATCAGGATGCCGGCGCCAACGGCATAGAGGAAACTCAGCGATGCGGCGGCCAAGGAAAAGCTGCCGGTCAGTGCCGCCACGACGGCAAAGCGGAACATGACCAGCCCGGAAGCGTCGTTGAGCAACGACTCGCCTTCCAGAATGTGCATCAGCCGCGCCGGAACCAGATTCCTGTCGACGATCGAGGACACGGCCACCGCATCGGTCGGCGACAGCACCGCGGCGAGCGCGAAGGCGACGACCAGCGGGATGCTCGGCACCAGCCAGTGCAAGGCGTAGCCGAAGCCGACGATGGTGAAGAACACCAGCCCGATAGCAAGGTCCAGTATCGGTCCGCGCAGCGCGATCAATTCACGCTTCGGCGCGCCGTAGGCATCGCCGAACAGCAGCGGCGGAATGAACACCAGCAGGAACAGTTCCGGATCGATCTCGACATGGATGCCGCGCACCGGCCAGGCGAGTGCGGCACCCATGGCAATCTGCAGCACCGGCAACGGCACCCGTACCAGGCGCACCAACGCGCCGGAAACGGCGACGAAGACGAGCACAACCAGAATGAAGACGGCGACATCCATGGTCCGGTTCCAGACTTGTCCGCCGACCATGCGCAAAGCCGGCCGATCCGTCCAGCCGCCCTCCCGCGAAAAGGCGCAGGCAATCCGAGCAACGAAAAGGCCGCCTTAACCGGCGGCCTCTTCTGGTAAAAAAATCAGTTAGTTAAAGCGAAGAGGTGATCTGCAGCTCGTTGGCGCCGTCGAGCGCGTAGACGTCGTCACGGAACTGCACGACGCCCGGGCCCGTCGACCAGGCCGAGAGATAGAGGAAATGCACCGGCACCGGGTTGGTCACCTGGACCGGCGTGTTTTCGCCGGTCTTGATCGCCGCCTCGAAATGCTGACGGTCCCAGCCGGGCGTGTCGCGCAGGATCCAGGTGACGAGATCGCGCACATTCTGCACGCGCACGCAGCCCGAGGAATCGAAACGCATCATCTTGCCGAACAGGCTCTGCTGCGGCGTGTCGTGCATGTAGACGCCGTCCGGGCTCGGGAAATTAATCTTCACCGACGCCATGGCGTTGCCCGCGCCGGGATCCTGGCGGAAGCGATACTTGGCGGCGTCGTCGGTCGACCAGTCGACATTGAGCGGGTCGACCTCGCTGCCGTCCGGAGCGAACAGCCGGATATGGCTGTCCTTCAAATAGTTGGGATCCTTCCGCATCAGCGGAATGATGTCCTTGCGCACGATCGAGACCGGCGCGTTCCAGTACGGATTGACGATGATCTCGTTGATCTTGGAATTGACGATCGGCGTCTGGCGATCGATCTTGCCGACGATCGCGGTGTGGCGAAGTACGACGCGGTCATTCTCGACGGCTTCGATCTGCGCCGCCGGAATGTCGACCAGCACGTAGCGGCTGCCAAGCGTGCCAGCCTTCTCCTTCAGCCGCTGCAGGTTGGTCTGCAGCTGGCCAAGCCGGATTTGCGCCGAAACGTTTATCGCCAAGTAGGTGTACTTGCCCATGGAGCCGTCGGCGGGCAGGCCGTGACGCAACTGGAAGCGCTTGACTGCCGAGTCGACATAGGAATCGAAGGACGTCGAAATGCCGGCACTTTGCGACAGGTCGCCAGAGACCATCAGCCGCTTGCGCAACGGCACGACATCGGGATCATCGACGCCAAGCTGCAATTTCTTGGTCGCGGGGACCTCTACCCAGCCGCCCTGGCTGACGATGTTCTGATATTGCGCCACCGCCTGCTCGGTAAAGGCGACGGTCTGCGGGCTGAAGATCGGCAGCGTCGAGGCCACCTTGCCGCCCTCGCTGGCGCGGGCGTCGAATTGGTCGTCCCAATTGCCGCGCGCCGAGGATTTCAGGATGTCACCGATGACATCCTGCGCATTGGCGCCGCCGGCGACCATCGCGGCTGCGAGCGCGGAGGCTCCGGAAAGGAAAAAGCGGCGGCTGGTTCTCATGGACATTCCAGACATTCTTGTAGCGTTCGATCTGCTGCATTCGGTTTTCAGGGCGATGTTGCCCGCACTCTAAAGTTGGCAATCTTAACAATTAGCCAACCATGTCCGTATCGGTTCGGCCACAAACGCTTGAGCCGCGACACGGGTTCCGGGTGAACGCACGGCCTTCACCACAACATCACCGGCATCCTCGGTTCCATTTGAATATGGCGGCAACGTGGCCTTGGCTCGCGATTCGCGTCGGGCGATGCAGCGAAATGAAAAGCCCGTGCTTTTTCGGCACCGATCCGCGGTCGCCGGCCGCGATATCGACCGGTTACCACGAGCCCTTGATGCTACACTGACAAGCTAGTCCAACACGAGGAACGAGACCATGCCTGGTGTCCTTTCAGTCGTCGCGGCCTTCGCCTTGGCCGCAGGTCCGAACGGCAGCACCCCGACGCCGGAGGAAACGGTTGCCTATTTCGTGCACGGCCTGGAACAGGGCGCGATCCCCAAATACGGGCAGCAGACCGACGAACCGCTGAAGCAGGTGTCCCGATCGCCGGCGATCTTCACCAGCACGGGCCCGAACGAGGTCGGCGACAGGACCGAAACGCTGAGGTTCATCGTGACCCGGCTGGACGACTGCACCTACAGAGCCGAACAGCAGTTCGAGGAGGACGGCGCCATCTACTACCGCCTGAGCTACGAACTGCGGCTTGGCGGCGTAACCGGCCTGTCGTTCGACAATCCGCCGGCAACCATCGCGCTGAAGGGGCTGGTGAAGACATGCACGACAGACACCGAGGGCAGTTGCGACCTGACGCGCGAGTCCGAAGCAATCGGTCCGTTCTTCGGCGAACCCGGCCAGGCCGAACAGGCGCTTGCGTATTTCCACGAGAAATTCTGCCCGCAGCAGCCGTGATCCTATCTCACGATCTCATTGTGGATTTTCAACATTTGGGGCCGGACTTGGCTGCGACCTTAATTCCGAACATCTTTGCAGCACCTCGCGCTGAGGATAGCGCAGGACCTTGTTATCCTCCAGTTTGAGCAACAGTTCCCGTCTCTTGTCTGTGCTCTCACCATCAGTACACGACATGTCGAGGATGACCACATCCAGGCGGTTGATCTTCTGAATTTTGTCCAACTTGCAGCCGACCTCCCACATCTCGACCGCCTTGTCGGTAAACGTCACCATCGAGTCATTGTTGTCGCATGGGGCGCTGCCTTCCGCGGCGAAAGAATCCTTCCACCACTCCTCGGCGAAAGCCATTTGCGGGACCAACAAAAGCACTGCGGCAACCGAGCAGATCTTCGAGCGTTTTCCCAAACCCATCATGCGCCCCCTCCGGGCCGTGACATTAGGCACTGCTGCAGCGAAAGCAAACCTGGCGGAATAGTGCCGACCGGGCGCCTGGGCTTCTGAATCAGGAAAAGAAAAGGGCCGATGCCTCTCGGCACCGGCCTTGACCAGAGGTCGACATTTCGGCCGCGCTTCTGTGGCGCGGGCCAGATCCGATGCGCCGGCTTACATCCGGTAGGCGATGGTGTCGTTCCAGAAGCGATCGAGCCGCTGCAGCGCGCGGTTCATCTGCTTGAACTCGTCGGTGTTGATGCCGCCAACCTGCTCGATCGAGCCGACATGGCGCTCATAAAGACCGGCGACGACGTCCGCCACCTCGTTGCCCTTCGGCGTCAGCGAGACTCGAACCGACCGGCGGTCGATGCGCGAGCGCTGGTGGTTGATGAAGCCGAGATCGACCAGCTTCTTCAGATTGTAGGAGACGTTGGAGCCGAGATAGTAGCCGCGCGAACGCAGCTCGCCGGCGGTCAACTCCGAATTGCCGATGTTGAACAGCAGCAACGCCTGGATGGCATTGATGTCGGAGCGGCCGTTGCGGTCGAATTCGTCCTTGATCACGTCAAGCAGGCGGCGGTGCAGCCGCTCTACAAGCTGCAGCGATTCCATGTACAGCGAGCGGATAGCCTCGCGGCGGTCGTCGGATACGTTGGCGGTCTTCGCCGCCGGACGCGAATTGATCATTGTCTTTGCCTCTCGTTTGTCGCCCTGGTGATTTTTTGTTTTTCACCTTGATCGCGACACTATCGAATACTCATAAAATTCGACTTAAACGCTAGGGCTAACAAGAGCTTACCGGTAAGAGGTTTCGAAAGAGGCTTAACGAACGGTCTCCCGCGCAAGGATAATTAACCTAAAGATTTAGCCAACAATTGCGGGGCTGAATTGAGGCAGCCGCCAGGGCGCCAATGGGCTCAAGGGGTTAGTGCCGAACCGGTCGTTTCTGCAGCCAGATGATCACGCGAAAAGCGATATAAAGCAGCGCCACGACCGCATGCGAGACGACGATGAGCATGCGGTGGCCGAAAAGCTCGGGAAATCCAGCATACATGACAGTCTCGGTCACCGCGCAGATGAACCAGATCACCGGCCCCCAGGACGCCAGCATCCACAGGCCGGCGGCGGCGAAGGGGAAAAACACGGCGAGCACCACCGCCGCCACCTGCCAGTGCACCGGCATCAGGTCGAAGCGCCACAATGAGCCCGGATAGAAGCCGATCAGCTTGATCCAGTAGAGAATGCCGAACAGCAGGCAGTAGCCGGCGACGACGCGCTGGAACCAGGCGAAGATCAGCTCCACGCCCGAGGGCTGCAGCACGACGCGTCTGGAGGTCACCTCGCTCACAGGTCGAGCTCCCGGTCGCCGAGCGAGGTGAAATAGGCGTCGACATCCGCCTCGCTGACCGCACCAAGGTTCGCCGGCCGCCATCGCGGCTTCGAGCCCTTGTCGATGATGGCGGCGCGGATGCCTTCGTAGAAATCGTGGCCGGCCAGCATCCGGTTGAGGATGCGGAACTCCATCTTCATGCAGGCGTCCATGGACATGGTCAGCCCGGCGCTGATCTGGCGCCAGGCGACGCGCAGGCTGGTCGGAGAACGCGTCCGGATCGTCGCCAGCGTCTTGGCCGCAAATTCGTCGTCGTCTGCCGCCCGTTCCAGGCTGTCGATGACAGCCTTGAGGGACGGTTGCGAAAAATGACGCACGATCGCCTCCAGCGTCGGCCTGTCGGTTTCACGTTTTGCCTGGACGAAGAAACCGCGCAGCACCGATTCCGGATCGCCGGTCAGCTTCAGCCGGTCGAGGAAGCCGCCCTGGTCGGCGGCCTTGATTGTGTGGGTGGCGAGCCCTGACCACAGCGCGTCGCCATAGCGGATGCGATTGCCGGTCAGCGCCAGATACATGCCGAAGGAGCCGCCGAGATCGGGCAGCAGACGGCTGGCGCCGACATCCGGGAAAAATCCGATGCCGACTTCCGGCATGGCGAACTGGGCATTTTCGGTCATCACCCGGTGCGAGCCGTGGAAGGAGATGCCGACGCCGCCGCCCATGACGATGCCGTCGATCAGCGCGACGTAAGGTTTCTTGAAGCTGTTGATGCGGGCGTTGAGCCGGTATTCGTCGGCGAAGAACTCGACCGGCGGCTTTCCAGCCCGGCCAGCCTCGTAGATATGCAGGATGTCGCCGCCCGCCGAAAACGCCCTGCCCTCGGCCTTGACGATAACGACATCGACGCCCTGGTCGGTCTCCCAGGCGCAAAGAGCAGCGTCGAGCGCCCGGATCATGCGGTGCGTGACGGCATTGAGCGCCTGCGGTCGCGTCAACGTGACGACGCCGGCCCGGCCCAGATGTTCGAAGCGGATCTCGTCGCCTCCGCCAAAATCCATCGTGAAAGAATCCCTCCCCCGCGCCGCCGGGATTGAAGTGCTAAAGCGTGGCGCATGGGTGCGTCAATGCCAAGCCCGACCATCGTGCGCCTGTTTGGATCTCGGGAGAGGTAAGGCGCCATCCTTTGCGTCGCGGCCAAATGGGTGCAACTTGTCCGTCTGTGAGGCTCAGGACGAACGCATGATCCTTGTCACGGGAGCGTCGGGATATGTCGGAGGCAAGGTGCTTACGGCGCTCTCGCGCCAGGGCTTGCCGGCGGCCGGCATGGTCAGGAACGCCGGCACGCGTGCGGCAGTTGCCGGAACGCCGTTGCGGGTCGCGGACTACGATGATCCGAAAAGTTTTTTGCGGGCATTCGAAGGCGTCTCGACGCTGCTGCTCGTCTCGAGCGACGGAGACGGCCGGGACGTCCTTCGTCACCACGCCAATGCCATAGAGGCGGCTGTTTCCCGAAACGTACCGTCAATCGTCTTCACCAGCATCATCGATATCGATGCGGACTCGCCGTTCTATTTCACGCCCGTCTACCGGGACGCGGAGCGCAGGCTGCGTGAAAGCGGGCTTGCCTGGACGATCCTGAGATGCGGCCTGTATTCGGATCTGGTTCTGGATAGCTGGGTCAAGCCCGCCCTTTCGTCCGGATTTCTTTCGCTTCCCACGGGCGCTGGGCAGGTTGCGCCTGTGTCAAGAAACGATGTTGCGTTGGCAGCGGCGGCCGTGGTTGCGTCACCCATGAAGCACGCTGGAAAAACCTATGAATTAACCGGACCTCGGCCGCTGTCGTTTCACGACCTCACCGGCGCCGCCGGTTCGGCTTTTGGCCGCTCTCTTGACTTCATTGACTGTTCGCCCGCCAACTATCTTCAGCGCGCCTGGGCGGAGATGGACGATCCATGGCCGCATGCCTTTTCGACGTTGTGCCGATCGATAGCCGAGGGCCGCTACCAAAGGGCTACGGACGCGAACCAGCGTTTGACCGGGCACCCTCCAACCGACTTCAAGAAGTTCGTTGAGGACGCAGCCGCGTCCGGATCCGCGAGCAGAAGCCAAAACTGAGCGGCCGCGCGCCGTCTTGGCCGCCGGCGGCGCTCGATGTTAGAGATTGGCCACCAAGCCTCGAACCGGACGGTGAGCCATGCTGCGGTCTTTGCGCCTTGCCCTTGTTCTGGGCGGCCTGCTGGTCATCTGCGCCGCCAATGGTCTGGCCAGGGCAGCTGATATCGAGGATCTCTACAAATCCCAGACCATCGTCAACGGTCAGGGCGAAAAACACCGCCAGGCCGGCTTCAAGTTTTGCCTCGACGCGGTCCTGGTCCGGGTTTCCGGCGATCAGCGCCTGCCGGCGAAGCCGGAGATGACGGCCCTGCGCGACAAGGCCGGCAGCTTCGTCGCCAGCTTCCGCTACCGCGACCGCATGGAAGGCATTCCCAACCATGATGATCAAGGCACGTACGACCGACCTCACAATCTCTATTGCCAGTACAGGCCGGAGGTGATCGATCCGGTGCTGGCTTCGCTCGGCAGCAGGCCGTGGCTGACCGAGCGGCCACGACTGGCGGTGTTTTTGGCAACCGAGCGCGACATCAGGCATTTCGCGCTCGATGCCGATGACGAGCGAGGCGTGCTGATGCGCGAATCGTTCAGCAATGCCGCTGCGCCGCTCGCCATGCGGGTGACTTTTCCCACGGCAGCGCTGCTGTCGGAGGCTGGACTGGACGACAGGACGCTGCGCGACGCGGACATGGCAATGCTGAACATGGTTGCGAAAAAGGCCGGCGCCGATCAAGCACTTTCCGGCAGCATCGTGTGGAGCGACAAGGAGTTCGGCTGGATTGCCGACTGGCGGCTGGCCATGGCCGGCAAGACCTACACCTGGCAAGTGCGCGGCGTTTCCTTCGACGAGGCTTTTCGCGTCGCCATGAGGGGCGCGGCGCAGATCCTGTCGGGCAACGGGCAACCGGAATAGACCTCGACCTGATCGCTGGCACAAACGTGTCGCATTGGTCAGCGGCAAGGGCTCGTGGTAAAAGCCGCCGAACGAGAGTTTTGGCGATGAACAAATTCACCCCGACGGCGATGAACAAATTCACACCGGCAAAGCCAGCCGGCCCCCGCAGCGTCGACGACATCACCGGCAGCCGCCGCTTGCGCCGTATGCGCAAGGCCGACTGGTCGCGCCGACTCGTGCAGGAGAACCGGCTTACGGTCGACGACCTGATCTGGCCGATCTTCGTCGTCGACGGCAGACAAGTGCGCGAGCCGATCGCCGCCATGCCGGGCGTCTTCCGCCTGTCGATCGATCTCGCCGTCAAGGAGGCCGAACGCGCGGCAAAGCTCGGCATTCCCGCACTCGCCACCTTCCCCAATGTCGATATCTCGCTGCGCGACCAGACCGGCTCGCACATTCTCGACCCAGACAACGTCATCAACCGCGCCACCCGGGCAATAAAGGACGCGGTGCCTGAGATCGGCATCATAACCGATGCCGCGCTCGATCCGTTCACCAGCCATGGCCATGACGGCATCCTGCGCGACGGCATCATCGTCAATGACGAGACGGTGGAACAGGTGGCCGCCGCGGCCGTCATCCAGGCGGCGGCCGGCGCCGACATCATCGCGCCGTCCGACATGATGGACGGCCGCATCGGCGCCATCCGCGACGCACTCGATGCCAACGGTTTCCAGGACGTGGCGATCATGTCCTATGCGACCAAGTTCGCCTCGGCCTTCTACGGTCCCTATCGCGAAGCGGTCGGCACCGCCGGCCTGCTCAAGGGCGACAAGAAGACCTACTACATCGACCACGCCAATTCCGACGAGGCGGTGCGCGAGGCCGAACAGGACATCGCCGAGGGCGCCGACATGCTGATGGTCAAGCCCGGCCTGCCCTATCTCGACATCATCCGGCGGCTGAAGGATGAATTCCAGATGCCGACCTTCGCCTACCAGGTGTCAGGCGAATATTCGATGATCAAGGCCGCCGGCGCCAATGGTTGGATCGATGGCGAGAAGGCGATGCTGGAATCCTTGCTCGCCTTCAAGCGTGCCGGGTGCGACGGCATTTTGACCTATTTCGCGCCCGAAGTGGCAACTATGCTGAAGGGATAGTTTTCTCTTCCCACCGATGGCCGGTCGCGGCAATGCCCGGCGGCCTCTCGATATCAATGACAATTTCCAGCTTCCGGTCGGGAGCCCAAGCGAAGGTCGTTGGACCAATCGCCAGGGGTTTGCTGCATCCATATAAACCGCTTGCATTTCGCAATCAGTTTGCTACTCCTTTGCACGACTGGTTATGGAGGAGGCTTTCATGTCCAAACTTCGCGTCAATGCTTTCACACTGTCGCTCGACGGGTACGGCGCCGGTCCGGATCAGGATCTGCAAAATCCGCTCGGTGTCGGCGGGGAAGCCCTGCACAAATGGGCCTGGAGCACCCGCACCTTCCGCACGATGTTCGGCGAAGAGGGTGGCGCGACCGGCACTGACGAGGACTTTGCAGCGCGCAGCTTCGAGAATGTCGGCGCCTGGATCCTCGGCCGCAATATGTTCGGACCGATCCGGGGCGAATGGCCTGACGATAGCTGGAAGGGCTGGTGGGGTGATAACCCACCCTACCATGTGCCGGTTTTCGTGCTGACCCACCACAAGCGGGCATCCCTGCCCATGGAAGGCGGCACGACATTCCATTTCGTCACAGACGGCATCCATTCGGCGCTTGAACAGGCGAAAGCGGCGGCGGATGGCAAGGACGTGCGGGTTGGCGGTGGCGTCGCCACTATCCGGCAATATCTGCAGGAGAAACTGATCGACGAGATGCATCTGGCGATCTCGCCGCTGCTGCTCGGTTCGGGCGAGAATCTCTTTGCCGGCCTGGACATGCCCAAGCTTGGCTATCAGTGCAGCGAGCAGGTGGCGACAGCGCTCGCCACGCATGTGATCGTCAAGCGGGCTTAGGTTTCAGACGCGTAGCCTACGCCGCGATCCTTCGCGTGCCCCTCTGTCCTGCCGGACATCTCCCCCACGAGAGGGGGAGATTTAGCAACCCCAGACAGTCAATACTTCTCAGGCACGTAGAGTTCGCGCGGCAGCGTCTGGCGCTCGTATTCGGGATTGAAGACGCGCTCGGGCAGCGTGATCTCCTCGTGCGGCACCTCTTCATACGGCAACTGCTTGAGCAGATGGTCGATGCAGTTCAGCCGCGCCCGCTTCTTGTCGTTGCCTTCGACGATGAACCAGGGCGCTTCGGGAATGTTGGTGCGGGCGAAGGTCTCTTCCTTGGCCTTGGTGTACTGTTCCCAGCGCACGCGCGACTGCAGGTCCATCGGCGACAGTTTCCACTGCTTCATCGGATCGTGGATGCGCATCAGGAAGCGCATCTGCTGCTCCTCGTCGGTGATCGAGAACCAGTATTTGACCACGGTGACGCCTGAGCGGACCAGCATGCGCTCGAACTCCGGCACGTCGCGGAAGAATTCTTCGACCTGATCGGGCTCTGCAAAACCCATCACCCGTTCAACACCGGAGCGGTTGTACCAGGAGCGGTCGAACAGCACGATCTCGCCGCCGGCCGGCAGATGCGGCACATAGCGCTGGAAATACCATTGCGACTTCTCGCGCTCGGTCGGTGCCGGGAGTGCGACGACGCGGCAGATGCGCGGATTGAGCCGCTGGGTGATGCGCTTGATGACGCCACCCTTGCCGGCGGAGTCGCGGCCCTCGAAGATCACCACCAGCTTCTTCTTGTGATAGGCGACCCATGACTGCAGTTTGATCAGCTCGGACTGCAAGGTGATCAGGTCGCGAAAATACTGCATGCGATCGATCGATGGCGGATGCGAGTTCTTGTAGATCTTGGCGATCTCCATCGACAGCGCCGGCTCCGACATTTCGAGCTCATAGTCCTCGTCGAGCGTGTCGGCGAGCTCGGCTTCAAGCCAGTCCCTGGCAGGAGAATTCTGTTTTAGCTCGGTCATATCAGCTGCTCCGCTTGCAAGCCGTGTCTCTCCACGTCCGGCGTCCCAACCCCCTGGCCTGCGTCCCGGAGTGGCAACACCTGAGCCGACTTCAATATAGGCCGGCAATGACGGTTTTATTGCAGCCTGGAGCGAGACTGCCGCCACTGCAACTTCCGCGAGGCATGATCGATCCATCGTCGTGGCATGGCGACAAGCGGCTCGAATTGTCCTACAAATGTGGCAGGCCCGTCCGGGCACCGCCTTTCAACAACAAATCGCGAGGACTGACATGGAATACCGCACCCTCGGCCGTTCCGGCTTGAAAGTTTCGACCTTGACCATGGGCACCATGACCTTCGGCGGTGCCGGCGCATTTTCGGCTGTCGGCAAGACCGACCTCGACGAGGCGCGCCGGATGATCGATCTTTGCATCGATGCCGGTATCAATGTCATCGACACAGCCAATGTCTATTCGAACGGTATCTCCGAAGAGATCATCGGCGAGGCGCTCGGCGGCAAGCGCAAGGGCGACGTGCTGATCGCCTCGAAGGCGCGGATGCGGATCGGCAACGGTCCCAACGATGAAGGCCTGTCGCGCTATCATCTGATCCGCGAATGCGAGAAGAGCCTGAAGCGGTTGAAGACCGATGTCATCGACATCTACTTCCTGCACGAATGGGACGGCACGACGCCGCTCGAGGAAACCATCGCCGCGCTCGATACGCTGGTTGCTCAGGGCAAGGTCCGCTATGTCGGCTGCTCCAACTATTCCGGTTGGCAGGTGATGAAGGCGCTCGGCATCAGCGACAGCCATCACCAGCCGCGCTTCGTCACCCAGCAGATCCACTACACGCTGGAAGCGCGCGAGGCGGAATATGAATTGCTGCCGATTTCGATCGACCAGGGGCTGGGCGTGCTGGTCTGGAGCCCGCTTGCCGGCGGATTGCTGTCCGGCAAATACCGCCGCGACAGCCCGACCGCACGCCAGCTCGCCGGCTGGTCGGAACCGCCGATCCGCGACGAGGACCGCCTCTGGCGGATCGTCGATGTTCTTGTCGAGATCGGCGCGCAGCGCGGCGTGTCGGCGGCGCAGGTGGCGCTGGCGTGGCTGCTCGGCCGGCCGGCGGTCAGTTCGCTGGTGATCGGCGGCAGGACCGAAACGCAGTTCCGGGACAACATCGCCGCGGCAAGCCTGGTGCTGACCGGCGAAGAGCGTGACCGCCTCGACGCGGTCAGCCGGCCACCCGTGCTCTATCCCTACTGGCACCAGCAACTGACGGCAAAGGACCGTTTTGGTCCCGCCGATCTGGTGGTTGACCGCAGCGGCGTCTGACCACAGGAGGTTTGCGGGCGGAGCTTGGCGGACGAAGCCCGCACTTAACCCGTGATATAGCGCCAGACCTCGGCATCAGGCTCGATCTGGCCGCTGAGCACAAAGTATTTGTAAAGCACGAGCAGGGAGATCGCCTGCTCGGCCTTCTCGTCGGCGAATGTGCGGCAATAGGCATTCGCCGCGGCAATGATGCGTTCGGCTGCAGCCGGGTGCTGCTCGAAATAGCGAACCTTTTCGGCAAGATCGGCGAAATCCGGATCGAGCGGTACGTAGTGGACGTTGGCCTCGAGTTGCTTCTCCGCGAACCATGTCTCGTATGTCGGCGGCGGCATCAGGCAGAGCGAATTCGAATTCATGATCCATTTGAGGTTGGTCGCCACGTCATTGCCTTCGAGCGAGACGATGTAGCGATACCGCTGCTGCTGGCTGATGCTGATAAATGGCTTGCTGTACTCGGGCGGCGCGTACCACTTGTGTGAGCCGGCGTCACAGAACGGCAGATCGCGCACGGCATCCAGAAATCTTGTCCGCAGCGGATTGTTGAGGTCGCCGCGCCAGACCACGGCCGGAAGCTTATCCGCGAACGAGGTTGCGTCGGCAGGCATGTGGAAGTGCCGGAATTTGTTGAATTTCAGAATGATCGCATTGCTGTTGTCGGCATGGATCGGCCGATTCTTGACCAGCGACGGCACCTGCGGCACGTCGATAACATCGCCGAATTCCAGGTCGATGAGCAATTTAGGTCGAAATACCGGGCAATCTCCTTGAAGTCGTAATAGTACATGCTCGGTACCAGCGGCAGATTGTCGATATGCACCGCAGCCGGGCTGGGCGAAAATGCGTCCTGCAACTTGTTGTAGTAATCCAGCCGCCGGCGAACCGAACCGTCCGCAAGCCTGGCTTTTTCGAGGCGGCCCGCCAGCCGCCGGCGGAAAAGCGGCTGCGGCGCGATATCGCGCGCGACGTTTCGCGCATAAAAAAAGCCCTTTTCGTCGTTCGTTGTATGGTGGCCATGGTTTCACTTGATCAAAACGAACGCGCGGATCGCGATGCGTTGGCGCCTCGGCCCCCTACACCATTGTCCCGTGCATCGGGCCATCATCGACGCGAACGGCCGGGCACGATCGCTTCAGCTGTTGTGTTTGACGGCTAATGCTCCTAGGCAGGGTCAGAGCCGCAAGGCAGTGAAAAGGAGCCGATATGGCGCGACCACCAAACTACGATCAGGAACGCAAGGAACGCGACCGCCAGAAGGCGGCCAAGAAGGCCGAAAAGCTGGCGGCCAAGGTTGCCGCGCGCGAGCGTTCGAAGCCCGAAGACGAGACTGAAACCGAAACCGAAACGGCAAAGTGACGGCAAAAGGCCCGCGCATGCGGGCCGTGCCTCATCCCAGATTGTCGCCTTGGATCAGGCCGGGGCCTTGTCGCTGACAAAGACGTCCACTTCGCGCGCTGCCGCAATGAAGGCGCGCCTGGCGTTCATCGCCGGCTTGTCGCCGGCCAGCGCATCGTGACAGGCCTGCAGGGCCGCGCGATGCTTGGGGCTGCGTTTGCCGGGCCAGCTGTTGAGCAGGTAATCGGAAGCCTCACGAGCCGTACGCAAGAGCTGAGTGCTTCCCGCCGCGACTGACTTGACGGTCACGGGTGTTTCAAATCGGTTGTTTTCCATCGCCGCTCTTACGCCATCGGTGTCCGCGAAGCGAGGCCGAAAGTGCAGGGCGCGCCTAGACGCCGCCTTTTGCGCAGCGCGTACCGCATGCCTTAGGCGGCGATGACAGCAAAACCCCTGGCGCGAAGACCGCGCCGGTCGTTGGCGAGCGACGTCACCAGGCGGTCGCGGCTGCCGACGATGTGGGCCGAAAGCAGGCGCGCGGCTTCATCGGCGTCGCCGAGGCGTGCCGCCGCCAGAATGGCGCGATGTTCGGCCCAGGCGCGAGCAAGGGCGGCCTCGTCGCGAACCTCCAGCCAGCGGGCCCGCGACAGGCGAGTCATGGCATCGCGGACCGCCCGGAACAGGAATTCGTTGCCTGACAAGCGCGCCAGCTCGATGTGAAAATCCATGCCGATACGATGCCATTCCTCGCGTGGCGTGTCGGCGTCGCAGGAGTCGAGCATCGCCTCGATCACATCGACTGCGCTGCGGTCCGCCAGGGCACATGTCAGGCGAAGGGCTGCAACCTCGACCGCCTCCCGGTAGACGGCAATCTGCTCGAGTTCGGCCAGGTTGATCGGCGACACCGTCCAGCCACGGCCGTCCCTGCCGACCAGGCCCTCGGTCTCGAGCCGCAGCAGCGCGGCCCTGACCGGGGTTCGCGACGCGCCGAAGCGGCTTTCGATCCAGCGCTCGGTCAGTTTCTCGCCGGGACCGATCTCGAGGCCCAGGATCATCTGGCGAAGCTGTTTTTCGACGCTCTGCATCTGCGACATTGTCGTTCCCGTTTTTCTGACCGTTGGCTGGCGATCGATTTTCTGGCCGCGTTTCCCGATCACGTTTGAGAGGGTCGCATTGACAGCGCCCACGCTTGCGTCCAAGACGGATACCATCTTGGTATCCCAAAATGGTATCCGCAGCAACCGCCAACACGGCATTGCTCGGACAGGACAATATGACATGCAGAACACGCCCCCGACGACCGACAGCACTTACAACATCCACTGGCGGCGCAATCTGTTCGTTTGCTTTGCCGGTTCGTTCTCGACACTTATCGCCATGACGCTGCTTTTGCCCTTCCTGCCGCTCTATATTGAGCAGCTCGGCGCTGAAGGCCACGCGGCGATCGTGCAATGGTCGGGGATCGCCTATGGCGCGACCTTCTTCGCGGCGGCACTTGTGGCGCCGCTGTGGGGACGTCTCGGCGACCGCTACGGCCGCAAGGTGATGCTGGTTCGCGCCAGCTTCGGCATGGCCATATGCATGTCGCTGACCGGCATGGTGCAGACTGTCTGGCAGTTGGTGCTGCTGCGGCTGCTGATAGGCTTTGCCGGCGGCTATTCCTCGGGATCGACCATCCTGGTCGCCATGCAGACGCCCAAGGAGCGTTCCGGCTGGGCACTGGGCCTGCTGTCGGCCGGTATCACCGGTGGGGCATTGGTCGGCCCCCTGGTTGGTGGCGCCCTGCCGCCGCTGATCGGCATCCGCGCCACCTTCCTGCTGTCCGGCGGCGTCATCTTCCTGGCGTTCCTGGCGACCACGTTTCTGATCAAGGAGAATCCCCGGCCGAAAGCGACGGCCGCTGTATCGAAGGACAAACCAAAGGGCGGCTGGGCACAAATTCCCGACAAACGGCCTGTCATCGCCATGCTGGCGACCGGCATGCTGTTGAGTTTCGCGACCATGTCGATCGAGCCGATCATCACCGTCTACGTGCAGCAGCTAATCGAAGACCAGAGCCGCGTCACGCTGATATCCGGCGTGGTCATGTCGGCGGCGGCGCTGGGCGCCATCCTGTCGGCTTCACGCCTGGGCAAGCTCGCCGACCGCATCGGCCATTGGAACGTCATCATCGGCGCGCTTGCCGTCTCGGCGCTGCTGCTGATCCCGCAGGCCTTCGTCACGCAGAGTTGGCAACTCATCGGCCTGCGCTTCCTGATGGGCCTGGCGCTGGGCGGGCTCCTACCCTGCATCACCAGCGTCATCCGCCACAATGTTCCCGACGGCGTCGGCGGCAATGTGCTCGGGCTGTCGATCTCCGCCCAGTATGTCGGACAGGTCGCCGGCCCCCTGCTTGGCGGTTTTGCCGGTGGCCATTTCGGCATGCGCTCGGTGTTTCTGGGCACGTCTGTCTTGATGGCCGGCGGCGCGGTGTATAACTGGCTGGCGCAATCGCGCCGCGAGCAGGACATGCTCGCCAATGCCGGCAAGCCCTGACCGAATTGGGTCGCATGCCTTGAACGTCACGGGAGCCCCAGACATGAGCACGGCCGAGCAATCTTCCGGCAACAGCGGCCGTATTCTCGTCATGGCCGGCGGCCTCTGTGGCGCCGCCGGCGTGGCGCTGTCGGCCGCGGCGGCGCATCTGGGCGGTGCCTTTGTCGGCACTGCCGCATCCTTCCTGCTCATGCATGCACCGGTCTTCCTCGCGACCGGACTGCTTGGCGCGAACCGGACGCTGCGCATCGGCAGCCTGATCCTGCTGCTTGGGCTGCTGTTGTTCTGCGGCGACCTGCTGGCCCGCGATTTCCTCGGTTCGCGGCTGTTCCCACTGTCGGCGCCGATCGGCGGCACCTTGCTCATCGCCGGCTGGCTGGTGATCGCTGGCTCGGCGCTGGTGCGCGCACGTTCCTGACAAGGCTGGACCCGCAGCCTTCGGTCGATGTCTCCGGGCGCCTTGCCCGGGACTGGCCCCATTCGCGAAAACCGACGTGATCCTGTCACACCGCGTTTGTCGATCGATCAATCCTGCCGGCGCTCGGGCTTATCGAGCACTTCGCGATCGTGCCGCCGCAGCTTCGCCAATAGACGCCTCTCCGGCCGTTTGGACGCCGGCGCGATGCCCCAGTAGTTGCGGTAGATGTCTTCGAACAGATAGCTCACGGGATGCATGATGCACTCCTTTCAAGATTTGAATCGATCCAATCGGTACCCACAAAAGCTCGTGGCGGTCGAACCGATGCTCCAGTCGTTGCGGTAGATGTCTTGGAAGAGATAGTTGACGGGATGCATGACGCATCTCCCTTTGCTGATATTGAATCGATCCAATCATATGGACCTTTGTTCTCTTGGATCGATTCAAAGATACACCTCGCCGAGTCGTTGTTCAAGGCAGAATTTGAACCGATCCAACGAAAGTGTTAGATGGGATGAATTCAGGAGACGAAGATGGCCCCATTGAGCTCTGGAAAGACAAGACCGGTCCGGCTGGCAGACATTGCCAAAGCGGCCGGCGTGTCGCACGGCACCGCGTCCAACGTGTTCGCCCGCCCGGAGATCGTGCGCGAGGAGGTCCGCGAACGGGTCAAGGCGGCAGCCGAGGCAATGGGATATGGCGGACCCGACCCCAAGGGTCGGCTGCTGCGCGCCGGCAAGGTCAATGCCATCGGTGTCGCGACCGCGGAACCGTTGTCCTATTTCTTCAACGACCCTTTCGCCCGGGTCATGATGGCCAGCATCTCGCAGGCTTGCGACGCGACTGGTGCGGGGATCTCGTTGGTCTCCGCCGCCAACAACGAACAGCTCGCATGGAACATCCAGAGCGCGCTGGTCGACGGCTTCATCGTCTTCTGCATCGAAGGCGGCTCAAGGCTGGTAGAACTGGCGCGCGAACGCAAACTCCCCTTTGTCGCGCTCGATCTTGATTCGGACGACGACGATGCGGTCGCGGCGATCGGTGTCGACAACATCGCCGGCGCCGGTCTCGCGGCGCGCCATCTGACCGAGCTCGGGCATCGTCGCTTTGCGGTGCTTGCCCTGCCCTGTGCCGACGCCGGCTTCGGCCCAACCACGCAGGAGCAGGTGGAGAAGGCCCTCTATTCCGGGACGCGCGACCGCCTGCGCGGCTACTTCGCCGAACTCTCGCGCGTCGACATCGACGTCTCGAAGGTGCCGATCTACGAAACCGTCAATGACGAGGAGAGCGTCTGGGCGGGCCTCGATCATGTTTTCGCCGGCGCCGAGACACCGACCGCCATCCTGGCAATGTCGGACAGGATCGCCTTGCATGCGCTGGACTGGCTGCGCCAGCACGACATCACTGTCCCGGGCGACGTTTCGATCGTCGGCTTCGACGGTGTCCCGGAAGGAGCGGTTTCCAAGCCGCCGCTGACCACAATCGTCCAGCCGATCGCCGAGATGGGCCGCCTTGCCGTCAAGGCGATCCTCGAAAACGACGGCACATTCAGTCGGCAATCGCTGCCGGTCGACCTCGTGGTGCGGGCCTCATCCGGCCCCTCGCCCACCTGACGCCTCAACGCCCCATTCTTGTTGCCATCGACGACATGACGAAGGACGCCTGGACCGGCAGTGCGGCGTTTTGCGCCGGTCTGCTTTTCCCGGACTTGTCAAGGCTCGAAAGCCATTCGAGATAGTAGGCAAGCGCAAACTGCATGGCGATGCCGGCTGATATCAACAGGCTGTCATAGGCCAGCCCGCCCGGGTTGATCAGCTTCAGCACCTGCGCCGTCAGGGCGAGCACCGTGCCGGCAATGAAAACCGGCAACGATCGTTTGCCCAATATGGCAAGCGGATGATCGCGCCCGGTGCGGAACAGGTTGGAGACGGCCGGGAATGCCACGATCAGGTAGCTCACCGCCAGGATATGCAGCAGCCTCGGCAGCGCCAGAAACGTCTTGTCGAAGCCGGTCAGCACCGGAGGCAGGCCCAACCAGGAGATCTGCCCCCATAGCGGACTGTGCACCCAGACCAGCGCCGTGGCGATGTAGGCCAAAGCCGCGCCAACCAGCCAGCGATTGACCGGGATGGTGCCACCGCGACGCACATGCAGCGTGCCCGCCAGGCCGATGTTGAACAGGAACTGCCACGACAGCGGGTTGAGAAACCAGAAGCCGGGCTCGGGATAGTTCGGCGGTGCGATCTGGTAGATACCGGCGACCAGCCACAGCGCGCCGGATGCGACCAGCGCCGGCAATGGCCGGTAGCTGACGAAGAGCAGGAAGACCGGCGCCAGCAGGAGCAGCACTGCATAGACCGGCAGGATGTTGTTGTAGCCGAGCTGGTGGCCGAGCGTCACGATGCCGACCAGCACTTGCGGCGTATTCTTGATCAACGGCTCGATGTTGATCATCGTCAGCAGCTCCGGGCGCCGGGCGAACACCGCCGCCGCGCAAAAGATCGCCATCACCACCATGGTGGTGACGATGTGGGCGGCATAGAGCACGCCAGCTCGGCGCCACATCTTCAACGTTACCAGCAGCCGGTTTCCAGGCTGGAATTTCTTGCCATAGGCAAGCGCGACCGAGATTCCAGAGATCAGCACGAAGACCTCTGCCGCGTCTGAAAAGCCGAAATTCTTGTAGGTCAGATACTCGAAGGCGGTACCCGGCACGTGGTCGACAAAGATGGTCAGCAACGCGAGAGCACGCAGCACATCGATGCGCGTGTCACGCTCCGAGACGCGCGTATCGCGGTCCGCGATACGCGTGCCGCGATCGGGGACACGCGTGCCGCGGTCCGGGGAAAGTTGGGTGGTCATCGACAAAAGGCCTCAAAGCTGGTTGTTCATGCCGGCAATGCGACCCCCGGCGCACCGCTTCGATTCCTCCCATAGGAATGATATCGGCGAAGAAACGGACAGTAATGCGCCCGGTTCAATCAACTTTCGCGGAGCTTGAAAATATTGCGTTTTGAAGCCGGCAAACTGACCGGAACTGTCATGAAATCAAAAGGATGAGGCCATGACCGAAGAGACCTCACAAGATGGTGCGTTACGGCGTGATCTCGCCTTCTGCTACCGCATTTACAGGCCTGCGGATTCAACTGGTCAATGCTTCTTCCTGCTGCATGGGTCGGGTGTCGATGAGACGACATTGGTGCCGCTGGCACGAGAGATCGCGCCCCACGCCACGCTGGTCGCCGTGCGCGGCCGCATCGTCCAGGAGGATGGTTTCCGCTGGTTCGCGCGCATCACGCCGACGCGTTTCGAACAGCAGAGCATCTGCACCGAAACCAACGCTTTTGCGGGCTTCGTCACCGATGCGGCCAGACGCCACAATATCGACCTCTCCCGCACGATTTTTCTCGGCTATTCAAACGGCGCCAATCTGGTTTCGAGCCTGATGCTGCTGCATCCGGGCCTCGTCGAACGCGCCGCGCTGCTGCGGCCGATGCCGGTGCTCGACGACGTGCCGGCGACGGATCTGTTCGGCGTGCGGGTGCTGATCGTTGCCGGCGCTGCCGACCTTACCTATGCGCCCTTCGCGCCGGCTCTGGTGACTTTGCTCAGCCAACATGGCGCCGACCTCGACGCGAGGATTGTTCCATCGGGTCATGAAATCGGCAGCGCCGACGCGGCAATCGCAAGGCAATGGATGAAGGCGGTGACGGCGACTGCCGCCGAATAAACTTGTCCACCGCGTCGATTGCCAACCAATCGTGCTGGTTTCCAGCCCGAAACCAGCGGGTTTCGTGCCCAGAGTCTGACAGGCCTCTTCCTTTATGCACAACACCGACATATCCCTGTCACATACAGACTATGGAGATACTGTTCACTGAGGGGAGGTCTGCATGGCCGACAAGAACAGCATCACTCTGCTCGACGACACATCGACATTGCCGGCAATCGTTGCCAGCCCGTCCGACATCGCCAGGATCGAAAGCACGATCGACGTCCGGGATCGCGCCGGCATTTCGGTCTATGGCGACCGCGCCCAGCAGGCCGTTAGCGACTATGCCGACAAGATCCTGGGCCAGCTGCGCAATCGCGATCTTGGCGATACAGGCAACCTCCTGACCGACATCATCATGAAGGCCAAGAACCTCGATCCGGCTTCGCTGAAGGACGAAGGATTTCTCGGCAATCTGTTCTCCTCGTTCAAGGCGCGGCTCGAGCGCTTCAAGGAAAAGTATGAGGACGTCGCCGGCCAGATCGACCGCATCGGCCTCGAACTCGACCGCCACAAGGACACGCTGCGGCGCGACATCGCCGTGCTCGACGACCTGCACGAGCAGACCAAGGATTCCATCCTCAAGCTCGACGCCTATGTGCAGGCGGGCAAGAAATTCGTCGAGGATTATCGCATCAACGAGTTGCCCAAGCTGAAGGCTGCGGCGGATTCGGCCAGCGGCGATGTTGGCGGCACGCTGGAGGCGCAGACCTACCAGGATGCGGTGCAGGCGCTGGATCGCCTGGAAAAGCGCGTCTTCTACCTGGTGCAGGCGCGCCAGCTCGGCATCCAGCAATTGCCGCAGATCCGCATCGTCCAGTCCGGCGACGAGACGCTGATCGAGAACCTGCAGGCAACCTCGGCGCTGACCGTGCCGGCCTGGAAGCAGAAAATGGTCATCCTGCTTGGGCTGACCAATCAGAAGTCGGCGCTGGAACTGCAAAAGACTGTGACCGACGCCACCAACGAGATGATCCGCCAGACCTCCAAGATGATGAAGGAGCAGGCTATCTCGATCGAGGAGCAGGCGCAGCGCGGCATCGTCGACGTCGAAACGCTGGCGCAGGCCAACCGCAACCTCATCGACACGGTGCAAGGCGTGCTGAAGGTCCAGCAGGAGGGCCGCCAGAAGCGGGCCGACGCCGAAAAGCAGATGGACCAGATGACGATCGATCTTAAGAAAGCGCTGACCCAGGCCTGATCGGAACCGCCATGCCGAAGACGCTGACGTCCGTTCTGCTGCTGGCCTTGGCGGTGCTGCTGGCGGCCTGCAATTCGAGCAGCGTCAAATTCTCGATCGTGTCGGGTTCGGAAAACACGGTGCTGCAGCCGATCGTCCAGGAGTTCTGCGACAAACAGGGCGCCGCATGCACCTTCGCCTATGAGGGCTCGCTCGACATCGGCCTTGGCCTGCAACGGCCTGGCGGGCTCGACCAGGACGCGGTCTGGCCGGCCTCGAGTGTGTGGGTCGACCTGTTCGATTCCGGCCGCAAGGTGCGCAACCTGACCTCGATCGCGCAGATGCCGGTCATTCTGGGGGTGCGCAAATCCAAGGCCGCCGAACTCGGTTGGGTCGGCAAGGATGTCTTCATGAAGGACATCCTGGCCGCGGTTAAGGACGGCAAGCTCAAATTCCTGATGACCTCGGCAACGCAGTCCAATTCGGGCGCCAGCGCCTATCTGGCGATGCTGTCCAGCGCGCTCGGCGGCAAGGAAGTCATCGAGCCCGGCGATCTCGACAATCCGAACGTGCGCGAAACGGTGAGCGCGCTGCTGCAGGGGGTCGAGCGTTCGTCCGGCTCGTCGGGCTGGCTCGCCGATCTCTATGTCGACAGCGCCGGCAAGGGCACCGTCTACGACGCGATGTGGAACTATGAGGCGACGCTGAAGGAGACCAACGACAAACTTAAGCAGATGGGCAAGGAGCCGCTCTATGCCGTCTATCCGGCCGACGGCGTCGCGGTCGGCGATTCGCCGCTCGGCTTCATCGACCACGGGCGCGGCCCGGAGGTCGAAAAATTCTTCACCGACCTGCTCGCCTATCTGCAGTCCGACGCGGTGCGCAAGCGCATCGCCGACACCGGTCGGCGGCTACCGCTGGGCGGCTCGGCGATCCAGGCCGCCGCCGAACCCGACTGGAATTTTGATCCGGGCAAACTGGTGACCTCGATCCGCATGCCCGAGCCGGCGGTGATCCGCAAGGCGCTCGACCTCTATCAGGAAGCCCTGCGCAAGCCGTCGCTGACGGCATTGTGCTTCGACTTCTCCGGCTCGATGGAAGACCAGGGCGAAAAACAATTGCAGGCCGCGGCGCAGTTCCTGTTCACGCCGGAAAAGGCCAGTGAGGTGCTGGTGCAATGGACGCCGTCCGATCACATCTTCGTGCTGCCGTTCGACAGTGTCGTGCGCGCCAATTTCGAAGCGACCGGCGATGCGGCCGGGCAGGCCCAGCTGCTGGCTGCCGTTGCTGACCAGCATGCCGGTGGCGGCACCGACATGTACGCCTGTGCCCAACAGGCGCTGCAGCAGATTACGGCGACGGTGGATCTGTCGAAATATCTGCCTGCGATCGTCATCATGACCGATGGCCGTACCGACGGCAGCCCCGACCTGTTTCTCAGCCAATGGCGCAACGCGCCGGTGCGCGTGCCGGTGTTCGGCATCACCTTCGGCGACGCCGACAAGAGCCAGCTCGACAGCCTTGCCAAGGCGACTTCGGCGCGGGTATTCGATGGCAGCGGCGATCTGGCCGGCGCCTTCCGTGCCGCCCGCGGCTACAACTGAGATGCGTGACTAGGATGCGCGGCTTCGGCAACGACTGGAACTGGATCGTGGCAGGCCTCGTCTCGGCAGCGCTGCTGGTCGGCTTGAGTTTCCTGACGCATTTTCCGTTCCTGGTGTCGGCGGTCATCGCCGCGCTGGTCTTTGCAGGGCTTGTGTTCGTGCTGGCGCCGCGCCAGCTGTTCGAAGGCCTCGACCTCAGCTCGATCGGCGGCAGCCGGGTCGCGTTTGCGCGTGAGTTGCTGGCGCAAGCCCAGCCGGCGGCGGACCGGCTTGCCGCAACCGCCCGTACCATTTCCGACAAGGACATGGCGGCCAAGGTGAAGAACCTGTCGGACATCGCCGCCGATGTGATTACCAGGGTCGAAACCAAGCCCGAAAGCGCGCCCGCCGTGCGGCGGTTCCTCACCTACTATGTGCCGCAGGCGGCCGAAGTGTCGGAGGGTTACGCGGCATTGGCCAACCGGCGCGCGCCAAGCCAGGCGCGGCTGGCCAATGTCGGGGCGGTGATCACCAAGCTTCAGGACGCCTTCGTGCACTATGCCGATAGCCTGGCCGACAGTGAACTCGGCACGCTCGACGTTGACCTGCGACTCATTCAGGAGTCGCTGAAAGAGGATATCGGTCACTGATGGCCATTTCGCGCCGCGCTTTCGGACTGGGTCTGCTGGGTGCCGCCGCCGCCGGCACTGGCGGCTACCTGACGCTCAAGGATCGCCCGGAGTTCCGCGGCTATCTCGGCAACAAGGCGCATCTGTTCGGCTTCATCGGCGGCGAGAAACAGGCGTTCCTGGCCGACCCGGATGTCGTTCACGCGCTGGGTGGCTATGGGCTGGAGCTCGACGCACGTGTCGCGGGTTCGGTCGAGATGGTACGCGAATCCGCGCTGTTGTCGCAGAAGCCGCAGTTCCTGTGGCCGTCGTCGTCGATCATGGTCGATCTGGCGCGTAAAAGCGGCGTGGCAATCCGCAACGACCAGGTGGTTCTCAACTCGCCGATGGTCGTCTACACTTGGGGGCCGGTGGTCGAGGGGCTGAAGAAGAGCGGACTGGTCACTGTCGCCGCCAAGGGTGGCTACAACCAACTCGACCTCAAGGCATTGCTCGATGCCATACTGGCCGGCAAGAACTGGTCGGACCTCGGCATCGACGAGCTCTACGGCCGGTCGCGCATCGTCTCGACCGACCCCAACCGCTCAAACTCCGGCTTCATGTTCGCCGGGCTGGTGCTCAGCCTGATGAGCGGCGACGTAGCGACGCAGGAACTGCTGGCGCAGCATGGCGACGAGGCCAAGGCGATCTTCCGCAGCATGGGGCTGAAGTCGTCGTCGTCGGGAAAGCTGTTCGACCAATACATCGCCGGTGGCCTCGGCGCCGAGCCGATGGTGATTGGTTATGAAAACCAGCTGGTCGAATGGGCGCTCGCCGATCCGGCGCGCTGGCAAAGGGTACAGGCCGGCACGGGCGCCAAGCCCGAAATCCTCTACCCCAGACCGACCGTCTACTCGGCGCATCCGCTGATTGTCATCGATCCGTCGGTTGACAGGCTGCTGGAGGCCCTGACCAGCCCGAAGCTCCAGGAGCTGGCCTGGTCAAAGCACGGTTTTCGCGGGCCGCTCGGCACCGTTACCGGCGGCGCCGATGCCGCGATCGCCGGCGTTCGCCCAGCCGAAATCGAGGCCGTGCTGCCGATGCCTTCCGCCGATGTGATGCTGGCGCTGCTCGCCCAGATGGAAGGGTAAAGCCTACCCTCGCCCCATGCGGTTCCAGGCATCCAGCCCGGCGATCTTGTAAGCTTCGGCGAGCGTCGGATAGTTGAAGGTATTGTTGACGAAGAAGTCGACGGTGCCGCCGAGATTGATCACCGCCTGGCCAATGTGGATAAGCTCGGTGGCGCCCTCGCCGATGATATGCGCGCCGAGCAGCCGGCGCGTCTCGATCGAGAACAGCAGCTTCAGGAAGCCGGTGTTGACGCCCATGATGTGGCCGCGCGAGGTCTCGCGGAAACGCGCCACGCCGACCTCATAGGCAGCGCCACTTTCACGCACCTGTTCCTCGGACTGGCCGACCGTCGAGATTTCCGGCACCGCGTAGATGCCGTAGGGAAAGGTTTCGGGTGGCGGCGGCAAGGGCACGCCGAAAGCATGACAGGCCGCCACCCTGCCCTGCTCCATCGAGGTCGAGGCCAGGCTCGGAAAGCCGATGACGTCGCCAGCGGCGTAGATGTTGGGCACGCTGGTCTGGAACGACTGGGGATCGACCTTGATTCGCCCCCTGGAGTCGGCGTCGATGCCGACGACATCCAACCCCAGGCTGCCGACATTGCCGGTGCGGCCGGCGGCGTAGAGCACCACCTCGGAGCGAATGGTGCGGCCATCGGTCAGTTCGACCTCGGCGGCGTCCGGCTTGGACCGGATCTCCTTCACGGCACTGCCGAGTCGGATCGTCATGCCACGATCGCGCATCTGATGGATGAAATCGTCAACGATCTCGCGGTCGACGAAATCGAGGATGGAGTTGCGCGGCTCGACCAGCGTCACCGGCACGTCGAGCGCGGAAAAGATCGTCGCATATTCGACCCCGATGACGCCGGCGCCGATCACGGTCAACGTGCGCGGCAAACGGTCGAGCTCCAGCATCTCGTCGCTGTCGAAGATTCGGGTCTTGTCGAAAGGCACGTCGCGCGGCCGGTGCGGCCTTGTGCCGACCGCGATCAGCGCTTTGGCAAATCCAACCTCGCTGTAGTCGCCGGTGTCGGTGGTCAGGCTGACCTTGTTGGGGCCAAGAAACTTCACGTCGGCGCGGGCGCTCTTGACTGTGTTGCGCATGAACTGGTGCTGCAGCACCTCGACCTCGTGGTCGAGCGTCTTGTGCAGGCGCTCGACAAGATCGCCGACCGAAATATCCTGCTTGACGCGGTAACCGCGCCCGTAGAAGCCGCGCTCGCGCCAGCCCGAGAGGTTGAGCACGGTTTCGCGCAGCGTTTTCGATGGAATGGTTCCGGTATGCACCGAGACGCCGCCGAGACGCCGGCCGCGGTCGACCACCAGCGCCGATTTGCCGAGCTTGGCCGACTGCACCGCAGCGCGCCGCCCCGAGGGCCCGCTGCCGATGACCAGCATGTCGTAGTCCATAGTGCCCCGTCCCTCTGCCCCTGAGCGCTTTGTTGCGCCGCAGCAAGCTAATGCCATCCGCGCCGCAAATTCAACCGATTCGGATTGCGTCTCGTGCCGCTCGCGCCTTGCGCGCCGCAAGAAGCTCGATCTTGATTCCGCTGCAGGCCTTCACCATTTCATTATCAAGCGGCCCGCACCCTATGTCGGGCCTTGTTACGAGGAAATGACATGAACGCGCGCGTTCTCGACGGCGAAATCATCCCGACCAGGCTCGACGATGTCAGGGCCTATGACGGCGTGCGCACGCGGCGCATCCTGGCCTTCGTGATCGACTATATCATCGTCGCGCTGCTCACCATTCCATTCGCCATCCTGGTGTTCTTCCTCGGCATCTTGACCCTCGGCCTTGGCTGGATCCTGTTTGGCGCCCTGGTGCCGGCCGTCGCCATCCTCTACATCTGGAACACGCTGGGCAGCGCCGACCAGGCCACCACGGGCATGAAGCTGATGGGCATCCGGCTCGACCGGCTCGACGGCAGGCCGATCGACGGTCTCACCGCCGTGGTCCATTCGGTGCTGTTCTGGGCCGGCAACGTCATCCTGTCGCCGCTGGTCCTACTGGTGACCTTGTTTGCCGATCGCAAGCGCACGCTGCACGACCTTTTGCTCGGCACCGTGGTCAGCCGTACCGACCGCTGAAACGGCCCCCTAGAGGGCAGTCACGGCCGATTGAGTGTAAATGTGAAGGCGTCTAGTCAACCACGCCCTCACAATCCTGTTGAATTTTTCGCCATCCGCGCCAAAGGTAGAGCGATTCGAAGGAGTGTTTCCAAGGCTCGATGACGCAGCATCCGACCCAGTCGCCGCAGTTCTTCCTGACCGCGCCGTCGCCGTGCCCGTATCTCGACGGCCAATTCGAGCGCAAGGTGTTCACGCATCTGGTCGGCGACAAGGCGGCGGAGATGAACGACCTGCTGACGCAAGGCGGCTTCCGGCGCTCGCAGAACATCGCCTACAGGCCGGCATGCGAGACCTGCCGTGCCTGTGTTTCGGTACGCATCCTCGCCCAGGAATTTGCCGCCAGCCGCAACATGAAGCGGGTGCTGCAGCACAATGCCGACCTCATCGGCCACATGCACAATGCCGAGCCCTCAACCGAACAATATTCTCTGTTTCGCAGCTACCTCGACGCCCGCCACCGGCGTGGCGGCATGTCCGACATGACGGTGCTCGACTATGCCATGATGGTCGAGGATACCCATGTCGACACCAAGGTGATCGAATACCGGCGGCGCGGGCCTGATACTTTCATCACCGGCAAGGGACAGGGCGAGCTGATCGCGGTGGCGCTCACCGACAAGATGGCCGACGGCCTGTCTATGGTCTATTCCTATTTCAATCCCGATTTCGAGGAGCGTTCGCTCGGCACGTTCATGATCCTCGATCACATCGCCCGCGCCCGGGCGATGGGCCTGCCCCATGTCTACCTCGGCTACTGGGTCAACGGCTCGCGCAAGATGAATTATAAGATGCGCTTCATGCCGCAGGAGCATCTCGGCCCGAAAGGCTGGGAGCGCTACACCAACGAAGCGGTTTCACGCTGAGTTTTCCCACGATCCACCCATAACTGTTTCAAGGCGGGGGATGCTGGTCTTTCAGCCGCTTGGCTGGAGAGTGCGCCATTGCGCCGGTCCACCTGCATTTCATTGCGAAAGTTGCTGCATGTCCTCCCACAATGACCACCAGAAGGGCCTTCTGATAACTGCCATCGGCGGCTTGACGCTGACCGTCGACATCCCGCTGATCCGGCTCGCCGACGGCGGCGCTTGGACGATCCTGTTGCTGCGCACCGGCACCACCTTCCTCGCGGCCATGATCATCTGGTCGATCTGGCGCGCGCTCAGCCGGAACGCCCCGCAACTCATCCCCGGCTGGTCCGGCCTTGCCGTGGCGATATGCTACGGGCTGACCTCGATCACCTTCATCACCGCCGTCTTCCACACCTCGACCGCCAACCTGGTGTTCATCCTGGCCTTCAACACCGTGTTCGCGGCGTTGCTGTCCTGGATATTCCTGAAAGAGAAGCCGCGGCTGGTGACGATCGTGGCGATGCTGGTCATGATCCTTGGCGTGCTGGTCATCGTCGGCGGCTCGGTCGGCACCGGGCACCTGTTCGGCGATTTCATGGCGCTGTGCTCAGCCTTCTTCATCGCGGTCGCCATCACCATCTCGCGCGCCAGCGGCAAGGATATGGGATTCACGGCTCTGGTCGGCGTCCTTCTGCCGCTGGCGCTGGCGGCTTTCATGGTCACTGGCGAAGGGTTTCAGGTGAACGCGCCATGGTGGATCATCTTCAACGGCGCGGTGATCATGCCGATCTCGTTCTTCTGCCTAGCCAACGGTCCGAAATACATTTCAGGTCCCGAAGTGGCGATGTTCTATCTGCTCGAAACCGTTCTGGCGCCGGTCTGGGTGTGGATGATCTTTGCCGAGACACCGACCCGCAACAGCCTGATCGGCGGCGTGATACTGATCGTCACCCTGATCGCGCATTCGCTCTGGCAGTTGCACGACGGACGCAAGCGCCGTGGCGACCTTGCGGTGCATCATCGGGCCTAAGGTATGTCGATATTTAGGTGATGCCGGCTTGCAAACGGCGGCTTCCTGCGCTTCCGGTGCTCGCGTGTGAAAAGTACGCTCCGCTCCGGTTCTCGAAAGCCGCCGTTTTCGGCTCGGCCTAACCTGAATCTCAACACACCTTAACGCGAACCGGATCGCAGAATCAGGCGCTGGCTTTCTTCGCCACGCTGGGTTCGGGCAGAACCTCGATCTGTGGGCCAGATTCGATTTCAGCCGGCGAACCCGGCAGGATTTCGTCGGTCAGTTCCACCTCGCGCAGCCACTCGCGCCAGATCGCGACCAGCAGGGCCATCAGCACCGGGCCGATGAACAGACCGAGAAATCCCATGGTCTTGACGCCGCCGATCAGGCCGAAAAAGGTCGGCAGAAAGGGTAGCTTTATCGGTCCACCGACGAGCTTAGGGCGCAGCGTCTTGTCGACGATGAACAGCTCGACCGCACCCCACAGGAACAGCGCCAATCCGGCCATCGGCGAACCGCTGGCGGCGAGATAGATCGAGACCAGCGTGAAGGACAGTGGTGCGCCGCCGGGGATGAGCGCCATCACACCGGTCAGAGCGCCGAGCGTTACCGGCGACGGCACGCCGGCCAGCCAGTAGGCAATGCCCAGCACCAGCCCCTCGCCGATAGCGATGACGGTCATGCCGGTCACGGTCGAAGAGATCGTCGCCGGCACGACACGCGAGATCCGTTCCCACCGAGCCGGCAAGATGCGCTCGCCGAGGCGGTCGATCTGGCCGGCGAAATGTTCGCCGTCGCGATAAGCGAAGAACAGCGCGATCATCATGAACAGCAGCGTCAGGAGCAGGCCGAAGGCACTGCCGCCGGCGGCAAGCACGCCGCGATAGATGCTGCCGATGTTGGCGCCGCTGACCAGCTGGATCAGTTCGCCAATGCCGCCGGGATGGCCAAAATTGGTCGTCCATTGCTCGTTCAGCCACTCGCCCACGACAGGCATGGTGGCGATCCAGTGCGGCGTCACGGCGCCGTGCCGATTGGTCTCGATCGCCCAGCCGACCCATTCGCGCACCTCGTTGATGGCGTAGGTGCCGGCAAGCGCGATCGGCACCACCAGGAAGGCGAGAATGAACAGGATGGCAAAGGTCGCGGCGATGGTGCGGTTGCCGCCAACCGCGACAAGCAGGCGCCGGTAGAGCGGCCAGCTGGCAAAGGCGATGACCAGCGCCGCCAGCACCGGAAACAGGAAGCCATGGAAGAAATAGACACCGGCGGCGACGATCAGCACCAGCAGCCAGCGCGCCGCCGACAGCGGCGGAATGACGGCCGACCGCAGCGGCGTCGACAGGCCGAACAGGCGCTGCTGCCGTTCCGGTTTCTGGATTTTTGCTTCCTTCAAACGCCCGCTTCTCCCGAACACCTTTCCTGCTTATGCACTGGTATAGTGCAGCAATCGTGACGATAGTCCAAATGATGAAGCTGCCGATCTTCGGGGAGGTGGCCGGCAGGCCAGAGGGGGCGCGAAGGAATGCCGTCCTTGGGCGTTGACTGTGACCAGCCGAGAACTGAGACGAATACTTAGTTGTGATTGATTGAGGGACAGCGCCCCCTTCTGCCCTGCCGGGCATCTCCCCCACAAGGGGGGAGATCGGCAGCTTTATCCAAACTTCCCCGTCCTCGGAAAGCCCTTCGGCACCATACGGCCGGCCGAGGCACGGGCGCCGATCCATTCGGCCAGCTCCTCACGCGACCGGATGAAGGTGCGGTCGGCCGAATCCTGCCAGGACAGGCCGCTCTCCAGCATGAACGGCTTGAGATCGAGAAGGCCGCCGTCCTTGTATTTCTGCAGGCGAACGCCCTTGCCGCGTCCCATCTCCGGGATGTCGGAGAGCGCGAACACAAGCATCTTGCGATTCTCGCCGACGATGGCGAGATGGTCGCCGGTGACCGGGATGCAGCGCTTGGCCTCGTCGGGCGCCTTGACGTTCATCACCTGCTTGCCCTTGCGGGTGTTGGCGACGACTTCCTCCTCCGGCACGATGAAGCCATTGGCGTCATACGAAGCCAGCAGAAGCTTGCGCTTCGGATCGTGGACGAAGGCGGTAACGATGTCCTGGTCGTTGTCCATATCGACGATGATGCGGATCGGCTCGCCATGGCCACGGCCACCGGGCAGTCGGTCGGCGCCGATGGTGTAGAACTTGCCGCCGGTGGTGAAGACCAGCACCTTGTCGGTGGTCTGGGCATGGAAGGCGAGCTTGAGGCTGTCACCCTCCTTGAAGGTCAGGGTCGAGAGATCGGCAAGATGCCCCTTCATCGCGCGCAGCCAACCCTTTTCCGAGACGACCACGGTGACCGGCTCGCGCTCGATCATGGCGTGCGCAATGTCGGTCAGGTCGTGCTCGGGCGCATCGGCGAACTGGGTGCGGCGCTTGCCGAGCTCGGTCTCCGGGCCGAACTTGTCGCGGATGTTGGTGACTTCCCACTTGATCGTCGCCCATTGCTTTTCGTTTGAAGCAAGCAACGCCTCGATCTGCTTCTTCTCGGCGCTCAGACCGTCGAATTCCTTGCGGATTTCGAATTCTTCCAGCTTGCGCAGAGCGCGCAGCCGCATGTTGAGGATGGCTTCGGCCTGGGTGTCGGTGAGCGACCAGCGGGCCATCATCACCTGCTTGGGCTCATCCTCCTCGCGAATGATCCTGATCACTTCGTCGATGTTGAGATAGGCGATCAGGTAGCCGGCAAGGATCTCCAGCCGTCTCTCGATCTCGCCGAGGCGATGTTTCGAGCGGCGGATTAACACATCGCGGCGATGCTCAAGCCATTCCTGCAGCACGCCTTTCAACGACAGGACGTTGGGCACCTTGCCGCGCGATAGGACGTTCATGTTGAGCGGGAAGCGGCTTTCGAGCTCGGTGAGCTTGAACAGCGATTCCATCAGGATGCCCGGGTCGACAGAGCGGCTCTTCGGCACCAGCACGACGCGGATGTCTTCCGCACTTTCGTCGCGGATGTCCTCGAGCAGCGGCAGCTTGCGCGCCATCAGCAGCTCGGCGATCTTCTCGATCAGCCGCGCCTTCTGCACACCGTAAGGGATTTCGGTGACGACGATGCTCCAGGTGCCCCTGCCCTGGTCCTCCTGGATCCACTTCGACCTGACGCGGAAGCCGCCGCGGCCGGTTTCATAGGCTTCGAGGATAGAGGCGCGGCTGTCGACAATGATGCCGCCGGTCGGAAAATCCGGGCCCTGGACAAAGTCCATCAGCTTCGCCACCGGCGCATCCCGATGCTCGATCAGGTGAAGTGCCGCATCGCAAAGCTCGGCCGCGTTGTGAGGCGGGATCGATGTCGCCATGCCCACGGCAATGCCGGACGAGCCGTTGGCCAGCAGGTTCGGAAAGGCGCCGGGCAAAACCACCGGCTCCTCGTCTTCTTCATTGTAGGTCGGCCGGTAGTCGACGGCATCCTCGGTGATGCCGGACAACAGCTCGGTCGCCACATCGGTCATGCGCGCTTCGGTGTAGCGCATGGCGGCGGCGTTATCGCCGTCGATGTTGCCGAAATTGCCCTGCCCGTCGACCAAGGGGTAGCGCATCGAAAAATCCTGCGCCAGCCGCACGAGCGCGTCATAGATCGACTGGTCGCCATGCGGGTGGAACTTGCCCATCACCTCGCCGACGATGCGGGCGCATTTGGCGAAGCCCTGGTCGGGGTTCAGCCGCAGCAGACGCATGGCGTGCATGATGCGGCGATGGACCGGTTTTAGGCCGTCGCGCACGTCCGGCAGCGCCCGGTGCATGATGGTCGACAGCGCATAGGCCAGATAGCGCTCTTCCAGCGCCTTCTTTAGATCGACCGGTTCGACATGATCGCCACCGCCATTTTCAGGCGGCAAAAGCCTTTTTCCCATGGGCTGGACCTAGCCCAGCGGGTGATTCGCGGCAAGGGGCCGGCAGCTGTACCAGCGCTTCTGCAACATGAAACCGCAGACCAACGGATGTCGACCAACATCAGCCTGTTACATCAGGCCTCTATGGCCAAGCGTGATGATATCAGGCAACCGGCTCTTCATTACAAATTCACCGGTTTGCGCAAAGACGGTGGGATCGAGTTTGCCTTTCACCGTGATTTTCGACCATTGTGCCGGGACACGCCTTTTTCCCGTCCAGTTCGTCACGGAATGGTGATGGCGCAAAGAATTGAAAAATAATTTCAGGACACTCTCAGGGACCTTGCGATGACAATCAAACGCTCAATTCTCCAGAAGTTCGCCTTTTCGACCTTTTTGCTCACGCTGCCGCTGAACGCGGCCCTCGCCCAAGACGCAGCGGTCGCCGACCGGCTGAAGGCTGCACTTTCCGCCCAGGGCGTCGACATCTCCTGGACCGGCGTGACCGGCGACAACACCAGCATGGTGCTGCAGGGCGTTGCCATCAAGCCGGCGGCGGAAAAGGAAGCGCTCCCCATCGGCGACGTCAAGCTCGAGGGCGTCACCGAGGCAAATGGCGGCTATGATATCGCCACCGTTTCGACGTCGGCATTCGAACACTCAAAGGACGGCGTCACGCTCAACCTCAGCCCCTTCGTCATCCACGACATGACGGTTCCGGCCGACGGCTCCACCGGTCCGCTGGGCTCGCTGATGATGTACAAGTCGGCCGAACTCTCAAACATCACCGTCAAGGTCGCCGACAAGACCGCCTTCTCGATGGACGGACTTGCCGTCGAGATCACGCCGCCCGCGGACGGCAAGGCGATGGAATTCACCGCCACCACGGAAAAGTTCAATGCCGACCTGACGCTGGTCGACGACCCCAAGTCCAAGGAAGTCATCAACGCGCTCGGCTACCAGAACATCGCGGGCAATCTCGAGATGGCCGGCACCTGGCAGCCCACCGACGGCAAGATGGAACTGTCGAAATACGACATTTCCGTCGAGAACGCCGGCACGCTCGGCATGACCTTCGATCTCGGGGGCTACACGATGGACTTCATCAAGTCCCTGCAGGAAATGCAGAAGAAGATGGCGGCACAGCCCGAAGGCGCCGACAATTCGGCACAAGGCATGGCCATGCTCGGCCTGTTGCAGCAGCTTTCGTTCAACAGCGCCTCGATCCGTTTCGACGACGATTCGCTGACCAACAAGGTGCTGGAATATGTCGGCAAGCAGCAAGGCATGTCGGCCAAGGACATCGCCAACCAGGCCAAGGCGATCGTGCCGTTCGGCATGGCGCAGCTCAACAATCCGGAACTGACGGCGCAAGTCACGGCCGCCGTCGGCAAATATCTCGACGATCCGAAGAGCCTCGAAATCTCGGCCGAACCGCCGGCATCGGTGCCGTTCGCACTGATCATGGCGGGCGCCATGTCCAACCCGCTCGACCTGCCGAAGACGCTCGGCGTCGCCGTCAAGGCCAACGAAGACTGATCGACGCGACCTCAATACGCGAAAAAGCCCGGCAGCGATGCCGGGCTTTTTTGTGGATTGATGAATTGAAAGAACCGGTTCTGGCGGTTCTTTAAAGCATCACCCGAAGCGCGATCAGGCGTCCTTCTTGGGTGCGGCGACGCGCAGCGCCAGTTCGCGAAGCTGCTGCGGGCTTGCTTCCGAAGGCGCGTTCATCAACAAATCGTACGCCTGCTGGTTCATCGGGAACATGGTGATCTCACGCAGGTTCTTCGCGCCGACCAGCAGCATGACGACACGATCGACGCCGGCGGCCATGCCGCCATGCGGCGGCGCGCCGTACTGGAAGGCGCGGTAGAGGCCGCCGAAGCGCTCCTCGACCGTGGCGCGATCCAGCCCGACTGTCTCGAACGCCTTAACCATGGTTTCAGGCAAGTGATTGCGAATACCGCCAGAGGCGATTTCGAAGCCATTGCAGACCATGTCGTACTGGAACGCCTTGATGCCGAGCAGATCCTCGCCATTCAGCGCATCGATACCGCCCTGCGGCATCGAGAACGGGTTGTGGGCGAAGTCGATCTTCTTCTCTTCCTCGTTCCATTCGAAGAACGGGAAATCGACGATCCAGCACAGTTCGAAACGCTCGCGGTCGACGAGGTTCAGCTCCTCGCCGGCGCGGGTGCGTGCGGCACCGGCGAAAGACACGAACTTCTTCGGGTCGCCGGCGACAAAGAAGGCGGCGTCGCCGTCGGCAAGGCCGAGCTGTTGGCGGATCGCCTCTGTGCGCTCCTCGCCGATGTTCTTGGCCAGCGGACCGGCGCCTTCGATCTTGTCACCTTCCTTGCGCCAGAAGATGTAGCCCAGACCCGGCTGGCCCTCGCCTTGCGCCCAGGAGTTCATGCGGTCGCAGAAGGCGCGGCTGCCGCCGGTCTTTGCCGGAATGCCCCACACCTCGGCCTTCGGGTCGTTGGCCAGGATATTGGCGAACACCTTGAAGCCGGAATCGCGGAAGTGATCGGAGACGGCCTGCATCTCGATCGGGTTACGCAGGTCCGGCTTGTCGGAACCGTATTTGCGCATGGCGACATCATAGGGGATGCGCTGGAATTTCTGCGTCACCGGCTTGCCGTTGGCGAAGGTCTCGAAGACCCCGCGCATGACCGGTTCCATGGTCGACAGCACGTCGTCCTGCTCGACGAAGCTCATTTCGAGGTCGAGCTGGTAGAATTCGCCCGGCAGCCGGTCGGCGCGCGGGTCCTCGTCGCGGAAACATGGCGCGATCTGGAAGTAACGGTCGAAGCCCGACACCATGATCAGCTGCTTGTACTGCTGCGGCGCCTGCGGCAGCGCGTAGAAGGTGCCGGGATGGATGCGCGACGGCACCAGGAAGTCGCGCGCGCCTTCCGGCGACGAGGCGGTCAGGATCGGCGTCGAGAATTCGGTGAAGCCGACCTCGCCCATGCGCCTGCGCATTTCGGCGATGATTTTTGTCCGCGCGATGATGTTCTTGTGCAGAGTCTCACGGCGCAGGTCGAGGAAACGGTATTTCAGTCTTATATCCTCGGGATAGTCAGGCTCGCCGAACACCGGCAGCGGCAACTCCTTGGCCGCCGACAGCACCTCGATCTCGCGCGCGAAAATCTCGATCTCGCCGGTCGGCAGGTTGGCGTTCGTGGTCTCGGGCAAGCGCGCCTTGACCTCGCCGTCGACGCGGATGACCCACTCGCCACGCACGGTCTCCGCAACCTTGAAGGCCGGCGAATCCGGATCGGCGACGATCTGGGTCAGGCCATAATTGTCGCGCAGGTCGATGAACAGCAGGCCGCCATGATCGCGCACGCGATGCACCCAGCCAGACAGGCGAACGGTCGAGCCGACGTCGCTCTTCCTCAACTGGGCACAGGTATGGCTGCGGTAACGGTGCATTGTCATTGGTAAGGTCCGGGGTGCTGCGTTGCCGGCCGAAGCATCACAGCCCGGCCTCAAAATTTGCGCGAAAAGCGCATGGGAGGCCGGATTTGTCAAGGCAAGCGGCACCGGGCGTCGTCCGACAGGCGCAGCGAGCTCTTTGGCTGGCGACGGCGCAACGGATTCAGGCGGCGTCGCCACGGCAGGCCGCGTCGTAATCGGCCAGCACCTGGCCGATCGCGGCATGAAGAATAGCCTCGGGATTCCCGGCGGGGCCCAGTTCGGCCGGCACCATCGGCAGGAATTGCTGCATCAGCGTTTCGGGAATGCCGACGCCGTTGAGCACGTCGCGCAGGCGGCTGACGGCAACGCCGGCAGTGGGGTTGCTCCAGTAATAGCGGATGCGGTCGCTGTAGCTGTAGTGCCGCTGGAGGTAGAGGCTCGCGTCACTGCCGTGATAGTGACTGTGCCAATGGCCAGGCGCCGCCAGCATCACGCGCTCCATCGTGCGGGCCAGCGACCTGTCCCCATAATCGGCGACCATTTCAGACGCGATCATGTCGAGCCCGTAAAGCGCCTCGCGCAAGGCGAATGTCAGGCCCGGGCCGACCTTGAGGATGGGAAAGCCGTTGCCGACAAGTGCCGTCAGCGCCGCGCGGCTCTGATAGTCGGTGGAATGCGCCTCGTAGACGAGCGACAGTTCCTCATCAAGCAGTCCAGTAAGCGCCTTCGACGCCTCCGGCCTGTAGGCGACGACGTTCTGGCTGCCGAATTCGACACCCGGCTGCACGACCACGGCGATGGCGCGGCCAAACGCTTCGGCCAGGCCTTCCCGGGCAAAGATCTGGCGATGCACGTCGATCGTGCGGCGCGCCGCCGCCGCTTCGGTGGGCTTCAGGTCGCTGATCGTGTGATCGACGCCGCCGGGGGCGGGAACCTCGGTGCCGATGATGTAGACCGGCAATGCACCACCGCGCGCGCGCGCCGCCTTTTCTGCGGCCTTGGCCAACCGAGCCGCCCGCATGGCGATCGTCTCGTCGTCCAAGGCAGCCGGCTCGCCGGCGCATCCCATCGACGCGTCAAGATGAATCTTGCTGAAGCCGGCCCAGACATAGGCGGTGACCATGGCTTCGGCCTTGCTCATCGCCTGTGCGGCCGGCTCGGCACGCCACGGGTTCGGTCCAAGATGGTCACCGCCGAAGGTGATGCGTGAGGCCTCGAGACCTTCCCTGCTGGCGATCTCCTGCACGAAGGCGATGAACAGGTCCGGGGTCATCCCGGTGTAGCCGCCGAACTGGTTGACCTGGTTGCAGGTTGCCTCGATCAGCAGCGTGGTTCCCTTGTCCCGGACGGCGCGCCTTAAGGCCGTCTGGATCACCAGTGGATGGGCCGAGCAGATCGAGGTGATGCCGTAAGGCGATCCGTTTCTGCGGGCGGCGGCGAGGCCTGCAAGGGGGTTGGCCATCATGTCGCCCTCTGTGTCCCGGCGATGAAACCGTCAAGCACATCGAAGCCGGTGACCCCTTCCATGGGCCCGCGCCGCGTGACGTTGCGGGCGCCGGCGGCATTGGCATAGAACAGCGCTTTGCCGGGCTCCATCCCCTGGCGCCGGCAGGTCAGGTAGGTCGCGCCGAAACAGTCGCCGGCTCCGGTCGGGTCCACTTCCTCCACCAGGAAGCCGGCGCAGTCGATCCTGCTGCCATCGGCGGCGAACCGGGACGAGCCGACCGCCCCTCGCTTCAGCACGATCTCGCCAACGCCCCTGGCGATCAACGCCTTCACCGCCTGGCATTCATCCTCGACGCCTGCCGCGGTGAGCAACTCTTCGCCGGAGGGAAGCAGCAGATCGGCATCGTCGACCAGGGCTGAAAATTGCGTGCCGTCGGCGCCGTCGATCAGTTCCTTGCGCACATTCGGATCGAAGGAGGTCGAGCCGCCGCGGGCGCGCACCGCCTTGGTGGCATAGGCAACGATGTCCCTCAACCCGGCCACGGACAAAGTGGATCCCATGACATGCAGGTGGCCGGCCCTGTCCGCCAGTTGGCGCGCCTCAGGCGTGAGGCGGATTTGCCCGGCGGCGGATTCGGCGATGTTGTAGACGAAGTCGCGACCGCCATCGGGCCTGTAGCGAACGAAGGCGCTACCCGTCGGGTAGCGGTCGCTGACGGCGACGGCGGACACGTCGACGCCGTCGCCCCGAAGCCTTTCCAGATTGATCGTGCCAAAATCGTCGCGACCGACGCAGCCGATCAGCCCGGCGCTGCCGCCCAGCCTTGCGACCTGGTCGATGAAGATGGCCGGAGCACCGCTCGGGTAAGGGCCGACCAGCGTTAGCGGTTCGAGGAACCCCAGACCCCGGTCCGTCGCCATGATCTCAACCAGGATTTCGCCGGCGGCAATCGTCGGACCCACGGATTCGGACGCGATCTCCCTTCGGCGGGAAAGGCTCATTCCTGTAATTCCTTCTCTCCCCAGCCGGAGCGGACGCGGATCGTGTCGGCGTGCGGGTGTACGACAGCTCCTGACTGTAGCCGAGGTAATTCGCGTCGAGAGCGAAGTCAATACAAACTGCACGCACGTTCACGTTTTTTGCTACGCACGCGGCTTTCCCCATGCCTCAAATGGCGAGCGGCTATGCGCCAAACACGGGCCAATCGCCAAATATCAAGCCCTATGCAGCTTGACTTGGATGTTTTCAAGCGCAATAAAATATATACGCATGTTCACTTACACATGCGCATTCGTAAAGGAGGAGACGAAATGCCAATTGGTAAGCGTACTGGAATTCTCGCTGCGTCGGTCACCGCTTGCGCACTGACGGCGGGTGCCGCCTTGGCCACGGAGATCACGGTTGCGACGGTCAACAATGGCGACATGATCATCATGCAGAAGCTGTCGCCGGAATGGGAGAAGGCGACAGGAAACAAGGTCAACTGGGTGGTGCTCGAGGAGAACGTCCTGCGCGAGCGGGTCACCACCGACATCGCCACCAAGGGTGGCCAGTTCGATGTCCTGACCATCGGCGGCTATGAGACGCCGATCTGGGGCAAGAGCGGCTGGCTGACATCGCTCAACGATCTTGGCGACGACTATGACTATGACGATCTCATCGCGCCGGTGCGCAGCGGCCTGACGGTCGACGGCAAGCTGTATGCCGTGCCCTTCTACGCCGAAAGCTCATTCACGCTCTACCGCAAGGATCTGTTCGACGCCGCCGGCCTGAAGATGCCGGAGCAGCCCACCTATGACCAGATCACCGAATTCGCCGACAAACTCACCGACAAGTCGAAGGAGCAATACGGCCTGTGCCTGCGCGGCAAGCCGGGCTGGGGCGAAAACATGGCCTTTGTCGGCACGCTGGTGAACACGTTCGGCGGCCGCTGGTTCGACATGGACTGGAAGCCGCAGATCAATTCGGATGCGTGGAAGAAGGCGATCGGCTGGTATGTCGACACGATGAAGAAGGATGGACCTCCGGGAATAAGCTCCAACGGCTTTAACGAGAACCAGACCTTGTTCGCCTCCGGCCACTGCGCCATGTGGATCGACGCCACGTCGGCGGCGGGTCGTGTCTATGATCCGAAGCAGAGCAAGGTTGCCGACAAGGTCGCCTTCGCCAAGGCGCCGGTGGCGGTCACGCCCAACGGTTCGGCCTGGGGTTGGGCTTGGAGCCTGGCCATCCCGGCGAGTTCCACCAAGGCGGACGCCGCGAAGTCGTTCGTGAAATGGGCGACCTCGAAAGCCTACGTCCAGCGCGTCGGCGAGACCGAAGGCTGGGTCGCGGCACCTCCGGGAACGCGCAAATCCACCTATGCCAGCCCGGACTACCAGAAAGCAGCCCCCTTCGCCGCAACGGTGCTTTCGGCGATCGAATCCGCCGATCCGACCAAGCAGACCAAGGATCCGGTTCCCTATACCGGCATCCAGTTCGTCGCCATCCCCGAATTCCAGGGCATCGGAACAGAGGTCGGCCAGGCGATCGCCGCCGCGGTCACCGGTCAGCAGTCGGTCGACGATGTGCTCAATGGCGCCCAGACCGCCGTGGAGAAGACGATGACGGAGGCAGGCTACATCAAATAGCTGCGTTCAAGCCAGGGATGGCGTGTGTGCCGTCCCTGGCAATCCGGGCCTGAAAAGACCTCCCGTTGCAGCAGGCTTGGAGGATGCACGGATCCGCCACAGCGGGTCCGTGCGTTTCTCGGCAGGCGTCTGGGATCGGACGGGGCCACGTCTCCCAGGACGTCCCGCCGGTCGTCGAGCGGCCGCCCCGATGCCGTTAAAAAACTCACGGAATTGGAATTGGACATGAAACTGCACAACAAGATTGCCCTCATAACAGGTGGTGCGCGCGGCATTGGCCTGGGTTTCGCGCAAGCCTATGTGCGCGAAGGCGCCAAGGTGGTGATTGCCGATATCGACATCGAGCGGGCCACGCGGGCGGCCGCCGCGATCGGTGCGGCGGCCAGAGCCATCCAGCTTGACGTCACCGACCTCGGTGCGATCGACAGGGTCGTGGCGGAGGTCGACCGCGATTTCGGCGGCATCGATATCCTCGTCAACAACGCGGCCATCTTCGACATGGCGCCGATAACCGACATTACCGAAGCGAGCTATGACAGGGTGTTCGCCATCAATCTCAAGGCGCCGCTGTTCATGATGAAGGCCGTGGCCAATGTGATGATCGCGCGCGGCCGCGGCGGCAAGATCATCAACATGGCGAGCCAGGCCGGTCGCCGCGGCGAAGCGCTGGTGACGCTCTACTGCGCCTCCAAGGCAGCCATCATTTCGGCCACGCAGTCGGCGGCGCTGGCGCTGGTCAAACACGGCATCAATGTCAACGCGATTGCACCCGGCGTCGTCGACGGCGAGCACTGGGATGTTGTCGATGCGCACTTCGCCCGCTGGGAAGGCCTGAAGCCAGGCGAGAAGAAGGCGGCCGTGGCCAGATCGGTTCCGATCGGCCGCTTCGGGCAGCCCGAGGATATTGCGGGGCTTGCCGTGTTCCTGGCCTCGCCCGACAGCGACTACATCCTTGCGCAGACCTACAATGTCGACGGTGGCAACTGGATGAGCTGACGCGTCCGAGTCGCGTCATCCGGGATAAGGTCGTCCAAGCAGGGAGACTCACATGAAGGCCATCCGATTTACCGCCGCAGGCGTTGCCGGCATGGCAGAGCTTGAGATGCCCGCGATCAAACCGGGGCACGCGCTGGTACGGGTCCGCGCGGCCGGCCTTTGCCATACCGACATCGAGGTGCTGCATGGCCGCTACGGCGAAGGCGCGTTTCCACTGGTCCCCGGCCACGAATATGCGGGCACCGTCGAGGCGGTCGCCAGCGATGTCACCACCGTCAAGCCGGGCGATCGGGTCGCTGTCGATCCCAACATCCCGTGCGGGCACTGCCCCGCCTGCAGGAAGGGCCTGACCAATCTGTGCGCCAGCCTGAAAGCCTATGGCGTGACCGAGAATGGCGGCTTCGCCGAATTCAGCATGGTTGCCGTCGACCATCTGCATGGCATCGGCGATCTCGGTTTCGCCACGGCGGCACTCGCCGAGCCGCTCGCCTGTGTCCTCAATGGCCTCGGTGCCGCCGGGCTCGTGACCGGCAACACCACGCCCGGCACCGCGCTGGTCTTCGGCGCCGGGCCGATCGGCCTGCTGCTTGCCCTCTCGCTCAGGGCCAAGGGCGTCAAGAGCGTGGCGGTCGCCGATATCAGCGAACAGCGCCTCGCCTTCGCCGAGGCGCTCGGACTGGAGCCGCTGGTGTCCGGATCGGAGGCGCTGTCGGCGCGGGCGCGGAGCTTCGATTTCGTCGCCGACGCCACCGGCGTCGCCAAGGTGGTCGAAGGCATGATCGGTTTCACCGCCGATGGCGGCACCGCGCTCATCTTCGGTGTCTGCGCACCCGATGCCAGGATCTCTGTCGCCCCGTTCGAGATTTTCCGCCGGCAGATCAGATTGGCGGGGTCGCATTCGCTGAACCGGAACATCCCGCAGGCGCTCGACATTCTCAGCCGAGACGACGGCACGATGGCGCGACTTGTCAGCCACCAGCTGCCGCTTTCCGAACTGTTACCGTTCTTCGCCAAAGCCAGCGGCGACCCAACGACGATGAAAGTACAGTTTTCCTCCGAGCCGTAATTTCAAACAGTACAGCCGCGCCCATCGACCACAGGTGGTCTCCCGCGCTCGGAAAGAACATCCTGCCTCCTTTCCGCGAAAAGGTGACTCAAGTAGACAGTGGCGACGGCAGTTCGAGCAGGGAGCCAGTGAATGGCCAAGACGATCAGGACGATGGAGGACTTCTCGGCCTTTGTCGGCTTGTCCCGCACGACGGTATCCAAATATTTCAACGACCCCAGTTCGGTACGGAAAAACACTCGAAACGTGATCGAGGCCGCGCAAAGGAAGTCCGGCTTTCGGCCGAGCATGTTCGCGGTCAATCTCAATCGCCGGCGCAGCAACATTCTCGGCGTCATCATTCCGAATTCGACGGATCCGTTCTACATGGCGCTGACGCGTCGCATTGAAACGATCGCCAACGAGGCCGGTTTCCTGGCGTTTGTGCTGTCTTCCGACGGACGCGCCGAAATGGAAGACCAGGCGATCCAGACGTTCAAGTCGATGAACATTGCCGGCGCCATCATTGCGCCGCTCGGCGTGCAGTCCCATCACCGGATCCTGGCCGAACTCGGATCGAGCATCCCGCTGATCTATGTCGATTCGCCGCTCGACGAGACCTCGTCGTTCGTCGGCACCGACAACAGGCAGAGTTTCAGGCTCATCGTCGACTATCTCTGCAGGTCCGGCGAGCCCCCCTGCTACTTCGCCATGCCGCTGGTCAACAACAACGCCCAGGCCAGACAGGTCGCCTATGTCGAGGCCATGCAGCAGTTCAAAATGACACCCGAAATCGTGCCCGTCGTCGACGTGCGGTCATGGGATTTCGAGAAATTCGGCTTTGACGAAGCGCTTCGTATCCTCAAGGGGCAAGGTTTTCCGACCAGGACCGTGCTTTGCGCCAACGACCGTGTGGCCTTCGGCGTGATCGCGGCCGCCTATCAGTTGGGCCTGAAGGTGGGACATGGGGCGGATTGCGACATGCGGGTTGCGGGACACGACGACCATCCCCTATCACGCTACGCCTGCCCGCCGATCACGACGGTAGCGCAGAACTACAACGAGATCGGCCGCCTGGCCATCGAACTTCTGCTGGAGAGGCTGGATGAAAAATCCTCGGCCAAACCAGACGGCGGGCGTATCCTGCTCAACGCGGAACTGATGCTGCGAAGCTCGGCTTGAGCAGGCACCGGCTGAACGCCAAGGGCCGATGATCTTCCTTTTTTGCAACCCGGTTATCCGCGTGGATGAGCTCCGCTGGAATTGCCGCTGGCATTGAAGGAAGCGATGGTTCAAGAAGGTTCAACGACAAGCGGTTGTTTTCCTTCATGTCCTCCATCCGCCCGCTGATCCCGCTTCTGCTCGCCGCCGGCATCCTGCTTGGCGGCAATGGGCTGCAGAGCACGCTGATCGCGCTGCGCGGCGCGCAGGAAGGGTTTTCCGCCTCCGATATCGGCCTGATGGGCACCTTCTATTTCGCCGGCTTCCTGCTCGGCTGCCTGGCCATCACCCGCATCTTGAAGGCGGTCGGCCATATCAGGGCCTTTTCGGCACTGGCGGCAATCGCCTCGGTCGGCACCCTGATGCTGGTGCTGGTTCTCGATCCGGTAATGTGGTGCGCGGTGCGCTTTGCCGGCGGCTTCTGCTTTGCCGGACTGTTCACCATCGTCGAAAGCTGGTTGAATTCCGGGGTCAGCAATCACGACCGGGCGCGCGTGCTGGCGATCTACAGGATGGTCGACACCGGTTCGGTGACCGGCGCCCAGTTCCTGATCCCGGTCTTCGGCGCCGGCGGCTTCACCATCTTCGCCATCATGTCGATCATGATCACGCTCTCGCTGGTGCCGGTCTCGCTCGGCGACCGCTCCAACCCGACGCCGCCCGAGGACGTCAAACTCGACCTGGCGCGTGTCTGGCGGATTTCGCCGCTGGGCTGCTTCGGCTGCATGGCCGTAGGTGTCACCAACAGCGCCTTTCGCACATTGTCGCCGGTCTATGCCGAACAGATCGGCATGTCGGTTGCCGATGTCGTCACCTTCGTCAGCGTCGGCATCTTCGGCGGCGCCATCATCCAATATCCGCTCGGCTACCTCTCCGACCGATGGGACCGGCGCCGGGTGCTGTTGATGACCACCTGCTGCGCGATGCTTTCAGCACTGGCGCTGGTGTTCATCGCCGGCAGCAATCCGCTGCTCAACTTCGTCATCATCTTCATCTTCGGCTGTTTCGCCATGCCGCTCTATTCGCTGTCGGCGGCGCATTCCAACGACCGCGCCGACACTGGCGAGTTCGTGCTGATCAACGCCGCCTTGATGTTGTTTTATTCCTTCGGCGCCATTGGCGGACCGTTCGCCGCTTCGACGGCGATGCAGTATTTCGGACCGAGCGCGCTGTTCGTGTTCAGCGCCGTCGTCTATGCGATCTTCATCGCCGTCATCCTCTACCGGATGCAGGCTCGTTCTGGCGTGCCGGCAGGCAAGCGCAGCCGGTTCACCGCGTTGTTGCGCACATCGACGATTTTCGCGCGGCTGGCCAGAAGAAACGGCGATTCCGATGGGCCGGGAAGCCCATGACGATGGCGCCAAAGCTTGACGAAAGCGCTTCCGGCTGAAATCTAGGAAGACCTTACTCCTGTCAAAAGCGATTTGATGCACGTCATCACCACCCAGAAAGAACTCGAGACCGTTCTCGCCGCTTTCGAAAAGTCGGATTTCGTCACCGTCGACACCGAATTCATTCGAGAAACGACCTTTTGGCCGATCCTGTGCCTGATCCAGATGGCCTCACCCGGCGTGACGGCGCTGATCGACCCGCTGTCGCCCGAGATCGACCTGACGCCGTTCTTCAAGCTGATGGCCAATGAGGCGGTGGTCAAAGTCTTCCACGCCGCAAGACAGGACATCGAAATCATCGTCCATCTCGGCGATCTCGTTCCGCATCCGGTGTTCGACACCCAAGTCGCGGCGATGGTCTGCGGCTTCGGCGACAGTGTTTCCTACGATCAGCTCGTGCAGCGGATCACCGGCGCGCGACTCGACAAGTCATCGCGCTTCACCGACTGGCGCCACCGGCCGCTTTCCGACAAGCAGCTCGACTATGCGCTGGCCGACGTCACCCATCTGATCGAGGTTTACCAGCACCTCAGCGCCGAGCTGGTGCGGGAGAACCGGGCTCACTGGCTGAACGAGGAGATGGATGTCCTGACCTCGCGCGAGACCTATGATCCGCATCCCGAGGACGCCTGGAAGCGGTTGAAGATGCGGCTGCGCAAACCGCAGGAACTGGCGATCGTGCAGGCCGTGGCCGCATGGCGCGAACGCGAGGCGCGCGAACGCGACGTACCGCGCGGCCGCGTGCTCAAGGACGACGCGATCTACGAGGTGGCGCAGCAGGCACCGCGCGACGCGGCAGCCCTCGGCAAGCTGCGCACGACGCCGAAAGGCTGGGAGCGTTCCTCGACGGCGACGGCCCTGCTAGGTGCGGTCAACGCCGCGCTTGCCTTGCCCAAGGAGCAGATGCCGAAGCTGCCGAAGAACTTCCAGCCGCCCGAAGGCTCGAGCGCGGCCGCGGAACTGTTGAAAGTGCTGCTCAGGATCGTCGCCGAAAAGGAAGGTGTCGCCTCGAAAGTGCTGGCCTCCAGCGACGACATCGACCGCATCGCGGCCGAGGGCGAGGAGGCCGACGTGCCCGCCCTGCAAGGCTGGCGGCGGGCGGTGTTCGGCGAGGCCGCGCTGAAGCTGGTGCGCGGCGAGATCGGCTTCAAGTTCGACAAGCGCAAGATCGCGGTTTTCGACCTCTAGGCGCTTACCCGCTTCGCTTTGCGGCGACCCTCCCGCACAGGAGGTAAGCAGATGCTTACACGGCTCCGAGCAGATGCAGTGCAAACCAGATCCAGGCGAGCGCCAGCACGGTAGCACCGAGGAAGAAAGAGCGGCTGCGCAGCCGCAGATTGTTGCTGGTCAGGTGGACCCAGGCGTGGAAATAGCGCGACGCGACAAAAATCCACATCAGCGCCAGGGTCAGGAAGTTGACGCCGTTGGTCACGTGCAGCGTCAGGCACAGCACGTAGAACAGCACCGGCAATTCGAACTGGTTGATGAGATTGCTGGCAACGGTGATGCTGGAGGCCGGCTCGGTCGAGCGTACCTTGTACTGACCGGCCTTGGCTTCACCTGACCTGACCGCGCCGTATCTGCGGTGACCCAGGACGATGTAGACGATGTAGATCAGCAGCACCTGCGCCAGCATCGGCCAGAAGATCGTGGTCTGGTTCATGAACTGCACTGCCCTGTCTGGCGTCAAACCTGGTGTTTCTGGCCCGCCAGCCAGAAAGCGGCGATGACGGTCAGCGGGATGGCAAGAAGCGCGAATTTGGTGACGATCAGCGCCGAGGCGAGAGACAGCGAATCCGGATTGGCCGACAGGAAATCGGACAGCAGGCTCGCCACCGCGATGTTCTGGGCATAATCGGCCAGCGTGTAGGGCAGCACCAGAATCAGCGCGAATATCGACTGCAGCTGCCCCGGCAACACGCGGAAATTGTTCAATCGCCGGCCGGTGGCCAGGATCAGGCTGACCAGTGTCACCGACAACAGCGCCGGGAACAGCAAATCGAAGGTCAGATAGTGCCAGACGAGAATGATCTCGCCGCCGCGCCGGCCGAGCGCCGTCAGCCAGGCCATGCCTTCGTCCGGCGTGAAGCCGAGAAAACGCATGTCAAGCGACGCCAGGCCGCCGCTCAACTGGCGGAAATAGAAGAATTCCAGCACCGTCATGGCGATGAAAACCGCCGCCGACAGGAAACAGAGCGCGGCCGCGTGGCGCGACAGCCGCAGGATCGTTGCGGTCAGGTTGCGCCAGAGCCCGTACGGATCAGGCTCCGCCGGGATAATTCGGGCTTTCGCGGGTAATCGTGACGTCATGGGCGTGGCTTTCACGAAGTCCGGCGTTGGATATGCGTACAAAAGTGGCGCGTTCGCGGAAATCGGCAAGATCGCGACCGCCGACATAACCCATAGCGGCTTTCAGCCCGCCTGCAAGCTGGTGCAGCACGCCAGACACAGGTCCTTTATAGGGAACTTGCCCCTCGATGCCTTCCGGGACCAGTTTCAGCGTGTCGCGCACCTCGGCCTGGAAGTAGCGATCGGCGGAGCCGCGCGCCATGGCGCCGACCGAGCCCATGCCGCGATAGGCCTTGAAGGAGCGGCCCTGGTGCAGATAGACCTCGCCCGGGCTTTCATCGGTGCCGGCCAGCAGCGAGCCGATCATGGCTGCACTGGCGCCGGCGGCGAGCGCCTTGGCGAGATCGCCGGAATATTTGATGCCGCCGTCGGCGATCACCGAGACGCCTGATTTGTGCGCCGTCTCGACCGCCGACATGATGGCCGAAAGCTGCGGCACACCGACGCCGGCAACGATGCGGGTGGTGCAGATCGAGCCCGGGCCGATGCCCACCTTGACGGCGTCCGCGCCGGCGTCGATCAGCGCCTGCGTGCCTTCGGCGGTGGCGACGTTGCCGGCCAGGATGCGAACCGAGTTGGAGAGCTTCTTGGCGCGCGTCACTGCGTCGAGCACACGCTGCGAATGGCCGTGCGCGGTGTCGATGACCAGAAGGTCGACGCCGGCATCGATGAGACGTTCGGCGCGCTCGAAACCGTCATCGCCGACGCTGGTGGCGGCGGCGGCGCGCAAGCGGCCCTGCGCGTCCTTGGTGGCGTGCGGGTTGAGCTGCGACTTCTCGATGTCCTTGACGGTGATCAGCCCGACGCAATTGCCTCGGCTGTCGACGACGACCAGTTTTTCGATGCGGTGCTGATGCAGGAGGCGCTTGGCCTCGTCCTGGTCGACATTCTCCTTGACCGTGATCAGGTTCTCACGCGTCATCAGTTCGTAGACCTTCTGCGTCGGATCGGACGCGAAGCGCACGTCGCGGTTGGTCAGGATGCCGACCAGCCGACCGACCTTCTGGCCGCCGGTGCCGCCATTCTCGACCACCGGAATGCCCGAAATCGAATAGGTGCGCATCAGCGAAAGCGCGTCGGCAAGGGTGGCGTCGGGGCCGATGGTGACGGGATTGATCACCATGCCGGATTCGAACTTCTTGACCTGCCGCACCTGCTCGGCCTGCTCGGCCGGCGAGAAATTGCGGTGGATGACGCCAATGCCACCGGCCTGGGCCATGGCGATGGCAAGTCGCGCTTCGGTGACGGTGTCCATCGCCGCCGACAGGATCGGCACATTGAGGTCGATGTCGCCGGCAATGCGCGTGCGGACATCGGTCTCGCCAGGCATGACCTCGGAATGACCGGGCTGCAGCAGCACGTCGTCAAAGGTAAGCGCCAGTGCGCCGGTGGACGTTTCGATGATTTTTGCCATGGCCAGTCCTCGGAATACAGAAAAAGCGCTTGACCAGGATGGACAGCGCCGACTCGTCTTCTTCCCTTTCAGGATTGGCGCTGGCTCGTAACACGTCCCGCCGCCGATGAAAAGCCGATGATTTCATGCTCCCGTAAAGGTGACGTGACGCCAAAGCTGACGTGACACCGAAGGACGCCATCTATGGTTGCGGTAGCACAAAAGTGACAGCAAATTAATGCGACATCCGCCCCAAGCCGTGATAACCGCCCTTCGTGTCGGCTTGCCCCCAAGGTCGGCAAGCAATTGACGACGAAACATTCAGTTCGGACGCGTTCCTTGAACCGCACCATTCCGCTCATACTGGCGGTCGCACTTTTCATGGAGAACATGGATTCGACCGTCATCGCGACGTCGCTGCCGGCGATCGCCATCGACATCCATACCAGCCCGATCGCGCTCAAGCTGGCGCTGACGGCCTATCTGGTGTCGCTGGCGATCTTCATTCCGATCAGTGGCTGGATGGCCGACCGCTTCGGCGCCAAGAATGTCTTTCGCGCCGCAATCGCGGTCTTCATCGTCGGCTCGATCGCCTGCGCGCTTTCCGGTTCGCTGCCGGCTTTCGTGGTGTCACGTTTCCTGCAAGGCATTGGCGGCGCCATGATGACACCGGTCGGGCGACTGGTGCTGGTGCGCGCGACGCCGAAAAGTGAACTGGTCGCGGCTATGTCCTGGCTGACCGTTCCGGCGCTGGTCGGGCCGCTGGTCGGACCGCCGATCGGCGGCTTCATCACCACCTATTTCACCTGGCACTGGATCTTCCTGATCAATGTGCCGATAGGCCTGATCGGCATCTGGCTGGCGACGCGTTTCCTGCCGCAGACCGAACCAACACAGAACCCGCCACTTGATTTCATTGGCTTCGTGCTGAGCGGTCTGGCGGCATCGGGCGTGGTGTTCGGCCTGTCGGTGATCAGCCTTCCGTACTTGCCGCCGCTCGTCGGCATCATCACGGTAGGGGTCGGCCTGGCGTCGGGGGCGCTCTATTTGCTGCATGCGCGCCGCGCCAAAAACCCGCTGCTGGCGTTAGAACTGTTCCGCAACCAGGTGTTCCGCTCGTCGGTGCTGGGCGGCTCACTGTTCCGCATCGGCATCGGCGCCGTGCCGTTCCTGCTGCCGCTGATGTTCCAGATCGGCTTCGGACTGACGCCCTTTCAGTCGGGCATGATCACCTTCGTCTCGGCGATCGGCGCCATCGGCATGAAATTCGTCACCGCGCTGATCTTCCGCGTCGCAGGCTTCCGCCGCGTGCTGGTCGTCGGCTCCCTAGTCGCCGCGGCGTCGATTGCCATCAACGGGCTGTTCACACCCGACACACCCTATCTGCTGATGCTGGCCATGCTTCTCGTTGGCGGCTTCATCCGCTCGATGTTCTTCACTGGCGTCAATGCACTTGCCTATGCCGAGGTTTCGGCTGAAGACACCAGCAAGGCGACGCCGATTACCGCCGTCTTCCAGCAGCTTTCGATCGCGCTCGGCGTGGCGCTGGCCGGCGGCATCCTGGAAGTTTCGACGTCAATCCATGGCGGTCCGCTTTCGCTGGACGACTTCCACATCGCCTTCTTCATCGTGGCGGCTGTATCGGCGGCGGCGGCGCTGTCGTTCGTGCGGCTGGCGCCCGATGCCGGCAACGCCATCTCCGGCCATGGCCGGCTGAGCACGCCCAAGACGCTGGAACCGGTGAGCCCGCCTGGCAATTGATGCCGACCCGGAAGGCAGCCGTCAGCCTTCGGACCGCTCCTGCTCAGCGCTTTCAACCTGGGCACCATCCGGCGCCGTGCGTCCCTTGAAATCCTTGGCCAACAGATAGAGCTCGACCGATTCGTCGCGCGACGCCGGCGGCTTGACGTGATGGACCGAGCGGAAATTGCGCTTGAGCATGGAGAGCAGTTCGTTTTCGGCGCCGCCCTGGAAGGTCTTGGCGAGGAAATGCCCGCCCGGCTTCAGGACCGACAGCGCGAAATCGGCCGCCACCTCGCACAGATGCATGGTGCGGATATGGTCGGTCCTCTTGTGGCCGGTGGTGGGTGCCGCCATGTCGGACAGAACCACATCCGGGTCGCCGCCCAGCGCCTCGGCCAGCTTCTGCGGTGCCAGCGGATCGAGGAAATCCATCAACAGCACCGGCGCACCGGGAACGGCATCCATTTCCAGATAGTCGATGCCCACGACATGCGGCTTGTCGGCTGTCGATTTCGTGCGCGCCGCCGCGACCTGGCACCAGCCGCCGGGGGCAGCACCCAGATCGATCACCTTCATGCCGGGTTTCAGCAGATGATGCTTGTCGTCGATCTCGATCAGCTTGTAGGCCGCGCGCGAGCGATAGCCATCCGCCTTGGAGCGCTGGACATAGGGATCGTTGATGTGGCGCTGCAGCCAGCGGCGCGACGATTCCTTCAGGCCGCTCTTCTTCTTGATCCGCGTCTTCAGCACGCGAATGCTCGCAGACCCTGGTTTTTCCGGTTTCTTGGTCATCGCCTAATTTCTTGTTTGAGCATGATCTCTGCCGAAAACCGGGGCCCACTTTTCGCTGACGCGGTCCTTCGGTTCGGGATCATGACTTCTTGCTTGAGCATGATCTCGTCCGAAAACCGGGGTCCACTTTTCGGGATCATGCTCTGCCACGTCCATCGTTGCGCCAGACACCGTCATCGGCCATCAACTCGCTCAATATGCCCTCGCGCAGGCCACGGTCAGCGACGCGCAGCCGCTCCGACGGCCATACCGCGCGGATCGCCTCGAGGATAGCACAGCCGGCCAGCACCAGATCGGCGCGATCAGCGCCGATGCAAGGGTTGGCGCAGCGCTGCTGGAAATCCCAGCCGACCAGCTTTTCGACCATGCGGTCGACGCTGTCGCGGTCCATCCACAGCCCGTCGACGCGCCGGCGGTCGTAGCGTTCGAGGTCAAGGTGGACGCCGGCCAGAGTCGTCACAGTGCCCGACGTGCCGAGCAGATGGAAATTCGGGCTGGCCGTGAGATGGCTCAACCGGTCGCGACCGTCGAAGCTGGCCAACCGGTTGGCGACGTCGTCGACCATGGCGGCAAAGATCTCGCGCGTCACCGTGCGGCCGCCGAAACGCTCGGCCAGCGACACGACGCCGACCGGCAGCGACGTCCACGACACGATATGGTGAGCGAGCCGCGGCGAACGGCGGCCGCTGAGGTCGATCAGCGCGATTTCGGACGAACCACCGCCAATGTCGAACAGGACGACGCCTTGCGTGTCGCGCTCGACCAGCGAACCGCAGCCGGAAACCGCCAGCCGCGCTTCGGTCTGGCGATCGATGATCTCAAGCTTCAGACCGGCCTCGCGCTCGACGCGATCGAGGAATTCAACGCCGTTTTCAGCCGAGCGGCAGGCCTCGGTGGCGATCAGCCGGGCTTTTCTGATCTTGCGGTTGCGCAATTTGTCGCCGCAGATCTTCAACGCCTCGACCGCGCGGTCCATCGCCGGCTGGCCGAGCCGGCCATTGGCGGTGAGCCCCTCGCCCAGCCTGACGATGCGCGAAAAGGCATCGATGACGCGGAACTGGCCGTGCCGCGTCGGCACCGCAACCAGCAGCCGGCAATTGTTGGTGCCGAGGTCGAGTGCCGCAAACACTGGAAGCTCCTGCAGCGGCGGCCGGTGGGCGCCCGGTTCGTGCCGTGCCGGCGCAACCGCGGGCAAGGCCACCGAATTGGGACGTTTTGTCGCCTCGGCTGCCGAAGGGGCGTTGCCGGGCACAGGCGATCGATTCCCTATGGGATGCGCCTCGTCGCGGGCAAAAACCTTGCGTCCGCGCCTTCGCTTGCGCCGCTTCTTGGGCTTGCCCTTCTGGTTATGGGTTGCGTCGCCCGCCTGCCCGTCGGCGGAGCGGGACTCCGTCGGGCGGCTTTGCCGCCATGAGCCTGCTGGCCCTGGGGAAGCGCTGGACGCACCCACCTCCGGCGCGCCGGCGCCGGTGTCGCGGTCTTCCACTGTCGTTCCTTCCAGCACCGCGCGAACCGATGACGGACGCAGCAGGCGCTTTGACGTGTTTTAAGTTGCCGCCAGACTAACAGTGCTGCGCCCGATCACCAAGAGCCGCGCGCTCAATTTTGCCGGCTCGGCGCGTGAACCGCCTTTGAGGCCGCGCCACGTAATGTATCCGTAACCCTCGATTGGTAGGCGCAGCGCCGGCTGGCGTCCCGTTGGGCAGCCCTCGACGCAGACAAATCCTGCCGGCTGCCGCAACGCAAAGCGTTCGCGGTTGAATAGCCGGCTTCAATGAGGCATTTCTGAAATGAGCGTAAGAATCCGGCGCAACCGGCCTCTCGACAGCAAAGGAAGCGGACCCGCAACGCATGGCAATCAGGCAATGAACTGGAGACGCTATTTCTGGCCGGTCGTCGGCATTGCGGCGGTGATTTTCTCGCTGCTCCTGCTCTGGCACGAACTGCGCGGCATCTCGCTCGACGATGTCTGGGGCGGCATATCGGGGATTCCGGCTCGCCGCTGGATTCTCGCGGCGCTGTGTTCGGTCGTCGCCTATGCCTCGCTCGCCGGCTACGACCACATCGCGCTCTTGCATATCGGCAAGAAAGTGTCGTGGCTGTTCGTCACGCTCTGTTCCTTCACCACCTATGCGCTGTCGCACAACATCGGCGGGTCGGTGTTCTCCGGCGCCGTCATCCGCTACCGCGCCTATGGCACCAGGGGCCTCACCGGCCAGGATGTCGGCGTGCTGGTGGCGATCTGCTGGATCACCTTCGTGCTGTCGACGATTCTCGCCTCCGGCCTCGTATTGGTCTTCGAGCCTGAGATTCTCGACCGGTTTTCCGGCATCGCCCATCACGGCCTGTCGGAAGCGGCGGGGATCGTGATGCTGCTGCTCGTCGCCGCCTACATATTCGGCAGTTGGCTGCATCTGAGCCCACTGAAGATCGCCAGCTTCCAGTTGCACTATCCGGCGCTGCCGATCGTCGCGCGGCAATTGCTGATCGGCCCGGTCGAACTGCTGGCGGCGGCTGCGATCATCTTCTTTGCCCTGCCATCTATCCACAATCCCGGCTATTTTGTCGTCCTTGGCGTTTTCCTGGTCTCGTTCTCGATCGCGCAGATCTCGCATGCGCCGGGTGGGCTCGGCGTGTTCGAAGTGGTGTTCCTGGCGGGGCTGTCCGACATGGATCCGGTCGGCGTGCTGGCGGCACTGCTGGTGTTCAGGCTGTTCTACCTGGTCATCCCGCTGATTCTGGGCCTTGGTATCGTGCTGTTCTTCGAACGGTCGCAGTTCAGCCGAAGCGAGTCCTGAAGCGCAGGGTTGGACTCCAGGCCGGCGCGAAGCCTGAACATGACATCTGAAACCACCTGACGAAACCTGCCATTGAACCGCTCAGCAGGCTTGACTATTTTCCGCTGGCGGCTACAAGGCAGCGCTCAAGCGGCTTGGCCGCTCGGCCCGCACGGTTCATGACCGCGCTTGCTGGGGAATAGGTTAACGGTAGACCCACGGACTCTGACTCCGTTAGTCCTGGTTCGAATCCAGGTTCCCCAGCCAAGACTTTCTCAAGTAAAAACAAGTGGTTAGTCGAATCCATGGCAGCGCGTTTGTGTTGCAGCCAGTTTCCTGCCCTGCGACGCGCAAACCCTTGTATTCCGGGCACGTCCCGCCCTGTCCTGTCTAGTCGGTGCAACATAGCTGCAACACGAAAAGGACGGTTTGTTCTCTCGATGTTCGGCCGGCTGCCGTAAGGGGCACCCACCCCTTCACGGCGCCAATTGCGGCGCCAATCCTTTCCTGCGACTATCGGCGGGGTGTGGGACGGGGGCTTTGGTGATGAACGACGAAACGTCTGCGCATATTGAGCGCCTCAAAAAGAGACGTTGGCATGCGATTGGCATTCTTCTGGTGGGTCTCCCCTTGGCTATCTTGCTTGTAAAGTTCTGCAAGGCAGAAGGCTGGAATAGACACATCTACATGCCCATCGCAGGAGGCATCGGAATCCTGGTGGGGCAAGTCTCAACCGTAGTAGTGCAGCGATTATTGGCCAAGAACTAGCCCCACGAGCGAATGCAAAAAAAAGCCCGCCACCGTGAGGCAGCGGGCTGGCCGTGTCGCTGGATAGAGAAAGGCCCGGAAGCCGAAGCCGCCGTCAATTATAGCCAGTTTGAAACCACGGACTGGTGTCATCATACCCCAAGCGCGGATTATAATGATCCAGGAAGTTGGCCCCATTTGACGGTCGCGCAACCACGGTGCCTGTCGATTTGCAATCCAGTTTCGGGGTCGGCTTGCTGCCAGCCTTCATATGAGCTGCAGAACACGAGGTTGCAGGCTGAGCTGTGGCCACCTTTTTCTTCTCTTTCGCAACAGCTGCTCCGGTGGCGGCCAATGCCATTGCTACGCCAAAGACAACGAGTTTCATTGAAACGCCCTCACCCTTGTACAATCCGATATGATTGCGCCCAGTTACCGTAACGTCAATCACCTTTTGTCGGCAACGACGGCGAACAGTGCCAGTAAAAAGAGCCCGCCACCCGCCCGCCCCAAAGAGCTTGGGGCAGGTGGACGTTCAAGCGACGGTTAGCTCTTGCCAATGGCGTCGCTTTGGCCGCAATCTCGGCGCGAAGAGCCGCTCATCGGATGTCGGCGTGATGGGGATTTTACCATGACCCGAGATCAGATGCTCGCCCACCTCCGATCCGCCGACGCGGTCGCGCGCGAGGCGGCGGCGCATGGGCACCATCCCTTCGGTTGCGTGCTGGTCGGGCCGGACGACCACGTTCTGATGCGGCAGGGCAATCTCGACACGGTGCGCCATGCCGAGACCGAGCTCGCCCGGCGCGCCGCGGCGACCTACGAGCCGGAGTTCCTGTGGCAATGCACGCTGGTCTCGACCGGTGAGCCCTGCGCGATGTGCACCGGAACGCTCTACTGGGCAAATATCGGCCGGCTGGTCTACGGCTTCGAGGAGAGCAAGCTTCTGGCGCTCACCGGGAATCACGCGGAGAATCCGACGATGAGCCTTTCTTCGCGCACCGTACTCGACTCAGGCCAGAAAAAGATCGAGGTCTTTGGCCCCTTCCCCGAAATCGCGGACGAGCTGATCGCACCGCACCGCGATTTCTGGAAGCGCTGACGTGGTGTCCAGCCCTCGGCCGGAGCGCTCTGTAAGCTCACTGTGACCAAAGCGCTCGGAGAACTCGGGGGCTTAATGGATCACTTCAACCTCGGCAGCTACCGCCGCCTCATCTCCACCCGCTCGGCGGAAACCCAGCGCTCGTTCGATATCGGCCTGAACTGGTGCTACGGCTTCAACCATGAGGAAGGCATCAAGTGTTTTGACAAGGCACTCGAAACGGACCCTGATTGCCCGATGGTGCATTGGGGCATCGCCTATGCCGCCGGGCCTTTCTACAATCTGACCTGGAAGGAGCATGGCGAGGCCGAGGCGAACAGCGCGACGAAACGCTGCTTCGAGCATGTTCAACTCGCACGCGCCAATGCGGCTTCCGCCAGCGAGGTCGAAAGGCGATTGATCGAGGCGCTGGCCTGCCGCTTCCAGAAGGCGCATCGGGTGACGCCGCCGGAATTCGAGCAGTGGGATGACGCCTACGCCGCCGCGATGCGGCTGGTATATCAAAGCTTTCCCGACGACCATGACGTGATGGCGCTGCTGGTCGAGGCGCTGATGATGCGCACGGTGCGGCGGTTGTGGAACCTCAAGACCGGTGCGCCCGCGCCAAATTCGGACGTGGTCGAGGCGCTCGAGGTTTGCGAGCGTTCAATCCGGCGTGCCGACGAGGCCGGCATCGCGCAGCATCCGGCGATCGTCCACCTGCACATCCATCTCCTGGAAATGTCGACCATGCCGGAACGCGGCATGCGCTCGGCGGACCTGCTCGGGGAAATGTGCCCCGATGCCGGGCACATGAACCACATGCCGGGTCACATCTACGTGCTGTGCGGCGCGTACGAGAAGGCCAAGCTCGCCAGCGAGAAGGCGGTTCGCGCCAATGACCTCTATCTCGCCTATGCGGACGAGCCGACCTACTATTTGCTCGGCTGCTGCCACGACCTGCATCTGATGATGTTCACCTGCATGTTGCTCGGCCAGTCCAGGCCGTCGCTGTGGGCCGCCGACAAAGTGCGCAGCCTGGTGACGCGCGACGTGGTCAGCCTTCCCGACCGGCCAAAGCTCACCCAGACGGTGGAAGGCTACCACGCGATGAAATCGCATGTTGAGGTGCGCTTCGGCCGCTGGCAGGAGATCATCGACGAGCCGGCAACCGGAGAACCCGGCCTCTATGTGCTGACGGCGGCCATGCAGCACTACGCCAAGGGTGTCGCGCATGCGACGCTGAGGAACTTCGCCGAAGCAGAGCGCCAACGCCAGCGGTTCCATCGGCATCTGGAAGGCATTCCTGCAGAACGGCGCTTCCTCAGCAACCCGACCCGCGCCTCGCTGGCTGTCGGCGCGGCTCTCCTCGATGGCGAGCTTGCCTATCACCAGGGCCGGCATGAGGAGGCGTATGGCCATCTGAGGCAAGCGGTCGAGCTTGACGATAATTTGTCCTACACCGAGCCGTGGGCGTGGATGCATCCGCCGCGCCATGCGCTGGCGGCGCTGCTTCTCGACCAGGGCCACGCGCAAGAGGCCGAACAGGTCTATCGCGACGATCTTGGCCTGAGCGGCAAGGTGCAGCGCTGCGCCCAGCACCCGAACAATGTCTGGGCGCTGCACGGGCTGGTGGAATGCCTGAAACGGCGCGGCGAGACCGAAGAATTGCCGGCGCTGCAGGCAAGGCTCGCCACGGCGCTGGCCAAAGCGGACGTGCCGATCAGCTCGTCCTGCCTGTGCAGGACCAGCGTGCAGTCAGCGCCCAGCTGCTGTCACTGAGCCCCGAAGCTACCCCAGCCACTTCTCATAGTCGGACACCAGCAGGTGCACCGGGGCGACGTCCTCGTCGATGTTGGAGAAACGGCCGATCTGCTCGCGGAACACATTGTCGGTGAGATCGTCATTGACGGTCGACACCTCGCCGATCAGCACATCCTTGCCCTCGGCCCAGAAGGCGTGCCAGACGCCGGGCAGCAGCGTGACGCTCTGGCCCGGATCGAGCTTCAGGAGGCCGCCCGCCGGCAGCCTGTGGATGGTTCCGTCGACAGGCACCGATACCTCGGCCTTGGGATCGATACCCCCGTCGCGATCGTGCATGAACAGTTCCAGCACCAGCTTGCCGCCACCGCGGTTGATGATGTCCTCGGCCTTGATGTTGTGGCGGTGCATGGGCGACAGCTGGTCCTTGCGCGAGATCATGATCTTCTCGGCATAGAGCATGCCCATGCCCTTCTTCATGTCTTCGTAGCGGCCGTTGCGAACGGTGAACAGGAACAGGCCGAGTTCATCGAACTTCTCCTGGCCGTAATCGGTGATGTCCCAGCCGAGCCGCGAGGTGAAAACCGCCGAGGAATCGACCTGGCGCGCCTTCGCCTCCTGCGGCGACCAATAGGCGAAGGGCGGCATGATATAGCCGAACGAGCGGATGAAAGCGTCGGCTTCGCGGATGATGTCGTTGATGGCGGAGCGTTTCATGATCATGGTCCTTCGTGTCGACTTTTCCGACATTCGCATAGCCGAAGCCCGATGCGGTGTCGATCCATCTTGCCGCCCTGCCCTGCCTTGCGGCGTGAGCGCATGGACCACAAATCCGCTGCGCTGGCCGCGTGACATCACGCGCTTTCAGGATCATAAACCCAGCGGATTTCCATGGGGTGACAGACGATGCCGACCATCCACGATCTCGATACGCCATCGATCCTGATCGACGCCGTGCGCGCCGAAGCCAACATTGCCCGTGCCCAGGCCCATGCCGATAAGAACGGGCTGAAGCTGCGGCCGCATATCAAGACGCACAAATTGCCCTATTGGGCGAAGAAGCAGGTCGCTGCCGGCGCCGTCGGCATCACCTGCCAGAAAATCGGCGAGGCCGAGGTGATGGCCGACGCTGGCCTGACCGATATTTTTCTTCCCTACAACATTCTCGGGCGGGCCAAGCTGGAACGGCTTCTGGCGCTGCATGGCCGTGTCACCCTGTCGGTGACGGCTGATAGCATGGACACGATCGAGGGGCTGGCGGCCACCTTCACCGATGCCGGCCATCCTCTGCCGGTGCTGGTCGAGTTCGACACCGGCATGGGCCGCTGCGGCGTGCAGACGGCGGATGAAGCCGTTGCGCTGGCAAGACAGATCGACAAGGCCGGCGGCCTCGCCTTCGGCGGGCTGATGACCTATCCAGCCGCTGGCCGCGCGGCGGAGGCCGAAGCGTGGCTTGCCGACGTCAGGCAAGCCTTGGCCGCTTCGGGCCTCGCCTGCGACCGCATCTCCAGCGGCGGCACGCCGGATATGTGGCGCTCCAACGAGGCATCGGTCGTCACCGAGTATCGCCCCGGCACCTACATCTATCTCGACCGCTACCAGGTCGCCAAAGGCGTCGGCACTCTCGACGATTGCGCGCTGACGGTGCTCTCGACGGTGGTCAGCCATCCCACAGCAACGCGCGCTATCCTCGATGCCGGCAGCAAGGCATTGTCCAGCGACACGCTGGGGCTCGCCGATTTCGGCGAACTGCTCGGCGTTTCGGGAGCGCGGGTAACCGGCTTGAGCGAGGAGCACGGCACGGTCACGCTTTCAGACCATGCCAAGCTGCGCATTGGCGAACGCGTCCGCGTCGTGCCCGACCATTGCTGCGTCGTCACCAACCTGTTCAACGAGGTCAATCTGATCGACGGCGACAAGGTGCTGGAGACACTGCCGGTGGCAGCGCGGGGACGGATGGGCTAACCCCACCCCAGCGAGTGCTGCCGCGCGCAGCAAGATTTTTTGAGAACTCGCCGGTCGTCAGCTAGCCTGTCGTGCCGCCACACGCCGCATGGCAATAACCCGGCGGCGGCGAATTTCCGTGCGCATCGCCATCAGGTGCAGCGCGAAGAACAGCACCGTGAAGCCGACGGCCATCACCAGCAGCGGCCACAGCAGGCTGGGGTCGATGGTCGGCCCGCCGAGCCTGAACACCGAAGCCGGCTGGTGCAGCGTGTTCCACCAGTCGACCGAGAATTTGATGATCGGGATGTTGATGAAGCCGACCAGGGTGATGATGGCGGCGGCCCAGGCGGCGCGTCCAGCATCGTCGAGCGCGCGGGTCAGCGCAATGATGCCGAGATACATCAGGAACAGCACGAAGACCGAGGTCAGCCGCGCATCCCAGACCCACCATGTGCCCCACATCGGCTTGCCCCAGATCGAGCCGGTGATCAGCGCCAGCGCCGTAAAGACCGCGCCGATGGGGGCCGCCGATTTCAGCGCCACATCGGCCAGCGGATGCCGCCAGACCAGCGTGCCGAGGGCGGAGACCGCCATCAGCGTGTAGCACATCATGGCGAGCCAGGCGAAAGGCACGTGGATGTACATGATGCGAACGGTAATGCCTTGCTGGAAATCCTCCGGCGCGGCGAAACTCATATAGAGCCCGACGGCAAGGACCAGTGCGGCGATGGACGCCAGCCATGGCACGACCCTGTCTGCCAGCCCGACAAAGCGCGTCGGGTTGGCAAGATCCATCCAGCCGGTCAGGCGTGAAGTCGTGTCGCTCATGCGGCTCTACATAGACCGCTCGTGCGCTTGGGGCAATCGAGCGGTGGTGTCGCAGGCTGGTCAGCCTCCCGATACAGGGAGGTCATTGCGAAGCAGCGGTGGAGGCCCCACCCGGACCTTCGGTCCGACCTCCCCCACAAGGGGGGGTAAGAACGAAATCAGGCGGCGGCTTCCTGCTGTTGCTGCACGGTGCGGCTGAGGCGGCGAACCTCCTCGTCGTTGAGCAGGCCGCCGGCGCGCAGCAGGCTGGCAAAGCGGCCATTGCGCATCGACAGTTCGGCGAAGCCGCCCATCTCGACCACCCGGCCCTTGTCCATGAACACGACCAAATCAGCGTCGCGAACAGTGGTCAGGCGGTGGGCGATGATGAAGGTGGTGCGGTCGCGCCGCAATTCGTCGATCGCTTCCTTGACGCGGTCCTCGGTCTCGACGTCGAGGGCGCTGGTCGCCTCGTCGAGCACCAGGATAGGGGCATCCTTCAGCACGGCGCGGGCAATAGCGATGCGCTGGCGCTCGCCACCCGACAGCTGGCCGCCACGTTCGCCGACCAGCGTGTCATAGCCATTGCTCTTGGACAGGATGAAGTCCTGCGCGGCAGCCGCGGTGGCGGCGGCATGGACCTCGTCATTGGTCGCGTCAGCCCGGCCGACGCGGATGTTGTCCTCGATCGAGCGGTTGAGCAGGCCCGCATCCTGGAACACGGTGGCGATCGAATGACGCAGCGACTTGCGGGTCACGCTGCGGGTGTCGATGCCGTCGACCAGGATACGGCCATGGGACGGCGAGAACACGCGCTGCAGCAGATTGATGAGCGTGGTCTTGCCGGCGCCCGTCGGGCCGACGATGGCGACCGTCTGGCCGGCCTGGACCTCGAACGACACGTCGTCGATGCCCTGGCCCGAATTGGCGAATTCGAAACCGACATTCTCGAAGCGGACATGGCCGGTGACGTTGGTGAGATCGCGCAAGCCGTCCGGCTCGGCCGCGTCGGCCGCGGAATCCTCGAGGTGGTAGAAGTCCTCGAGCTTGGCACGGGCCTCCGAAATCTGGTTGGCGAAAGCCGACATCTGGTCGAGCCTGGCGATCAGCAGCGTGGCAAAGCCGGTGAAGGCGATGACGTCGCCGATGCGCAACTGGCCATGGGTGACCAGATAGGCGCCGATCAGCAGCACCACCATCATCGAGATTGTCGACGACAGACGGTGCAGCGCATTGGCCATCGCCCACCAGTCGAGCACCGGGTTCTGCGCGTCGAGCAGGTTCTTGACATAGCGGCGCAGCGTGTCTGCCTCGTGGCCGAGGCGGTTGTAGCTTTGCAGCACGGCGACGTTGGAGACCGAGTCCGTCACATGCGCGAAAACCTTGTGGTAATGGCGCTCAACCGCGGCCTGACCTTCCTTGGTCCGCTTCATCACCAGCCGGCCGATGCCGACATAGAGCACGCCAAGCGCCAGCAGCACCATCGACATGCGCAGGTCCATGCTGATCGCGGTCGGGATCAGCAGGAACAGCGCGACCGCCGTCGAGAGGTGCTGACGCATGAATTCAAGCCACAGGCTGAACAGCGTCTCGACCGCACGCAACAGGGTGTGCAGGGCATTGGAGGTGCCGCGCTGGTGGTGCCAGGTAAGCGGCATGGTGATCACGCGCTCGAACGACTGGCAAAGCACCTCGCTGCGACGCTTGTGGGCAAAGCGATCGGCACCGCGCGCCACCAGGACGAAGGCCACGATGTTGAAGGCGCCGAGACCCGCCCACAGGGCAAGCGTGGCAAACACCGAACCGCGTTCGGAAATCGCATCGATCACTCGTCCGAACATGATCGGCTCGAGAATGGCGATGATCGCGAGAGCGACGTTGGCCGAACAGATCAACGCGACGCGTTTCCTGTCTGCGGCCAGATAACCGAGCGCTCGCCAGTAGATTTGCAGAAGGGTCACCCCAGTTACTCCGCCATGCTGTTTATTGTGCACTGCATCATTTGACTCGTATCGGTTGATACGTCGCAAAACAATGGCCGTGTACCTCTTCAGTTCCCAATTCGCGAACAAAAGATGGCGACGTTCCGAAATCTGCCGTGATCACCTAACGGTTTGAGAAGACAGGTAAAATGTCAGGCATGCGGCGAAATCATGGCAGCTGACACGTGCTGCCACAATTTTAATCAACATCGATGTCTGGCGGATGACCAAGGCCGAAACGGCCTTCTACACAGTATAGCGCGGAACAAAAGCGGCCCCGCGCCCGCCAACGGCGACGAGAGACCAAAGCCCGGCCGGCCGGGGCGGCGCATGCAGTGGGCATCAAGCCTTTGATTTTATGTGCTTTTCATAGGCACGCCCTTCACCCAAGGCGATGGCAACGCCGGGTGGCATGGCGCCTTTCATCCTGTCGTGGTGCCGAAAACCGCCCCCGGGCTCTTGAGCCCGAGAGCACGCTTTCTGGGCAAAATGCCTCAGGCCGGGATCCTGATGACGACCTCGGTAACTTCGCCATCCTTCAGTTCGACTGCCGAAACCTTGGTCTTGGCCCCATTCAGCTCCAGCGAGACCGCCTTGGCCTTATTGTCGCGGACGACGCGAACCTTGAGTTCCGCCCCCAGCATCTTGAGGGTTGCCGAGTAACCGTCCCAATGGCGGGGGAGTTTTGGCTTGAACTGAACACGCTTGCCGCGCCGTTCGATGCCGAGGATCCCTTCGACCGCAGCCCGGTAGAGCCAGCCTGCCGAGCCGGTGTACCAGGTCCAGCCGCCACGACCGCCCTTGTCGTCCCCGGCGTAGATGTCGGCTGCCACGACATAGGGCTCAACGCGATAGTGCTCGGCCGAGGCCTCGTCGGTCGCATGGTTGACTGGGTTCAGCATCGAGAAACAGCGATAGGCCTCGTCGGTCCGCCCCATCTCGGCAAGCGCGATGACGAACCACGTGGCGGCGTGGGTGTACTGGCCGCCATTTTCGCGAACACCGGGCGGATAGCTCTTGATGTAACCCGGTTCCTTGTCCGTCTTCGAGAACGGCGGCGTGAATAGCTTGACGATCTTCAGCTTGTCATCGACGAGCAGTTTGGTCGCCTGCTCCATCGCCGTCGTCGACCGGGCCGGATCACCCTCTCCTGAAAGCACGCTCCAGGACTGGGCGATCGAGTCGATCTTGCACTCCTGCGAGGACCGCGACCCGAGCGGCGTGCCATCGTCGAAGCTGCCGCGCCGGTACCACTCGCCATCCCATGCCGTGCTTTCAAGCGCCCGCTTCAGCGCATCGGCATGCTTTGCCCAGGCCTGCGCGTGCTTGGCATCGCCTTCGGTCTTGGCAATTGCGGCGAAGTCGCCCAGCGTCTTCAGCAGGAACCAGCCGAGCCAGACGCTCTCGCCCTTGCCGTGCTCGCCAACGCGGTTCATGCCGTCGTTCCAGTCGCCACCGAGGATCAGCGGCAGCCCGGCGGCACTGCTGCGCTTGATGGCAAGATCGAGCGCCCGCGCGCAATGGTCGTAGAGCGACGCCGTCTTCTTCAAAATTTCCGGGGTGAAGAAGGCATCGTGCTCGCCCTCGCCCAGCGCCTGTCCATCGATGAAGGGCAGTTGCTGCTTCAATATGGTGGCATCGCCGGTGACCAGCAAATAGCGAGCCGTGGCGTGGGCCAGCCAGACCACGTCGTCGGAAATCATGGTGCGCACGCCGGCCCCGGTGCGCGGCAGCCACCAATGCTGCACGTCGCCTTCGGGGAACTGCCGCCGCGCCGCGTTGAGGATCTGGTCGCGCGCCAGTTGCGGGTCATGCGCAAGCAATGCCAGCGTGTCCTGCAACTGGTCGCGGAAGCCGAACGCACCGCTTGCCTGGTAGAAGGCGGAGCGGGCGCGGATGCGGCACGCGAGGCTCTGATAGGGCAGCCAGTGGTTGACCATGGCGTCGAGCGCCTTGTCCGGCGTCTCGACTTGGATGGTGTCGAGGAAGCCGCGCCATTCGCGCTCATTGTCGGCCAGCCGCCGGTCGAAATCCCTAGCCCGGTGCTCCTGCACCAAGGCGCTGGCTTCCTCGACGGTCTCGGCATCGCCGAGCAGCCAGAGCAGTGTCACGTCGCCGCCGGCCGGGATCTCGATGTCGCGGGCAATCGCCGCGCAGGGGTCGTCTCCGGCCTCGACACGGCCCGACAACGCCGCGCCGCTCAGCACCGCCTGTGGGAGTTCGCTGGAGCCATGCCGGCCGAGGAACTCCGAACGGTCGGTCGTCACCGAATGGACGCCGCCGTCGGCGGCAAGGAAAGCCACCCGCTCGCTGAAATCGAGCCCGTAGGGGTTTTGCGCCAGCAACGCACCGGTGGCGGCGTCGCGGGACGGGACAATGGTTGCCGCCGTACGCGAGCGATGCCCGCCGAGCACCCATTCGGCATAGGCGTAGACACGCAGTCGCGCCGGCACCGAGCCGGAATTCTGGATGCGCAGCCGCGAGATCTTCACCGGGTCAATCGGGTCGACGACATGGGTGAGGTCCATCGACAACGGGCCGCGCCTCGAACGGAAGGTCGAGAAACCCTGGCCGTGCCAGGCCTCGTAGGTCATCGAGGGGTCGCGCACCATGGCGGCGAGCGGCGAGAACGCCTTGCCGCTGGCCTGATCGTAGATGTAGACGCCCTCGCCCGGCCGGTTCGAGACCGGATCGTTCGACCACGGCGTCAGCTGGTAGTCACGGCTGTTGCGGCTCCAGGTGAAGGCGGCACCCTCGGCAGAGGTGTGGAAGCCGAACGAAGCGTTGGAGACGACGTTGATCCATGGCTGCGGCGTGGTGCGCCGGCCAGCCAGGCGCACGACATAGTGCCGCCCGTCGCCATCGAAACCACCGAAGCCGTTCCATTGGCTGAGGCCGCTTCCATCGGCGCTGACATCCGCCACGGCCTGCGAGGCGTGCATCACAGGCACCGGCGGCGGCAATTCGCGTGCGACCGCCAAGGCCGCCGGCTGCAGGGCGTCGCGCGCCTGCAGGGCGGCCGCCTCGGCCCGCTCGATCTGGTCGAAGATGGTGCCGTTGCGCGTGTGAAGGACGACGCGCGCGACAGCGAGCAGCGTCTTGTAGGTGGTCTCGTCCATCAGGTCGCGGCGCACCGCGAAAATGTGTTGGCGAGGCCCGAGTTCCTTGCCGCGCAGGCGGCTGTTTTCGCACAGCGTCTCCACTGCCCGCTGCAGGTCCTGGACATAGGACGACGCCTGTTCGTTGACGACGACGAAATCGATCATCATGCCGCGGGTGCGCATGTATTCCTGGAAACGCAGCGCCTGGGCGACGATTTCGAGATCGGCGACGTCGCCGATCCTGACCAGGAAGATCGGGAAATCACCCGAAATGCTGGTCGGCCACAGGCTCGACTGCTTGCCCAGCCCCGTGGCGATGGATTCGGCCGGAAGACGCAGGAACGGATCCGGATAGATCAGATAGCGCGCCAGTTTCTGCACATTGGCGGCATCGGTCAGGCTGAGGCCCATATGGCGGGTCTGCACCTGGCTGCGCGTCCAGGCGAGCATGGCCTGGCGGGCAAAACTCTCCGGATGGTCAAGCCGGGCAAGGGCCTCTTCCAGTTCGGCGCGGCTGGCGCCGACGACGGTCCAGAAGGTCAGCGATATCTTCTTGTTGGCAGGCACGCGCACCTGGCGGCGCAGCGCGGCGACGGGATCGAGCGTAAAGCCCGAATGGCCGCCAAGCCTGGCGCCGGGATCGAAGGCGGCCGCGTCGACGATGGTGCGGCCACGGCCGATGAAGGCGCGCCGGTCGGTCTCGGCTTCGGCATCGCGCGCCGATCCGGACGGATCGGTGACGAAATGCACCATGGCGATATCGGGCTCGCTGGTCTCCCGCTTGCGCCGCGTGGCAAATATCTGCGCGCTGTTCGACGCGATTTCAGTTTCGACGAACATCTTCGAGAAGGCCGGATGGGCATTGTCCGACGCCTCCAGACCGAGCACCAGTTCGGCAAAGGAGGTGACTTCGATGTGACGGTCGGACGGCCCATCATTGTAGAGCGTGACCCGACGGCCCTCGCCATTGCCTTCCGAAATGACGATGCATTCGACCTCGGAGCGCAACGTGCCCACCGATTTGACGAAGCTCGCCTTGTCGTCGGAGAACAAGGTCTGCGCCTTCTCCTCGGCCGCACGCTTCGGCTCGGCCGTCGCCGACCACCAGTCGCCGGTGCCGGCGTCACGCAGGAAGATGTAGGAGCCGAGCCGGTCCTCGGTCGGATCCGGTTGCCAGCGGGTGATGGAGAGATCGCCCCAGCGGCTGTAGCCCGAGCCAGTCGCGGTGACCATCACCGAATAGCGGCCGTTCGACATCACACTGGTCGACCGCAGCGACCGCAACGGATCGAGCACGATGCGGGTGTCGGGGCTCTCGACTTCTGTCTCGTCCTTGGAGCGTTCGTCGGCCTCGGTCCTGACGGTCGCGGTCGGGATGTCGCGCGGCGCCCTCTCCTGCAGCAGCAATTCGGCCGATTCGATGACCGGATCACTGTGGAAGCGATCGCGCATGCGGCCTTCGAAGATGGCGTCGGCGACCGCCACGATCGACATGCCCGAATGGTGGGCCATGTAGTTCTGCACGACGACATGATCGGTGCCTTCCGGCACGCGCTGCGGCGTGAAGTCGACAGCGTCGTAGTAACCGTGGCGGCCAAGCGCGCCGATCTCCCGCAGCCGGGCGAGATTCTGCACGGCTTCGCGCGGGTTGAACTGTGCCGCGAGCACGGTGGCGTAAGGCGCGATCACCGTGTTCTGGCCAAGGCCGCGCTTAAGGCCGAGCCCGGGCACGCCGAAATTGGTGTACTGGTAAGTCAGTTCGCGGTCGCGGGCGTTGTAGGCCGCTTCCGAAATGCCCCACGGCACGTTCTTCTGGCGGCCATACTGGATTTGGCGCTTGATGATCAGCTTGCTGGTCTGGTTGAGAATGCTGCCTTGCGGCTCCTTCATCACCAGCGGCGGCATCAGGTATTCGAACATCGAGCCGGACCAGGACATCAGCGCGCCCTTGAAACCGATCTCGACGATCGGCCGGCCAAGCCGGAACCAGTGCTCGGTCGGCAGGTCGCCCTTGGCGATGGCGAACAGGCTGGTCAGCCGCGCCTCGGAAGCCATAAGGTCGTAGCAGCTTTCATCGAGCTGGTGCTCCTCGACCCGGTAGCCGATCGACAGCAGCTTGCGTTCGGGCCGCATCAGGAAGGAGAAATCCATCTCGAAAGCGAAGCGGCGCGTGCGCTCGCGCAAGGTGAGCAGCTTGGCGCGCAGCGCCTCGACGGCATTGTCGTCGCTATGCGCGTCATGGACATGCGCTTCGCAGGTGGCCTCGAGCCTGGCCGCCCAGTCGACGATGACGTCGCTTTGGGCCGACGCCGCCTCGGTGTGGATGGCGGTGGCGAGCTTGCGGATCTCACCGGCCAGGACGGCCAGATTGATGGTGCGGATCGACGCCATTTCCGGCTGCGCCTTGATGGTCTCGACCGCGCGCCGCATGCCGTCGAGACGGTCTACGAGGCGCTGCCGCAAGGGTCGCAGCTGGCGGCGGTCGTCGGGCAGTTCGTCGAGGCTCTCGCTGAGGATGGTTACCGTGTCGAGAATGCCTTCGAAATCACCCTGGAGATGGACCGAGGGCGCTTCCGCCCATTCGGCGCAAGCCGCCGCCACCGCCACCAGATGGCCGGCAAGATTGCCGCTGTCGACAGCCGAGATGTAGAGCGGGTAGAGCGGCTTCAGCGTCGTCGTGTCATACCAGTTGAAGAGGTGGCCGCGGTCGCGCGGCATGCCCTCGATCGTCGTCATGGTGGCGTCGATGCGGGTGATGGCGTCGGACAGGCTGATCCAGCCGAAGTCGCGCGCCGAGACGACCGACAGCAGATAGACGCCGATATTGGTCGGCGAGGTGCGCGGCGCCACGACCGGCGCCGGGCTTTCCTGGAAATTGTCCGGCGGCAGATTATGGTGCTCGGCCGTCACGAAGCTTTCGAAATAATGCCAGGTGCGCCGCGCCACCGTACGCAGCGCGTGGATATCGGCTTGCGATATGCGCAAGCGATCCTCCGTTTCGGCCGAACGGCTGATCCAGCTGGCGATGGCCGGCGAAGCGATCCAGAACAGGGCGAAGAAGAAAGCAACGAAGGCGCCGGTGGAATCGGCTAGCACCGGAATGGCGAGGCCGACGAAGCCGATGATCACGGCGCCATACATCATGCCGTAGTAGGAGCCGACGTCGTTGTCGCCGGCCTTGTGCGCCTGCGAAGCGGTGCGCCATTCCAGCAGGTTCTGGCGGCTGACGAACAGCCGGTAAATCGTGCGGATGATGGCGTCCCCCATCATCCAGGCGTTGTGCGCCATCAGCACGATCTTCAGCGCCACCATGGCGGTGCCGAAGGCGACGTCGCGCGCCAGGGCCGAGAAATGGCCGCGCGGCGTCTGGTCGCCGCTCTTGGGCAGGATGGCGTTGACGATGTCGAATGTCGGCGCCATGAACAGGCTGAGGATCAGCAGCGCCTGCCATTGCGCGGCTTGCGTGAAGGGCAGCAGCGTCCAGCCGGCGATCGCCGCCATGACCCAGAAGATCGGCGTCAGCGAGCGGCGCAGATTGTCGACCATCTTCCAGCGCGACAGAGCCGGCACGCCGGAGCGCGGATCGAGCATGAAGCCGAGAAGCTGCCAGTCGCCGCGTGCCCACCGATGGTGGCGCGAGGCGTCGACCGAATAGCGGGTCGGATAGTCCTCGACCAGTTCGACGTCGGTGACCAGCGCCGAACGCGCCAGCGCGCCTTCCAGCAGGTCGTGGCTGAGGATGGTGTTTTCCTCGATGCGGCCCTGCAGTGCCGCCTCGAAAGCATCGACGTGATAAAGGCCCTTGCCGGTGAAGGACCCGTCGCCGAAGACGTCCTGATAGAGATCGGAGACGGCAAAGACATAAGGGTCGAGGCCACGATTGGCCGAGAAGACCCGCTGGAAAAACGACGCATCATCGCCACTGGTCAGCGACGCGGTGATGCGCGGCTGCAGGATGGCATAGCCGGCCGTGACAATACGCCTGGTAGCATCGAAATGCGGCCGGTTGAGCGGATGGCAGAGCTTGCCGACCAGGGTCGCGACCGCGTCACGGGTGGTGCGCGTGTCGGCATCGAGCGTCATCACATGGACGACGTTCTCGGGCAGCGGCACGTCGAGCGGCAGGAATGTGGTGTCGCTGTCGCCGCGCAACAGAAGGTCGAGCTCGTGCAGCTTGCCGCGCTTGCGCTCCCAGCCCATCCAGGACCCTTGCGCCGCATTGAAGAGCCGGCGCCGGTGCAGGATGTAGAAACGCGGCGCGCCTTCGGATGGGTGGCGGGCGTTGAGACGAGCGATCTCGGCGCGGGCGAATTCGAGGATTTCGGTATCGGCCGCATCGATCTCGATCTTGCTGTCGGGCCAGTCCGACAGCAGCGCGAAATAGATTTCATCCGCCGTGTTGGCGAGATGATGCACCTCGATATTGCGGATGTTTTCCTCGACGTCGTCGCGTGAGCCGATCAGCGACGGTACCACCACCAGCGTGCGCGCCTCGGGCGGCACGCCGTGCCTGTAATCATAGCCAACGAGGCGCGTCGGTTTCAGGAACAGCGATACGACGGTGTTGAAGAAGGCGAGAGCGCCCTCGCTGGCCGGTACGGCAAACAGCGCCAGCATCACGACGACCGACGGCACCGACAGGCCGAGATTGGCTAGCGCGTTGCCGGTGAGAACGAGAAGCAGGGCCGTCAGCGCAAATACCGGTACGACGATGCCAAGCCATCCGGTCTTGCGGAAGGTGCGCTTGACCGTCTGGCTGATTGTCGGCCGGTAGCCGATCGCCTTCTCCAGTTCCAGCCGGCGCGGACCGACGAGGAAGAAACCGACATCGGTGTGGGCGGATGCAACTTGAGCGGCAGCGCCTTCATCATCGGCCGATAGGGTCTCGGTGGCGACGTGATCGGCCAGTTCGATAGCCTTCTCGGCGACGCGGTATTCCGAAAGGTCGGAGCGGCGCGCCAGTTCCTCGATCGCGGTCCGGTACTGGTCACGCGAGAAGAAGTCGAGCGCGGCGAAATCGGTGCGCTCGCGCAGCACGGTGTCGATGCGGCTGACGCCTTCGAACCACACCGTCCAGTCGACGTCGTTGATGAGGCGCAGGCCGCGGATGATGTTTCCGGTCGTCACATTGCCGCTGGACAGCGTGTGATGTTCGGAAATGATGATTTCCTCGGCGTCGGAGCCGGTCTTTTCGAGCTCGCCTTCGAGCCATTCCAGGGCCTTGCCGGCATTCTGCGATCCATCGCGCAAGCGATAGAGCAGCTGGGTGGCGAAGGTGGTGTCCTGTGCGTGAGCGCTGAATTTGGACAGGATCGCCTGCCGGTCCGGGCTGTCGTCGGTCGCCAGAACCTTGTCGGCGACATCGTTTGCGATCTGGCGCATCTGGCGGGTGCGGTTGACCCTGACCGCCAGCCGGCGGAGATTTTCGATCAGGACGAAGCGCAGAAGCGACGGCAGCGCCCAGAGTTCGCCGATCTTCAGCGGCTCGAGCGACTGGAAGCCCTGGACGATGGACTTGAACATCGTCGCCGAGACGGAACTGTCCGAATGCGCCACATAGGTCCAGGCCAGTGCCAGCGCGCGCGGCACGCTGCCGCCCTCGGGCAGTTTCAGGCTGGGCAGCTGGCGGTAGAAGCGGCGCGGCAGATCGCGCTTGACCTGGAAAATGGTTTCTTCGACCAGATAATTGTTGTCGAGCAGCCACTGCGCCGCCGGCGTGATCGTCTCGCCCCTCGCCTGCGCGGCATTGGTCGAGCGGTAGACTTCCAAGATCTTCTTGGCGCTGTCGCGGATGCGGGCCTGAAAATCGAAGGGTGTCAGGCCGAACAGATCGGTAAGGTCGCCTTTTGCCAGGCTTTCGCCAAGCAGGCGAAGACGCTCTTCGGGCAGGAAATTGGATCGAATCGGCTCTTCCGTGATGGCCGGAAAGCTCGCGCTCGTCTTCTCGATCTGGGCAGGGGTCGTCTGAATATTCATTGAAAATTCCGTATGCGGACACTGAGCGGCGTCACCGCCACGGCAATGGCCCTAAAACCGATTCAAATGCAATTGGTTGCATAATCCCACTTGCTGAAAGTTTGTTTCCGCACCACGACAGGGCGTTATCTCTCAGCAAAAATTCCAAGACGAGCGCCCCTCTTCCCGTCAGGCTCGATCGACGGGGAGGATTCAGGCTTTTTCGTGATGCCGCCGACAGCTTAGGCAATATTTCGCCGGCACTGCGATCATGTTTGGAAACAAGCGTTAATCGTTGCCGGAGATGCCGCCGATCCGGATCACGAACAGCGTCGTCTCCTGAACGGGCTGGACCAAGAGGCTGGCGGTGTCCGGGCCGAGCAGCAGCGCGTCGAGCGGCCCGAGGTGAACCGGCTCGGTGCCGGGCACGGTGGCTTTGCCGTTCAAACACAGGACCAGGATCGTCCCGGTCCCCGTCCTGATTTCCACAGGGTTCGAAACCATGAGGCGTTCGACCGAATGCGTCGTCCGGCCGCGGCGGGTCATGACGTTGAGGTCGGTGATCGGGCCGCCGATCAGCGCGGCTGCGGTCGCCACGTCAGCCGGGAAGGAAAGCGGGTCGCTCGCCCTGGTGACTGATATCGGCGGGCGGCCAGCAATATCGAGCACGATTCCCTCGCCTTCGAGCACGGCAAGCGTTCGATCGATACCGGCAAACTGCGAGAACGGACCGCTGCCTTCGACGCGCGCCATCGAGACGCGCCAGTCGAAGTCATTTAGCCCGGCGTCGGCAGGCGAGACGGCGACCTCGGTCGTCACCCCGCCGCCGTTCTTCCAAGGCATGGACTTGGATTCGGATGCCCGCAGGACGCGCATCTGTCAGTCCATCACCCAAGAATGCCGGGCAGGTTGAGTTGGTGCTCCTTGGCGCATTTGACGGCGATCTCGTAGCCGGCATCGGCGTGGCGCATGACGCCGGTCGCCGGGTCGTTCCACAACACCCGCTCGAGGCGCCTGGCCGCATCACGCGTGCCGTCGGCGACGATGACCATGCCGGCGTGCTGTGAGAAGCCCATGCCGACACCGCCGCCATGGTGCAGCGACACCCAGGTGGCGCCCGATGCGGTGTTGAGCAGCGCGTTGAGCAGCGGCCAGTCGGACACCGCATCCGAGCCGTCCTTCATCGATTCCGTCTCGCGGTTCGGCGAGGCGACCGAACCGGAATCGAGGTGATCGCGGCCGATGACGACAGGCGCCTTGAGCTCGCCCTTGGCCACCATCTCGTTGAAGGCGAGGCCGAGCCTGTGCCGGTCGCCAAGACCGACCCAGCAGATGCGCGCCGGCAGGCCCTGGAAGGCGATGCGCTCCCGCGCCATGTCGAGCCAGTTGTGCAGATGGGTGTTGCCGGGCGTCAGTTCGCGTACCTTGGCGTCGGTCTTGTAGATATCCTCGGGATCGCCCGACAGGGCGGCCCAGCGGAACGGGCCGATGCCGCGGCAAAACAGCGGTCGGATATAGGCCGGCACGAAGCCGGGGAAGGCAAAGGCGTTCTCGAACCCCTCCTCCTTGGCCACCTGGCGGATGTTGTTGCCGTAGTCGAGCGTCGGCACGCCGGCGTTCCAGAACGCCACCATCGCCTCGACATGTTCGCGCATCGAGGCGCGGGCGGCTTTTTCAACTGCCTTCGGGTCGCTTACGCGCTTCTCACGCCACTCAGCCATCGTCCAGCCCTTGGGCAGATAGCCGTTGATGGGGTCGTGGGCCGAGGTCTGGTCGGTGACCATATCAGGGCGAATGCCGCGCCTGAACATTTCTGGAACGATCTCGGCCGTATTGCCGAGCAGGCCTACCGACTTCGCCTCGCCTGCCTTGGTCCAGCTCTCGATCATCGCCATCGCCTCGTCGAGCGTCTCGGCCTTCTCGTCGACATAGCGGGTGCGCAGGCGGAAATCGATCGAATCCGGGTTGCATTCGATGGCCAGGCAGCAGGCGCCGGCCATGACGGCGGCGAGCGGCTGGGCGCCGCCCATGCCGCCGAGACCTCCCGTCAGGATCCACTTGCCCTTGAGATTGCCGCCATAGTGCTGGCGGCCGGCCTCGACGAAGGTCTCGTAGGTGCCCTGCACGATGCCTTGCGTGCCGATGTAGATCCACGAACCGGCCGTCATCTGGCCGTACATCATCAGACCCTTCTTATCGAGCTCGTTGAACTTTTCCCATGTCGCCCAGTGCGGCACCAGGTTGGAGTTGGCGATCAGCACGCGCGGCGCGTCGGGATGGGTGCGGAAGACGCCGACCGGCTTGCCCGACTGCACAAGCAAGGTCTCGTCATCGGCCAACGTCCTCAACGAGGCGACGATGCGGTCAAAGTCGTTCCAGGTGCGCGCCGCCCGGCCGATGCCGCCATAGACAACCAGCTCGTTGGGGTTTTCGGCGACGTCCGGGTCGAGATTGTTCATCAGCATGCGCAGCGGCGCCTCCGTCAACCAGGAGCGGGCGCTGATTTCCGTGCCGCGCGGGCTGCGGACTTCGCGGATGTTGTGGCGAGGATTGTTCATCATTGTCCCTTTCGAATGAGGTGCGCGGCATTGCGGTGGCCGTCTGCACTGATCCAGGTGACCTGCTCATGGGCAGGGTCGGAAGTATCGATGGTCATGGCGTAGCAGGCCCAGACATCCGAAGGCGGCCATAGCGAGCAGTACTGGTCGCCACGAACATCCCAACGCCCGGGAGACTGGGTGCCGCCTTTTGTGTAGATGGTGGCGCCGCCATCGTCGAAGCTCTGTGTCCAGTCTGGCCCTTCGACATGCGCGCCTTTCAAGGTGGCGAGGATATTGGCGCCCTTCATCGTCACCTCATCGGCGGACGCGCCGAAAACCGGCGTCGCTGCGAACAGAATGGCGAGAAAGCCGATCCTGGCATGGCGGTTCATGACATCCTCCCGATGTTTCGATGTCAGCTCTGCGCCCAGGTGATCGCGGTCTCGAGAATCTTCTTCAGCTTCGCGGCCATGGGTGCGGCGAACGCGGCATCATAGGGCACCGGCCAATTGTCCGGTTCACCCCTGCCCTCGGGCTCATGCAAGTAGCCGCGATCGGCAAGTTCCATCTGCAGGGCATGGAAGCCGCCTTGCGGATTGCCGAAGTAGCGGGTGATCCAGCCACCCTTGAAACGGCCGTTGATGACGTAGCTGTCGCCGCTTTCGGCCATGATCTGGCCGACCAGGCCCTGCAGCACCGGATCGGCGGTCTGGCCGTCATTGGTGCCGAGATTGAACACCGGCAGCGTGCCATAAAACAGGCGCGGCAGAACCGAGCGGATCGAGTGGCAATCATAGATGACGACCTTCTGATGCAGACCGCGCAACCTGGTCGCCTGAAACCCGAGCATTTCATGGTAGGGTGCGAAATATGACTGATAGCGCTGGCTGATTTCCGCCGGCGTCGGTTCCTCGCCGGGCAGGTAAAGCGGATCGCCGTCGAAAGTCTCTGTCGGGCAAAGCGTCGTCGTCGTCTGCCCGGGATAGAGCGAGGCGCCGGAGGGATCGCGGTTGACGTCGATGACGGTGCGCGAGATCGACGTATGCACGACTGTCGCGCCAAGGCCAGCGGCGAAATCGTAGAGCTGGTCGATCCACCAGTCGCAGTCGCGGCGGCCGAGCCAGGGCGAGACCAGCCGGTTGTCGATGCCGGCTAGATCGATGCCGGTATGCGGGATCGACACCACTAGAGGTGCCGTGCCTTCGGTCACTGTCAGCCAGTCGGTCATGTTCAGGCTCCCGAGATCGAAGGCAGTGTTACCGCGCCGGCTGCCTTGACGGTCGCACCACTGCGCACCATGGCGATGGCTTTTTCCATATCAGGATGGAAGTGGCGGTCATTGTCGAGATGCGGCACCTCGGCCCGGACCAGCTTGCGCACCGCCTCCAGGGCATCGCTCGATGCCAGCGGCGCATGGAAATCGCAACCTTGCGCCGCGGCCAGCAGTTCGATGCCGATCACCGCTGTCGCATTCTCGACCATGCCGATCAGCCGGCGCGCGCCGTGCGCCGCCATCGAAACGTGGTCTTCCTGGTTGGCCGATGTCGGGATGGAATCGACGCTGGCCGGATAGGCTTTCTGCTTGTTCTCCGAAACGAGGGCCGCCGCCGTCACCTGCGGGATCATGAAACCGGAATTCAAGCCGGGCTTCGGCGTCAGGAAGGCCGGCATGCCGGACAGCGCGGGATCGACCAGCATGGCGATGCGGCGTTCCGACAGCGAGCCGATCTCACAGACGGCGAGCGCGATCATGTCGGCAGCGAAGGCCACCGGCTCAGCATGGAAATTGCCGCCGGAAAGGGCGGTATCGTCCTCGGCGAAAATCAGCGGATTGTCGGTGACGCCATTGGCCTCGGTGCCGAGCGTATCCGCCGCTTGGCGCAGGACGGTGAGTGCTGCACCCATCACCTGCGGCTGGCAGCGCAGGCAATAGGGATCCTGCACGCGCTCGTCGCCAACGCGATGCGATTCACGGATGGCACTGCCGGCCATCAGATTGCGCAGCGCATCCGCCGTCTCGATCTGGCCGCGATGCTTTCTCAGTTGATGGATGCGCGGATCGAAGGGCGCGTCGGAGCCTTTTGCTGCGTCGGTCGACAAGGCGCCGGCGACCAGCGCCGACTGGTAGAGCACTTCGGCCTCGAACAAAGCGGCCAGCGCATAGGCCGTCGAGAATTGCGTGCCATTGAGCAGTGCCAGGCCTTCCTTGGCGCCCAATGTCACCGGCTCCAGCCCGTGCGAGACAAAGGCGACCTTGGCCGGGAAACGGCCATGCGGGGTAAAGCATTCGCCGACGCCGATCATCACCGCGGTCATGTGCGACAGCGGGGCAAGGTCGCCGGAAGCGCCGACGGAGCCTTGCGCCGGCACCACCGGGATGACGTCGTTGGCGAGCATCGCTTCAAGCAACTCGATGGTCTGCGGCCGCACGCCGGAGGCGCCCTGCGCCAGGCTGGCCAGCTTCAGCGCCATCATCAGCCTGCAAACAGCGGCCGGCATCGGCTCGCCAACGCCGGCGGCATGCGACAGCACGATGTTGCGCTGCAAGGTCTCGAGGTCCGCGGCGGGGATGCGGACGCTGGCCAGTTTGCCGAAGCCGGTGTTGATGCCATAGACCGGGTCGCCCTTGGCGACGATCCTGGCGACGGCCTCGGCGCTCGCCTTGATTTTTGGCTTGCAGGCATCGTCAAGCTTGGGCACGGCGCCACGGTAGATGGCGCGCCAGTCGGCCAGCGTCGCATTGCCGGGCTTCAGGGTCAGTTCGGTCATTGTCCTCTCCAGATGCGGGCATGCAGCGGGTTGAAGCCCATGCGGTAGACGAGTTCAGCGGGGCGCTCGATGTTCCAGATCGCCAGATCGGCGGATTTGCCGGCTTCGAGCGTGCCGGTCTCTCCCAGTAGGCCGAGCGCACGGGCGGCCTCGCGGGTAACGCCGGCCAGGCATTCGTCGACCGTCAGGCCGAACAGGGTCGCCGCCATGTTCATGGTCAGCAACAGCGAGGTCAGCGGCGAGGTGCCGGGATTGTTGTCGGTGGCGACCGCCATCCTGACGCCGTGCTGGCGGAACAGGCCGACCGGCGGCTTCTTGGTTTCGCGAATGAAATAGTAGGCACCGGGCAGGATCGTCGCCACGGTTCCCGCCTTCGCCATTGCCGCGGCGCCTGCCTCGTCGGTGTATTCGAGATGATCGGCCGACAGCGCACCATAGCGGGCGGCAAGTTCGGCACCATGCAGGTTGGAGAGCTGGTCTGCGTGGAGCTTGACCGGCAAGCCTGCCGCCTTGGCGGCATCGAACACGAGCGCCATCTGCTCCGGAGAAAAGGCAATGCCTTCGCAAAACCCGTCGACGGCATCGGCCAGCCCCTCGGCGGCAACCGCCGGGAGAATTTCTCTTGCGACCAGCTCGATAAAGGCGTCCTTGTCGCCTTTGGCTTCCGGTGGCAGCGCATGGGCGCCGAGGAAAGTCGTGCGGATCGTCACCGGCCGCTCACCGCCCAGCCGCCGTGCGGCGCGCAGCGACTTCTTTTCGTTTTCCAGGTCGAGCCCGTAGCCCGACTTTATTTCTACAGTGGTCACGCCCTCGGCGATCAGTGCATCGAGGCGCGGCAGCGATTGCGCGACTAGATCGTCTTCGCCGGCGGCCCGCGAGGATTTGACCGAAGAGACAATGCCACCACCGGCCCTGGCGACCTCTTCATAGGTGGCGCCGGCAAGCCGCATCTCGAATTCATTGGCCCGGTTGCCGGCATGGACCAGATGGGTATGGCAGTCGATCAGGCCGGGCGTGATCCAGCGCTGCTCGCAATCGATCGTCTCAGCACCTTGGGCAAGCGTTGCGGGCATGCCCGATTCAGGGCCGGCGTAGACAATGCGGCCGTCACGCACGGCGACCGCGCCGTGTTCGACGACACCAAGTCCGGCGGCCGCCTCGGCCATGGTCGCCAGACGCGCATTGCGCCACAAGCGAAGACCCCCTGCCCGGCTTTTGCTCTCTGCAGCCATCATCTTTTCCGTTTCAATCGGTGGCGATTATGTATATACATATTGAAACGCACTGCAAGTGCCATCATCGCATATGAGACAGGGAACCGGAGAGAAAAGTGACTGACATCTTCGCGGAACAGGCGCTCCTTCCCAATGGCTGGAACAGCAATGTGCGGATCACCTTCACCAATGGGCGCATAACCACTGTCGAACCGGGAGCCATGGCCGTGGCCGGCGACGATCGCAACACGATCCTGCTGCCCGGCATGCCCAATTTGCACAGCCATGCCTTCCAGCGTGGCATGGCGGGATTAGCCGAGCTTCGCGGGCCCTCCGCCGACAGTTTCTGGAGCTGGCGCGAGGTGATGTACCGCTTCGCCCTGTCGATGACACCCGACCAGGTCGAGGCGGTTGCCGCGCAGCTCTATGTCGAGATGCTGGAGGCCGGCTTTTCACGCGTCGGCGAATTTCACTATCTGCATCACGACCGCGACGGAAAACCCTATGCCAACCCTAGCGAAATGGCCGAGCGCATCGCAGCGGCGGCCGGCGAAACCGGCATCGGCCTGACGCTGCTTCCGGTGTTCTATGCGCACTCGTCTTTTGGAGGCGCTGCGCCAAACGAAGGCCAACGGCGTTTCATCAACGATGTGAATCGCTTCTCCAGGCTTGTTGAGAAAAGCCGGGAATGCGTTCGCACTTTGAATCAAGCTGTTGTCGGCGTCGCTCCGCACAGTCTGCGCGCCGCGACAGCTGAGGAATTGTCCGAAGTGGCCGCCATGGCGCCGGATGGGCCGATCCATATCCACGTCGCCGAGCAGGTGAAGGAAGTCGAGGATTGCCTTGCCTGGTCGGGCGCGCGACCGGTCGAATTCCTGCTGGCCAATGCGAAAGTGGACCAACGCTGGTGCCTCATCCACGCCACGCACATGACCGATGCGGAAACGGTCGGGATGGCGAAAAGCGGCGCGATCGCCGGCCTTTGTCCGATCACCGAGGCCAATCTTGGCGACGGCACTTTTGCAGCGCCGCTATTCGGGGAGCATGGCGGCCGCTTCGGCGTCGGCTCCGATTCCAATGTGCTGATCGGCCTGCCCGACGAATTGCGGCAGCTCGAATATTCGCAGCGCCTTGCGCACCGCGCCCGCAATGTGCTGGCGGTGGCCGGCGGCTCGACCGGACGCGCGCTTTTCGATGCCGCGCTCGATGGCGGCAGTGCCGCCCTCGGGGCCGGCGCCTCACAAATCGCCACGGGCGCATCCGCCGATCTCGTCTCGCTCGACGGCAATCACCCCTCGCTGGCCGGCAAGACCGGTGACGCGATCCTCGATGCCTGGATCTTCGCCAATGGCAGCAAGGTCGACTGCGTCTGGGTGCATGGCAACAAACAGGTCAGCGGCGGCCGGCACGCAAGGCGAGAGGCCATCGCCGAGCGGTTTCGCAGCGTGATGAGGGCACTTTCGGCATGAGCATGATCGAGACAGCGGATGCGGAAGGCGGCTCCTCGCTGCACCAGCGCATCCTGTCCGACATCAGCGAAAAGATCCTGTCCGGCGCCTGGGCGCCCGGCCACCGCATCCCGTTCGAGCACGAACTGAGCGCGCAATACAATTGCTCGCGCATGACGGTGAACAAGGCGCTGTCGCAGCTTGCCAAGGCGGGACTGATCGAGCGCCGGCGCCGCTCCGGCAGCTTCGTCCGCCAACCGCAGTCGCAAGCGGCGGTGCTGGAGATCCATGACATCCGGGTCGAGGTCGAAGCACTCGGCCTGCTTTATCGCTACGAGCGCGTGGCGCGCCACAAAAGACGCAGCGACGCCGACGATCGCGCTTTGCTGGAGCTCGGTGCCGCCGGCCCGGTGCTGGCTCTGGAATGCCGGCATTTCGCCGGCAAGCGGCCGTTCGCGCACGAGCAGCGGCTAATCAACCTGACCGCAGTGCCCGAGGCGGCCGACGAGGAATTCCTGGCCATCGCACCCAGCCCGTGGCTGATCGGCCGCGTGCCGTGGAGCGAAGCCGAGCACCGCATCCGTGCGGTCGGCGCCGACAAGCACGTCGCGGCAGCACTCGACATCGCGGCCGGCGCGCCCTGCCTGGTGGTCGAGCGGCGGACATGGAGCGCCGAACACCCGGTCACCCATGTGCGCTTCACCTACGCCGCCGACAACCACACGCTGGTGGCGCGATTCAGGCCGTCGCAGGGGTAGCACCACACCTTCTCCCACAAGGGGAGAAGGTGAAGCGCTGCGCCTCAAACCGCTGCGGTAATAATGATCTCGACCAGGTATTCCGGTCCAGCGAGTTTTGCTTCGCCGGTGGCGCGGGCCGGAGTGTTGCCTTGCGGCACCCACTTGTCCCATTCGGCATTCATCTCGGCAAAGGTGCTCATGTCGGCCAGCCAGATGATCGCCTGCAGGATCTTGGTCTTGTCCGTACCGGCCTTGGCCAGCAGTTCGTCGATGGTCGCCAGGACATCCCTGGTCTGCGACGCGACATTGCCGCCCGGCTGACCAACCTGGCCGGCCAGATAGACGGTATTGCCGTTGATGACGATCTGGCTCATGCGCGGGCCAACATCGATGCGACGAATGCTCATGGGAGGTTCCTTCCTTTGTGGTCGCGCTTCTTTAGAGTTGCGGCCGGCTTCGGGCAAGGTCGCCCGGTCAAATCCCCTTGGGCCAAGGGCGTCTGATGTCCACACACGGCAAGTTGACCCGGCAGTCGTAATTCCGCCCGATTGGCTTGTTGACTAATGTAATAACATCACATACCCAATCGGCGGCTGCCAGCAGCCGGATTCCGCTGCCCCACGGATCGCAGAATGACAAATACCTGCCTGACCTTTCGCGACCTGACGCTTGGCTACGGCAGCCACCCGGCGATCCATCATCTTGACGGTACGATTCGCAAAGGCTCGCTGACTGCCGTGGTCGGCGCCAACGGCTCCGGCAAATCGACGCTGATGAAAGGCATTGTCGGCGTCCTAAAGCCGATGGCCGGCGAGGTCATCCGCGCGCCCGGCGTGCGTGCCGCCTATCTGCCGCAGCAATCGGAACTCGACCGCTCCTTCCCGGCGCGGGTGGTTGACCTGGTCTCGCTCGGCCTGTGGCCACGGCGCGGCCTGCTCGGCCGCCATACCAGGGAAGATCGCGATTCCGTCAGCCAGGCGCTGATGGCCGTCGGTCTCGGCGGCTTCGAAAAGCGGCCGATCGACACGTTGTCAGGCGGCCAGTTGCAGCGCACGCTGTTTGCGCGGGTCTTGCTGCAAGACGCCGACCTCATCCTGCTCGACGAGCCGTTCAACGCCGTCGACGCCAAGACGGTCGGCGACCTGATCGCACTGATCAAGCGTTGGCATGGGGAGGAACGCACCATCCTGGTCGTCGTTCACGATCTGGATCTGGTGCGCCAGAATTTCCCCGAAACGCTGCTGCTTGCCCGCCAGCCGATTGCCTGGGGCGAGACCAGGGAGACGCTGAAGCCGGAGAATCTGTTGCGCGCCCGCCGCTTCCACGAAGCCTGGGAAGAGAATGCGCCCTGGTGCGAGCCAGACGGGCACGCTCATGGTCACGATCACGACCATCATGGCCACGCTCATGATCATGAGCACCACCACGATGGCGGACCGAGGGCTGCCTGATGGACACGCTTTACGGTCTCTTCATCGCGCCCTTCGCCGATTTCGGCTTCATGCAGCGGGCGCTGATCGGTTCGCTGATGCTGTCGCTCGGCGCCTGCCCGGTCGGCGTGTTCCTGATGCTGCGGCGCATGAGCCTGTCCGGCGACGCCATGGCGCACGCCATCCTGCCGGGCGCCGCCGCCGGCTTCCTGCTCTATGGCCTGGAAATCCTGCCGATGACCATTGGCGGCCTGATCGCCGGCGTCATCGTGGCGCTCGGCGCCGGCGCCGTCTCGCGCTTCACCATCCAGCGCGAAGATGCCTCGATGGCGGCCTTCTATCTGATTTCGCTCGCCATCGGCGTGCTGATGGTGTCGATCCGCGGCTCCAGCGTCGATCTCATGCATGTGTTGTTCGGCACCGTGCTGGCGCTCAATAACGAAGCGCTAACGCTGATCGGCGGCATTGTTGCCGTGACGCTGGTCAGCCTCGCCATCTTCTGGCGGGCGCTGGTCGCCGAATGCCTCGATCCGCTGTTCCTGCGCTCGGTCAGCCGGCTCGGCAGTCCGGTGCATTTCATCTTCCTCGGCCTCGTCGTGCTCAATCTCGTCGGCGGCTTCCAGGCGCTCGGCACGCTTCTATCGGTCGGACTGATGATGCTGCCGGCGGCAGCCGCCCGTTTCTGGACCGTGCGCGTCGAGCCGATGTGCGTGCTGGCGGTGCTGATCGGCTTTGCCTCCTGCATCGCCGGACTGCTTTTGTCCTATCACGCGTCGCTGCCGTCCGGCCCGGCCATCATCCTATCGGCCGGCGTGGTCTATTTCGCCTCGATCCTGTTCGGCACGCGCGGCATCCTGCGCGCCCGCATTGTCCATCACCGTCACAGAACGGCCTGATCCCCCGCCCCAAGAAGGAGACCCGTCCATGCTGAAATCGATCCGTGCCGCCCTCGCGATGAGCGTTATAACATTAACCGCCATTGGCGTCTCGCCGACTTTCGCGGCACCGCTGAAAGTGGTGGCCAGCTTCACCGTCATTGCCGATTTTGCCAAAAATGTCGGTGGCGAGCGCATCGATGTCACCACGATCGTCGGACCGGACGGCGATGCCCACGTCTACGAGCCGAGCCCGGCTGACGCGGTGGCGATGGCCAACGCCGACATCGTGCTGGTCAATGGCCTGCATTTCGAGGGTTTTCTGCAGCGGCTGGTCGATGCCAGCGCCACCAAGGCGTCGATCGTCACCTTGACCAAGGGCGTGACACCGATCGATTTCAAGCCTGAATTCGCCGACGCCGACGCCGGCGAAGGTGCCGGCACCGGCGGCGGCAAGACGGTCACCGATCCGCACGCATTCCAGTCGATCGCCAATGCCAAGATCTACGTGAAGAACATCGCCGACGCATTCTGCGCCGCCGACTCCGACGGCTGCGTCAGCTACCAGACAAATGCCGCCGCCTACACCAAGAAGCTCGACGCCGTCGAAGGCGAAGTGAAGGCCGCGATCCAGTCGATCCCCGAAGCGAAGCGCGTCGTCATCACATCGCATGACGCCTTCGGCTATTTCGAGCACGCATACGGCCTGACCTTCCTCGCCCCGCAAGGCATCTCGACCGACTCCGAACCGTCCGCCGCCGATGTCGCCAAGCTGGTCGACCAGGTGAAGCAGGACAAGGCGGCGGCGATTTTCGTCGAGAACATCACCAACCCGCGCCTGATCGAGCAGATCGCCAGCGAGACCGGTATCAAGGTGGGCGGCACGCTCTATTCGGATGCGCTGTCGCAGCCCGACGGCCCGGCCTCGACCTATATCGACATGATGCACAACAACATCCGCCAGATCAAAGGCGCCATCCTCGGCAGCTGACGCGGCCCGTCATTCCATCCGGCCGGGCTGAGACAAGCTCGGCCGGATTCTACCTGATGGGTGTTGCCGGTTCCGCCGGAGAGTGGCAAGACTTCTCGCCAAATCAGATTGCGAGGATACTGCCATGGAATACCGCGAAATCAGCGAAGACTATTCGGTCTCGGGCCAGATCCAGCCCGAAGATGTCGCCGCCATCAAGGAAGCCGGCTTCAAGAGCGTCATCTGCAACCGGCCCGATGACGAGCAGCCCGGCCAGCCTTCGGCCGACAAACTCAAAGCCGCGGTCGAGGCCGCTGGCATGGCCTTCCGTTACATCCCCGTCATCAGCGGCCAGATCACGGCCGAGAATGTCGAGGATCAAGCCGAGGCGCTCGACGAGCTCCAAGGCCCGGTGTTCGCCTATTGCCGCTCCGGCGCGCGCTGCACCAACCTCTACGGGCTGATCCAGCAGTCGAAGGGTTAGATCGGACTGATCAACGTGAGTCTATCGGCGCCCTTTGGCAACGAAGCTTCGGATGCCAAAAAGCAGCGCTAGAAGAGCGATGAAAGGCACGAGCGTGCCAAGTGGGATCGTGCTCACCACCAGCAAGACAAAACCCGAGATACCGAATGAAAAGCCAATCCCGCACCACCAGCGGGACTTCGGATGGGCCAGGATGCCCTCAAAACCTATCTTACGATCCCGCCATGACCAACTTGTATCGCGCAAAAGCGACGCGTTCCAATTCGGGTAATCGTAGCGTAGGAAGATCAGGCCGCCGATTGTGAACGGCACTAGCCCGACCAGAAAGAGGATTATGCCGGCAAGCTGAAAGTTGGACATGGTTCACCAATTCCATTCTAGCGCAGGCCCCCCACCGAAGAGTTCAAATGGGCAGCGCGCCGGTTTCCTTCAGCGTCTCAAGCACGATCGCCGTCTTCACATGCTGCACGGATTCGTGCGGCAGCAGTACGCTGTTGACGAATTCCGATAGCGACTTCAGGTCGGGCGTCACCACTTTCAGGATATAGTCCATCTCGCCGGTCAGCGCGTGCGCCTCCTGCACCTCGGGCAGCCGCGCCACCAGTTCGCCGAAGCGCCTTGCATTGTCGCGATTGTGGGTGGCTAACGTCACCGAGATGACGTTGACCAGGGAAAAGCCGAGTTTGTCGCGGTCGAGCACGGCGTGATAGCCCTTGATGTAGCCGTCCTCCTCCAGCCGCTGGCGGCGGCGCGAGCATTGTGACGCCGACAGGTTCACCCGCTCCGACAAATCGTTGTTGGTCAGCCCCGCATCCCCCTGCAGCAGCGCCATTATCTTGCGGTCAAACTGATCAATGCGCGTCTCATCCATGGATTTCTACCCTTTCGTGCACGCTTTGCGCATGAACTGATCATTTCAAGCGTTTGAATGCAAGCACCATGCGCCGGCTCCGCGCTATGATGGCCTCAGGTGGCCGTTTCAGGCCAAGCCACATCCAGAGGATTATCATGGGCCCCTTCCCGCACGACGCCCCGCCCGCCAAGATCAGCAAGGACAACCCCGCCGGCACGGATGGGTTCGAGTTTGTCGAGTTCGCGCATCCGGAGCCGGAAAAGCTCGCCGAACTGTTCACCCGCATGGGCTATGTCGCGGTGGCCAAGCACCGCACGAAAGACATCACCATCTGGCGCCAGGGCGACATCAACTATGTCGTCAATGCCGAGCCGGGCTCACATGCGATGAAGTTCGCCGACAAGCACGGCCCTTGTGCTGCATCGATGGCCTGGCGGGTGGTCGATGCCAAGCACGCTTTCGACCACGCCGTTGCCAAGGGCGCCACGCCTTACGAAGGCACTGACAAGGCGCTCGACGTGCCGGCCATCGTCGGCATTGGCGGCTCGCTGCTCTATTTCATCGAGACCTATGGCAAGAAGGGCTCGGCCTACGATGCCGAGTTCGAGTGGCTCGGCGCTCGCGATTCGCGGCCGCAAGGCGTCGGCTTCTATTTTCTCGACCACCTCACCCACAATGTCTATCGCGGCCAGATGGACAAATGGTGGGATTTCTACCGCAATTTGTTCGGCTTCAAGCAGATCCATTTCTTCGACATCGACGGCAAGATCACCGGCCTGGTCAGCCGCGCCATCACCTCGCCCTGCGGCAAGATCCGCATCCCGCTCAACGAGTCCAAGGACGAGACCAGCCAGATCGCCGAGTATCTGAAGAAGTACAATGGCGAAGGCATCCAGCACATTGCGGTGGGCACTGACGAGATCTACGCCGCCACCGACAGGCTAGCCGAAAACGGGCTGAAGTTCATGCCCGGCCCGCCGGAAACCTATTACGACATGTCTTATGACCGCGTGAATGGGCATGACGAGCCGATCGAGCGGATGAAGAAGCACGGCATCCTGATCGACGGCGAAGGCGTGGTCGACGGCGGCATGACCAAGATCCTGCTGCAGATCTTTTCGAAAACCGTGATCGGGCCGATCTTCTTCGAGTTCATCCAGCGAAAAGGCGACGACGGGTTTGGCGAGGGCAATTTCCGCGCCCTGTTCGAATCGATCGAGCAGGACCAGATCAAGCGCGGCGTGATCAAGGTTCAAGCGGCGGAGTAGGCTTCAGGTCGAGCGGACTGTGCATGCCCCTGGTTTCGGGTCATGCGCCAAATCAGATCTTGAGGCCCAGCCGCTCGACCTCTTCTTTCCTCAGATTCACATCGTAGTCGAGCAGGAATTCATCGAGCTGCGGCGGCGCGACCGACGTGCCGGAGAGCATCGCGTGCACCTGGCCGCGATGGTGGATGTCATGCAGGAAGACATGCGCGAGGATGTCGCCGATGCGTTCGGGGATCATGCCGTCCGCGCGCCGGTCGGTGAAGACCTGACGATCGAGATCGGCCGCCGAGAGCCGGTCGCAAAAAGCGATCAGGCGACGGTCCGCGGCGACCTGGGCGGCAAACAACGCCTGCGGCTCGTCGATCGGCACGAAATCGTCATGGGCGGCGGCACCGACCCCGCCCTCTTCGAGAAAATCGAGATAGAGAAGATCGACGGCAAGGATGTGGTTGAGGGTTGCCTCGATCGACGGGAAGAAACTGGTGCGTTCGGCTGCGAATTCGCCGGGCTTGAGCTGCAAAACAGCACGGTACAGCCGATCGTTCGACCAGAGATTGTTGCCGGCCATGCGGCGCAGGTGGTCCAACAGGGTCATCCGGCCGACCGAACCAGATACAGACCCGCCCACATAACCGCAAATCCGGCGAGAACGATCAGCAACAGCCTGTTCATGCGCCGCCGCAAGCCTTGTGTTTCCTCGTCCCGCGCGACTTTCATGTTGGTGATGGTGTGGAACATCATCGCCTTGCGCGGAAAGCCGCTGCGGTTCGTCAGGTCCGGCGAGCGCGCCTCGATGCGGTAGCTCAGCCGGATCGCCAGGATGAACACAGCCAATATGGCAAGCGCCCAGACGCCGGCCAGCAGATAGAATGCTTCCCCCGTCATTCCCTCACCTCTCGTATTTCTCGACCCTCTGCTCGATGGCGCCGAAGATCGAATGACCCGTCCTGTCCTTCATCTCGATGCGCACCGTGTCGCCGAAGCGCAGGAACGGCGTTTTGGGCGCGCCTGATACAATGGTCTCGATCATGCGCAGTTCGGCGATGCAGGAATAGCCGGCACCGCCAGCCGAGACAGGCTTGCCCGGCCCGCCGTCGAGCTTGTTGGACACGGTGCCGGAGCCGATGATCGTACCGGCGGCCAGCGGCCTTGTCCTGGCGGCGTGGACGATCAGCGCCGGGAAATCGAAGGTCATGTCGACGCCCGCATTGGCGCGGCCGAACGGCTTGCCGTTGAGATCGGCGAGCAGCGGTAGACTGACCTTGCCGCCATCCCAGGCGTCGCCCAACTCGTCCGGCGTCACCGCGACAGGCGAAAACGCCGAGGAGGGTTTGGATTGAAAGAACCCGAAACCCTTGGCGAGTTCCGGTCCGGTGAGTGCGCGCAGCGTCACGTCGTTGACCAGCATGACCAGCCGGATCGCGGCGCGCGCCTCATCGAGGCTGGCACCCATGGGCACATCGTCGACGATAACGGCGACTTCCCCTTCCATGTCGATACCGAAGGCCTCGTCAGCCATGCGGATCGGGTCGCGCGGCGCGATGAAGGAATCCGAGCCGCCCTGGTAGATCAGCGGGTCGGTCCAGAAGCTCGCCGGCATCTCGACGCCGCGCGCTTTCCGCACCAGTTCGACATGGTTCACATAGGCCGAGCCATCGGCCCATTGATAGGCGCGCGGCAGCGGTGAGTGCGCATCATGCTCATGGAAGCGCTCCGACGGCATCGCATTGTTTTCCAGCGATTCCGCTATTGTCGCGAGATGCGGGGCGATACGGCGCCAGTCGTCGAGCGCTGCCTGCAGGGTGCGCACCAGGAACGAGGCGTCGGTGAAGCGTGTCAGGTCGCGCGAGACGACGACGAGTTTTCCGTCGCGCGTCCCGTCCTTCAGTGTGGCAAGCTTCATGCGGGTTCCTCTCCTTGTGCAGCTTTCTCGCTGCTTAACTCCACAACAAGGCCGTCGCGAGCGATCGTCAAGTCGCCGCCCCATGTTTTCCTGACAGCGGCGATCCAGTCGGCCTCGACGATCCCGGGATCGTCGGCCGGAATGAGGTGGTTGAGCACCAGCCTCTTCACGCCGGCATCGCTTGCGATGCGCCCGGCTTCCTCGGCAAAGCTGTGGCTGGCAAGCAGATGTTCCCGCAGCCCCGCGCCATTGCCGGTTTTGGCCACCAGCCGCTCGATGCCTTCCTCCAGCATGGCTTCGTGGACGAGGATGTCGGCGCCTTTGGCAAAATCGGCGAGTGGTGGAAAGAACGCCGTATCGGCGGAGAACACTACGCTTTTCCGGTCATGTTCGAAGCGCAGCGCAAAGCAGTCGGTCACCGGCGGATGGTCGACGCGTAGAGCGGAAACCTTGAGGCCGCGTTGCTCGACAATCAAGCCTTCGGTGAATTCGTTGATCGAAACCAGTTCGCGAATATCCGGCCGGCCCTCGTCGACGATGCGAATCTCGATGTCGAAATCCATCGCCTGGCAAAAGCGCCGCCAGTAATGGCCGGTGCCGGGCGGACCGAACACGCCGACGGGCGTGGCCAGACCCGCCGTCCAGGCGGTGTGGATCAGTGGCCCGAGTTCCAGCACATGGTCGGAATGCAGATGCGTGACGAAGATCAGGTCGAGCGCCTTCAGCCCGATGCCGGCGTCGACCAGAGCGCGCGTCACGCCAAGTCCGCAGTCGACGACAATGCTGCGACCGCCGATCTGCAGCAGCGACGAGCTTGGCCATGGGCCACCCGGCCGCAGCGCCGGGCCGCCCTTCGAGCCCAAAAGCACCAGCCGGTCCCGCATGGACTCGCTGCTCAAGACCAGTCGCCCTCGGGTGTGCCGTTGAAGCGCTTCTTCAGGTCGGCCCAGCAGTCGATGTAGTTGTCCTGCCGGGTTTCGAGTTCGGCGCCGTAGCGGGTCAGCATCTGCGGAAAACGGGTCTCGAACATGAAGGCCATGGTGTTGTCGAGCTTGACCGGTTTCAAGTCCGCGCGGAAGGCTTTTTCGAAACCTGTCGAGTCAGGCCCATGGGCCAGCATCAGATTGTGCAGACTGATGCCGCCGGGAACGAAGCCCTCCTCCTTGGCATCGTACTGGCCGTGGATCAGTCCCATGAACTCGCTCATGATGTTGCGGTGATACCAGGGCGGCCGGAACGTATTTTCGGCCACCAGCCAGCGCGGCGGGAAGATGACGAAGTCGATATTGGCGGTGCCTTCCTCGCCGCTCGGGGCCGTCAGCACGGTGAAGATCGACGGATCGGGATGGTCGAACAGGATGGCGCCGACAGGCGAAAACGTCGCCAGATCATATTTGTAGGGTGCGTAGTTGCCGTGCCAGGCAACGACGTCCAGCGGCGAGTGGCCGATCTCGGTCACATGGAAGTTGCCGCACCATTTCACCGTCAGCCGGCACGGTGTCTCCTTGTCCTCGTACCAGGCGCAAGGCGTCTTGAAATCGCGCGGATTGGCCAGGCAATTGGCGCCGATCGGGCCGCGGTCCGGCAAGGTCAGCTTGGCGCCATAGTTCTCGCAGACATAGCCGCGCACTTCGGCATCGACCAGTTCGACCTTGAAGACAAGCCCACGGGGCAGCACGGCGATCTCGCCGGGCCGAAGCTCGATGACGCCCATCTCGGTGACGAAGCGCAAGGCGCCGACCTGCGGCACGATGAGCAACTCGCCATCGGCGTTGAAAAAATGGTCGTCAACCATCGAGCGGTTGGCGACATAAACGTGGGCCGCCATGCCGGTTTGCCCAAGCACGTCGCCGGCGGTGGTGATGCTGCGCATGCCGGCGATGAAATTCGTCGGCTCCTTCGGCATCGGCACCGGGTTCCAGCGGTACTGACCGAGCGCCAACTCGTGGTCGCCGACATTGGGGGCGCTCTTCCACAATGGATAGTTCGCCGGTTTGAAGCGGCCGGTGTGCTTCACGCTCGGGCGGATCCGATAGAGCCAGGAGCGCTCATTTGTGCCGCGCGGCGCGGTGAAGGGCGAACCGGAAAGCTGCTCGGCATAGAGGCCGTAGGCCGGCCGCTGCGGCGAGTTCCGCCCCTGCGGCAGCGAGCCGGGCAGCGTTTCGGTTTCGAAGTCGTTGCCGAAGCCCGGCATGTAGGAAAAGGCCATCGCTTCCTCCCGGAATTGACCAAACTGGTTTCATTTGTAACCATCGAAAATGTAACTATCAATGCCAAGGCTGCTGCCGGGATGTGCGACCATGGAAATCCTCGATCTGGAAAACTTCCTGCCCTACCGGCTCTATCGCCTGGCCGACGCCGTCAGCCGGGAATTCGCAGGGATTTACAAAGACAGCCATGGCTTGACCCGCCCGGAATGGCGCACTCTTTCCGGGCTTGGCCAGCACGGCACGATGACGGCGACAGCCCTCGGCGAGCAATCGGCCATGCACAAGACCAAGGTGTCACGCGCCGTTGCCGAACTCGAAAGGCGGCGCTGGCTGACGCGCACTCCCGATGAAAACGACCGCCGCGTCGAGCATCTGACGCTGACCAAGGCGGGGCTTGCGGCCTATCGCGAAATGGTGCCGCTGGCGAAGGCGTTCGAGCGGGACTTGCTGGAGAAACTGAGCAATGGCGACCGCTCGGCAATTAAAACAGCGTTGGCCACACTGGAAGCTCGCGTGGGAGTAAGTCACCCTGAACGAACAGACTAGTCGGCGCTTGGCAATTGTCGGGTTAGCGACCAGTCTTCAGCAATGACTTCGATGGTGTCATCGCGAAAATAGAACAGGAATTGCCGCGATTTAGGTCCGTCTGGAGACAGAACTTCCCAGTCGTCTTCGCCAATGGGCCGACTATCGCCGACCACCTCGTAGAACTCGCCCCATTTTGGAGCTTGCTTGCCGTAGAGGCCTTTCCCTGCAAACCAAGCGTGATCGTTCGTGAGGTCCCATCGCCATCGGCTGCAGCCGATGAAAACGAAGGGTTCCCGTCTCTCCCTTGCTCGCGTCATAGGCCCAAGAATTCAAGAGAAATACAAGCTGAACCGTGTCACCCTCAACCGTCAGCTCTACATCGGGAGCGTTGGGCTCAGCGTTCCAGTCCAAGTTCAGGTGACGAAAAAATAACTGCGTCACCAGTCCATCACCACCTTGCCGGAACTGCCGCTGCGCATTGCATCGAAACCGGTCTGGAAGTCGTCGATGCCGATGCGATGCGTGATCAGCCCGGAAACATCGAGCGGGCCCTGCACCAGCGCGATCATCTTGTACCAGGTCTCGAACATCTCGCGGCCGTAGATGCCCTTGAGATGCAGCATCTTGAAGATGACCTTGTTCCAGTCGATCTCGAAGCCCGTGGGCGCAATACCGAGAATGGCGATCTTGCCGCCATTGTTCATGGTGTCGATCATGTCGCGGAAGGCGGGAGCCGCCCCCGACATTTCAAGACCGACGTCGAAACCTTCGGTCATGCCGAGCACCGGCATGACGTCGCGCAGCTTTTCTTTCGAGGCGTCTATGACATGCTGCACGCCAAGCTTTTTCGCCAGCGCCAGCCGCACCGGGTTGATATCGGTGATGACCACCTTTCGCGCGCCGACGCATTGCGCCACGAGCGCGCCCATGATGCCGATCGGCCCGGCGCCGGTGACCAGCACATCCTCCCCGACCAGATCGAAGGACAGGGCGGTGTGAACGGCATTGCCGAGCGGATCGAAGATCGCGGCGATCTCGTCCGGCACGTCGTCTGGGATCGGCACGACATTGTGCTGCGGGATCGCCAGATATTCGCCGAAGGCGCCGGGGCGGTTGACGCCGACGCCGAGCGTGTTGCGGCACAGGTGCCCCCTGCCCGCGCGGCAGTTGCGGCAATGGCCACAGACGATGTGGCCTTCGCCCGACACGCGCTGGCCGACCTTGTATTCGGTGACCGCGGCGCCGAAATCGGCAACCGTTCCGACGAATTCATGGCCGGTCACCATCGGCACCGGCACGGTCTTCTGCGCCCACTGGTCCCAATTGTAGATGTGGACGTCGGTGCCGCAGATCGCCGTCTTCCTGACCTTGATCAGCACGTCATTGGGGCCGATCTCCGGCACCGGCACCTCTTCCATCCAGATGCCCGGTTCGGCCTTGGCCTTGACCAGCGCCTTCATCATGTTCGACATGCTTTTGTCCCTTGAATCTCTTGTTCCGGAAGCGCTTTGCGACTTCGGCTTTTCAGGAAATCACCCCGAGTTCGCGCCCGACGGCGCCGAACGCCTCCACTGCACGGTCGATGTCGGCACTGGAATGCGCGGCCGACATCTGCGTGCGGATGCGCGCCTGGCCCTTCGGCACCACCGGGAAGGAAAAGCCGATGACATAGATGCCGCGCTTCAGCATGCGTGATGCCATCTCCTGCGCCAGCGTCGCGTCGCCAAGCATCACCGGAATGATCGGATGATCGGCCCCGGCCAGCGTGAAGCCCAGCTTGCCCATCTGCGACCTGAACCGTTCTGCATTGGCATATAGGCGTTCGCGCAAGGCATCGCCATTGCGGATCAGGTCGAACACCTTGATCGAGGCACCGGCGATCGCCGGCATCAGCGTGTTGGAAAAGAGATAGGGCCGCGAGCGCTGGCGCAGCCAGTCGACCACTTGGCTTTTGCCCGATGTGTAACCGCCGGACGCGCCACCGAGCGCCTTGCCAAGCGTGCCGGTGATGATGTCGACCCTGCCCTCGACGCCGCAATGCTCGGCCGAGCCGCGGCCGTTCTGGCCGACGAAGCCGACCGCATGGCTGTCATCGACCATCACCATGGCATCGTACTTGTCGGCGAGGTCGCAGACACCCCTTAGATTGGCGATGATGCCATCCATGGAAAACACGCCGTCGGTGGCGATCAGCCGGAAGCGGCAATCCTTCGCCTCCATCAACCGTGCTTCGAGGTCGGCCATGTCGTTGTTGGCGTAGCGGAACCGTTTTGCCTTCGACAACCGCACGCCGTCGATGATCGAGGCGTGGTTCAGCGCATCGGAAATGATCGCATCGTCCTCCCCCAACAGGGTTTCGAAAAGGCCGCCATTGGCGTCGAAGCAAGAGCCGTAGAGGATGGTGTCCTCCAGGCCGAGGAAGGATGAAATCGTCGCCTCGAGCTGCTTGTGCTCCTCCTGTGTGCCGCAGATGAAGCGCACCGAGGCCATGCCGTAGCCATAGCGGTCGAGCGCCTGGCTGGCCGCCGCGCGCAGGTCGGCGCTGTCGGCAAGGCCGAGATAGTTGTTGGCGCAGAAATTGAGCACCTTCTGGCCGCCGACCTCGATCTGCGCCGACTGGGTCGAAGAGATCACCCGCTCGGATTTATAGAGGCCGGCCGATTTAAGCCCCGCGAGTTCGCCGTCGATGTGAGAGAGAAATGCTGCGGTCATGATCGGGCCCCATTTGATGTGGGCCGACTGTCGTCCGGCCCGCGCGAAAAATCCATCGCAAAAACGACCGGATCGGTGGGCAGCCGGTCCCGATATGCATCGTCATGCGGCCGCGCAAGCGACGTCACGGCAACAGTGCTGACCGACGACCGCTCAAATGCCGACACAGTGCTAAACCAGCCGATAACCATCTCGCGATCTTTAAGCGTTTCCCCATCGCCGTCCGGCTGTCGATTTCCACACCTGTTAACGTTTGCAAGCCAATGGTCCTCGCAACAAGAATCCGTTGGCGAGAGGGCCGCCCCCCAACATGTCGCAGCAGCCGGTGCAAACCATTTCAGGCAAGCTCACATTGCTGATCAAGGCTGGCTACTGGCTGGCCCTGCTGATCATTGCCGCCATGGTGATAGCCTCCTTCATCCTGCTGCAGCAGATGATGGCCACCCAACAGCACAACAACACCTTGCTCGACATCGTCAGCACGCAAAAGACCCTGTCGCAGCGCATCGTCTTCCTTGCCGGTGCAACGAGTTCTGGTACGCGCGACAAGCAGCCGGCGCTGGTCAGCGCGCTCAAGCAGGCGACGGCGGAGTTCGAAACGAACTACGATCTGCTGCTCGAGCAGACCAACGCCGACCCGATGTCGCCTGCCCGATTGGACCCGAAATCGACCGAGAGCGTGCTGTTCGCCAAGCCGTTCCATCTCGATTACTTCTCTGTAGGCCTAGTCGCCAATGGCAAGCGGCTGATTTCATCCTTTGAATCCCAGCTGACGGGCGCCAGTGACGGCTACAAGGGCAGTGGCGAGCGCGTCAATCTCGATGCTTCTGTCGCCAACGCGACCTTGTCGGGCTACGCAGCCCTTGGGCAGCGCATCAGCGCCGATGCCGACGAGCGCTCCGAGAAGCTGCTCGCGCTTCACCGCACGCTGTTCTACGCCACCCTCGGGGTCATCGTGCTGGTGGCGCTCTTCATCTTCAGGCCGATGTCGAACGCCATCCTGCGCAAGACGCATGAGCTGATCGACGCGCGCAATTCCATGGCCTTCATCGCGGTGCATGACGGACTCACCGGCCTGCACAACCGCACGTTCCTGACCGATCATTTCGATACGCTGATCAAGGGCTCGCAACGGCGTCGCGAGCGGCTTGCCGTCGTCCAGCTCGACCTCGACCGGTTCAAGCAGATCAACGATACGCTCGGCCACGCCGCCGGCGACTATGTGCTGGTCGTCACGGCGCAGCGCATGCGCGATTCCTGCCGGGCATCGGACCTGTGCGTACGCCTGGGCGGCGACGAGTTCGTCATGATCCTCGGCGGCGCCGGCGGCACCGAAGACATCAACATGCTGGCGCGGCGCATCCTGGCCCACATCAACGAGCCGATCATCTTCCAGGGCACGACCATTCTTCCGGGCGCCAGCGCCGGCATCGCCGTCTACCCGGTCGACGCCGACAATGCGCAGGACCTGCTGGTCCACGCCGATCTGGCGCTCTACTCCGCCAAGAAGCTGGGAGGCAGCAACTTCTCGTTCTTCTCCGAGGAGTTGCGCCGCGAGCTCGACTATCGCAAGCAGCTCGAGCACGACATCAAGGTCGCCATCGCGGACCGCGCGTTCCAGGTCTTTTTCCAGCCTCAGGTCTCGCTGACCAACGGCACGATCAGCGGCATCGAGGCGCTGGTGCGCTGGAACCATGCAGAGCGCGGCATGATCCCGCCCGGCGAATTCATTCCGGTCGCCGAAAAATGCGGCTTCATGCCGGAGATCGGCCGCATCGTCATCACCAAGGCGATCAACGAAGCCGCCGAATGGAACCGCGCCGGCATCGCCTTCGGGCGGCTTGCGGTCAACGTTTCAGGCACCGAACTGCGCGAGCACGATTTCGATGCGTTTCTGTTCGAGACGCTGGAAAAGGCCGGGCTGCCACCGCAGAAACTGTCGCTGGAAATCGTCGAATCCGTCATTCTCGACGACGAGAAGACCGGCATCGCCGCCAAACTGCGCCACATCAGGGCAGCCGGCGTCCATCTTGAACTTGATGATTTCGGCACCGGCTACGCCTCGCTCAGCCATGTCAACCCGAACGAGATCGATCGGCTGAAAATCGATCGCCGCTTCGTCCAGAATATCCATGAGAATGGCGACAACTCGAAGATCGTGCGCGCCATCACCGAGCTGGCGCGTGGCCTTGGCATCTCGATCGTTGCCGAAGGTGCTGAAACCGAGGCCGAGCTCGATTCGCTGATGGCGATCGGCTGCGACCAGGTGCAGGGTTATTCCATCGCCTTCCCGATGCCGCACGACAAGGCGCTGGAATGGCTGACGGCGCGGATGCCAAAGAAGGCCAAGCTGACGGTGCTGCAGCGAAGCCTGGCGTAGCCCGCCTTGACAACCCTCCATGGACATGGCGGCCTGTCGTCATCGCAACCTGATAGTGCGGGTGATGACATCGTTTCGGATTGTCCTGGCGGCACTGTTGATTTTTGCGTTCCCCGCCCATGGGGCGGATCGCACCATCTATCTCACCTTTGACGATGGCCCGCTGAACGGCACCAGTAACATCCTCGACGTGCTGGAAGCCGAGCAGGTTCCGGCGACCATGTTCATGGTCGGCATGCATGCGCAGGCGAGCGCCGCCAACAGGGCGCTCGTCCAGCGCGCCAAACAGCTTCCGCTGGCGACGCTCGGCAACCACAGCTACAGCCACGCCAACAACCGCTACCAGCATTACTACGCCGACACCGAAGGCGTCGTCGCCGACATGATGCGGGCAAACGCGGTGCTCGGCCTGAAGCCGGTGGTGCACGCGCGGCTGCCGGGGCGCGACGTGTTCAGGCTGCCCTCAATGTCGAAGAACGACACTTCGCTCGGCCTGGCCCAGGAGGGCCGCGAGGAGCCCGACTACGAGTTTGTCGCGGCCTCAGGGTTTTATCTCTACGGCTGGGACCACGAATGGGTGCACAAGGACAGCGGCGAGCCGGTGCAGAGCGTCGACCATCTGGTCAGCGAGATCGATCACCTGTTCGGCTATGGCCGCTTCGTCAAACCGCGCAAGCTAATCCTGCTGATGCATGACGAGATGTTCCAGGACAGCTTTGATGGTAAGACGAAGCTGACCAATCTGATCACCGCGCTGAAGCTGCGGCACTACACCTTTGGGGCAATCAAGAGCTACGACGACTGAGCCTCATCCTGCCTTAAGGCGCGTCGCATGGAACCGGATTCAGGCGACGCGCTTTAAGTTGTCGTCTCTATGCGTGTCGTTGTCCCAAAAACCCGGGCCACCTTTGGGCGACATGCATTAGCTTTCCACATTGGCCCGCAAGGCCGCCAGCACCTGCGCGAACTCCGCCAGCCGCTCGTCGGACAACCCCACCCGCAGCCGCTTGTCGAAGACAAGTGCTGCCTTGCGCAATGTCTCGAACATCGCTTCTCCCGCCTCGGTCAACTCGACCAGGTGAACCCGGCGGTTGATGGGATCGCGGCGGCGCGTCAGCAGGCCCTGCGCCTCCATCGCGTTGAGGTGATGGGTCAACGTCGCGCCCTGAATGCCGATCATGCCGGCGAGTTCGCGCTGGTTGGCAAGCTTGCTCGACTTGACCGACAGCAGAGTGAGCCAGACCGGCAGCGTGCCGCCGGCTTCGACCAAAGCAGCATCGAACGCCTGGGCGACAAGCTTGGCGGTGCGGCCGAGATTCATGCCGACTGGCGGGCGTTCGAAAGGCGTCATCACAAGACACTAGAACAAGGCAAAGGCCGATGGAACTGGCCCTGGTTTTATACATTGACACCTAACCGTTAGATATCTAACTATATGGCAATGTCGGACGAAAGAGGAGATCCGGTCATGCAGTATGTCTACATCGTCGTTATCGGCCTTCACGTCATGGCGGGTGTTTTCTGGGCAGGCACAACGATCACGCTGGCGCGCGATCCCGATATCCGGGCCGAGCGCTTCATCCAGCCGCAAATGGGCGCGGCCGGCATGATTTTCCTGACCGGAGCGCTGCTCTGGTATTTCTTCCACGGCGCCTATTTCGGCTCGATGGAAATGGTGCTGGCGCTTGGCATCCTGAGCGCTTTCGCCGCCGCCGGTGTGCTCGGCGCCATGGTCAGGGCGCCCAGCAGACGGCTTGCCGGTGCGAATGCGGAAACCGAAACGCAACTGCGCGCCAGAATGGCGACGGGCGAGCGCATTGCCGCGTGGCTGCTGGTCGTCACCGTGCTGTGCATGGCTGTCGCCAGGATGGTCTGAGACGCAGCAACTCATAGAATCGTACGTTGTCTGGCGACAAGCCAATGACGTGCGGGCGCGCGGTCTGACCGACGTACACGGGCTCTCGTACGCAGGGCCGACCGCGCGCCACCAAGATGCCTGGGCACTTTTCGGTCCGATGGTTCAGATCCCATTTAATCATCGGATTCATCCGAAAACCGCTGCGCGCTTTTCGGTCCGGTGCTAATGAGCGGCAAAATTCGAAGGAATGCTGCCCATGACCGCAACCAAGAACCTCACCCAGCTCGGCGCACACGTCGAGACGCCACAGAGCCCCGATCAGGCGGTGCTGGAGACCGTGCCGTTTACGCGCGGCGACGGCCCGCCGGCCATCGTGCGCTTCACCTGCCCGGAATTCACCTCGCTGTGCCCGGTCACCGGCCAGCCGGACTTCGCCCATATTGTCATCGACTACGCCCCTGATGGGCTGCTGGTGGAATCGAAGTCGCTGAAACTGTTCATGACTTCGTTTCGCAACCACGGCGCCTTCCATGAAGAGTGCACCGTCATGATCGGCCGCCGCATCGTGGCGGCAACCAAGCCGCTGTGGCTGCGCATCGGCGGCTACTGGTTCCCGCGCGGCGGCATTCCGATCGACGTGTTCTGGCAGACCGGCGCGCCGCCGGAAGGTGCCTGGCTGCCGGATACCGGAGTGGCGCCCTATCGCGGGCGCGGCTAATACGTGTCGGCCAAAGATGGCCCCGGTTTTGGGGCAACGACATGCTTAAAAACAAAGGCTTAAAGCGCGTCGCCTGAACTTGTTTCAGCGCGACGTGGCTTTGGTCTCCCGCTCATTCGCATTGATACTGGCTGAGCGCCCATTCGCCGGTCACCGACAACAGGTCCGATATCTTCCAGTCGCCGTCGACCTTCCTGAACTTCCATTCCAGCCGGTGCGGGTTGTCGGCGACGACGAAGGCGACAATGACCTTGGCCTGGTCGCCATTGATCGCTTCAAGCGTCTTCAGGCTCTTGTCGATCTCGGCCTTGTCATAGTTCGCGTTGTCGAGCGCCATGTTGGGGTCGAGGCATTCGCCCTGTCCGGATTTGCGCAAGGCGTCGCTCTTGTCGAGAACGGTTTTCGCCGGATCGATGAAATGGCTGCGCTGCGCCGGATCGAGTTCGAGCCCGACCTGATCGTAAAATGGCCGCACCACCGCTGTCGGCGATCCCGGTTGGATGGGCGCGGCGGGCTCGCTGGGCGGCCATGCAACTGGTGGCGTCGCAGGTTCCACTGCACCGCCGGGCGCATTTGCAGGTGGCGCCCCGCTGTCGCTCGGGGCGGTGTCAGCCGGCGCGTTTGCCGGCGGCGCACCGAACAGCCCTTGCGCGGCGGCGCCGCTCAGACCCGCCGCCAGCAGGCAAATAGCCGGCAGTGCCAGGAACGGGCGACGGCCCATCGCCTTACTCCGGCGTCTGGCCGGCCGTGCATTCCAGCGCGCTGAGCTTCCAGGCGCTGGTCTTGGAGGCAATGTCCGATATCTTCCACTTGCCGCCGATCTTCTTGAGCGACCAGACCATCTCACGTTTGGAGTCATCGCCTTCCGAAAAAAGGCTGAAGGACGCTGTAACCTCGGCGCTGTCACCATCCAGCTTCTCGGCCAGTTTCAGCGTTTTCGAAACAGTCTTCTGATCGAAGTCCTGCGCATCCAGGCCAGGATCGAAATCGATGCAGGCGACCTCGTCAGGGTTCTTTTTCGTTGCCTGGTCGTTCAGGTTGAACAAGTTCGTCACCGGCTCGGTGAACCGATCCCGGTATTGCTCGTCGGCCTCGAATTTGACCGCCGGCACATAGAAGAACTTCACCGCGTCGGACGCTGGTCCGGCGACGGCGGCCGCGGGCAAGGCTATCGAAAGGACGGCAACGAGCACTGTCGGTCTCATGCAGAATCTCCGGCTTCTGATGGCTTGAAGCTATCAATACCACACATCCTGCATATCGGCTTTTTTGCGGCTCATGAAGTCCTAGAGCGCCAGCCCAAGGCGCCCCGCCAGACATTCTGGAGATTCGCAAAAGCACTTCCGCGGTTGACTGCCGACGATACTAGCCAGATACAATCGCCGCTAACGTCACAGGATCCTCAGCCTCCGAAAGTCGCGACAGGCGATTTGAGCCGGGAACGCTCAGGCTTGACACCGAGCCCTGGCATCTGAGGGACGCGTATATGCCCGTTTTCGATGACGACGGGGTTTACGGGGTCGGTATGCCCTTCGATGTATTCCTGCGCGATCCAGGCGCCCTCAAAACGGCTCGGCTCGACGGTAGCGGCGAGGTGCACGCATGCCGCAGCGATGACGTCCCCACCCCAGGCATCGTCGCAGGTGTGCGGAAGCGATCGTATCGCACACAGGTCGCGGACCGTGACCATCTTGGTGAGGCCGCCAAGGCGGGTGACCTTCAATCCGAATCCGTCCGCGATACCTGAAGAAACTGCCCGCAGGACGGCATTCAAATCCTCGGCATTCTCATCGAGGTAGACCGGATGGGTCACGCGTCCCTTGAGACTCGCGACTTCCTCCATGGTGTTGCAAGGCTGTTCGAACACGAACGGGATTGCCTGGCAAAGCCGATCGATGTGCAGCGCCGCCGCGGCGGTGAGGCCACGATTGGCGTCGACTGCTATCCGGGCCTTGAAGCCAACCGCTTCCCATACCTTGTGCACGGTGGCGACATCTTGCTCGAGATCCCGTCCGCCTATCTTGATCTGAAGTCGTGGGTATCCGGCCTTGACCTTGTCGATGGCAATACGCGCCGTCTCGTCCGGTGCACCGACAATAGTCGAGTAGTAAGACGGCACACGATCGGTGAGCGCACCGCCCAGAAGTGTTGAAACCGGTACGCCCAGCCGCAGGCCGGCGAGGTCGAGGAGAGCTATGTCCAAGGCCGCCTTGGCATAGTTGTGACCGTTCAACCGCTCGTCCATTCTTTTCGCGAGGCGGCGCATGGACGCAGTGTCCTCACCAAGGAGTCCAGGCGCTATTTCGGCAATTGCCGCTCTCGCACCCAGAGCATGTTGGGGCTGATAGACAGGGCCGACCGGGCATGTCTCACCCCAGCCTGACAGTCCGTCCTCGGTGGTCACTTCAACGAGTGTGCTATCCAGATTCTGCACGGTATCGCTAGCCATCCGGTAGGCGCCGCCTTTGACAGGCAGAAGGACCTGATAGACTTTGATCGACTCGATGCGCATACGGACCTCAGCCCCCTTCGAGCCAAGCGATTCTGGCCATCTTGCCATCCGGGTGCATGACGGCGCTGTCGGTTACAACACGGACCGAACTGCTGTGCTCAAGTCCGCACGTTATGCTTGCGCTTCATGAAGTCCTTGGCGGTCTCGACCGCCACCGCCGCGTCGCGGCAATAAGCGTCGGCGCCGACGGCCTTGCCGAATTCCTCGTTCAGTGGCGCACCGCCGACCAGCACGACATAGTCGTCGCGGATGCCCTTTTCCTTCATCGTGTCGATGACGACCTTCATGTAGGGCATGGTCGTGGTCAG